>NZ_QKYZ01000007.1:0-319570 GCF_003253625.1 Pseudomonas sp. URMO17WK12:I6
GCACAAACTATCGCATACCCAATTTGCTGAAGCGTCGAAAGACGGTTCGGTACCCGAATTTCTTGACGACCATAGAGCATTGGAACCACCTGATCCCATCCCGAACTCAGAAGTGAAACGATGCATCGCCGATGGTAGTGTGGGGTTTCCCCATGTGAGAGTAGGTCATCGTCAAGATTAAATTCCGAAACCCCTATCTGCGTATGCAGGTAGGGGTTTTGTTTTGCCCGCAGGAAAACTGACGTTTAGGGTTTCTATGCAACTGCTCGGTGCATGGCTATCATGCGGGCCTCATTGTGAGGCGAGACTTGCATGCTGACGTTGTTAAAGCTTCTTAAGGATGGTCGATTCCATTCGGGCCAGGCCCTGGGCGTCGCCTTGGGCGTCAGTCGTAGCGCTGTATGGAAGCAGCTTCAGCATTTGGAGGCTGAGCTCGGCTTATCCATTCATAAAGTGCGCGGTCGCGGCTATCAGCTGGCTGCGCCATTGACGCTGCTTGATCCTGTCGAGATATGCGCGCGTGAGCCTTCCTGTGAGTGGCCCATCCTGGTCCTCGACTCAATTGACTCTACCAATGCTGAAGCTTTGCGCGCTATCGAGCGTGGCCAGATCGCGCCATTTCTGGTGCTTGCCGAGCGGCAAACGGCCGGTCGCGGACGGCGTGGACGCAAGTGGGTGAGTCCGTTCGCAGAAAACATCTATTACAGCCTGGTGTTGCGCATTGAGGGTGGGATGCGGCAACTGGAAGGCTTGAGTCTAGTTGTTGGGCTCGCCGTACTGCAGGCCTTGCGAGAGCTTGGTATTTCAGGCGCGGGTTTGAAGTGGCCTAATGATGTTCTGGTTGGTCAGAAAAAAATTGCTGGAATATTGCTCGAATTAGTGGGCGATCCTGCAGATGTGTGTCACGTAGTGATCGGTGTCGGGATCAATGTGAACATGCAGATGACTGATGAGGTTGACCAGCAGTGGACGTCCATGCGGCTCGAGTCGGGTAAGGCGGTTGATCGCAATCACCTGGTTGCGAAGTTGGGGGTGATGCTCCGGGCCTACTTGAGTCGCCACCAGGTCGACGGATTTCCGGCTATCCGGGCGGAGTGGGAGCAAAATCATCTATGGCAGGGGCGCGCCGTGTCGTTGATTGCTGGAGCTAGTCAGATAGATGGAGAGGTGTTGGGTATCGATGGTCAGGGTGCCTTGCGCTTGAAGGTGGATGGCGTGGAAAAAGTCTTTAGTGGTGGTGAGCTCAGCCTGAGGTTGCGTGATGATACTTGAGCTCGATTGTGGAAACAGTTTCATCAAGTGGCGTGTGCTCGGCGCGGATGTCGGGCGGGTGGTTGGTGAGGGTGTCGTTGATTCGGATCTCGCGCTGCTTGAGAGTTTGAAGGGGCTCAAGGGGCTCGCTCTCAAGCATTGTCGGTTAGTGAGTGTCAGAACCGCTGAAGAAACCGGAGCCTTGATCTCTTCGTTGACAGAGGCTTTCGGCGTTTCCGTGGTGTGTGCCACACCGGCTCGCGAAATGTCCGGGGTTCGTAATGGCTATGAAGAGTTCGAGCGGCTAGGACTTGATCGCTGGCTTGCAATGCTCGGAGGATTTCACCTGGCTCCAGGTGCTTGTCTGGTGCTCGACTTCGGTACCGCGGTCACTGCTGATTTTGTCGCTAGGGATGGCGAGCATCTTGGAGGCTTCATCTGTCCGGGAATGCCCTTAATGCGTAACCAGTTGCGTACTCATACCCGTAGAATCCGCTATGGCGACCTTGCTGCCGAGCGCGCTTTGGAGAGTCTTGTTCCTGGGCGTACTACCGTCGAGGCGGTCGAGCGAGGTTGTGTGCTGATGTTGAGGGGCTTTGTTCAGGCTCAGCTAGATTTGGCGCGCAGCTATTGGGGGGGGGATTTCGCTGTATTCCTCACAGGAGGAGATGCTGATCTGGTCTCCGAGATTGTGCCTGGGGCCAGGGTGGTTCCAGATCTGGTGTTTGTAGGGTTGGCTATGGCGTGTCCCTTGTCTTGAGGTTTTTATGCGTTGGTTGTTCCTGCTGCTGCTTGTTCTCAATGTGTTCTATTACGTCTGGCACCAACAGGAGGCCCCGCTTCGCGCGAAGGATGTGACCCCCTTGAGTATGTATCGGGGCTCTCAGCAGGACATTCGTTTGTTGAGTGAGGCGACTGATACGACCCGAGATAAAGGAAAATCCACGCAGACAGAAAGCAGTTGTCTCTATCTGGGCGGTTCTGCCCGGCAGGAAGTCGCTCAGGCAATCGAGCATCGATTGAGTGGCATGGACATCAAGTTTCAGCCCTTGCCGAAGGATCTCCCTGAATATGCGGGTTACTGGGTGCGTGTGGCGCCGGAAAGCCGGCGTTTGCTGGATGACTTGCAGTTGCAAAGCCTTTCTAAAGAATTCAATGAGTTAAAACATAAAATAATGCCGTGTGAGGGGGTTGCACCTGTCGAATAGTTTGCATAGAATGGCGCCCGCTTCGCAGTGAAGACCTTTTAAAGGTGGACGGTGCGAAGCGAGGTCAACGCAGCTAACCTCAGGTTTTTAATGAGAAAATGCTTGACAGAAGGCTGGCATAGTATAGAATGCCGGCTCGCTTAGGAGGGGTTCCCGAGCGGCCAAAGGGATCAGACTGTAAATCTGACGTCTACGACTTCGAAGGTTCGAATCCTTCCCCCTCCACCATTTTTAGCGAGAGCTGCAAGCTCCGCGGGTATAGTTTAGTGGTAGAACCTCAGCCTTCCAAGCTGATGATGCGGGTTCGATTCCCGCTACCCGCTCCAGGTTTGCAGGTCCTGCAAAGTGTTACGCTCTTGTAGCTCAGTTGGTAGAGCACACCCTTGGTAAGGGTGAGGTCAGCGGTTCAAATCCGCTCAAGAGCTCCATATAACAAGGCAGATATGAAAATATCTGCCTTTGTTTTAATGGCTTGTAGATGCGCGTTGTTGCCTGAGAGGGTGTTGTGCATCTTTGGTGCTGGTGTGCATGGCCAGGATCGATGAGTAAATTGTTGTAAAGTCTTTTTCGGGCCGGCATAATGGTCGGCCTGATTTTGTTTTAGGTCAGTAGCTCAATTGGCAGAGCGACGGTCTCCAAAACCGTAGGTTGGGGGTTCGATTCCCTCCTGACCTGCCAGATTCACCAGGTGTGTCTGGCTTTCTTTTCACAGGATCTTCATAGATGACTCCTAAAGCTGAAGCTCAAGGCTCTCGCTTCGATCTACTCAAGTGGCTGGTAGTAGTTGCTTTGGTGATTGTTGGCGTTGTTGGCAATCAGTATTACTCTGCTTCGCCGATCCTGTACCGCGTGCTCGCTTTGCTGGTCATTGCTGCTGTAGCTGCCTTTGTAGGCCTGCAGACGGTTAAGGGCAAGTCTTTCTTTGTACTGGTTAAGGAAGCGCGCACCGAGATTCGTAAAGTCGTTTGGCCAACTCGCCAAGAAACTACGCAGACCACGTTGATCGTTGTGGCTGTTGTTCTGGTTATGGCGTTGCTGTTGTGGGGGCTTGATTCCCTGCTCGGTTGGCTTGTTTCCTTGATCGTCGGCTAAGGGTGTCCCGTGGCTAAGCGTTGGTACGTTGTGCATGCTTACTCCGGTTACGAGAAGCATGTCATGCGTTCGTTGATCGAGCGCGTAAAGCTGGCTGGCATGGAAGATGGCTTCGGCGAAATTCTGGTTCCCACTGAAGAAGTGGTTGAGATGCGTAATGGCCAGAAGCGCAAAAGCGAACGCAAATTCTTCCCTGGTTATGTGCTGGTTCAGATGGATATGAACGAGGGTACTTGGCACTTGGTCAAGGATACTCCTCGGGTGATGGGCTTCATCGGTGGTACTGCCGACAAGCCTGCACCAATCACAGATAAAGAAGCAGAAGCGATTCTGCGTCGCGTTGCTGATGGTAGCGACAAGCCGAAGCCGAAGACGTTGTTCGAGCCGGGTGAGTCGGTACGTGTCAACGACGGGCCGTTTGCCGATTTTACCGGCACGGTTGAAGAGGTTAACTACGAAAAGAGCCGGATCCAAGTGGCGGTGCTCATTTTCGGTCGCTCTACTCCGGTAGAGTTGGAGTTCAGTCAGGTCGAAAAGGTCTAGCTGAGCAAGCATCCCAACCCCGCAGCCCTAGGCTGTGGGGTTTTGTCGTCACTGGGATAAACGCGCAAGTAACCGGGGAGCCTTTCGAGGCGTTTGAACCCGTAATTGGAGTGCCTCATGGCCAAGAAGATTACCGCTTACATCAAGCTGCAAGTGAAGGCCGCTCAGGCTAACCCAAGCCCACCTGTTGGTCCTGCTCTGGGTCAGCACGGCGTGAACATCATGGAATTCTGCAAGGCTTTCAACGCCCGTACTCAGGGTCTTGAGCCAGGTCTGCCGACTCCAGTGATCATCACTGTCTACAGCGACCGTAGCTTCACGTTCGAAACCAAATCCACTCCTGCTTCGGTTCTGCTGAAGAAGGCGGCTGGTCTGACTAGCGGTTCCGCTCGTCCGAACACCGTTAAGGTTGGCACTGTGACTCGTGCTCAGCTGGAAGAAATCGCGAAAACCAAAAACGCGGATCTGACTGCAGCTGATATGGAAGCAGCCGTGCGTACTATCGCCGGTTCTGCTCGTAGCATGGGCCTTAACGTGGAGGGTGTGTAATGGCTAAGCTGACCAAGCGTCAAAAGGCTATCGCCGGCAAAATCGAAGCAGGCAAGGCCTACAACTTTGTAGACGCTGCTGCTCTGCTGTCCGAGCTGTCGACTGTCAAGTTCAGCGAGTCGTTCGACGTAGCTGTGAACCTGGGTGTTGACCCGCGTAAATCCGACCAGGTCGTTCGTAGCGCTACCGTGCTGCCGCACGGTACCGGCAAGACCGTTCGCGTTGCTGTGTTCACTCAGGGTCCAGCTGCCGAGGCCGCTCTGGCTGCCGGCGCTGACCGTGTAGGTATGGACGACCTGGCTGCCGAAATGAAAGGCGGCGACCTGAACTATGACGTAGTGATCGCATCCCCGGATGCAATGCGCGTTGTAGGTCAGTTGGGTCAGATCCTCGGTCCACGTGGTCTGATGCCTAACCCTAAAGTCGGCACAGTAACTCCAGACGTAGCTACCGCGGTTAAAAACGCCAAGGCTGGTCAGGTTCGTTATCGCACCGACAAAAACGGCATCATCCACACTTCCGTTGGCAAAGTCGGCTTCGATGCCGTCAAGCTGAAGGAAAACGTTGAAGCCCTGATCGCTGATCTGAAGCGTATCAAGCCAGCTTCCTCGAAAGGTATTTACGTCAAGCGCGTTACCCTGAGCACTACTATGGGCCCAGGTCTGGTCATCGACCAGGGTTCGCTCGACGCGTAAGACGCAGGTTGGCGCAAGTAATTGCGCCAATTGAAAGATTGGGGTCCCTGCCTGGCGGGGGCTATCCAAGACCGTAGGCGACGCAAGTCTTAAACCTCAAGCCTACGCAGATGGTGCTCCCGGTTCCTTACCGAATCAGACACCAAAACGACATCCGGTTTCGACTGGATGAAACGGTAACAAGCAGGAGTTAAACCCGTGGCAATTAAACTCGAAGACAAGAAGGCCATCGTCGCTGAAGTCAACGAGGCTGCCAAAGTCGCTCTGTCCGCTGTCGTGGCTGATGCCCGTGGCGTAACAGTAGGCGCGATGACCGGACTCCGTAAAGAGGCTCGTGAAGCTGGCGTTTATGTACGTGTCGTACGTAACACCCTGCTCAAGCGCGCTGTTGCTGACACTGAATTCAGTGTCCTCAACGACGTGTTCACCGGCCCTACCCTGATTGCATTCTCCAAAGAACATCCAGGCGCTGCTGCCCGGATTTTCAAAGAGTTCGCCAAGGGTCAGGACAAGTTCGAGATCAAGGCAGCTGCGTTTGATGGCAAGTTCCTTGCCGCTAACCAGATCGACGTGTTGGCTACCCTGCCGACCCGCGACGAAGCTATTGCGAAACTGATGAGCGTGATCCAAGGCGCTACCAGCAAGCTGGCTCGTACCCTGGCAGCCGTTCGCGACCAGAAAGAAGCTGCTGCTGCCTAAGGCACAGCGAGACCTTTCAAAATCATATGTTTAATTTGATGGCTGCGTAAGCTGTCACCCCAATACAGGATTCAAGTCATGTCTCTGACTAACGAACAAATCATCGAAGCAATCGGCCAGAAAACCGTTCTGGAAGTTGTTGAGCTGATCAAAGCAATGGAAGAAACCTTCGGCGTTACCGCTGCTGTTGCTGCTGCTGGTCCAGCTGCTGCTGCCGCTGTTGTTGAAGAGCAAACTGAATTCAACGTCATGCTGACCGAAGCTGGCGAGAAGAAAGTTAACGTGATCAAGGCTGTACGTGAACTGACCGGTCTGGGCCTGAAAGAAGCCAAGGCTGTAGTTGACGGCGCTCCTGCCATGGTTCTGGAAGCTGTTGCCAAAGACGCAGCTGACAAAGCCAAAGCAGCTCTGGAAGAAGCAGGCGCTAAAGTCGAGCTGAAATAAGCATCGACTTTGCTCCTCCAGCCCGAGCGTTAAGCGAAAGGCTGATGGCTGGTGGCTCTTGCCACCGGCCTTTTTCCGTTATTGGCAGCCGACTGGGTCGGTGCTGGTAACGAGCTGTATCCACCCGATGTGGTGGCGCAAACCATGGGGTTTGCACGATTTTCTGGCTGCTCCCGTCGGGAGGGGCCAAACAAGCAGGTGACCAAGCTGGGGAACGCTGATGGCTTACTCATATACTGAGAAAAAACGTATCCGCAAGGACTTTAGCAAGTTGCCGGACGTCATGGATGTGCCGTACCTCCTGGCCATCCAGCTGGATTCGTATCGTGAATTCTTGCAAGCGGGAGCGACTAAAGATCAGTTCCGCGACGTGGGCCTGCATGCGGCCTTCAAATCCGTTTTCCCGATCATCAGCTACTCCGGCAATGCTGCGCTGGAGTACGTCGGTTATCGCCTGGGCGAACCGGCATTTGATGTCAAAGAATGCGTATTGCGCGGTGTAACTTACGCCGTACCTTTGCGGGTAAAAGTGCGCCTGATCATTTTCGACAAAGAATCGTCGAACAAAGCGATCAAGGACATCAAAGAGCAAGAAGTCTACATGGGTGAAATCCCCCTGATGACTGAGAACGGTACCTTCGTAATCAACGGTACCGAGCGTGTAATCGTTTCCCAGCTGCACCGTTCCCCGGGCGTGTTCTTCGACCACGACCGTGGCAAGACGCACAGCTCCGGCAAACTGCTGTACTCCGCGCGCATCATTCCTTACCGCGGTTCGTGGTTGGACTTCGAGTTCGACCCGAAAGATTGCGTATTTGTGCGTATCGACCGTCGCCGCAAGCTGCCTGCATCGGTACTGCTGCGCGCGCTGGGCTATACCACTGAAGAAGTGCTGGACGCGTTCTACACCACCAACGTCTTCCATGTGCAGGGTGAAAACCTCAGCCTGGAACTGGTGCCTCAGCGCCTGCGTGGTGAAATTGCTGTCCTCGATATTCAGGATGACAAAGGCAAGGTTATTGTCGAGCAAGGTCGTCGTATCACCGCTCGCCACATCAACCAGCTGGAAAAAGCCGGGATCAAAGAGCTGCAAGTGCCTCTGGACTACGTCCTGGGTCGCACTACCGCCAAGGTCATCGTGCATCCGGCTACCGGCGAAATCCTGGCAGAGTGCAACACCGAGCTGAACACCGAAATCCTGGCAAAAATTGCCAAGGCGGGCGTTGTTCGCATCGAAACTCTGTACACCAACGATATCGACTGCGGTCCGTTCGTCTCCGACACCCTGAAGATCGACTCCACCAGCAACCAATTGGAAGCGCTGGTCGAGATCTATCGCATGATGCGTCCAGGCGAGCCGCCAACCAAGGACGCTGCCGAGACACTGTTCAACAACCTGTTCTTCAGTCCTGAGCGCTATGATCTGTCTGCGGTCGGCCGGATGAAGTTCAACCGTCGTATCGGTCGTACCGAGATCGAAGGTTCGGGCGTGTTGTGCAAAGAAGACATCGTCGCGGTTCTGAAGACTCTGGTCGACATCCGTAACGGTAAAGGCATCGTCGATGACATCGACCACCTGGGTAACCGTCGTGTTCGCTGCGTAGGCGAAATGGCCGAGAACCAGTTCCGCGTTGGCCTGGTACGTGTTGAGCGTGCGGTCAAAGAGCGTCTGTCGATGGCGGAAAGCGAAGGCCTGATGCCGCAAGACCTGATCAACGCCAAGCCAGTGGCTGCGGCGGTGAAAGAGTTCTTCGGTTCCAGTCAGCTGTCCCAGTTCATGGACCAGAACAACCCGCTGTCCGAGATCACCCACAAGCGTCGTGTCTCTGCACTCGGCCCAGGCGGTTTGACTCGCGAACGTGCAGGCTTCGAAGTCCGTGACGTACACCCGACTCACTACGGTCGTGTATGCCCGATTGAAACGCCGGAAGGTCCGAACATCGGTCTGATCAACTCCCTGGCCGCCTATGCGCGCACCAACCAGTACGGCTTCCTCGAGAGCCCGTACCGCGTGGTGAAAGACGCTCTGGTCACCGACGAGATCGTTTTCCTGTCCGCCATCGAAGAAGCTGATCACGTGATCGCTCAGGCTTCGGCCACGATGAACGACAAGAAAGTCCTGATCGACGAGCTGGTAGCTGTTCGTCACTTGAACGAGTTCACCGTCAAGGCGCCGGAAGATGTCACCTTGATGGACGTGTCGCCGAAGCAGGTAGTTTCGGTTGCTGCGTCGCTGATCCCGTTCCTCGAGCACGACGACGCCAACCGTGCGTTGATGGGTTCGAACATGCAGCGTCAAGCTGTACCAACCCTGCGTGCTGACAAGCCGCTGGTAGGTACCGGCATGGAGCGTAACGTGGCTCGCGACTCCGGCGTTTGCGTCGTGGCTCGTCGTGGCGGCGTGATCGATTCCGTCGACGCCAGCCGTATCGTGGTTCGTGTTGCTGATGATGAAGTTGAAACCGGCGAAGCTGGTGTCGACATCTACAACCTGACCAAGTACACCCGCTCCAACCAGAACACCTGCATCAACCAGCGTCCGCTGGTGAGCAAAGGTGATCGGGTTCAGCGCAGCGACATCATGGCCGACGGTCCGTCCACCGATATGGGTGAACTGGCTCTGGGTCAGAACATGCGCATCGCGTTCATGGCATGGAACGGCTTCAACTTCGAAGACTCCATCTGCCTGTCCGAGCGTGTTGTTCAGGAAGACCGTTTCACCACGATCCACATCCAGGAACTGACCTGTGTGGCGCGTGACACCAAGCTTGGGCCAGAGGAAATCACTGCAGACATCCCGAACGTGGGTGAAGCTGCACTGAACAAGCTGGACGAAGCCGGTATCGTTTACGTAGGTGCTGAAGTAGGCGCAGGCGACATCCTGGTAGGTAAGGTCACTCCGAAAGGCGAGACCCAACTGACTCCGGAAGAAAAACTGCTGCGTGCGATCTTCGGTGAAAAAGCCAGCGACGTTAAAGACACCTCCCTGCGTGTGCCTACCGGCACCAAGGGTACTGTCATCGACGTACAGGTCTTCACCCGTGACGGCGTTGAGCGTGATGCTCGTGCACTGTCGATCGAGAAGACTCAACTCGACGAGATCCGCAAGGACCTGAACGAAGAGTTCCGTATCGTTGAAGGCGCTACTTTCGAACGTCTGCGTTCCGCTCTGGTCGGCCACAAAGCCGAAGGCGGCGCCGGTCTGAAGAAAGGTCAGGAAATCACCGACGAAGTTCTCGACGGTCTTGAGCACGGCCAGTGGTTCAAGCTGCGCATGGCTGAAGATGCTCTGAACGAGCAGCTCGAGAAGGCTCAGGCCTACATCGTTGATCGCCGCCGTCTGCTGGACGACAAGTTCGAAGACAAGAAGCGCAAGCTGCAGCAGGGCGATGACCTGGCTCCAGGCGTGCTGAAAATCGTCAAGGTTTACCTGGCAATCCGTCGCCGCATCCAGCCGGGCGACAAGATGGCCGGTCGTCACGGTAACAAGGGTGTGGTCTCCGTGATCATGCCGGTTGAAGACATGCCGCACGATGCCAATGGCACCCCGGTCGACGTCGTCCTCAACCCGTTGGGCGTACCTTCGCGTATGAACGTTGGTCAGATCCTTGAAACCCACCTGGGCCTCGCGGCCAAAGGTCTGGGCGAGAAGATCAACCGGATGGTCGAAGAGCAGCGTAAGGTTGCTGAACTTCGCACCTTCCTGGACGAGATCTACAACCAGATCGGCGGTCGTAACGAAGATCTGGATAGCTTCTCCGACCAGGAAATTCTGGATCTGGCGAAGAACCTGCGTGGCGGCGTTCCAATGGCCACTCCAGTGTTCGACGGCGCCAAGGAAAGCGAAATCAAGGCCATGCTGAAACTGGCAGACCTGCCAGAAAGCGGCCAGATGCAGCTGACCGACGGCCGTACCGGCAACAAGTTCGAGCGCCCGGTTACTGTTGGCTACATGTACATGCTGAAGCTGAACCACTTGGTAGACGACAAGATGCACGCTCGTTCTACCGGTTCGTACAGCCTGGTTACCCAGCAGCCGCTGGGTGGTAAGGCGCAGTTCGGTGGTCAGCGTTTCGGGGAGATGGAGGTCTGGGCACTGGAAGCATACGGTGCTGCTTACACTCTGCAAGAAATGCTCACAGTGAAGTCGGACGATGTGAACGGCCGGACCAAGATGTACAAAAACATCGTGGACGGCGATCACCGTATGGAGCCGGGCATGCCCGAGTCCTTCAACGTGTTGATCAAGGAAATTCGTTCCCTCGGCATCGATATCGATCTGGAAACCGAATAACACGTGACGCGAATCGAGAGCGGGGCAGGATTGCCCGCTCTCTGCTCCGCCAGGAGGAAAGGCCTTGAAAGACCTACTGAATTTGCTGAAAAACCAGGGTCAAGTCGAAGAGTTCGACGCCATCCGTATTGGATTGGCATCGCCTGAGATGATCCGTTCGTGGTCGTTCGGTGAAGTTAAAAAGCCGGAAACCATCAACTACCGTACGTTCAAACCTGAGCGTGACGGCCTGTTCTGCGCCAAGATCTTTGGCCCGGTAAAGGATTACGAGTGCCTGTGCGGTAAGTACAAGCGCTTGAAGCACCGTGGTGTGATCTGCGAGAAGTGCGGCGTTGAAGTCGCGCTGGCAAAAGTTCGTCGTGAGCGCATGGCGCACATCGAGCTGGCCTCGCCAGTAGCCCACATCTGGTTCCTGAAATCGCTGCCGTCCCGTATCGGCTTGCTGATGGACATGACCCTGCGTGATATCGAGCGCGTTCTCTACTTCGAGAGCTATGTCGTTATCGATCCAGGCATGACCACCCTTGAAAAGGGTCAGCTGCTCAACGACGAGCAGTACTTCGAAGCGCTGGAAGAGTTCGGCGACGATTTCGATGCCCGCATGGGTGCCGAAGCTGTCCGTGAACTGCTGCACGCTATCGACCTGGAGCACGAGATTGGCCGTCTGCGTGAAGAGATTCCGCAAACCAACTCCGAAACCAAAATCAAAAAGCTGTCCAAGCGTCTGAAGTTGATGGAAGCCTTCCAGGGTTCCGGCAACCTGCCAGAGTGGATGGTGCTGACCGTTCTGCCGGTTCTGCCGCCAGATCTGCGTCCACTGGTCCCATTGGATGGCGGTCGTTTCGCGACTTCCGACCTCAACGATCTGTATCGTCGAGTGATCAACCGTAACAACCGTTTGAAGCGCCTGCTTGATCTGTCCGCTCCGGACATCATCGTGCGCAACGAAAAGCGTATGTTGCAGGAAGCCGTCGACGCACTGCTCGACAACGGTCGTCGTGGCCGCGCTATCACCGGTTCCAACAAGCGTCCTCTGAAATCCCTGGCTGACATGATCAAGGGTAAGCAAGGTCGTTTCCGTCAGAACTTGCTCGGTAAGCGTGTTGACTACTCCGGTCGTTCGGTAATTACCGTAGGTCCGACCCTGCGTCTGCACCAGTGCGGTCTGCCGAAGAAGATGGCTCTCGAGCTGTTCAAACCGTTCATTTTCGGCAAGCTGGAAATGCGTGGTCTTGCTACCACCATCAAAGCGGCCAAGAAGATGGTTGAGCGTGAGCTGCCAGAGGTTTGGGACGTTCTCGCTGAAGTGATTCGCGAACACCCGGTTCTCCTCAACCGTGCACCGACCCTTCACCGTCTGGGTATCCAGGCGTTTGAACCGGTACTGATCGAAGGTAAGGCTATCCAGCTGCACCCTCTGGTCTGTGCTGCGTACAACGCCGACTTCGACGGCGACCAAATGGCCGTGCACGTACCGCTGACGCTGGAAGCCCAGCTGGAAGCGCGTGCGTTGATGATGTCGACCAACAACATTCTGTCGCCAGCCAACGGTGAGCCGATCATCGTTCCTTCGCAGGACGTTGTATTGGGTCTGTACTACATGACTCGTGAAGCGATCAACGCCAAAGGCGAAGGTCGTGTGTTCGCGGATCTGCAGGAAGTTGACCGTGTGTTCCGTGCCGGCGAAGCCGCACTGCACGCCAAGGTCAAGGTGCGGATCAACGAAACCGTGAACGATCGTGATGGCGGCAGCGTGACCAACACTCGTATCGTCGATACTACCGTCGGCCGTGCGCTGTTGTTCCAGGTTGTGCCAAAAGGTCTGTCCTTCGACGTCGTCAACCTGCCGATGAAAAAGAAAGCGATCTCCAAGCTGATCAACCAGTGCTACCGCGTGGTTGGTTTGAAAGAGACCGTGATCTTCGCTGACCAGTTGATGTACACCGGTTTTGCCTATTCGACCATCTCCGGCGTTTCCATCGGTGTTAACGACTTCGTTATCCCGGATGAAAAAGCCCGCATCATCGGTGCCGCCACCGACGAAGTGAAAGAGATCGAAAGTCAGTACGCCTCCGGCCTGGTAACCCAGGGCGAGAAGTACAACAAAGTGATCGACCTTTGGTCCAAGGCGAACGACGAAGTATCCAAGGCGATGATGGCCAACCTCTCGAAAGAGAAAGTCATTGACCGCCATGGCGTCGAAGTTGACCAGGAATCCTTCAACTCGATGTACATGATGGCCGACTCGGGCGCACGGGGTTCTGCTGCGCAGATCCGTCAGCTCGCCGGTATGCGTGGCCTGATGGCCAAGCCGGACGGTTCCATCATCGAAACGCCGATTACTGCGAACTTCCGTGAAGGCTTGAGCGTACTTCAGTACTTCATCTCTACTCACGGTGCTCGTAAAGGTCTGGCGGATACCGCGTTGAAAACTGCGAACTCCGGTTACCTGACTCGTCGTCTGGTAGACGTGGCGCAGGATCTGGTTGTGACCGAGATCGATTGCGGTACCGAACATGGCCTGGTAATGACTCCGCACATTGAAGGCGGTGACGTTGTTGAGCCGTTGGGTGAGCGCGTATTGGGTCGTGTCATTGCCCGTGACGTATTCAAGCCAGGTACCGAGGAAGTTATCGTTCCTGCCGGCACTCTGGTAGACGAGAAGTGGGTCGAGTTCATCGAGCTGAACAGCATCGACGAAGTGATCGTGCGTTCGCCGATCAGCTGCGAAACCCGCTATGGCATTTGCGCCAAGTGCTACGGTCGTGACTTGGCTCGTGGTCACCAGGTGAACATCGGTGAAGCGGTCGGCGTTATCGCTGCCCAGTCCATCGGTGAGCCGGGTACCCAGCTGACCATGCGTACGTTCCACATCGGTGGTGCGGCAAGCCGGACCTCCGCAGCCGACAGCGTTCAGGTGAAGAATGGCGGTACCGTCCGTCTGCATAACCTGAAGCACGTTGAGCGAGTGGACGGTTGCCTGGTTGCTGTGTCCCGTTCCGGTGAGCTGGCAATCGCTGATGACTTCGGTCGTGAGCGTGAGCGCTACAAGCTGCCGTACGGTGCTGTGATTTCGGTTAAAGAAGGTGACAAGGTCGACGCTGGCGCAATCGTGGCCAAGTGGGATCCGCACACTCACCCAATCGTTACCGAAATGAAAGGTACCGTGACCTACGTGGGCATGGAAGAAGGCATCACGATCAAGCGTCAGACTGACGAATTGACCGGTATGACCAACATTGAAGTACTCGACGCCAAAGACCGTCCAGCTGCCGGTAAAGATATCCGTCCTGCTGTGAAGATGGTTGATGACAACGGCAAGGATCTCTTGCTGCCGGGTACCGACGTAATTGCTCAGTACTTCCTGCCTGCTAACGCCCTGGTCGGTGTAGCGGACGGTGCGAAAATCGCGATCGGTGATGTTATCGCTCGTATTCCGCAAGAGACTTCGAAGACCCGTGACATCACCGGTGGTCTGCCGCGTGTTGCCGACTTGTTCGAAGCTCGTCGTCCGAAAGAAGCCTCGATTCTGGCTGAAGTCAGCGGCACCATCGCGTTCGGTAAAGAGACCAAAGGCAAGCGCCGTCTGGTTATCACCCCGAACGACGGTAGCGATCCGTACGAAGAGCTGATTCCGAAGTGGCGTCACCTGAACGTCTTCGAAGGCGAACAGGTAAACCGCGGCGAAGTTATCTCCGACGGTCCGAGCGATCCACACGACATCCTGCGTCTGCTGGGTGTGAGTGCGCTGGCCAAGTACATCGTGAACGAGATCCAGGACGTTTACCGTCTGCAAGGCGTGAAGATCAACGACAAGCACATCGAGACCATCCTGCGTCAGATGCTGCGTAAAGTTGAGATCGCTGAATCCGGCGATTCCAGTTTCATCAAGGGCGACCAGATGGAATTGACTCACGTGCTGGTAGAGAACGAGCGTCTGAGCAATGAAGACAAATTTGTCTCCAAGTTCACTCGCGTTCTGCTGGGTATCACCAAGGCGTCGTTGTCCACCGAATCGTTCATCTCGGCGGCTTCCTTCCAGGAAACCACTCGCGTACTGACCGAGGCGGCGGTAACCGGCAAGCGCGATTACCTGCGCGGCTTGAAAGAAAACGTGGTCGTGGGTCGTCTGATCCCGGCCGGTACCGGTCTGGCTTATCACAGCGAGCGCAAGCGCCGCCGTGATGCTGACAAACCGTTGCGCGTGAGCGCCAGTGAAGTGGAAGCTGCACTGACCGAAGCGCTGAACTCGAGCGGTAACTGAGTTCTGCGGTAGTAAATGAGTGCAGGCCCTGATCGCTCCGTTCATCCAGTCGAGACAATTTGTCGAGGTTGGATGGGGGGAGAGGTCGGGGCCTTGCCTTGACTGGGGGCAAGATCCTCTTTAGACTCTTGTACCCCTAAATTTGGCGGGGATTCGTTCCTGCCATTTTGCTTTTCTTGCAAGACAATAGCGTCGCAAGACAACAGTGGAGCTAGTAGATGGCAACTATCAACCAGCTGGTACGTCAGCCGCGTAAGCGTATCGTCGAGAAATCCGACGTGCCTGCGCTGCAGAACTGCCCGCAACGTCGTGGCGTATGCACCCGTGTGTATACCACTACGCCGAAAAAACCTAACTCGGCACTGCGTAAAGTATGCCGTGTGCGTCTGACCAACGGTTTCGAGGTTTCCTCGTACATCGGCGGTGAAGGCCACAACCTGCAAGAGCACAGCGTGGTACTGATCCGCGGCGGTCGTGTAAAAGACTTGCCAGGTGTTCGTTACCACACCGTTCGCGGCTCTTTGGATACTTCCGGCGTTAAAGGTCGTAACCAAGGTCGTTCGAAGTACGGTACCAAGCGTCCGAAGTAATAGTCGCTTGCAGCAAAAAACCGATTTCTATTTTTCTGAGTCGATAAGAGTAAGGTCGGAGGCGTCCCGAAAGGGCACCGATTCCGAGCGAACCTGAAGACCGTTTGAGGGCTTATCCATGCCAAGAAGACGCGTAGCAGCCAAGCGCGAAGTGCTTGACGATCCAAAATACGGAAGCCAAATCCTGGCCAAGTTCATGAACCACGTGATGGAAAGCGGCAAAAAAGCCGTTGCCGAGCGTATCGTTTATGGCGCGCTGGAAAAGGTTAAAGAACGCAAGAACAGCGACCCCCTGGAAATCTTCGAGAAAGCTCTCGACGCCATCGCTCCGCTGGTCGAAGTAAAGTCGCGCCGTGTAGGCGGTGCTACTTACCAGGTTCCGGTCGAAGTTCGTCCGTCCCGTCGTAACGCGCTGGCAATGCGCTGGTTGGTAGACTTCGCCCGTAAGCGCGGCGAGAAGTCTATGGCTCTGCGTTTGGCTGGCGAACTGTTGGACGCTGCTGAAGGTAAAGGTGCTGCTGTTAAGAAGCGTGAAGACGTGCACCGTATGGCTGAAGCCAACAAGGCTTTCTCGCACTACCGCTTCTAATTTTAGCTTCACTAATTTTGCGAGGGCTTTATGGCTCGTACTACTCCGATTAGCCGCTACCGTAACATCGGTATCGTTGCTCACGTGGATGCTGGTAAAACCACCACCACCGAGCGCGTCCTTTTTTACACTGGCAAAAGTCACAAAATGGGCGAGGTGCATGACGGCGCCGCGACCACAGACTGGATGGTGCAGGAGCAGGAGCGTGGTATTACCATTACTTCTGCTGCTATCACCGCCTTCTGGAAAGGTTCTGAGAAGCAGTACTCGCACGAACACCGTTTCAACGTTATCGATACCCCGGGCCACGTAGACTTCACTATTGAAGTTGAACGCTCCCTGCGCGTACTCGACGGCGCTGTCGTTGTGTTCTGCGGTACTTCGGGTGTTGAGCCTCAGTCGGAAACCGTATGGCGTCAGGCCAACAAGTACGGCGTTCCACGTCTTGTTTACGTAAACAAGATGGACCGTGCTGGCGCTAACTTCCTGCGCGTGATCGGTCAGATCAAGCAGCGTCTGGGTCACACTCCGGTGCCAATCCAGTTGGCTATCGGTTCCGAAGACAACTTCCAGGGTCAGATCGATCTGATCAACATGCAAGCTGTCTACTGGAATGACTCTGACAAGGGTATGGTCCCTGTTCGCAAGGACATTCCTGCCGAGCTGCAAGAGCTGGCTGAAGAGTGGCGCAGCAACATGGTCGAGGCTGCGGCCGAAGCCAACGAAGAGCTGATGAACAAGTATCTCGAAGGGGAAGAGCTCTCCATCGAGGAAATCAAGGCCGCTCTGCGTCAGCGTACTATCGCTGGTGAGATCGTTCTGGCTGTTTGCGGTTCTTCCTTCAAGAACAAGGGTGTTCCCCTGGTTCTCGACGCCGTTATCGACTTCCTGCCTGCTCCTACCGACATTCCTGCTATCAAGGGTTCCAACCCGGATAACGAGGAAGAGGAAATGGAGCGTCATGCAAGCGACGACGAGCCTTTCGCGGCTCTGGCGTTCAAGATCGCTACCGACCCATTCGTGGGTACCTTGACCTTTGTTCGGGTTTACTCGGGCGTGTTGGCCTCCGGCGACGGCGTGATCAACTCGGTAAAAGGCAAGAAAGAGCGCGTGGGTCGTATGGTGCAAATGCACGCAAACGCCCGTGAAGAAATCAAGGAAGTACGCGCTGGTGACATCGCGGCCTTGATCGGCATGAAGGACGTCACCACTGGTGAAACTTTGTGCAACGCTGACAAGCCAATCATCCTGGTTCGCATGGACTTCCCGGAGCCGGTTATTTCGGTTGCCGTAGAGCCTAAGACCAAGGATGACCAGGAAAAAATGGGTATCGCTCTGGGCAAACTTGCTCAGGAAGACCCGTCTTTCCGCGTCAAAACTGATGAAGAGACTGGTCAAACGATCATCTCCGGCATGGGCGAGCTGCACCTGGACATCCTGGTTGACCGGATGCGCCGTGAGTTCAACGTCGAAGCCAACATCGGTAAGCCTCAAGTTTCGTACCGTGAGCGCATCACGAAGAGCTGCGAAATCGAAGGCAAGTTCGTTCGTCAGTCCGGCGGTCGTGGCCAGTTTGGTCATTGCTGGATCCGTTTTGCACCTGCTGACGAAGGTCAGGAAGGTCTGCAATTCCTGAACGAAGTAGTGGGTGGTGTGGTTCCTAAGGAATACATCCCGGCTATCCAGAAGGGTATCGAAGAGCAGATGAAGAACGGTGTTGTTGCCGGCTATCCGCTGATCGGCCTGAAGGCTACCGTGTTTGATGGTTCTTACCACGACGTCGACTCGAACGAGATGGCGTTTAAGGTGGCTGCTTCCATGGCGACCAAGCAACTGGCCCAGAAGGGTGGTGGTGAGTTGCTTGAGCCGATCATGGCGGTAGAGGTTGTTACGCCTGAAGACTATATGGGTGACGTGATGGGCGACCTTAACCGTCGTCGCGGCATGATTCTGGGTATGGAAGATACGGTTTCCGGTAAAGTAATTCGTGCCGAGGTTCCGTTGGGCGAGATGTTCGGTTATGCGACCGACGTTCGTTCCATGTCTCAGGGTCGCGCAAGCTACTCTATGGAATTCAAAAAATACAATACGGCTCCGTCGCACATCGTCGAAACCGTTACCAAAAAACAAGGCTGATTCAGTCCTTTAGGCAAGGAGTTAATTGTCGTGGCTAAAGAAAAATTTGATCGTTCCCTACCGCACGTCAACGTTGGCACTATCGGTCACGTTGACCACGGTAAAACCACTCTGACCGCTGCTCTGACTCGCGTCTGCTCCGAAGTTTTCGGTTCGGCTCGTGTTGACTTCGACAAGATCGACAGCGCACCAGAAGAGAAAGCTCGCGGTATCACCATCAACACCGCTCACGTTGAGTACAACTCGAAGATCCGTCACTACGCTCACGTTGACTGCCCAGGTCACGCTGACTATGTGAAGAACATGATCACCGGTGCTGCTCAAATGGACGGCGCTATCCTGGTTTGCTCGGCCGCTGATGGTCCGATGCCACAAACCCGTGAGCACATCCTGCTGTCCCGTCAGGTAGGCGTTCCGTACATCGTGGTTTTCCTGAACAAGGCTGACCTGGTAGACGACGCTGAGCTGCTGGAACTGGTTGAGATGGAAGTGCGCGATCTGCTGAGCACTTACGACTTCCCAGGTGACGACACTCCAATCATCATCGGCTCCGCTCGTATGGCGCTGGATGGTCTGGACGATAACGAGATGGGCACCACTGCCGTCAAGAAACTGGTTGAAACTCTGGACAGCTACATCCCAGAACCGGTTCGTCTGACTGACAAGCCGTTCCTGATGCCAATCGAAGACGTATTCTCGATCTCGGGTCGCGGTACTGTTGTGACTGGTCGTATCGAGCGCGGTATCGTTCGCGTTCAGGATCCACTGGAAATCGTTGGTCTGCGTGACACTACCGTCACCACCTGCACCGGTGTTGAAATGTTCCGCAAACTGCTCGACGAAGGTCGTGCTGGCGAGAACTGCGGCGTGCTGCTGCGCGGCACCAAGCGTGATGACGTGGAGCGTGGTCAGGTTCTGGTTAAGCCAGGTACCGTTAAGCCGCACACCAAGTTCACCGCAGAAGTTTACGTTCTGAGCAAAGAAGAAGGCGGTCGTCACACTCCGTTCTTCAAAGGCTACCGTCCACAGTTCTACTTCCGTACTACTGACGTGACTGGTAACTGCGAGCTGCCAGAAGGCGTTGAAATGGTAATGCCAGGCGATAACATTCAAATGACTGTTACCCTGATCAAAACCATCGCAATGGAAGATGGTCTGCGTTTCGCTATTCGCGAAGGCGGCCGTACCGTTGGTGCTGGCGTTGTAGCTAAAATCATCGAGTAAGCTTCTCTTCTGAGATAGCTTCGATGCTTTGAAAAAGCCCCCGCTCAGCGGGGGCTTTTTTATTGGGTTGACACCTATCGGGGGCGTCTATAGAATTGCGCCTCCTTTTAACGGGCGTATTGCGCCCGGTGGGAATAGCAGCCGGAGTCTGAAATCCAATGCAAAATCAGCAAATCCGTATCAGGTTGAAGGCTTTTGACCATCGCCTGATCGACCAATCCACCCAGGAAATCGTGGAAACCGCGAAACGTACTGGTGCTCAAGTGCGTGGTCCAATTCCACTGCCTACCCGTAAAGAGCGGTTCACCGTTCTGGTCTCCCCGCACGTCAACAAAGACGCGCGTGACCAGTACGAGATCCGTACTCATAAGCGCGTTCTGGACATCGTCCAGCCAACGGATAAAACCGTTGATGCTCTTATGAAGCTTGATCTTGCGGCCGGTGTGGAAGTGCAGATCAGCCTCGGCTAAGACTCGGTCTTAGTCGTGTAACGCTCTGAAATGGGCGGCCATAGCGGGTGAAAGCCCCGTACACTCATGAGGTTTACAACATGACTATTGGTGTAGTCGGTCGTAAATGCGGTATGACCCGTATTTTCACCGAAGAAGGTGTCTCCATTCCGGTCACGGTCATTGAGATCGAGCCGAATCGCGTCACCCAGTTCAAAACTGAAGAGACCGATGGCTATCGTGCAGTGCAAGTCACTGTAGGCGAGCGTCGTGCTTCGCGTGTTACAGCTGCGCAAGCTGGCCACTTCGCTAAGGCGAACGTTGCCGCTGGTCGTACCGTGATGGAATTCCGCCTTGAAGAAGGCGAGTACCAGGCCGGCGATCTGATCAATGCTGAAATCTTCGCTGCTGGTCAACTGGTTGATGTAACCGGTCAGTCCAAAGGTAAAGGCTTCCAGGGTACGATCAAGCGTTGGAATTTCCGCGGGCAAGATAACACCCACGGTAACTCCGTATCCCACCGCGTTCCAGGCTCTATCGGCCAGTGCCAGACTCCTGGTCGTGTATTCAAGGGCAAAAAAATGTCCGGTCATATGGGCGCTGAGCGCGTGACCGTGCAGTCCCTCGAAGTAGTGCGCGTGGACGCTGAACGCAATCTGTTGTTGGTCAAGGGCGCTGTTCCTGGCGCTACTGGCGGCAACTTGGTTGTACGTCCAGCAGCCAAGGCTCGCGGTTAAGGGGAAGCTGACATGCAATTAAATGTAAATGACGCTCAAGCGATCGAAGTTTCCGAACTGACATTTGGCGGCGAATTCAACGAGACGCTGGTTCACCAAGCAGTCGTGGCCTACATGGCCGGCGGCCGTCAAGGTAGCAAGCAGCAAAAGACCCGTTCCGACGTTCGTGGTGGCGGTAAGCGCCCATGGCGTCAGAAAGGTACTGGCCGTGCTCGTGCCGGTACTATCCGTAGCCCAATCTGGCGTGGCGGCGGTACCACTTTCGCAGCTCGTCCTCAGGATCACTCCCAGAAGCTGAACAAGAAGATGTATCGCGCAGCAATGCGTTCCATCCTTGCTGAGCTGGTGCGTACTGATCGTCTGGTCGTGGTTCAGGATTTCGCTGTTGAAACGCCGAAAACCAAAGACCTGCTGGGCAAACTGAACAACATGAGCCTGACCGACGTTCTGATCGTGTCGGACGCTGTTGATCAGAACCTGTACCTGGCTGCTCGTAACCTGCCGCACGTTGATGTGCGTGATGTGCAAGGTTCCGATCCAGTTAGTCTGATCGCATACGACAAGGTGTTGATCACCGTGTCGGCCGTGAAGAAATTCGAGGAGCTGCTGGGATGAACCAGGAACGCGTATTTAAAGTTCTGCTTGGCCCGCACGTTTCCGAGAAGGCTACGGTTCTGGCAGACAAGAAAGGCCAGTTCGTTTTCAAGGTTGCCACTGACGCAACCAAGCTGGAAATCAAGAAGGCCGTCGAAAGCCTGTTCAGCGTGAAAGTAGAGCGTGTTACTACCCTGAATGTTCTGGGTAAGAGCAAGCGCACTGCTCGCGGTCTGGGCAAGCGTAATGACTGGAAGAAGGCAGTTATCTCCCTTCAGCCAGGCCAAGATCTCGATTTCAGCAGCAGTGCTGAGTAAGGAAGGGGTGCATCATGGCAATCGTTAAATGCAAACCGACTTCCCCTGGCCGCCGTTTTGTGGTCAAGGTGGTCAACCAGGAGCTGCATAAAGGCGCTCCTCACGCACCGCTGCTCGAGAAAAAATCGAAGTCTGGTGGTCGTAACAACAATGGTCGTATTACCACTCGTCACATTGGTGGTGGCCATAAGCAGCATTATCGTCTGGTCGATTTCCGTCGCAACGACAAAGATGGCATCGCTGCCACTGTTGAGCGTATCGAATACGATCCAAACCGTACTGCTCACATCGCTCTGCTGCTGTACGCAGATGGCGAGCGTCGCTACATCATCGCGCCTAAAGGCGTGAGTGCTGGCGACCAGCTGATCGCAGGTGCTCTGGCACCGATCAAGCCGGGCAACGCTCTGCAACTGCGTAACATTCCAGTTGGTAGCACCGTACACGGCATCGAATTGAAGCCAGGTAAAGGCGCGCAAATCGCTCGTTCCGCTGGTGCTTCGGCTCAGCTGATCGCTCGTGAAGGTGTCTACGTGACCCTGCGTCTGCGTTCTGGTGAGATGCGTAAAGTGCTGGCTGAATGCCGCGCGACCCTGGGCGAAGTCTCGAACTCCGAGCACAGCCTGCGTTCGCTGGGTAAAGCTGGTGCCAAACGCTGGCGTGGCGTTCGCCCAACCGTTCGTGGTGTTGCCATGAACCCGGTTGACCACCCACATGGTGGTGGTGAAGGTCGTACCTCTGGTGGTCGTCATCCGGTATCGCCATGGGGCTTCCCGACTAAGGGCGCGAAGACTCGTGGTAATAAGCGTACCGACAAAATGATCGTCCGTCGTCGCAAGTAAATAGAGGGATACGACAGTGCCACGTTCTCTGAAAAAAGGTCCTTTTATCGATCTTCACCTACTGAAGAAGATCGAAGTGGCGGCGGAAAAGAACGATCGCAAACCAGTTAAAACCTGGTCGCGTCGCTCGATGATCCTGCCACAAATGGTCGGTCTGACCATCGCAGTACACAACGGTCGTCAACACGTCCCAGTTCTCGTTAACGAAGACATGGTCGGCCACAAACTGGGCGAGTTCGCCGGTACCCGCACATATCGTGGGCACGTGGCAGACAAGAAAGCCAAGCGTTAAGGGGTTAGGAAATGGAAGTAGCCGCTAAGTTGTCGGGCGCTCGAATCTCCGCCCAGAAAGCCCGCTTGGTCGCCGACCAGATCCGCGGGAAGAAGGTGGGCGAAGCGCTCAACCTGTTGGCTTTCAGCAGTAAGAAAGCCGCCGAGATCATGAAGAAAGTGCTGGAGTCGGCCGTAGCCAACGCCGAGCATAACGAAGGCGCAGACGTTGATGACCTGAAAGTCAGCACCGTTTTCGTTAACGAAGGGCGTTCGCTGAAGCGCATCATGCCACGTGCCAAAGGCCGTGCTGATCGCATCGTCAAGCGGTCTTGCCATATCACTGTCAAGGTTGCTGACAAGTAACGGAGTCGAAGAGATGGGTCAGAAAGTACATCCCATTGGCATTCGCCTGGGAATCGTCAAGGAGCACACCTCCGTCTGGTACGCAGACGGTCGGACTTATGCGGACTACTTGTTCGCTGATCTGAAGGTGCGTGAGTATCTCCAAGACAAACTAAAAAGCGCGTCCGTAAGCCGTATCGATATCCATCGTCCGGCCCAAACTGCACGTATCACCATCCACACCGCTCGTCCAGGTATCGTTATCGGGAAGAAAGGTGAAGATGTTGAGAAACTGCGTCAGGACCTGACCAAGCAAATGGGTGTGCCTGTGCACATCAATATCGAAGAGATCCGCAAGCCGGAGCTCGACGGTATGCTGGTTGCGCAGAGCGTAGCTCAGCAGCTGGAGCGTCGCGTAATGTTCCGTCGCGCTATGAAGCGCGCTGTTCAGAACGCCATGCGCATTGGTGCCAAAGGCATCAAAATCCAAGTGAGCGGTCGTCTCGGCGGTGCTGAAATCGCACGTACTGAATGGTATCGCGAAGGTCGTGTGCCTCTGCACACCCTGCGTGCCGACATCGACTATGCCAACTACGAAGCTCACACCACTTATGGTGTGATCGGTGTAAAGGTTTGGATCTTCAAAGGCGAAGTAATTGGTGGTCGCCAAGAAGAACTGAAACCACAAGCACCAGCGCCTCGTAAAAAAGCTGCTAAGTAAGGGGTACGCCAAATGTTGCAACCAAAGCGTACGAAGTTCCGCAAGCAAATGACTGGTCACAACCGTGGCCTGGCATTGCGCGGTAGCAAAGTCAGCTTCGGCGAGTTCGCGCTGAAGTCTGTTGCTCGTGGTCGTCTCACCGCTCGTCAGATCGAGTCAGCGCGTCGTGCACTGACCCGTCACGTTAAACGTGGCGGCAAGATCTGGATCCGTGTATTCCCGGACAAGCCTATTTCCAAAAAACCACTCGAAGTTCGGATGGGTAAAGGTAAGGGTAACGTGGAATACTGGGTTGCCCAGATTCAGCCAGGCAAAGTCCTGTATGAAATCGAGGGTGTTTCTGAAGAGCTGGCGCGTGAGGCTTTCGCCCTGGCTGCTGCAAAGCTGCCGCTCGCCACCTCCTTTGTTAAACGGACGGTGATGTGATGAAAGCGAATGAACTTCGTGAAAAATCCGCACAGCAGCTGAACGAGCAACTGCTCGGCCTGCTGCGCGACCAGTTCAATCTGCGTATGCAGAAAGCAACTGGCCAGTTGGGGCAGTCTCATCTGCTCTCGCAAGTTAAGCGTGACATCGCTCGCGTGAAGACTGTGCTCAACCAGCAGGCAGGTAAGTAATCATGGCTGAAGCCGAAAAAACTGTCCGTACGCTGACTGGCCGTGTTGTCAGCGACAAGATGGACAAAACCATCACCGTTCTGATCGAGCGTCGCGTTAAGCACCCGATCTACGGTAAATACGTTAAGCGTTCGACTAAGCTGCACGCGCACGACGAAACCAATCAGTGCCACATCGGCGACAAAGTCACTATTCGTGAAACTCGTCCTTTGGCCAAGACCAAGTCTTGGGCGCTGGTTGATGTTCTCGAACGCGCTGTGGAAGTCTAAGGACTAGGGGTCGGAGAAATTATATGATTCAGACTCAATCCATGCTCGATGTGGCCGATAACAGCGGCGCTCGCCGCGTTATGTGCATCAAGGTGCTGGGTGGCTCCCATCGTCGTTACGCTGGTATCGGTGACATCATCAAAGTTACCGTGAAGGAAGCAATTCCTCGCGGTAAGGTGAAAAAAGGCCAAGTGATGACTGCTGTTGTAGTCCGCACTCGTCACGGCGTTCGCCGTGCAGATGGCTCCATTATCCGCTTTGATGGCAACGCTGCTGTTCTTCTGAACAACAAGCAAGAGCCGATCGGCACCCGTATCTTTGGGCCAGTGACCCGTGAACTTCGTACTGAGAAGTTCATGAAGATCGTCTCGCTCGCCCCAGAAGTGCTGTAAGGAGATCCGACATGCAAAAGATTCGTCGTGACGACGAGATCATCGTGATCGCCGGCAAAGACAAAGGTAAGCGCGGTAAGGTGCTGAAGGTTCTTGCTGATGACCGTCTGGTCGTTGGTGGTCTGAACCTGGTCAAGCGTCATACCAAGCCTAACCCGATGTCGGGCGTACAGGGCGGTATCGTCGAGAAAGAAGCGCCACTGCACGCTTCCAACGTCGCCATCTTCAACGGCGAAACCAACAAGGCTGACCGCGTTGGTTTCAAAGTAGAAGACGGTAAGAAAATTCGTGTCTTCAAGTCGACCCAAAAAGCGGTTGATGCTTGAACACTGCTAGGTAGAAGACCATGGCACGACTAAAAGAGATTTACCGGAAGGAAATCGCACCGAAACTTAAGGAAGAACTTAAGCTTTCGAACGTGATGGAAGTTCCGCGCGTTACCAAAATCACCCTGAACATGGGTCTGGGCGAAGCGATCGGCGACAAAAAAGTCATCGAGCACGCTGTTGCTGACCTGGAAAAGATCACCGGCCAGAAAGTCGTTGTGACCTACGCTCGGAAATCCATCGCTGGCTTTAAAGTCCGTGAAGGTTGGCCGATCGGCGTCAAAGTGACCCTGCGCCGTGAGCGTATGTACGAGTTCCTGGATCGTCTGCTGTCGATCTCCCTGCCTCGGGTTCGCGACTTCCGCGGCCTGAATGCCAAGTCCTTCGATGGTCGTGGTAACTACAGCATGGGCGTTAAAGAGCAGATCATCTTCCCGGAAATCGACTACGACAAGATCGATGCTCTCCGCGGTCTGGACATTACCCTGACCACCACTGCCAAGAACGATGATGAAGGTCGCGCCCTGTTGCGTGCTTTCAAATTCCCGTTCCGCAACTGATTGGAGTAGGAAAATGGCCAAGATGAGCATGAAAAACCGCGAGCTGAAGCGTCAGCTCACGGTTGCCAAGTACGCCAAAAAGCGTGCAGCACTGAAAGCTATCATCGTTGATCTGAACGCAAGTCCAGAAGCGCGTTGGGAAGCTACAGTAGCCCTGCAGAAGCAGCCACGTGACGCAAGCGCTTCGCGCATGCGTAACCGCTGCCGCCTGACCGGTCGTCCACACGGCGTTTACCGCAAGTTCGGCCTTGGCCGTAACAAACTGCGTGAAGCTGCAATGCGTGGTGACGTACCTGGTCTGGTTAAAGCCAGCTGGTAAGCACTGTCGAAGTCTCGGTGTTCGGGGTCGCAAGATCCTGACCATCGGTGACCTTGAACTTGAATCAAGCCCCTATTGGGGCTTGATTCATTTGTGGGGTGTGTCTAGAATACCCGGCTCGCCTGAGCCCGTGTTTTTTTGCGCGGATGTACTCGGCGACACGTAGTAGCCGCAAGGCTAATTTTTTGTGTATTAGGAGCGTCTAGCC
Organism: Pseudomonas sp. URMO17WK12:I6; assembly: GCF_003253625.1. Lineage (NCBI taxonomy): Bacteria > Pseudomonadati > Pseudomonadota > Gammaproteobacteria > Pseudomonadales > Pseudomonadaceae > Pseudomonas > Pseudomonas sp. URMO17WK12:I6. Next base: position 26,542 of record NZ_QKYZ01000007.1, read on the forward strand.
CATGAGTATGCAGGACCCGTTAGCGGACATGCTAACTCGAATCCGTAATGCCCAGATGGCTGAAAAGTCCGTCGTAAGCATGCCATCTTCTACTTTGAAGGTAGCTGTTGCCAAAGTCCTGAAGGACGAAGGTTACATTGCGGGTTATCAGATCAGCAGCGAAATCAAGCCACTGCTGTCCATCGAGCTGAAGTACTTCGAAGGCCGTCCGGTCATCGAGGAAGTGAAGCGCGTTAGCCGTCCAGGCCTGCGTCAGTACAAGTCCGTCGATGATCTGCCAAAAGTTCGTGGCGGTCTCGGTGTGTCTATCGTCTCCACCAACAAAGGTGTGATGACGGATCGTGCTGCGCGCGCTGCCGGTGTCGGCGGCGAAGTTCTTTGCACTGTGTTCTAAGGGGGGATAAGCATGTCACGCGTCGCTAAGAACCCCGTTAAGCTGCCAGCCGGTGTCGAAGTCAAATTCGCAGGCCAACAGCTTTCGGTGAAGGGTGCCAAGGGCACTCTCGAACTGAACATCCATTCGTCCGTTGAGATCGTTGAAGAAGCTGGTGAGCTGCGTTTCGCTGCTCGCAATGGCGATCAACAAACTCGCGCAATGGCTGGTACCACTCGTGCGTTGGTAAACAACATGGTCCAAGGCGTAAGCCAAGGCTTCGAGCGTAAGCTCCAGCTGGTCGGTGTTGGTTACAAAGCGCAAGCAAAAGGCACAGTGCTGAACCTGGCTCTTGGCTTCTCGCACCCAGTGGATTATGAACTGCCGGAAGGCATCACCGCTGAGACTCCTAGCCAGACCGATATCCTGATCAAGGGCATCGACAAGCAGCTGGTAGGTCAAGTGGCCGCCGAGATCCGCGACTTCCGTCCACCAGAGCCGTACAAAGGCAAAGGTGTGCGCTACGCGGACGAAGTCGTCCGTCGTAAAGAAGCCAAGAAGAAGTAGGGCATAGCAAATGACCGACAAAAAAGTTACTCGACTGCGTCGCGCTCGCAAAGCACGCCTGAAAATGCACGAACTCGAAGTCGTGCGTCTCTGCGTGTTCCGCTCGTCGCAGCACATCTACGCCCAGGTCATTTCGGCCGACGGCAACAAAGTCCTGGCAAGTGCCTCGACTTTGGATAAAGAACTGCGTGATGGTGCCACCGGCAACATCGACGCGGCCACTAAGGTTGGCCAGCTGGTCGCTACGCGTGCTAAAGCCGCTGGCGTCTCGCAGGTGGCTTTCGACCGCTCTGGCTTCAAGTACCACGGCCGCGTCAAGGCGCTGGCTGATGCTGCTCGTGAAGCTGGGCTGGAGTTCTAAGTTATGTCAAATAACGACCAAAAGCGCGACGAAGGCTACATCGAGAAGCTGGTTCAAGTTAACCGCGTAGCCAAAACCGTTAAAGGCGGCCGTATCTTCACTTTCACCGCGTTGACCGTGGTTGGTGATGGTAAAGGGCGCGTTGGCTTCGGCCGTGGCAAGTCGCGTGAAGTGCCTGCTGCGATCCAGAAGGCAATGGAAGCTGCTCGCCGCAACATGATCCAGGTTGATCTGAACGGCACCACTCTGCAGTACGCAATGAAGTCCGCCCATGGCGCTTCGAAGGTGTACATGCAGCCTGCTTCTGAAGGTACCGGTATCATCGCTGGCGGCGCTATGCGTGCTGTCCTCGAAGTTGCTGGCGTTCAGAACGTTCTGGCCAAGTGCTACGGCTCGACTAACCCGGTAAACGTGGTTCACGCCACTTTCAAGGGTTTGAAAGCAATGCAGTCTCCTGAATCCATTGCCGCCAAGCGTGGCAAAAGCGTCAAGGAGATCTTCTGATCATGGCTACCGTTAAAGTTACGCTGATCAAAAGCATGACCGGCCGCATCCCTAACCACAAACTGTGCGTTAAGGGTCTGGGTCTGCGTCGCATCGGTCACACTGTAGAAGTCCAGGATACTCCCGAGAATCGCGGGATGATCAACAAGGCTTACTACATGCTGCGTGTCGAGGGTTAATCGATGAAACTCAATGATCTGAGTCCAGCGCCGGGTTCCCGTCGCGAAAAGCATCGTCCGGGCCGTGGTATCGGTAGCGGTTTGGGTAAGACTGGTGGCCGTGGTCACAAAGGTCAAACCTCCCGCTCCGGTGGCACCATTGCTCCAGGCTTTGAAGGCGGTCAACAGCCGCTGCATCGTCGCCTGCCGAAGTTTGGTTTCGTTTCCCTGAAAGCCATGGATCGCGCAGAAGTGCGTCTGTCCGAGCTGGCTAAAGTGGAAGGCGACATCGTCACCGTGCAGTCCCTGAAAGATGCCAACGTGGTCAACGTCAACGTTCAGCGTGTGAAAATCATGCTGTCCGGCGAAGTTACTCGCGCTGTCACCATCGGAAAGGGAATCGGCGCCACCAAAGGTGCGCGTGCGGCTATCGAAGCAGCTGGCGGCAAGTTCGAGGAATAAATGGCTAAGCAAGGTGCTCTCTCTGCGCTCGGCAAAGGCGGTATGTCTGAACTCTGGGCTCGTCTGCGTTTTCTGTTCCTGGCGATTATCGTCTACCGAATAGGCGCACACATCCCGGTTCCAGGTATCAACCCGGACCGACTCGCGGACCTGTTTCGACAGAATGAGGGGACCATTCTTAGCTTGTTCAACATGTTTTCCGGCGGCGCGCTGGAGCGGATGAGTATCTTTGCACTGGGGATCATGCCGTACATTTCGGCATCGATCATCATGCAACTGATGACCGCCGTCAGCCCGCAGCTGGAACAGTTGAAGAAGGAAGGTGAAGCTGGCCGTCGCAAGATCAGCCAGTACACCCGCTACGGCACTGTCGTCCTCGCTCTCGTCCAGGCTATTGGCATGTCCATTGGTCTGGCGGGGCAGGGCGTTGCGTTCACTGGTGACTTTGGCTTCCATTTCGTCGCGGTATCCACTTTTGTGGCTGGTGCGATGTTCATGATGTGGCTGGGTGAGCAGATTACTGAGCGTGGTGTTGGCAACGGTATCTCGATGTTGATTTTTTCGGGTATCGTCGCCGGTCTTCCGAGAGCGATCGGGCAGTCTTTCGAGTCTGCACGTCAGGGTGATATCAACATCTTCGCCCTGGTTGCCATCGGTTTGCTGGCAGTAGCGATTATCGGTTTCGTGGTGTTCATTGAGCGTGGCCAGCGTCGTATTGCTGTTCACTACGCCAAGCGTCAGCAGGGCCGTAAGGTCTTCGCTGCGCAGACCAGCCACTTGCCGCTGAAGGTGAACATGGCCGGTGTTATTCCGGCTATTTTCGCGAGCAGCATTTTGCTGTTCCCGGCTTCGTTGGGTGCCTGGTTCGGTCAGTCTGAAGGTATGGGCTGGTTGCAGGACATCTCGCAGTCGATCGCTCCTGGTCAGCCGTTGAATATTCTGCTGTTTAGTGCAGGGATTATTTTCTTCTGCTTCTTCTATACGGCGTTGATGTTCAATCCGAAAGACGTAGCGGAAAACCTGAAGAAGTCCGGTGCCTTTATTCCGGGCATCCGTCCAGGTGAGCAGTCTGCGCGCTACATTGATGGCGTTCTGACTCGCTTGACCATGTTCGGTGCTCTTTACATGACGGCCGTCTGCCTGTTGCCCCAGTTTCTGGTGGTTGCAGCAAACGTACCGTTCTACCTTGGCGGGACCTCGTTGCTGATCGTGGTCGTGGTTGTGATGGACTTCATGTCCCAAGTACAATCGCACCTCGTTTCGCACCAGTACGAATCCCTGATGAAGAAAGCCAACCTGAAGGGTTACGGCAGCGGCATGTTGCGCTGAGTACCCATAAGGTTCGAGGAGTTGGTGATGAAAGTTCGTGCATCGGTGAAAAAGCTGTGCCGTAACTGCAAGATTATTCGCCGCGAAGGTGTTGTTCGAGTAATTTGCAGCGCGGAACCGCGTCACAAACAGCGCCAAGGCTGAGTGTGATTGTGCTTCAAGCCCGGCAGCTAGTGCGCTGCCGGGTTGATTATTTGTTATTACAGCGATATTATCTCGCGCCCTATTTCTTGGCTTCCGGGGCGTAGGTAGCTGTCAATTGGAGTCCCACTGAATGGCCCGTATTGCAGGCGTTAACATTCCAGATAACAAGCATACTGTTATCTCGCTGACCTACATCTATGGTGTTGGTCGCACTACTGCACAGAAAATTTGTGCAGTGACTGGGGTAAACCCAGCGGCAAAGATCAAAGATCTGAGCGACGAGCAGATTGAACAGCTGCGTGGCGAAGTGGCGAAGTTCACCACTGAAGGTGACCTGCGTCGCGAAATCAACATGAAAATCAAGCGTTTGATGGACCTCGGTTGCTATCGCGGTCTGCGTCATCGTCGTGGTCTGCCAGTACGCGGTCAGCGTACCAAGACCAACGCGCGTACCCGTAAAGGTCCGCGTAAGCCGATCCGCAAGTAATCGCCCCAGCGAATCGACAGGAAATTAATCATGGCAAAACCTGCTGCTCGTCCTCGTAAAAAAGTTAAAAAGACAGTGGTTGATGGCATCGCCCACATCCATGCTTCTTTTAACAACACCATCGTGACCATCACCGACCGTCAAGGTAACGCTCTTTCCTGGGCTACCTCCGGTGGTTCGGGTTTCCGCGGTTCCCGCAAGTCCACCCCGTTCGCTGCTCAAGTAGCTGCTGAACGTGCTGGTCAAGCTGCGCTGGAATACGGCCTGAAAAACCTCGACGTTAACGTCAAAGGTCCAGGTCCAGGTCGTGAATCCGCAGTCCGCGCTTTGAACGGCTGTGGCTACAAGATCGCCAGCATCACCGACGTGACGCCAATCCCGCACAACGGGTGCCGTCCGCCGAAGAAGCGCCGCGTGTAATCCAGGAGATTGTAAAGAATGGCTCGTTACATTGGTCCAAAATGCAAACTCGCTCGTCGCGAAGGCACCGATCTCTTTCTGAAGAGCGGCGTGCGCGCGATCGAATCGAAGTGCAACATCGAAGCAGCACCTGGTATCCACGGCCAACGCCGCGGTCGCCAGTCCGACTACGGCACCCAACTGCGTGAAAAGCAGAAGGTCCGTCGTATCTACGGCGTTCTCGAGCGTCAGTTCAGCGGCTACTACAAAGAAGCTGCTGGCAAGAAAGGCGCAACTGGCGAAAACCTGTTGCAACTGCTCGAATGCCGTCTGGACAACGTTGTATACCGTATGGGTTTTGGCTCTACTCGTGCCGAATCCCGTCAGCTGGTATCGCACAAGTCGATCAGCGTTAACGGTCAGACCGTAAACGTTCCGTCCTACCAGGTTCGTGCTGGTGACGTGGTCGCAGTTCGCGAGAAAGCAAAGAACCAACTTCGCATTGTCCAAGCTCTCGATCTGTGTGCCCAACGTGGCCGCGTAGAATGGGTAGAAGTAGACACTGAGAAGAAGTCGGGCGTTTTCAAGAACGTTCCTGCTCGCAGTGATCTGTCCGCCGACATCAACGAAAGCCTGATTGTCGAGCTCTACTCCAAGTAAGGGCTAGAAAATAGGTGCATCCATGCAGATTTCGGTAAATGAGTTCCTGACACCCCGCCATATTGATGTGCAGGTTGTCAGTCCAACCCGCGCCAAGATCACACTCGAGCCTCTCGAGCGTGGTTTCGGCCACACCCTGGGCAACGCGCTGCGCCGCATCCTGTTGTCCTCAATGCCCGGCTGTGCAGTAGTCGAGGCCGAGATTGACGGTGTGCTCCACGAGTACAGCGCCATCGAAGGTGTACAGGAAGACGTAATTGAAATCCTGTTGAACCTTAAAGGTCTGGCTATCAAGCTGCACGGTCGAGACGAAGTTACGCTGACCTTGTCGAAGAAGGGTTCGGGGGTGGTTACCGCTGCCGATATTCAGCTGGATCATGATGTCGAGATCGTTAACCCCGATCACGTAATCGCTAACCTGGCGTCTAACGGCGCCCTGAACATGAAGCTCACCGTAGCTCGTGGTCGTGGTTATGAACCGGCAGACTCGCGTCAGAGCGATGAAGACGAAAGCCGCAGCATCGGTCGCTTGCAGCTTGACTCTTCGTTCAGCCCGGTTCGCCGTATCGCATACGTGGTGGAAAACGCCCGTGTCGAACAGCGTACTAACCTGGACAAGCTGGTTATTGATCTGGAAACCAACGGTACCCTGGATCCTGAAGAGGCTATCCGCCGTGCTGCAACCATTCTGCAACAGCAGTTGGCTGCGTTCGTCGATCTCAAAGGTGACAGTGAGCCAGTGGTTGTCGAGCAGGAAGACGAGATCGATCCGATCCTGCTTCGCCCGGTTGACGATCTGGAACTGACTGTACGTTCGGCTAACTGCCTTAAGGCGGAAAACATCTACTACATCGGCGACCTGATTCAGCGTACCGAAGTAGAGCTGTTGAAGACTCCGAACCTTGGCAAGAAATCCTTGACTGAAATCAAGGACGTTCTGGCCTCCCGCGGTCTGTCCCTCGGCATGCGCCTCGACAACTGGCCGCCTGCAAGTCTTAAGAAGGACGACAAGGCGACTGCCTGATCGTCGTAATCACCGAACGTTGTGTTTGGTAAGGAATGAACCATGCGTCATCGTAAAAGTGGTCGTCACCTGAGCCGCACCAGCTCGCACCGCAAGGCCATGTTTCAAAACATGGCGGTGTCGCTGTTCGAGCACGAGCTGATCAAAACTACACTGCCAAAAGCCAAAGAACTGCGCCGCGTTGCTGAGCCGCTGATCACTTTGGCCAAGACAGACAGCTTGGCTAACCGCCGTCTGGCTTTCGACCGTACTCGTTCGAAAGCTATCGTTGGTAAGCTCTTCAACGACCTGGGCAAGCGTTACGCTACCCGTGAGGGTGGCTACCTGCGCATCCTCAAGTGCGGTTTCCGCGCTGGCGACAACGCGCCTATGGCGTACGTCGAGTTGGTTGATCGTGCTGTCGGCGGTGAAGCTGTATCCGCTGAGTAAGACGTCAGTCTGAAACAAAGAACCGGGCCTAGTGCCCGGTTTTTTGTGCCTGCAAGAAATGCGCTCTGCGTACAAGCTTCAAACCCTTCCCTATAGGCACTATATGCTTGGGTTGATCATTAGTAATTTTCTATTGATGTCTGCAAATTAATGAATTTGTGACTGTCATGTTGATGATCAATACTTCCCACCAAGCCGATTTAGCCGGCAGTTCAAGACTGACAGAGGAAGAGATCGCATGAGCCAAAACAAAACACTTACGACCGCCAGTGGCGCTCCTGTCGCCGACAACCAGAATTCCCGCTCCGCCGGCCCTCGTGGCCCTCTGCTGCTCGACGATTTCCACCTGATCGAGAAGCTTGCCCACTTCAACCGTGAAAACATCCCGGAGCGTCGCGTACACGCCAAAGGCTCGGGTGCTTACGGCACGTTCACTGTGACTCGCGATATCACTCAATACACCAGTGCCAAGCTGTTTGAGTCTGTCGGCAAACAAACCCCGACCTTCCTGCGATTCTCCACCGTGGGTGGCGAGCGCGGCTCGGCTGACACCGAGCGTGATCCACGTGGTTTTGCCCTGAAGTTCTACACCGAGGAAGGCAACTGGGACATCGTCGGTAACAACACGCCGGTGTTCTTCATCCGTGATCCGCTGAAATTCCCTGACTTTATCCACACCCAGAAGCGTCTGCCGCAAAGCAACCTGAAAAGCGCGCAGATGATGTGGGATTTCTGGTCGCATTCGCCTGAGGCGCTGCACCAGGTCACTATCCTGTTTTCGGACCGCGGCATCCCTGACGGTTACCGTCACATGCACGGCTTCGGCAGCCACACCTACAGCTTGATCAACGCCAATGGCGAGCGTCACTGGGTGAAGTGGCACTATAAAACCAAGCAAGGGATCAAGAACCTCGCTCCGGCAGAAGCGGCGCGTCTGGCCGGCACCGATCCGGATTACGCACAACGTGACCTGTTCGGCGCCATTGAGCGCGGTGACTTCCCGAAATGGAGTGTCAACATTCAGATCATGACCGAGGCTCAGGCCTCGACTCACTATGAGAACCCGTTTGACGTGACCAAGACCTGGTCGCAGAAGGAGTTCCCGTTGATCGAAGTGGGCGAGCTTGAGCTCAACCGCAATCCGCTGAACTACTTCGCTGAAGTCGAGCAGGCCGCGTTCGGTCCGAGCAACATGGTCCCAGGCGTCGGCCTGTCACCTGACCGCATGCTGCAGGGGCGTGTGTTCGCTTACGCGGATGCCCACCGGTACCGTGTGGGCACCAATCACCAGCAGCTGCCAGTGAATGCACCTCGCAGTCCGGTCAACACTTACCAGCGCGATGGTTCGATGGCGTTTGGCAGTAATGGCGGTGCGGCGCCGAACTACGAGCCGAACAGCTACGTTGAATCACCGAAACAGGCACCGCACTACGCGGAACCTGCCTTGGCCTTGAGCGGCGCGGCTGACCGTTACGATCATCGCGAAGATACCGACTACTACAGTCACGCGGGTGCGCTGTTCCGTCTGATGAACGATGAGCAGAAAGCGCTGCTGATCAACAACATTGCCGGTGCAATGGCTGGGGTTTCCGGCGACGTGGTTGATCGTCAGCTACAGCATTTCTTCAAGGCCGATCCGGCTTATGGAGAAGGCATCGCGAAGGCGTTGGGCGTACAGCTTAACGAAGTCTAAACGAGAAGCAGAACCGCCCTCATTAGGGCGGTTTTTTGCGTTATTTGAACCCATTTTCTCAGAATATCTTCGCTTTTATTGCGGCGGGCGAGTGACCTTCAGGTCAGGTTGGTTCAAACTACAGACTTTCAAGCAGGGAGATGTAGGGCGATGCAAGGTCACCCAGACGTAATCGATTACCTCAACACGTTGCTGACAGGCGAACTGGCAGCGCGTGATCAATATTTCATCCATTCGCGGATGTACGAGGACTGGGGGTTCACCGAGCTCTACGAACGTATCAACCACGAGATGGAAGAAGAGGCTCAGCACGCTGATGCGCTGATGCGTCGGATCCTGATGCTCGAAGGTACGCCGCGCATGCGTCCGGACGATCTCGATGTCGGCACCACCGTGCCGGACATGCTCGCCGCTGACCTGCGTCTGGAATATAAAGTTCGTGCAGCTCTGTGCAAAGGCATCGAGCTTTGCGAGCGGCACAAGGACTATGTCACCCGCGAGATCTTGCGCATTCAGCTGAACGACACCGAGGAAGATCACACCTATTGGCTGGAGAAACAGCTGGGTTTGATCAAGTTGATCGGATTGGAGAATTACCTGCAATCGCAATTCTGATTTTTAGGCCGACGACGCACAAAAAAGCCCCTGTCACCGACAAAGTGACAGGGGCTTTTTCATGGGCCTGATTCAGGCCTTGTCGCGAGCCAGCAGTGGTTTGAGGTAGTAGCCAGTGTGAGACTGCTTCATCTCGGACACGTCTTCCGGCGTGCCGACGGCAATGATCTGGCCCCCCTTGGAGCCGCCTTCCGGCCCCAGGTCCACCAACCAGTCGGCGGTCTTGATCACATCCAGGTTGTGTTCGATCACCACCACGGTATTGCCATGGTCGCGCAAGCGATGCAAAACATCGAGCAGTTGCTGGATATCTGCAAAGTGCAGGCCGGTAGTTGGCTCATCGAGGATATACAGGGTCTTGCCGGTATCGCGCTTGGACAGCTCGCGGGACAGTTTCACCCGCTGGGCCTCACCGCCCGATAGCGTCGTTGCCGATTGTCCCAGCTTGATGTACGAAAGGCCTACGTCCATCAGCGTCTGAAGCTTGCGCGCCAAGGCCGGAACTGCGTCGAAGAACACCCGGGCTTCCTCGATGGTCATCTCGAGGGTTTCGTGGATGCTCTTGCCCTTGTATTTGATCTCAAGGGTTTCGCGGTTGTAGCGCTTGCTCTTGCAGACGTCGCACGGGACATAGATGTCCGGCAGGAAGTGCATCTCCACTTTGATCAGGCCATCGCCCTGGCAGGCTTCACAGCGTCCGCCCTTCACGTTGAAGGAGAAACGCCCCGGCCCGTAACCGCGGGAGCGCGATTCCGGTACGCCGGCGAACAACTCGCGAATTGGCGTGAACAAGCCGGTGTAGGTCGCCGGGTTGGAGCGCGGTGTGCGACCGATCGGGCTCTGATCGATGTCGACGACTTTATCCAGGTGCTCAAGGCCCTTGATACTGTCGTGAGCCGCCGCTTCCAGTGTCGTTGCCCCATTGAGTGCGGTAGCGCTCAAGGGAAACAACGTGTTGTTGATCAGCGTCGATTTGCCCGAGCCGGACACGCCGGTCACGCAGGTCAGCAGGCCGATTGGAATCTCCAGATCGACATTGCGCAAATTGTTGCCGCGAGCGCCCTTGAGGGATAACGACAACTTCTTGTTACGGGGTGTGCGTTTGGCTGGAACGGCAATCTTCACCCGGCCCGACAAATACTTGCCGGTCAGCGAATCAGGGTGAGCCATGACTTCGTCCGGCGTCCCTTCGGCAACGATATGTCCACCGTGCACACCTGCGCCCGGGCCAATGTCCACCACATAGTCAGCCAGACGAATCGCGTCTTCATCGTGCTCGACCACGATGACCGTGTTGCCGATGTCGCGCAGGTGCTTGAGGGTGCCCAGCAACCGGTCGTTGTCCCGCTGGTGCAGGCCAATTGATGGTTCATCGAGGATGTACAGAACCCCAACCAGGCCGGCGCCAATCTGACTGGCCAGGCGGATACGCTGGGCCTCACCGCCGGACAGCGTGTCAGCACTGCGATCCAGGGAAAGGTAGTCCAGGCCAACGTTGACCAGAAACTGCAGGCGTTCGCGGATTTCCTTGAGGATCTTGTCGGCAATTTCGCCACGGCGGCCGGTCAGCTTCAGCACGCCGAAGTATTCGCAGGCATCGCCGATCGGCAAGTTGGTCACCGCCGGCAAGGTCTTCTCGCCAACCCACACGTGTCGCGCCTCGCGACGCAGACGGGTGCCACGGCAATCCGGGCAAGGCTGGGTGCTGAGGAATTTGGCCAGTTCTTCGCGGACCGAAGCCGATTCGGTTTCGCGGTAGCGGCGTTCCAGGTTCGGCACGATGCCTTCGAACGGGTGCGAGCGCTTGACGATGTCGCCGCGGTCGTTCAGGTACTTGAAGTCGACGTTCTGCGAGCCACTGCCGTGCAGGATGAATTTCTGTTGATCGGCCGGCAGTTCGTTGAACGGCACTTCGAGGCTGAACTTGTAGTGGGCGGCCAGCGAGCCAAGCATCTGGAAGTAATAGACGTTGCGCCGGTCCCAGCCGCGGATCGCGCCTTCGGCCAGGGTCAGTTCACCGTTCACCAATCGTTTGGTGTCGAAGAACTGTTTAACCCCCAGGCCATCGCAGGTCGGGCAGGCGCCGGCCGGGTTGTTGAAGGAAAACAGCTTGGGTTCCAGCTCGCTGATGGCGTGGCCACAGATCGGGCAGGCGAAGCGTGCGGAGAAGATGATTTCTTCGCCGGGCTCGTCGTCCATTGGCGCCACGAGAGCGATGCCGTCCGCCAGTTTCAGCGCGGTCTCGAACGATTCGGCCAGGCGTTGTTGCAGATCGGCGCGGACCTTGAAGCGGTCGACCACGACATCGATCGAGTGCTTCTTCTGTTTATCCAGCTTCGGCAACTCGTCCAGCTCACAGAGCTTGCCGTTGACCCGGGCGCGCACAAAGCCCTGGGCCCGCAGTTCTTCGAAGACTGAGAGGTGCTCACCCTTGCGCTCGCGGATTACCGGAGCCAACAGCATCAGTTTGCTGCCTTCCGGTTGCGCCAGCACCAGGTCGACCATCTGGCTGACAGTCTGGGCTTCCAGCGGAATGTCGTGGTCCGGGCAGCGCGGAATACCGACGCGAGCGTAGAGCAGGCGCAGGTAATCGTAGATTTCGGTAATGGTGCCAACCGTCGAGCGCGGGTTGTGCGAGGTCGACTTCTGTTCGATGGAGATCGCTGGCGACAGACCTTCGATGGTGTCGACGTCAGGCTTTTCCATCATCGACAGGAATTGCCGGGCGTAGGCCGACAGCGATTCGACATAGCGGCGCTGGCCTTCGGCGTACAGCGTGTCGAAGGCCAGGGACGACTTGCCGGATCCGGACAGGCCGGTGATGACGATCAGTTTGTCCCGTGGCAGGGTCAGGTCGATGTTCTTCAGGTTGTGGGTTCGGGCCCCACGAATCAGGATCTTGTCCAAAGTGGCCTCGCTCGGCGGGCGTCGAAAACGTAGGAGTATACGGCCAAATACTGGATGGATGCACACTATCAAATGAGGGGCGCGCAACCTTGCATGAAGATTGCGTCATCTGCGCGCGTCATAGCGTCGCTATATACCCCGTCAATCGATGGGACTGGTAGAATCGCCGCCGGTTCAGATGAGGTTTTTCCATGCACGATCCCCACAGCGAACGCATGAGTGGCAGTGAGACCCGCGCAGCAAGCGGTCTGGCCCTGGTGTTCGCCTTCCGTATGCTTGGCATGTTCATGGTGTTGCCGGTGCTGGCGACCTATGGGATGGACCTGGCAGGCGCGACCCCGGCCCTCATCGGGTTGGCGATTGGCGCTTACGGCCTGACCCAGGCGATTTTTCAGATTCCCTTTGGCTTCATTTCCGACCGCATCGGTCGTCGTCCGGTGATTTACCTGGGGCTGATCGTCTTCGCTCTGGGCAGCGTGCTGGCGGCCAATGCCGATTCGATCTGGGGCGTCATCGCCGGACGCATCCTGCAGGGCGCCGGGGCGATTTCTGCGGCGGTCATGGCATTGCTGTCGGACCTGACCCGGGAACAGCATCGGACCAAAGCCATGGCCATGATCGGCATGACGATCGGTCTGTCGTTCGCGATTGCCATGGTGGTAGGGCCATTGCTGACCCGTGCCTTCGGCCTCTCGGGGCTGTTCTTCGCCACCGGCGGCATGGCGCTGCTCGGTATCGTCATCGTGATGTTCATGGTGCCGCGCGCCACCGGGCCATTGCAGCACCGCGAGTCTGGTGTCGCGCGTCAGGCACTGATCCCGACGCTCAAGCACCCGGACCTGCTGCGCCTGGACCTGGGCATTTTTGTGTTGCACGCGATGTTGATGTCGAGCTTCGTTGCATTGCCCCTGGCGCTGGTCGAAAAAGCCGGTTTGCCCAAGGAGCAGCACTGGTGGGTGTACCTGGCCGCGCTGCTGATTTCCTTCTTCGCCATGATCCCGTTCATTATCTACGGCGAGAAGAAACGCAAAATGAAACGAGTTTTATTGGGCGCGGTGCTGACGCTGATGCTCACTGAGCTATTCTTCTGGCAGTTCGGCGACAGCTTGCGGGCTCTGGTGATCGGCACGGTGGTGTTTTTCACCGCGTTCAATCTGCTGGAAGCGTCCTTGCCGTCGCTGATCAGCAAGGTTTCACCGGCAGGCGGCAAAGGCACGGCGATGGGGGTTTATTCCACCAGTCAGTTCCTCGGTTCGGCACTGGGCGGGATCCTCGGCGGCTGGCTGTTTCAGCACGGCGGTTTGTCGGTTGTGTTCCTGGGATGTGCCGGGCTGGCTGCACTTTGGCTGGCCTTTGCTGTTACCATGCGTGAACCACCTTACGTCACGAGCCTGCGCTTGCCGTTGTCGCCCGAGGCGATCCGCGAAGCGGGTCTGGTTGAGCGCCTGAAGGCCGTCGTAGGGGTAACAGATGCGGTGATCGTTGCTGATGAAGCGGCGATTTACATCAAATTGGACACAGAACTATTGGATCGCACGACCCTTGAGCGCCTGGTGAACAACCCGGCCGAGGCAGCGTGCGTAGCCTAGGAGAACGTTATGGCCCGTGGGGTTAACAAAGTCATATTGGTCGGCACTTGCGGCCAGGATCCCGAAGTTCGCTACTTGCCTAACGGTAACGCCGTGACCAACCTGAGTCTGGCGACCAGCGAACAGTGGACCGACAAGCAAACCGGTCAGAAGGTCGAGAAGACCGAATGGCACCGTGTTTCGATGTTCGGCAAAGTGGCCGAAATCGCCGGCGAATACCTGCGTAAAGGTTCGCAGGTCTACATCGAAGGCAAGCTGCAGACCCGCGAGTGGGAAAAAGACGGTATCAAGCGTTACACCACTGAAATCGTGGTCGACATGCAAGGCACCATGCAACTGCTGGGCGGCCGTCCACAACAGGGCGACCAACAAGGCGGGGGCAATAACTACCAGCAATCCGCTCCAGCCCCACGCCAGCAGGCTCCGCGTCCGCAGCAGTCGGCACCGCAACAGTCGCGCCCGGCTCCACCGCAGGCTGCTCCGCAACCGGCTCCGGATTTCGACAGCTTTGATGACGATATTCCGTTCTAGGACTTACCTGAGACTTTTTTGTAAAGTTTAGGTCTGGAACCCCCGATCAGTCCTCTCGACTGGTCGGGGGTTTTCTTTTGCGCACCATATTGTAGGAGCCGGCTTGCTGGCGATGAACGATAACTCGGTTTGCCTGGTTAACCGCGGCGCCTGGATCGCCAGCAAGCCGGCTCCTACAGGGCGGTCATGTTGGCCCGCGCCATGTGCAGTTTTTTGTAGCTCTCGATCAAGCGCAAATGCCTGTCGAGCCCTTCCAGTTTCATGCTGGTCGGCGTCAAGCCATGGAAGCGCACGCTGCCGTCTACCGATCCGATCGCTGCATCCATCCGCTCGTTGCCAAACATCCGGCGGAAGTTGGCCTCGTAGTCTTCCAGTTCCAGGTCTTCGTCCAGCTTCATCTCCAGCACCACATTGACCGCCTGATAGAACAAGCCGCGCTCAACCGTGTTGTCGTTGTACTGCAGGAACATTTCCACCGCCTCTTTCGCTTCTTCAAATTGTTGCAAGGCGAGATAGATCAGCAGCTTCAACTCCAGGATCGTCAGCTGACCCCAGGCCGTATTGTCGTCAAATTCGATGCCGATCAAGGTGGTGATGTCGGTGTAGTCGTCCAGCTCACTTTCCACCAGACGCTCAACCAGCGCTTGCAGCTCTTCTTCGTCCAGGCGATGCAGGTTCAGGATGTCGGCGCGGAAGAACAGCGCTTTGTTGGTGTTATCCCAGATCAGATCGTCTACTGGATAAATTTCCGAATAGTCTGGCACCAGGATGCGGCAGGCCGTTGCACCGATATGCTCGTAGACCGCCATGTACACTTCCTTGCCCATGCCTTCGAGAATGCCGAACAAGGTCGCGGCTTCCTCGGCATTCGAGTTTTCACCTTGGCCGGAGAAGTCCCACTCCACGAATTCGTAATCCGACTTGGCACTAAAGAAGCGCCACGACACCACGCCGCTGGAGTCGATAAAGTGCTCGACGAAGTTATTCGGCTCGGTCACCGCATGACCTTCAAACGTTGGCTGGGGCAGGTCGTTGAGGCCTTCGAAGCTGCGGCCTTGCAGCAATTCGGTCAGGCTGCGTTCCAGCGCCACTTCCAGGCTCGGGTGCGCGCCGAACGAGGCGAACACACCGCCGGTACGCGGGTTCATCAACGTGACGCACATCACCGGGAATTCACCTCCCAGGGACGCATCCTTCACCAGCACGGGGAACCCTTGCTCTTCCAGTGCCTGAATCCCGGCCAGTATCCCGGGGTACTTCGCCAGCACGTGAGCCGGCACATCCGGCAGGGCAAATTCACCTTCGATGATTTCGCGTTTTACCGCACGCTCGAAGATCTCCGACAGGCACTGCACCTGGGCTTCGGCCAGCGTGTTACCGGCACTCATGCCGTTGCTCAGGAACAGGTTTTCAATCAGGTTGGACGGGAAATACACCACCTCGCCGTCGGACTGGCGCACGTAAGGCAGCGAGCAGATGCCGCGCTCTTCATTGCCCGAGTTGGTGTCGATCAGGTGGGAACCACGCAGCTCGCCGTCGCGGTTGTAAATCTTCAGGCAGTACTCGTCGAGGATTTCGGCCGGCAGTGCATCTTTACGGCCAGGCTTGAACCAGCGTTCGTCCGGGTAGTGCACAAACGCTGCGTCGGCGATGTCTTCGCCCCAGAACTGGTCGTTGTAGAAGAAGTTGCAGTTGAGTCGCTCGATAAACTCGCCCAACGCCGACGCCAGCGCGCCTTCCTTGGTCGCACCCTTGCCGTTGGTAAAGCACATCGGCGAGTGCGCATCGCGGATGTGCAGCGACCACACATTGGGCACGATATTGCGCCAGGAGGCGATTTCAATCTTCATGCCCAGGTCCGCCAGAATGGCCGACATGTTGGCGATGGTTTGCTCCAGCGGCAGATCCTTGCCGGCAATATAGGTGCTCGCCTCTGAGCTGGAAGCAGGCATCAGCAACGCCTGGGCATCGGCGTCGAGGTTGTCCACTTCTTCGATCACAAACTCAGGCCCGGCTTGCACCACTTTCTTCACGGTGCAACGGTCGATGGAGCGCAGGATGCCCTGGCGGTCCTTGTCGGAGATATCCGCCGGCAACTCGACCTGGATCTTGAAAATCTGGTTGTAGCGGTTTTCCGGGTCAACAATATTGTTCTGCGACAGGCGGATGTTATCCGTGGGGATATTGCGCGTGTTGCAGTACAACTTCACAAAATACGCCGCACACAGCGCCGACGAAGCCAGGAAGTAGTCGAACGGACCCGGTGCCGAGCCATCGCCCTTGTAGCGGATAGGTTGATCGGCCACCACCGTGAAGTCATCGAACTTGGCTTCAAGTCGCAGGTTGTCGAGAAAGTTGACCTTGATTTCCATGGGGGATTACCAGAATAACGGCTAAACGAATGGCCGCCATTATCCGGCATTTGCGCAGTAAGTCTTGTGGGTGTCTGACGATATGTCGACACCAGTCCTTTTTAGTGGGCGATGGAGGGCTCAGTCGAGTATCAGATGCGGCAAGAACCGGCTCGAATCCTTGGTAATCAGACTGTTGTCCTCACGCACGCCGATGCCGGCCGCCTGATCCCCGATCACCCAGGAGCCGATCAGCGTGTAGCTGTCGCCAAATTTCGGCAGCGGGGCAAACTCCTGAAGGATAAACGGCGCATCAGTGTAGGGGCCGTCCTCTTTTACGATCAGGCCATCGGCAGTTTGCAGCTCAATGTTCGCGCCTTCCCGTGAGAAGAATGGCTTGCGCACCCAACCTTTGGGCACCGCTTTACTCGGGTCGGAGTCCAGGTGCGCCGCGAGCAGGTTCGGGTGACCTTGGTTGAACTCCCACAGCAGCGGCAGGATGCCCTTGTTGGAGATGATGGATTTCCAGGGCGGTTCGAAAAACTGCGTATCGCTCTGGGCAATCGCTGTGCCGAAGGGTTCGTGGAAGATGAACTCCCAGGCATGCAGTTTGAACAGGTGAGGGATCCAGCGATCTTCGAGGTCGACGAAACGTCCGTCACTGGTGAGGCCAATGTCTTCGATGTCGATGTGCCGCGATTCGATGCCGACCTTTTCCGCGACCAGGCGCAGGTAATCAGTGGTGCCCTTGTCTTCGACCGAGTCTTTCATCGAGGCGAAATAGAAGGGCTGTTTGAGCTGCAGTTGGGCAAAAGCCTGATGCAGCTTGGTGTCGATGCTGTTGAACTGGTCGGCGTGCCTGGGCAGCAAGCCACGCTCGATGCATTGCTCCAGCCAGCCCCACTGAAACGCCGCGGCCTCATACAGGCTGGTCGGCGTGTCGTAGTTGAGTTCCAGCAACTTGGCCGGTCCGCTGCCGTTGTAGGAGAAGTCCATGCGCCCATACAGGTGCGGGTGGCCTTCGAGCCATGAAGTGCGAACCATGTCGAAGAACGGCGCGGGGATGCTCAGGCGCTCCAACAACTCTTCGCTTTGCACCACTCGCGCCACCAGGTCCATGCACATCTCATGAACTTCGGTGGTCGGGTCTTCGAGGTCGTTCTCGATCTGCTTGAGCGTGAACTGGTAGTACGCGCTCTCGTCCCAATAGGGTTCGTCGTCGATGGTATGGAACAGAAAACCGAGGCTTTCGGCGGTCTGTTTCCAGTCATGACGCTCTGCGCAGAGGATTTTCTTCATGGCCTTGTTCCCTTAGCTACTCGAACCGCCAAAGCTCTTGCCTGATCCACCCCACCCACTGCGTGCGCTGGCCTGGCTGCCGAACCCGCCGCGGGAAGTGGACGATGCAACGGACACCGGCTTGCTGCGAGTGATGGTGTCGGTGTAACTGCCACTGCTGCCGTAACGCGCCTGATTGGACCTGTTGAAGGTTGAACCTGACGATACCCGCTGACTGAGTGTCGAGGACGAGTAGTCACCGCGATCATCGCGATAGCGGTAGACCGGTTCGGAGTAGTAGCTGTTGCGGTTGCTGCTGAGCATGTTGCCGATCAGCAGCCCGGTCAGCAGGCTACTGCCGGAGAAACCCGACCCTGCGGCATTCGCTTCCGATGCGGGCAATTTAGCCTTGGCCGCGTCCACTTCGGACTGCGTCACCTCGCCATCGGCACTCAGCTCGAAACCACCGAGCTTGGGGATGAATTTGCCGGCGGAATCCTGCTGGCACCAGTCGGCGACAAAGTCGGCGTCGCAATCAGCCTGGTTGTCGTACACCGGCGCAATGCTTCGATGCTGGGCCATGGCTTTCATATAAGCGTCAGAACAGATGTCGACCGGGAGTTTTTCATCGGCGCACTGCTGGACGGACTGGAAGTTGTACTTTTTGTGTATCTCGTAGGTTTTTTCCGTCGGCCCGCAGCCTGATATCGCCATGGCGACCGATGCCGCCAGCGAGAGCTGAACGTACTTGCTTCGTTTCATCGCAATCTCCGTGGCGCAATCAGTTCTGGGAAGGGGTCATGCACGCGGCGTTCAACATGCCGACGCTGATCGCCACTGCCGCGACATAGATACCCGCTGCGATTTCGCCGTTCTTGATGCGTTCAGAGGCGCCTTTGAGCACCAGGCTGGTCACCAGGAACGCCAGCAGTTGGACGAAAGCGGCGATCACCGCCCAGACGACGAAGTCCAGAATGCTGATCGAGTAGGCGATCACATTGCTGGCCGGAATGGCGAATCCGATGATGGCGCCGCCCAGGGCGATGGCGGCCGCAACGTTGCCCGCACGGATCAACTCGAATTCCCGGTGCGGTGTGATGCGGGTGTAGATGAACTGGAACAGCGCGAACAACACGGCGGCGCCGAGGATGTACAAAACAAACCCGAGCACGGCGGCTTTGTTCAGGGAGATAGAGAGCGCTTCAAGCATGGACTTCTTCCTTTTTAAAAAGTGTTCAGGTCGGTGGTGTACAGCGAAATACCCAGCGAAGTGCTCAAGCTGATGGTGCCTTCGGCGTCTTCTTCGACGGAAAACAGCAGGAATTCCCGGCGATCGGTCAGGCCGGTTTCGCGGGCGTACAACATCGAACAGTGCTGGATGCTGTATGTTTCGTCCGGATTCTTCAGGTGTTCGCTCAACGGCACCAGTTCGGTCTGGCCGTTCTCGGTGCCCCATTCGCGGGTGTATTCGACACCGTTGAGGGTGTAGGTCGGCAGCCCGATCAGGCTTTGAGGGCCGGCCAGCCGCCGCAGCTCCGCTTCACTGTTGATGGTGACGTAACTGAGGTAGTTGAACAGGATCACCGACTCGACCTGCCCGGCGATGTCGCCGGTGGTATGCACTTGCAGCCAGTAGTCTTCGTCGTTCATGTAATAGCGCGACAACCAGGTCGACTGCCCGAGCTCAATGGTGCCGGCGCTCCAGATTTGCTGGGAGCCGGGAATGGTTACCGCGGTTTTTTCGTCGAGCAACAGTTTCAGGGTCGTGTCGAACATCACGCCCTTGCCCAATGCCAGGCCCAGCGGGCCGGTGACTGGCAGGTTATCGTTGGCTGTCCATTTCGAATCGGTATTCGTGCCCGCGTTCGGGGCCTCAAGCCCCAGCAACTGTTTAAACCATCCCATTGGAGATTTCCTTGAGGCGAGTAGAGGCGATGTAGAAGAGTTCGCCGCCCTTGACGCGAGTGGCGCCGGGCGGGTTGATTGAAGGCTGTCGGGCGCCTTTGGCGCGGTAGCCGATAAGGGTCGCGTTATGGCGTTCTTTCATCTGTGCGTATAGATCGCCGAACGTTGTTTCAAAGGTTTCGGGCAGTCTCATCAGGTATTGGGTGGCGCCTTGGCCCACGCACAGCAATTCATTGATGACCACTGACGAGCCCGGATCCTGAGAGGCGCGCACCAACATCTCGATGGCCATGCTTGAGGTGCATTCCAGGCTGGGCGCGTAGGCGCTGGCGAGCGCGGCGATTTCACTTTCATTGAAGTGGGCGACCACATGCCCGACCGGGCTCAGTTGATTGACCGCCAGTACGGTGGCCAGGGTCAGATCGTCTGAATGGGTTCGCACCAGTACGCGTTCGGCGCCAGGTACGCCGGCACGCAGCAAAAGCGCGACAGAGGACAGGCTTTCACCTTTGATAAAGGCCGCCTTGCCCGGCATGGGGTTTTCTTCGAGATCGCAATCGCAAATGACGATCAGGTTGTCATTGGACGTTTCGTCCTGCAGCAGCAACTCAATAACCCGCTCGCTGGACGCGCCTTCCCAGCCGATGAGAACGGTATGGCCGACCTTGCCGGTGAAATCGCCTTTGCCCTTCATGCCTTTTCTCCATACATCGATGACACTGCTGGTGGTTTTGCCGATGGCCGCCGTCAGCAGCGCAATGCCCCCGAGCATGACCCAGGTAGCCACGAAAATCCGTCCCGCGGCTGTCTGTGGCGCAAGATCGCCGTAGCCGACGGTGAGCGTGGTGGTGAGATAGAAGTAGGTGAACGTGGCGGGAGCGATGAGGTGTTGTTCGCCCAGAAGCACCAGGCCCAGCCAGGCCGTGCTCAGGTGTACGCCCAGCGCAATGGCCAGGCCGGCCCAGCCGAAGCGATGGAAGAAGGACGCCGCGTACGCGCGCAATAAAAGGAAAATCGACATTACATCCCTGACTCCTTGGGGGCTCATTCCTGGCGACGTAATCGCTCGGGCATCTAAGTGCTCGAGTGTGGTTACCGGGCGGCATTAAACCTGCTGCGCGGCGTAGATAACAGTACCTTGGCTGCAATATACCCGGCGATTGCAGCAAAAATATGCCCTTCGAAGGAAATGCCCCGGCGCGGAAGGAAGCCAACAATCAGCCCACCATAGAGCAGGGCCACGACACTGGCGGTTATCAGGTTGCTCCAGCTCCTCTGAAACCAGGCGCGCGACAGGAGATACGCCCACAGCCCGAACACCCAGCCGCTGGCACCGATATGCACGCCGGCAAAACCGAACAGCCAGATCAGCGAACCGCCCAGCAAAATGATGATAGCGCTGACGGCCATGAACCGGTTGAGCCCTTCGGCGATGACCAGGGTACCGAGGATCAAAAAGGCAATCAGGTTGGCACTCAGGTGCGCAAAGGATGTGTGCAAGAAAGGCGAGGTGATGATGCCGACCAGTCCGTGCAAGGTTCTCGGAACCAGGCCGAAGGCGTTAAGGCTGTAGCCGGTCGCCACATTGAGCAGTTGCAGCGCAACCATGAAGATGGCCAGGCCAGCGATTGTCTTGAAACCCTTCAGGGCATCCATCCTTGACCTCGACTCGGCAGTAAAGAAGGGCGATCAATTAATGCCTGCCAGTTAAGAGATAGAACAAGCACTGAGTAAAGTTGTGGCGAGGGAGCTTGCTCCCGCTGGGCCGCGAAGCGGCCCCTCTTATCCCCAAAAAGAAGGGACTGCTGCGCAGTCCAGCGGGAGCAAGCTCCCTCGCCACAGGGTCAGTGCACTTGACTGACTGGCATCAGGGCAATGAATGCCCTTTCTGCCGGGGTATTGCTTACTCGGCCGATTTTTTCTTCAGGCGTTCCAGGATCGCATTGGCGCTGCCTTCGTCCGGCGTGATGCCGGCTTCGCGCAGTTTGCGCTCCAGGTCGGTGCCGGTCGACGCATCGGCCAGTTCGTCCTGGGCTTGCAGTTCAGCGGCGCGTTGCTGCTGCTTGGCTTGCAGGCGGTTCAGTGTACCGACAGCGGTTTCCAGCTTGCCGTTGGCGCCGCCACTGGCGATTGAGGCGCTGACCTGGGCTTTCTGTACGCTTTCACGAGCCTTGGCCATATCCACTTGCTGGCGCAGGCTTTTGATGCGGTTTTCGGCCTTGGTGATGTCTTTGCGCATGTTGTCAGCGTAACCACCGAATTCGGTGGCCTGCTTTTGCTCGACATCCAGTTCATTGGTCAGGGTCGAAATGGCTTCGGCCACTTCCAGTGCCAGGTCTTCGCGGTTGGCCTGGATGGCGGCCAGGGCTTTGGATTCCAGGTCCTTGATCTTGGCGTTGTACTCGCTGACGCGGTCAGCCGACAGTTTGTGCTTGGCCATGATGGTGACCAGCTCACGCTTGGCGTTGGCCAGCGCGCTGTCAGCATCGCGAATTTCCTGGTCGAGAATGCGCAGGGCCTGTTGGTCGACGATCGATTCGCCGACTTCGTTGGCACCGCCACGCAGCGCGGTGAACAATTTGCTCCAGATGGACTGAGTCATTGGATATATCCTGTTCCCGAATAATTAATTGAAGAAGCGTTCAAAGGCTTCGCTGGCGCGCTGGACGTTGTCGACGAGGGTTTTGATCTCAGTCACGACGTTGGTCAGGCTGGAGTCGGAGCTCAGCGCGCCGAACATGTTGTAAACGACCTGCCCGTTGGGCATGGACTCGATACCGATCGAGGACAGCGGGAACATTTCCCGGCTGCGCAGAACGGCGTCGTTGAAGGCCGGGACGTCGTTGATCGACTCGACATCGACCAGAACGGTATCGACGATGATCTGATCGCCAACCACCGCGATGTAAATCGGCAAGCCACCGAAATCGTTCATTTCCAGCTTGATGCTGGATTCGGAGCCTTGAACGAGGGAGAGGGTGATTTCGTTCGCAACCACTTCGTCGAGGGCCTGGAGGGCGCTGTAGAGGCGATCGATGTTCCAGTTATTACCTGCGCTCATGTAATTCTCCGACATGAATGAGCCAGCCAGAATCGGTTGGCGTAGCTGTTTCTCCATCTGCTTGAGCAGGCTTCGATTTTCGGGAAGCACCCAAGTCTCGTGTTTCACATAGCCGGCGGCACCCAGGCCCGCGCGCATCTGCTTCATGTAAAAGCTCGATGGTTTTTTCGCGGAGGGTTTCGAGCGCTCTCCTTTGCGGCTCGCTGAATCGGTAACAGACCCGGTAGGCGGATCTGATGGAGAGCTGCTTTTCATGGTGCTGATCCCGTTGTGAAAAACTCACGCGTGATAACACTACAGGCTATTTTTGCAGCCCTCAATAGCTCACGCGTGAGATTTTTTCGACGGTTGCGCAGGTGTATGAAAAAGAAGGGAAGCAACATGATTCCGATCAGTTAAGCGCAATCCTGTGGAACGAGCTTCTTATCTAACCAGCCAGAAAGTCATCGGTGGACACCACGCTGGCATAGGCAAAACCCAAAGCCGACATGAACGCGGCATGCACATGGGCGGCCGGGACGGTGACGCCGTTGAACTCCAGATCAAGGGTGGCACAGGCGTCGTGGATCACCGTGACCGTATAGCCGAAGTCCGCTGCGGCACGGGTGACGCCGTCGATGCACATGTGGCTCATGCTGCCGACCACCACCAGGTGTTCGATACCTTGCTGGTCGAGGATGGCCTTGAGTTCGGTTTCGCGGAACGCGTTGACGAAGTGCTTGAGCACCACCGGTTCATCGGCGCGGTTCAGGACTTTGGGGTGCAGCTTCGCGCCGTCGGAGCCCGGGGTGAAGAACGGCGCGGCGTCGGAGGTGAATTCGTGGCGGATGTGCACCACCGCGTCACCGGCCTCGCGAAAGGCCTGGATCAGCCGTGCAGCGTTGTCTGCGGCGGCATCGGCGCCCGCCAAAGGCCACTTGCCCTGGGGGAAGTAGTCGTTCTGGATATCGACTACGATGAGTGCTTGCTTGGCCATGAGTGTTTCCTCGAAGTGCTTGTTGGGTGTGATTCAAGTATCAGGTTCTGCAGGCCGTCCGAGGATTGGCCGCACCGACAATAGAAGGGGGAAAACTGACAATGGGCGTAGAAAGGGCAGTCGTCGAATTGGGCGTGCTGATCTATCCCGGCGCGCAGATGGCGGCGGTGCATGGGCTGACGGATCTGTTCGGGGTGGCCAACCGGATTGCCGCCGAGTATCAGACGGCGCAGTTGCCGTTGTTGCGGGTCAGTCATTGGCGGGTCGAGGGCGATCAGGTGCCAGAGCGGGTCTATGACAGTCAACCCGGCCCGGCCGAAGCGTTGGTCGCGGTGTTGATCCCGCCGTCGATTGGCGGCTTTTCCGCGGGCCAGGCATCGCAAGGGCTGATCCGCTGGATTCGTCAGCAACACGCCAGTGGTGCGACGTTGGGCGGGGTTTGCGTGGGGTCGATCCTGTTGGCTGAAAGCGGCCTGCTCGACGGCCGTAGCGCCACCACTCATTGGACCTCGGCCAAAGCCTTCGCCGAGCGTTACCCGGCGATCAAGCTCAAGGCTGACACGCCCATCGTCGATGACGGCGATCTGATTACCACCGCCGGGCTGATGGCCTGGTCAGAGCTGGGGTTACGGCTGGTGAACCGCTTGCTGGGGCCGAGCATTGCCACTAGCACGGCACGCTTTCTGGTGGTGGAGCACAGCGACAGCGCGAGCGAATGCGGCAGTAATTTTTCACCGATTCTCAGCCATGGCGATGCCTCGATTCTCAAGGTCCAGCATTGGCTGCAAAGCACCGGGGCGGTCGATGTCTCGCTGGCGGCAATGGCCGAACGGGCGGGGCTGGAAGAGCGCACCTTCCTGCGGCGATTCCGCGCGGCGACCGGGTTGAAACCCACCGAGTACTGCCAGCACCTGCGCGTCGGCAAGGCGCGCGAGATGCTCGAATTCACCAACGGCACCATTGATCACATTGCCTGGACCGTGGGTTATCAGGACCCGAGTGCGTTTCGTGCGACCTTCAAAAAGATTACCGGGCTGGCGCCGAGTGATTACCGGACGCGGTTTGGCGTGACGCCGCCAGCTGTTGTGGCCCGGTAGCCAGAGCACGCCAGATCAAGAAAATGTGGGAGGTTTGAGTCGTGCAAAATGCCGGAGTCCTGAAGGGCGTCGTGCATAATCAAACAGGCGTAATGCCATTACTGTCTGGGCAACCGGCTGATTTAACAGTCGTTCTTCATCAGCCGCCATTGGCCTGATCCCTGCACCCCTCCAGCTACATTTATCCAACGCAGATTGAAGGGGGACGCATGACCCCAACAAATCGCAAGAAACTGGTACTCGCCCATTCGGTACGGCCCGATGCCCCGCTGCACGAAGTTGAAACCAATCGGGCGCTGGCTCGTTGGCTGGCGCAGATCGTCGGGCTCGAATACGGCGGCAGTTACGACCCGCAACTGCACAGCGGTCGTGACCGCTATCTGTTGCCGACCCAGACGCTGGTGGGCGCCGCTATCGCCCGGAAGCTGGGCGTCAAAGGGCCGGAGGATTTGTGGGGCGGTTACGTCGACCACGATTTCATCTGCACCAAAGCCATCAGTCATGGGCTGTTGAACCGCTATGCGTTCGCGCCCGAAGGCTGGGCAACGTTGTTTTGCGAACGGGTGCGCAGCGTCGTGCTCGATGGCCTCAGCGTGTTCTCCCTGGACGATGCGCGCCCGGCGGCGGAGCACCTGCTCTACAGCGGCCCGATCCGCATCAAGCCTATTCACGCCTGCGCCGGACGCGGTCAGGAAGTGATCAAGAGCCTTGACCAGTTCGACGCCATCCTCGCTCGCCCCGAGGCCAAGACACTGTTCACCGAAGGCGTGGTGTTGGAACAGGACTTGACCGAGGTGATCACCCACAGCGTCGGCCAAAGCTTCATCGGCGACAAAGTGCTGAGTTATTGCGGTGATCAATACTTGACCGAAGACGCTCAGGGCGAGCAGGTTTATGGAGGGTCCAATCTGTTGGTGGTGCAGGGTTATTACGAGGACCTGCTGGCGCTGGAACTGCCGGATGACGTGAGGCTGGCGATCCAGCAGGCACAGGTATTCGACAGTGCGGCGGATGAAGCCTACCCCGGTTTCTATGCTTCGCGGCGCAACTACGACATCGCCCAGGGGCTGGACTGCAACGGCCGACAACGCAGCGGCGTGCTCGAACAATCCTGGCGTTTGGGCGGTGCCAGCAGCGCCGAAGTCGCAGCGTTGCAGAGCTTCGTCAACGACCCCGGCCTGCGTGCGATTCGCGTGTCGTCGGTCGAAACCTATAGCGATCAAACGCTGCCGGCGAACGCTATCGAGGTGTACCGCGGGCCGGCGGAACACAGTGATTTTCTTCTCAAGTACGTGACGGTCAAATCCTATGACGGCTAGAAGCGAAACCATTCAGATCGACATCGACGATGAACAGATGAGCGGGACCTTCCTCAGCCCCAAATCGAAAGTCCCGGGGGTGCTTTTCGTCCACGGCTGGGGCGGTAGCCAGGAGCGCGACCTGGAGCGGGCCAAAGGCATTGCCGGGTTGGGTTGTGTGTGCCTGACGTTCGACTTGCGTGGCCATACCGGCGGGACCGGCATTCCGTTGTCCAGGGTCACCCGCGAAGACAACCTGCGCGACCTGCTGGCAGCCTACGACCGCTTGCTCGCCCACCCGGCGCTCGACACCTCTGCGATCGCGGTGGTCGGCACCAGTTATGGCGGTTATCTGGCGGCGATCCTGACGACGTTGCGTCCGGTGCGCTGGTTGGCGCTGCGGGTGCCGGCATTGTATCGCGACGACTTGTGGCACACGCCCAAGCGTGAGTTGGACAAAGCCGACTTGCGCGACTATCGCGGCACGCTGGTGCGCGCCGACAGCAATCGCGCGTTGCACGCCTGCTCGCAATTCACCGGGGATGTGTTGCTGGTGGAGTCCGAGACCGATGCCTATGTACCCCACGCGACGATCATGAGTTACCGCGCCGCGTGTCAGCAGACTCACTCGCTGACTCACCGGATCATCGATGGTGCGGATCACGCCTTGAGCGACCCGGTTTCGCAACAGGCGTACACCTCGATTCTGGTGGATTGGATCACCGAGATGGTGGTGGGTGAGCGGTTGAGCATCATTCAATCGAGTTGAGAGAGGCGGTGGTCTTGCGGTCGTTCGCAGGCAAACCACATCTCACCGAGGTTTCTTCGAGATCCGCAACGACTTGGCCTTGGCTTCCACCACCAGGTACATCACCACGGTTATCAGCAGCGGCAGAATGAAATAGATCGCCCGATAAGCGATCAACCCCGCCACCAGGCTGCCCCGCGATACTTCGTGCTGCAGCAGCGCCACGAACACCGCCTCCAACACACCGAGCCCGGCCGGGATATGGGTGATGACCCCGGCAATGGCGCTGATCAGCAACACACCAAGCACCGGCGGATAGTCCAGTTTGCTCGGCAGCAACGTGAAGATCACCGCCGCCATCAGCGCCCAGTTCAGTGCGCCGAGGGCCAGTTGCAGGATTGCCATGCGCAGCGACGGCAGAATGATATCCACGCCGCGAACCGACCATTTCCGGCGCCTGGAATACCGGCAGGCCGCCAGATATCCCGTGCTCAACAGCAGCAACAAAATCCCCACGTCTTGCAGTGCATTGCTGCTCACTTTCCAGCCTGGCGGCATTCGCATCAGGCCGCTGCTGAACACCGCGCCGGCAATTACCATGTAGCCGAACCAGTTGGTCGCCAGGCTCAGCCCGAGGATTTTTGCGATGTTGCCTTTGCTCACGCCGAGCCGCGAATACAGCCGATAACGCATGGCGACGCCGCCGACCCAGGCGCTCAGGTTGAGGTTGAAGGCATAGCTGATGATCCCCACCGGGAGGATCTGCCGCCAGGTCAGGTTCTGCCGGATGTAGGTGCGCCCGATCAGGTCGAAACAGGCATAGACCAGAAAGCTTGCCAGGGTCACACCTGACGCAATGATCAACGTGCGTACTTTGAAATCAGCCAGGGTATCGAACACTTCGTTCCATTCGATGCGCTGGGCGAGCATCGTGAACAATACGATCAGCGCCAGGAAAAACAGCATCGTCAGCGGCCTTTTCCAGCGGTGCCAGTGGTGTTTGCCCGGCGTGTCGGAGTGCGACGCAGGCTGCGCTTCGGAATGGCTCATGCCTTGGCGCTCCCGGGTGGGTGGATGAAGGGCTTCAGGCGCGGTTTATGCGCCGGCAACCAACCGGCCCATGCGGGGAAATGCCGCAGGAAGTGAAACACCAGAAAGCCGATGGTCATGTCCCAGATCCGCCCGCGAGGGGCTGTGTCCACCGACATGACCTTGCAATGGTTGCTGCTCAACTCGTCGAGACGCTCGTACAGATCGCGGTTGAAGGCACGGTCGCGGATCAGCACGTTGGCTTCCAGGTTCAGGGACAGGCTCAGCGGATCGAGGTTGCTTGAGCCGACAGTGCTCCAGTCCTCGTCGACCAGGGCGACTTTGCCGTGCAGTGGGCGGTCGCAATATTCGTAGATCACCACCCCGGCCCGCAGCAGGTAATCGTAGGTCATGCGCGCGGCGAGCCTGGCCACCCGCAGGTCCGGTTGTCCCTGAAGAATCAGGCGCACCTCGACCCCCCGGCGTGCCGCATTGCGAATCTCGCGCAGCAGCCGATAGCCTGGAAAGAAGTAGGCATTGGCGATCACCACGCGACGCCGGGCACTGCGCAGCACCTGCAAATACACCTCTTCGATATCGTTTGGGTGTTCTGCGTTGTCGCGATACACCAGCCGCACCTGACCGTCATGATCGCTGACCGCCAGTTCAGCGTGCCGCTGCCGGCGGCGCTGCCACCAGTATTTGGCCCGAGCCGGTCGACCGCTTTTTAGCAGGGCGAAATGATGAATATCGGCCACTGCCGGGCCTTGCACTTCAACCGAATAATCCTGCTTGGCCTCGGGGCCGAAGTCGGCCAGATGGTCGGCGGAAAAATTGATCCCACCGAGGAACGCAATCGTGCCGTCGACCACCACAATCTTGCGGTGCAGACGGCGGAACCAGTTGGTGCGGATGCCCAGGTGACGCGGGGCAGGGTCGAATATTTGCAGGTGCACGCCTGCGTTGCTCAGGGCGGCGAGGAACTCCGTGCTCAGTTCGCCACAGCCAAAACCGTCGAGGCTGACGGTAATGCGTACGCCGCGTTGCGCTGCTTCAATCAGGATCTGTTGAAGTTCGTTGCCGACCTTGTCTTCGAACAAAATGAAGGTTTCCAGGAGGATTTCCCTCTGGGCCTGGCGCAGCACTTCAAACACCCGTGGAAAGTACGCCTCACCGTTTTCCAGCAACTCGACCCGGTTGTTACCGTGCCAGCCGTATTCAACTTCAGTCACCGCAGGCTCGCGCACGGGGGGAGGAGGGGAGACGTGTTCGACCGTGGTTTTTTCCATCGATGGGCTGCTCATAACTCGATCTCCACCGACAGGGGCGCATGGTCGGAAAGGTGTGACCAGGGGCGTGCCGCCAGCACTTGCGGATGGCTGGCCTTGAGATGGCGCACGTAGATGCGGTCCAGGCGTAACGCCGGCAAACGCGCGGGGAAACTGCGCGCCGGTTTGCCATGCTGCTCGGCAAAGACCTCACGCAAACCGCAAGGCTTGAGCAACGCATCGGCGCGTTGGCGCCAGTCGTTGAAGTCGCCGGCGACCACCACCGGGGCATCTTGCGGTAACTCTTCCAGGCGTCGGATCAGCAGCTTGAGCTGTGCCGTCCGGTGGCTTTCGCGCAGACCCAGATGGACGCAAATGGCATGCACTTCCCGGCCATCGCCGGGCATCCGCAACACGCAATGCAGGACTCCACGGTTTTCATGGCCGCTGATGGACACGTCGAGGTTGTCGTGGCGAATGATCTGGAATTTCGACAACAGTGCATTGCCGTGATCGCCCGCCGGATAGACCGCGTTGCGCCCGTAGGCGAATTGCGGCCACAGGCTATCGGCAAGGAATTCGTACTGGGGCATCGCCGGCCAATTGTTGTAGCGCTGGGGATGCTGTTCGTGGGTGCCGTGGACCTCCTGCAAAAACACCACATCGGCGGACACACTGCGCACCGCTTCGCGCAACTCGGGCAGGATGAAGCGCCGATTGAGTGCGGTGAACCCCTTGTGGGTGTTGACCGTCAGCACGGTGAAGCGGCTCACGGCATTGATGATGGGTTGCTGTTCATCCGTTCCGCCGACCGGTTCGGGAATGCTCATGGCAGCGCTCCTTCGGCAACCGGCTCGCCGGGGGCCGTGACCAGGTCTTTGTCGAGATGCAAACGCTCAAGCAGGTGGCGGGCATCGAAGGGCGCGCGGACTTTGATGTCGTTATCGAAATAGCAGAACACTTCCCGGGATCTGCGAGTCTTGGGTTTTTGCCGGGGCGCGATCAATTGCGGATCTACCGGTTGCTGGCCGTGATGCCAGGCCTCGATCCGCTCGCTCCAGCGTTGCAGCGCTTGAGGGGTGTAACCGCTGGCGTAGAGTTCTTCGGCGCCGTGCAGGCGCAGGTAGACGAAATCGCTGGTGAGGTCTTCGCGATACGGCCATTTGCCGGCGGTGTCGGCAATCACCAACGCGGTGTTGTAGCGTTTGAGCAGCCGGACGAAGGCCGGATCGACAAAGCTTTCGTGGCGAATTTCCACGGCATGACGCACTGGTTTTTTGCCGTAGGCCTTCATGCTGGCGTGACCGTTCAGACGTGGTTCGTGCTGGCGGGCAAGGGCGGCGGCCTGTTCGGTGTCGTGGGGCAGTTGTTCAAGAAAGTGTTCGAACAGCTCCGGGTCGAATTTGAAGCTAGGTGGGAACTGCCAAAGGATCGGGCCGAGTTTTTCCTTGAGTTCCAGCACCCCGGAGGCGAAGAAATTCGCCAGGGGTTTATGGATCTCCCGCAAGCGCTTGATGTGGGTGATGAAACGCGGCGCCTTGACGCTGAACACGAAGCCCTCCGGGGTTTCGGCGTACCACTGGGCGTAACGTTCGGGGCGTTGCAGGGCGTAGAATGATCCATTGATTTCGATGCTGTTGACCGCCCGTGACGCGAATTGCAATTCGCGTTTGTGGGTCAGCCCCTTCGGGTAGAAGGCTCCCCGCCAGGGCGTGTAGCGCCAGCCTGAAATACCGATATGAATCGCCGCCATGTCGCCTCCCATCCTCGGACAGCCCTGTCTTTTGATGACTGCCGGGTGTGCGAGAAAGTTTCGACGGGGGTACGGACGGGCAAAAGATCGCAGCCTTCGGCAGCTCCCACAGGCGCGCAGGCGTTGCCGAAGGCTACGATCTTTTGATCTATCAGTGTCCGGCGACGATCCGGGCCGAACCTTCAGCCGGCTCGGCATACACTGGACCCAATCGATCGAGACGACCACTCCAGGCGGTCAGTGCCAATGCCACCAACACCACCAGGCCACCGATCCACGCGGTATGGATCAGGCCCATATGCGCCACGATCAAACCACCACCCCACGCACCACCGGCTATGCCGAGGTTGAACGCCGCAATGTTCAGGCCCGACGCCACGTCCACCGCATGCGGGGTGTGATGTTCGGCCTGACGCACCACATACACCTGCAGCCCCGGCACGTTACCGAACGCCACCGCACCCCAGACCAGCACAGTGACCAGGGCCAGCCATGGATTGGCTGCGGTGAAGGTCAGTGCGAACAGTACGGCGGCGAGCAGGGCGAAGATGATTTTCAGGGCGCCAATCGGGCCGCGCTTGTCCGCCAGCTTGCCGCCCCAGATGTTGCCGACGGCCACCGAGATGCCGTACACCAGCAGCACCAGGCTGACGGTGCTGGCGCTGAAGCCCGCAATGTCCTGAAGAATCGGTGCCAGAAAGGTGAAGGCGATGAACGAGCCGCCGTAGCCGACCGCCGTCATGGCATACACCAACAACAGGCGCGGTTGCTTGAGCACTTGCAACTGCTGCAACAGCGAAGCCGGTTTGCTGTGGGCGATGTTCTTCGGTACGTAGAGCAGGCTGCCGATGAAGGCGATCACACCCAGTGCAGACACCGCGAGGAAGGTTTCACGCCAGCCGAAATGCTGACCGATAAACGTCCCCAGCGGCACGCCAGTGACCAGCGCCACAGTCAGGCCGGTGAACATGATGGCAATTGCGCTGGCGGCTTTTTCCTTAGGCACCAGGCTGGTGGCGATGATCGAGCCAATTGAGAAAAACACCCCGTGGGCCAGGCCGGTGACGATCCGCGCAATGATCAGCGACTCGTAGCTCGGTGCTTTCCAGGCCAACAAGTTGCCGAGGGTGAACAGCACCATCAGCGACAACAGCAGCAATTTACGCGGGACTTTGCCGGTGAGGGCGGTCAGTACCGGCGCGCCGACGGCCACCCCGAGTGCATACAAACTGACCAGCAAACCGGCAGACGGCAGGCTGACGCCGAGGTCGGCGCCGATGGTGGGTAACAGGCCAACGATGACGAACTCCGTCGTCCCGATGGCGAAAGCGCTGAGGGTCAGCGCCAGCAAGGCAATGGGCATGGCTGCAACTCCGGTGGATTGATTGATGGAGCGCAGTGTCGGGGTTTGGGACGTGCGGAAAAATACAGGGATGGGCATTTGATATTTGCGTGCAGGTCAAATATCTCACGGCTGGTATTAAACCTTGTGGCGAGGGAGCTTGCTCCCGCTCGGCTGCGGAGCAGTCGCAAAGCCATACAGCGCGGTGCATCCGGGAGAAATTGGTTTACAGGTTTTGGGGGCGCTTCGCACCCCAGCGGGAGCAAGCTCCCTCGCCACAGGAGATTGAATCCTACAGGGGGGAGTGGCGGATCAGTGTGTTGCGTACTTCTGTAGTCGATTGCTGATCCAGCTCCAGCCAGAACTGCTGCTTGCCGGCGATCTCGGCGGCAGCCGGCAAGCCATCGCGATACACCAGCCGATTGCTCGCGAGCGCCGGCACTTTTACGCCCGGCAGCAAGGTGCCGGCGAGGTTCAGCGGATCCACCCCGCACACCGCGATCAAACTACCGTCATGGGGGCGCCGCCTGACTTCGCGCAACAACGGGATCGCCTCGGGCAGGGCAAACTGTTCGCCGGCCAAACCACTGACAAACCGCCCGCCACGAATCTCGCCCCGGGCCTCCAGCCGATGGAACGTGCGCAGCAATTCCCGCCAACTCGGCAACCAGTCCGCCTCGCGCTCCAGCAAGCGCCAGAACACCACGCCGTACCGGCGCAGCAAGGTCATGGCGATGTGTTCCAGGGTTTCTGTGGGTGTGGACGTCGGGCGTTGTTTATCCACAACCGGTTTATCCACAACCGGCGCGACCGCACTGCGGCGCAGCAAGGCCCAGCGCCCGGCGTCTTCCATCCCGCCGACAAACGCTCCACGCCCGCGTCGGCTGCTGCGATTCTGGCGTTTGCTGGCCGGGGTGATCAGCGCCCGCAACCCGGCGAAACTGTCGGCGTTGACCAGTCCGGCACCGACCAGTTCCTGCAAGGCGATTTCCAGTTCCGAGCGCAGCAGATGGGCCTCGTGCATCAGCTCATCGAAAAACAGCGCGCCGTGCTGGCCGAGTGCTGCATGGACCTTTTGTGTTTTGGGCGACAGCTCGTTGACCGGCGTCTGCTCGGTCAAGCTGCTCCACAACCCGACCTGATTACGCGGCAGCAGCAGAATCGGCGTGCTGCGCAATGCCGTGCCGGTGCTCTTGTTGCGCGCGGTCAGGCGGGTCCAGACCAGTTTGCCGCTGCGGCATAACTCATCCAGCCAGCTCGCCGAATAGTCTTTGAGCCGCGCCGGCAGAATGTCGCTGTCCCATGCCGAAGCGGCGGCGGGGTAGCCTTCGAACTGGCTGATGATCGCCGGCAACACTGCGCTGCCCTGGCCTCGGCTCACGGTGGAAAGATGCTGCCAGTCGAACAGGAAACGCATGAAATCCTGCAACGCCACTGGCTCGATTTCCCGGCGCAGCCGTTTGACCGTGTAGCGATGAATCCGCGCTAGCAGATGCCGTTCGCAACATTCCTCTTCGCGGGCGCCGGGGCTGAATTGCCCTCGCAGCACGTAACCTTCACGTTCCAGTTGGGCCAGGGCCTGAGTGACTTGAAGCGCCGGTAAACCGAGTGGTTCGGCAATCGCTTTCAGCGGCAATGGACCAAACGCACTGAGCCGCGCACGGACCACTTCCAGCACCGCTTCGTCCGGCTCCCAGGTTTCATCGAAACCGGGCAACGCCTCCAACGACGGAAACAAGGTGGCCTGTGGATAAATCGCCCGCAGGCAGGTCAGTCGCTCCAGTGGCAGCCACAGCGATTGCTTGGCGTTGATCTGCAAACGGCTGGCGCGGCCACTGTTGGCCAGGGTGTTCAGCCATTCGAGCCAATTGGGGTTGGCCCGGGCCTCGTCGTCGGTGATGCAGGCCAGGCTCATCAAGGCCTCATGCATTTCATCGAGGCCGGTTGGCGTTGGCCAGGCTTCGTCGCGCACCGCGGCAATCGCCTCGGCGTCCAGCGCACCGAGGTCGTCGGTGGACTGCGGATCGCTCCAGCGACGGTTGAGTACCGCCTGAGTACGGCGTTCTTCCAGCGGCGCGTCGTCGAGGAAGGTGTAGGGGCGGGCACTGAGGATTTCCGCCGCCAGTGGCGAAGGCGCCGGCAGGTCGCGGCTGATCACGCGAATATCGCCCTGTTCCATGCGCCGCAACAACGCCAGCCAGCCTTCGCTGTCCATGGCCTCGTGCAGGCAATCGTCGAGGGTTTGTTCCACCAGCGGATGGTCGGGAATCTCGCGCTCGCCGGCGAGGTTTTCCACGCAAGCGATCTGATCGGGAAACACGCTGGCAATCAGGTCTTCGCTTTTC
This sequence comes from Pseudomonas sp. URMO17WK12:I6, assembly GCF_003253625.1. Lineage (NCBI taxonomy): Bacteria > Pseudomonadati > Pseudomonadota > Gammaproteobacteria > Pseudomonadales > Pseudomonadaceae > Pseudomonas > Pseudomonas sp. URMO17WK12:I6. The sequence goes on from NZ_QKYZ01000007.1 coordinate 61,225, forward strand.
ATCCGCTGGATCTGCGGTGGCACTTTGCGGCCGCCGCTGTAGCGTGGCAGCGCGAGGGCGACCCCGGCATTCCAGCGCCAGCGCACGCCGAACAGCGGCGCCTCGAGCACCGCTTGAGTCAGGATATGTTCGGCGCTGTTGCTGTGCAGGTAGCGCCAGACGTCGTCCAGCTCGAAGCTGTGGCTGGTGGACAGCGACAATACGATGGCGTCCTCGCTGGCGGCGGCCTGCAATTCGAAGTTGAAGGTGCGGCAGAAACGCTTGCGCAGGGCCAGGCCCCAGGCGCGGTTGATGCGGCTGCCGAACGGTGAGTGGATGATCAATTGCGTACCACCGGACTCGTCGAAAAAACGCTCCATCACCAGTGTGTCCTGGGACGGCAAGGCGCCGAGGGTCAGGCGGGCTCGGGCCAGATAGTCGACCAGTTGCTCGGCGCTGGCGAGGTTCAGGTCGAGGGTGTCGGTCAGCCAGTCGAGGGCTGGTTGCAGATCGCCGGGTGTGGCGCCGAGCCGCTCATCGAGTTGCGCTTGCAGACGGGCCACGGCGAACGACAGTTCATTGCTGCGACCGGGTGCTTCCCCGAGCCAGAACGGAATGGTCGGCGGCTGGCCCTGAGCATCTTCGACCCGGACCTTGCCGGTTTCGACCCGCAGGATTCGATACGACGTATTGCCCAGCTGAAAGATATCCCCGGTGATGCTTTCCACCGCGAAGTCTTCGTTGACGCTGCCGATGTTCAGCCCCTGAGGCTCCAGCAACACGCTGTAGTCGGCGTTGTCCGGAATCGTCCCGCCGCTGGTCACGGCGGTCAGCTTGGCGCCCCGACGACCGCGCAAGGTGCGGCTTACGGCGTCCCGGTGCAGGTACGCGCTACGTATGCCCTGGCGACCGTTGTAGCCCTCGGCGAGCATGTGCAGCAACGCCTGATAATGTTTTTCGTCGAGCTTGGCGTAAGGCGAGGCTTTACGCAGCATCTCCAGCAACGCCTGCTCGTGCCATTCCTGGCAACTGACCTCGGCGATGATCTGCTGGGCCAGCACGTCCAGCGGCGCTTCGGGGATCAGCAAGGTGTCGAGTTCGCCACGGCGCACGCAATCGAGCAAAGCGGCGCATTCGATCAGGTCATCGCGGGTGGTGGCGAACAATCGGCCCTTGGGCGTGCCGCCGACCTGGTGCCCGGAGCGGCCGACCCGTTGCAGAAAACCGGCAATCGAGCGTGGCGAAGCGATCTGGCACACCAGGTCGACGTCGCCGATATCAATCCCCAGTTCCAGCGAGGCGGTGGCGATCAGCACTTGCAGCTCGCCGCGCTTGAGCCGTTGCTCGGCGTCCAGGCGAAATTCCTTGGCCAGGCTGCCATGGTGGGCGGCCACCGCGTCTTTGCCGAGGCGTTCGCTCAAGTGTCGGCTCAGGCGTTCGGCCAGGCGCCGGGTGTTGACGAAAATCAGCGTGGTCCGGTGTTCGCGGGCGAGGGCGGCGAGGCGGTCATAGACCAGCTCCCACACGTCGTTGGCCATCACCGCTGACAACGGCACGGGCGGCACTTCGATATCGAGATCCCGTGGGCGGGCATGGCCGATGTCGATGATTTCGCAGTCGCGATCACCGCCAACCAAAAAACGCGATACCGCCTCGATGGGTTTTTGCGTGGCGGACAGGCCGATCCGCACCAACGGTTGCGGGCAAAGCGCTTGCAGGCGCTCCAGGCTCAGGGCCAGGTGACTGCCGCGTTTGCTGGCGGCGATGGCGTGGATTTCGTCGACGATCACCGTTTGCGTGGTGCCGAGCATTTTCCGGCCGGAGTCGGAGCCGAGCAGCACGTATAGGGATTCCGGAGTGGTCACCAGAATGTGCGGCGCGGTTTTGCGCATGGCCGAGCGGTCTTTTTGCGGCGTATCGCCGGTGCGCACGGCAGTGCTGATCGGCACGTCGGGCAGGCCCATCAGGTGTAACTGCTCGGTGATGCCGGCCAGCGGGTTTTGCAGGTTGATCCGGATGTCGTTGGACAGGGCCTTGAGCGGCGAAACGTAGACCACCAGGGTTTCGTCCGGCAGGCCATCCGGGTTTTCCAGGCCGCGATGGACCAGATCGTCGAGCACGGCCAGAAACGCAGTGAGGGTTTTGCCGGAGCCGGTGGGCGCGGCAATCAGCGTTGAACGGCGCTGGCGGATCAACGGCCACGCCCGGGCCTGGGCGGCGGTAGCCGTCGCGAAGGTGTTGCTGAACCAGGCGCTGACGGCGGGGTGGAAACCGTTCAGCGCGCTGTCTGCGGGGATGGGCAGGTTCATGAACCAATTTATGCGGGTGGGGACGGGAAGTTGCAAGTACCGCTCAGGCTCTGTGTTGCTCCTGAGGCCAGTAGCGGCACCACAAATCCCCGGGAACTACACTTTACGGGTGACGGTTGCGCACTAAACCCGCAAAATGCAACGATTCCGGCAATTATTGAGGACATCGCCTGCGGGCGCTGTCGATAAAGCCATCGTTCCAATCAGACTGGGCCTGCTGACTCTATGCGAATGCGCCTTATGTTACTGGGCGGCGGAAATGCCCTTGGGCAGGCGCTGATTCGCCTCGGTGCGGAGGAAGACATCGGTTTCCTCGCCCCCCGCCCACCACAAGACGGCTGGGACGCCGCGAGCCTGACGCAACTGCTCGACGATACCCGTCCGGATGCGTTGATCAATCTCGCCTACTATTTCGACTGGTTCCAGGCGGAGACCGTCAGCGAACAGCGTCTGGCCGGGCAGGAGCGCGCCATCGAGCGTCTGGCCGAATTGTGCCAGCATCACAACATCGTGCTGGTGCAACCGTCGAGTTATCGCGTGTTCGATGGCTCCCGGGCGACCGCCTACAGCGAAAAAGACGAACCGGTACCGTTGGGCCTGCGCGGTCAAGCTTTGTGGCGCATTGAGCAAAGCGTGCGCGCCACTTGTCCACAGCATGTGTTGCTGCGTTTCGGCTGGCTGCTCGATGACAGCCCCGAGGGCACCCTCGGGCGATTCCTCGCCCGGGCCGAGAAAGCTGAAGAACTGCTGTTGGCGGATGATCGTCGCGGTAATCCGACGCCGGTGGACGACGCTGCCCGAGTGATCATTTCGGTGCTCAAGCAACTCGATTGTGCTGCGCCGCTGTGGGGCACCTACCACTACGCCGGGCATGAGGCGACCACACCGCTGGCACTGGGGCAGGCGATTCTCACTGAAGCGCGCGCCCTGCATCCGCTGGCCATCGAAGCGCCGACCGCCCAGGCTCACGCCGCGCGGCCCGACGCTGCCGAAGAACCGCAACACGCGGTGCTGGCCTGCAAGAAAATTCTGCACACTTTCGGGATCAAGCCCCGCGCCTGGCGCGCGGCACTCCCGGGCTTACTGGATAGGTTTTATCGCCATGGCTGACGGCCCTGTTTTAATCACCGGCGGCGCCGGTTTCATCGGTTCGCACCTGACCGATGCCTTGCTTGCCAAAGGTCATTCGGTGCGAATTCTCGATGACCTGTCCACCGGCAAGCGCAGCAACCTGCCGATGGACAATCCCCTCGTCGAACTGATCGAAGGCGATGTCGCTGATGCCGCCCTGGTGGCGCAGGCGATGCTCGGTTGCAGCGCGGTGGCGCATCTGGCCGCGGTGGCTTCGGTGCAGGCTTCGGTGGATGACCCGGTGAAAACTCACCAGAGCAACTTCATCGGCTCGCTGAACGTCTGCGAGGCCATGCGTCAGGCCGGTGTCAAACGCGTGTTGTACGCGTCCAGCGCAGCGGTCTATGGCAACAATGGCGAGGGCGAGTCGATCGACGAAGACACGCCCAAGTCACCGTTGACGCCGTATGCGGTGGACAAGTTGGCGAGCGAGCATTACTTCGATTTCTATCGCCGCCAGCACGGTCTGGAACCGGTGATTTTCCGCTTCTTCAACATTTTCGGCCCGCGTCAGGATCCGTCTTCGCCATACTCCGGTGTGATCAGCATTTTCAGCGAGCGCGCGCAGAAAGGCCTGCCGATCACCGTGTTCGGTGATGGCGAGCAGACTCGGGATTTTGTCTACGTCGAGGATCTGGTGGACGTGCTGGTGCAAGCCATCGAGAAACCGCAGGTCGAGGTCGGTGCGGTGAATGTCGGCTGGAATCAGGCGACGACCCTCAAGCAAATGCTTGAAGCCCTTGAAGCCGTAGTTGGCAAGCTGCCGCCCGTTAGCTATGGCCCGGCGCGTTCCGGTGACATCCGCCATTCACGAGCGAATAACCGGCGTTTGCTGGAGCAGTTCACCTACCCGGAGCAGACGCCGATGAGCGTTGGCCTGGCGCGGTTGTTGGGGCGCTGAGGTTTTACACAGTTGTGAAAAAGGCGCCTTGAAGGCGCCTTTTTCACGGCTGGAATTTGCGTTACCGCTGATGCAATCCCCGTGACGGGGGAGCTTTACTCCAGGTCGACCGCGTATCGGCCGCCATCAGATCTGAGTCTGCCCGTCACAACGCCTCATTCACCACCACGTGAACGTTCCTTAGAACTTGTAACCCAGACCGACCATGTAGATGAACGGATCGACGTCCACGTTCACCCGTGCGCGGGTGCCCGGAGCCACGGCGTTGTTTTCCACGGTGGCACGGGTGTCGATGTCGATGTAGCGCACCTGGGCGTTGATCATCACGTTGTCGGTCAGCATGTAGTCGGCACCGACTTCCCAGGCCAGGCCCCAGGAGTTTTTCGCGTTGAAGTTGCTGAAGCCATTGGCGCTGGCTTCGCTGCTGACGTGCTCGTCGTAGATCCAGGTGTAGTTGATTCCGCCGCCGACATACGGCTGGAATGCGGACTTGGCATCCATCGGATAGTAGACCAGGCTCAGGGTCGGCGGCAGGTGTTTCAGGGTGCCGAGTTTGCCGTTGGCGGCGCCGAGCGCGGTGCCTTTGAGCTTCACCTCATGCTCGAACGGCGAGGCCGCGAGCAGTTCGATCCCCAGGTGGTTGGTGATCATGTAGGCGAAGTTCAGGCCCAGTTGCGTGTCGCTGCTCATGGTGGCCTTGCCACCCAGGTCGGCGCCCTTCAGCGGGCCTTGATCGACCTTGACGCTGGAGCTGTCGGCTGTCGGATTGACGGTGATCGCACCGGCCCGAACGATGATATTGCCAGCCTCATGGGCATGGGTGAGCGGGGCTGCGAGCGCGAGGGCAAGCAGCGAAGCGCTGAGCAGGGACTTGTGCATGGGGGCTCCAAAGGACGTTAAAAATGCTTGATGTCCAATGGTAGGGATCCAACTGATACGGTCTTTTGACTCAGCTCAACGAAACAGTGATGGGCTGATTTTGAGGGCCTCATCGCGGGCAAACCCGCGATGGCAGTCTTGTAGGCGACAGATAACCACCGGATTCACTCCGGCAGTTCATACACATAAATCTTCTGCGCCTCCATCTGATACCCGGCATCCGCCAGTTCGCTGGTGGACGCCTTGACCTGCAACGCACCTTCGACCCAGTACGGCTGGTACAGCTCATCGAGCTTCACGCCGACTTCGCTTTTGACGTGCACGATCTGGTTCGACGGCGGAGGCGGTACGTGGATGCAGGCGCCGAAATACGGCACCAGCAGAAACTCCGTGGTGCGGCCTTCTTCACTGACCTCCAGCGGTACGATGTACCCCGGCAAGCGAATGTTCTGGCCATCGAGACTTTTCACCACCGGCGCGTTCGGCATGTCCTGTTTGGCGGCCGGGGCCGACTCCGCGGACAATGCGTCGCTCATCTTCGACAGGTCGTGCAGCGGCGTCATGTTCGGCACTTCCGGCGGGGCATCCGGCGGGATCATTTCCGACCAGGTCAGGTCTTTCGGCTCGGCCGCCCACAGCGGCAGAGCAACCAGCATCAACAGCGCAAGCAGAGCGCGGGGCATGTTCAACGTCCTCACAGGCGGATCGACAGGCCATCGGCCAAGGATTGGCGATAAGCGCGCCAGGCCGGCACGCTGCCCATCAGCAGCGCGGCGATCAGGATGCCACCGAGCAGCGTCCATTCATATTCGCTTGGCCAGGCCAGCGGCAGGTACAAACCGTAATTCGACTGCACGTAACCCTGCGCCACGGCGATGCCCACATACAGCAGCGCCACGCCGGCAATCACTCCCGACAGCGCCAGGGCAAACGCTTCCAGCACCAGTAAAGTCGCGATATGCCATGGCCGCGCGCCCACCGAACGCAGAATCGCCATCTCCCGGCGCCGCTCGTTGAGGCTGGTGAGAATCGCCGTGAGCATGCCGATCAACCCGGTCAGCACCACGAACAGCGAGACGACGAACAAGGCTTTTTCCGCCGTGCTCATCAAACTCCACAGCTCCTGCAACGCCACACCCGGCAGGATTGCCAGCATCGGTTCGCCACGGAATTCGTTGATTTCACGTTGCAACGCGAAGGTCGAAATCTTGTTGTTAAGGCCGAGCATGAACGCGGTGATCGCTTGCGGCGTCAGGTCCATGTTACGCGCCTGATCGGCACTGACCCGACCGTTACCCCGCGCCGGTACACCGTTGTGCCAGTCGATGTGGATCGCTTCCATGCCGCCGAGGCTGATGTGCAGCGTGCGGTCCACCGGGGTGCCGGTGCGTTTGAGAATGCCGACCACGGTGAACGGTTTGTCGTCATGCTTGACCAGGCTAATTGCCGCCACGCCATGGGCCAGCACCAGTTTGTCGCCGAGTTTGTAGTGCAGCGCGTCGGCCACTTCGGCACCGAGCACCACTTCGAACGGATCGCTGGCGAAGGCACGGCCGTCGGCCAGTTCCAGATGCTGTTGATGGCCGTACTGGTAATGCTCGAAGTACGCCTCAGTGGTGCCCATCACCCGATAACCACGATGGGAATCGCCGAGGGACATCGGGATCGCCCACTTCACTTTCGGGTTGTTGGCGAACTGCTCGAAGCTGTCCCAGCGGATGTTGTTGGTGGCGTTGCCGATACGGAATACCGAATACAGCAGCAGGTTCACCGAGCCGGAACGCGCGCCGACGATCAGATCGGTGCCGCTGATGGTGCTGGCGAAACTGGCCTTGGCCTCGGTGCGCACCCGCTCCACCGCCAGCAGCAGGCAGACCGACAGGGCGATGGCGAACGCGGTGAGGATCGCGGTGAAGCGACGGTTAGCGAGGCTGGCCATGGCTAGACGAAACAAATACATCTCAAACCTCGGACGGGGTGGCGGCGCGATTGAGATCGGCCAGCGACAGGTGGCGATCGAACAGCGGTGCGAGGCTCTGATCGTGGCTGACGAACAACAGGCTCGAGCCGGCTTCGCGGCATTCGGCGAACAGCAGGCGAATGAAGTTTTCGCGGGCGTCGTAATCCAGTGCCGAGGTCGGTTCGTCGGCGATCACCAGTTCCGGCTGACCGATCAGCGCACGCGCGGCAGCGACTCGCTGCTGCTGGCCGATGGACAGCGAATCGGCACGACGGCCCAGAATGTTTTCGTCTTTCAGGCCCAGATGGGCGAGCAGGGTGGCGGCGGCCTGATCGACGCTGCCGTGGCGTTGTTTCGCCCGCTCGGCGCGCAGTTTCGAGAAGTGACAGGGCAGTTCGACGTTCTCCCGCACCGACAGAAACGGCAGCAAGTTGAACTGCTGGAAGATGTAGCCGGTGTGATCGACCCGGAAGTGGTCGCGAGCCCCGGCAGACAGTTCAGTCAATTCCTGGCCGAGCAGCCGGATGCTGCCGCGATCAGGCTTTTGCACACCGCCGAGCAAGCCGAGCAGGGTGGTCTTGCCGCTGCCGCTGGGGCCTTTGAGGAACAGGGTTTCACCAGGCTCCAGGCGAAACGCCGGGATGTCCAGCAACGGTGGGTGACCGGGCCAGCTGAAGCCCAGGTCGGACAGTTCGATGAGTGCTTGGGTCATGTGAAACCGGTCAGGTTGATGGTGAACCCTGTGGGAGCGGTGTCGGATCAGAATTTCAGGGCGGCGGTTTTGGCCGTCACTTCAACCCCTTGCTGTCCGCTCGGACTGATCAGTTGTACCTGAATCTTCTGGGTAGCCGGGAACGTGTTGAAGACAGTCGCCAGGTCCAGGGTCTTCAGCGCGCCCGGGGCCGAGCAGCTGAATTGGTAACGGGCGTGGATTTCGCTGTGGTCATGTTGATGCTCGTGACCGTCCTTGGCTTCTTCATGCTCATCGTCGGCATCCGGTTTGTCACCGAACAACGGGCTTTCCAGCTCCTGGGTCGCGACCACGCAACCGGCGGCTTTCGGCAGGTTGAACAGTGTCAGTGGTTTTTCCAGTTGGGCACGGACGGCGGCGACTTTGGCCTTGTCGGCATCGGTGGTGGCGGCGTGCTCGAAACCCACCAGGTTCATTGCCGGGCTTTCCAGCTCCAGCTCCAGGGTCTGGCCGTCCAGCGCCGCATTCAAGCGACCGACGCCGTGTTCGTGGGCACCGAGGCTGCCGTGCTCATGGTCGTGATCTTGCTCGACAGCCGCGTGGGCGACAGCCAGCGGTAACAAGGCAAACGGCAAAGCGAGCAGCAGACGGCGCATGACGGGTCTCCGAAAAGTAAAATGAAAAATTTGTTATGTAATCTTATAACGAAAGTGCCGAGAGTTTGACCGTCTGCTTGGCGTTGTGCAAGACCCATGGGAGCATGCGAGTCAGGTATGTGCTGGAGCAGACTTATGTTGCGAATACGCGGAAGCATCGGCGACTGGCCGGTGGATTTGACCCTTGAACTGGATGAGGGCGACTGGGCGCAGCTCGGTGCGCAGTTGCAGGCTGCCAAACCCGAGGCGAGTGCAACACCGGTCAAACCGGTGAATCAGGATGATGCGCTATGGCAGATCGCCAAAGAATTGTTGCGCAAGGCCGGGCAATTGAGTGGGCCGGATTTGCTGGAGCAGCTGGAAGGGCTGACCGGCAGCGCAGCGGCGGGCAAGCGCTTGTTGGTGCGCTTGCGCCACTGCGCAGATGTCAAAGTGGTGAGCGGCGGGGATACACCGCTCTACAGCTGGATCGAGTAAGCCGCAAAAAAGAGCTTAATAGAGCGCGGCAAACAGCTTGCGACGGTACGTGGTCACCAACGGGTGATCGTTGCCCAGCAGTTCGAACACTTGCAGCAAGGTCTTGTGTGGCAAGCCTTCGTTGTAGCTGCGGTTGCGGATGAACAGTTTCAGCAACGCATCCAGCGCCGCATCGTATTGCTGACGGGCCAGTTGCTGGATCGCCAACTGATAGACCGCCTCATCATCCTGCGGATTTTTCGCCAGGCGTGCTTTCAGGTCTGCCGCATCCGGCAAATCCCTGGCCTGGCCGAGAAACTGGATCTGCGCCTTGGCGCCAGCCAGCGCGGCCTTGTGTTCATCGGTCTTGACCGCGTCGAGTACGGCTTGCGCTTCACTCAGTTCGCCGCGCTCGGTAAGGCAGCGGGCGTAGAGGATCAGTGCCTTGGCATTGGTGTTGTCTTCAGTCAGCAAGATTTTGAGCGTGGCTTCGGTGTCGGCGAAACGGCCTTCATCGAACAGCGCCTGAGCCTGTTCAAACGGGTCGGCGGCGGCTGGAGGCGGCATTTGCACATGAGGTTCGAGCATCGTGCGCACTGCGGATTCCGGTTGCGCACCGGCAAAACCGTCCACCGGCTGACCGTCCTTGAACAGCACCACGGTCGGCAGGCTGCGAATGCCGAAACGCGCAACAATGTCCTGCTCGATGTCGCAGTTGACCTTGGCCAGCAGCAACTCACCCTGATAGCTCTCGGCGATGGTTTGCAGCATCGGCATCAAGGCCTTGCACGGCGCACACCATTCGGCCCAGAAATCCACCAGTACCGCTTTGTGGAAAGAGTTCTCGATCACCGACTGGTCGAAATCGGCAGTCGTGGCGTCGAAGATGTACGGCGTTTCCTGACTCATGGGGGATCTCGTAAAAGCGTGGATGAGGCCACTATAAGGCTTGGTGGGGGGCGGCTGAAAGCGGGGGTGATCCAACTCTTGCCCGTGAAGCTTTTTGCTAACCGCGCCGCGCGTGGTAAAGGCTCACATGCCGAAACTCTTCGGGCTCGGCCAGGTCCGGCAAGGTCATCGCCTCCAGCATCTCGATGCGCCGATACAGCGGATGGCGAAAATCCCGCACCCGTGAATCCGCCACCAACGCTTCCCGGCCACGGCTGAGAAACTCGTCGAGTAGCGGCAGATTTTCCCGGTCGTACAACACGTCGGCCACCAGAACCAGATCAAATCGATCCGCTTCGGCGAAAAAATCCGTCGAGTAGCGCAGCTGCACATCATTGAGTTCGGCATTCGCCCGACACGCGGCAATCGCCAGCGGGTCCAGGTCACAGGCCACCACTTCCAGCGCCCCGGCCTTCACGGCCGCAATCGCAGCCACGCCGGAACCGGCGCCGAAATCCAGCACCCGTTTGCCTACGACCCAGTGCGGGTGTTCGGCGAGATAGCGGGCCACGGCCAGCCCACTGGCCCAGCAGAAACTCCAGTACGGCGGCTCGTGGAGAATCCGCCGGGTTTCTTCGGGGCTGAAAGCGCGGTCCATGTTGTCGCCGTCGATCAGCCAGAGTTTCAGCTCGGTGCCCGGCAATTCACAGGCTACAAGCTGTGCGTCACCGAGCAGTTCACCCAACGCCTGTTGCAGGTCGAGCGGTGCAATCATGGCGCTTTGACGAATTGCAACTGACCCAGGGCCTGGGTCGTCGGCTGGGTGATGAGTTGCGCCGGCAGATGCAGAATCAACTGCCCGGACTGGCTGGCGCGGCCGCGCAGTTCAACGCGAGCGCCAACCGGGAAGGATTCAGGGTTGAAACGCAGGCGAAACGGCAACACCTGATTGGTGCCGATCAGGTTGGCACTGGCGAGCAATTGTTGCGGGCGATCCTTTTCGTCGATCACCAGCAGCGCCAGTTCGACTTCAGCGTCGGCCGGCACGCCCATCAGGGTGCCACTGATTTCACGTTGGTAAGCCGGCAGCGGGCCGAGCTCGGCAGACGCCTTGGCCTTCTTCTGCGCCTGTTGCGGCGCTGGGCCTGGTGTTGGTGGCTGGGGCTTGGGTGCATCGCTGCCACAGGCCACCAGCAGGCTGAAAAGACTGAGCAAAACGAGCGGTCGTAACGACATTGGCGGCTCCAGCAAGGTGAAAACATTATAGCCCGTCTGTATACCGCAAACCCTATGGCTTGTCTTGCCACGGGGATGCGCTACCATGGCCCTCCCATTTTTTGTTGCCTGCCACCATGCACTGTCCCTTCTGCGGTGCCAACGACACCAAGGTCATCGACTCGCGTCTGGTCGCCGAGGGCGAACAGGTGCGCCGCCGGCGTGAATGCCTGGCCTGCGGCGAACGCTTCACGACGTTCGAAACCGCTGAACTGGTGTTGCCGCGCCTGATCAAAACCGACGGCAGTCGCCAGCCGTTCGACGAAGAAAAACTTCGTGCCGGCATGCAGCGAGCGCTGGAGAAGCGCCCGGTGAGTGTCGAGCGCCTGGAATCGTCGCTGGTGCACATCAAACACAAGCTGCGCGCCACTGGCGAGCGCGAGGTCAAATCCCTCGTGGTCGGCGAACTGGTGATGGCCGAGCTGAAAAAGCTTGATGAAGTCGCCTATATCCGCTTCGCTTCGGTGTACCGACGCTTCCAGGACCTCAACGAGTTCCGTGAAGAGATCGATCGCCTCGCCCGTGAACCGGTGAAAGAATGACCACCTCCCCGGAACAAGCCATCCTCGACGCCCATTACATGGCCCGTGCCCTGGAACTGGCGCGCAAAGGTCATTACACGACGCACCCCAACCCGCGGGTTGGCTGCGTGGTGGTGCGTGACGGGCAGATTGTCGGCGAAGGCTGGCATGTGCGCGCCGGCGAGCCCCATGCCGAAGTCCACGCCTTGCGTGCCGCCGGTGACAAGGCGCGAGGCGCCACGGCTTACGTGACCCTGGAACCGTGCAGCCACCACGGACGTACACCGCCCTGCGCCGATGCGCTGGTGAATGCCGGTGTGGCGCGCGTCGTTGCGGCGATGCAGGACCCGAACCCGGAAGTTGCCGGTCGCGGTCTGCAACGTCTGGCCCAGGCGGGAATCGCCACCGAAAGCGGCGTGCTGGAAGGTGAGGCGCGCAAGCTCAATGAAGGCTTCCTCAAGCGCATGGAACACGGCTTGCCGTTCGTGCGGGTCAAGTTGGCCATGAGCCTCGACGGTCGCACAGCGATGGAAAGCGGCGAGAGCCAATGGATTACCGGCCCGGCGGCGCGCTCGGCGGTACAACGGCTGCGCGCGCAGGCCAGCGTGGTGCTGACCGGCGCCGACACGGTGCTGGCGGACAATGCCCGCTTGACCGTGCGTGCCGATGAATTGGGCCTCGATCCCGAACAAACCGCCTTGGCCATGAGCCGTCCGCCACTGCGCGTGCTGATCGACGGTCGCCTGCGGGTGCCTCTGGACGCGCCGTTTTTCAAGGCTGGTCCGGCGTTGGTTGCGACGTGCATGGCGATCGAAGAGCAATACGCCAACGGTCCGGAGTGCCTGATCGTGGCGGGCGACGATGGCCAGGTCGACCTGCGCAAGTTGCTGGTTGAACTGGCTGCCCGTGACGTCAACGAGGTGCTGGTCGAAGCCGGTCCGCGTCTGGCCGGGGCGTTTGCTCAGCAAGGGTTGGTGGACGAGTTCCAGATTTTCATTGCCGGCAAGTTTCTCGGCTCCACGGCGCGACCGTTGCTGGACTGGCCGCTGGCGCAGATGAAAGATGCGCCCGAGCTCAAAATTACCGAAATCCGCGCGGTTGGCGATGACTGGCGAGTCATTGCCATACCTGTCCCAACGGTCAGCGTATAATTCCCGGCTGCAGCCCAGAAGGCCCTGTTCTCGAGGAGGACTCCATGTTTACCGGCATCATCGAATCCATCGGCAGTATTCGTGCATTGACCCCAAAAGGCGGAGATGTGCGGGTTTACGTAGAAACCGGCAAGCTCGACCTGAGCGACGTCAAACTGGGCGACAGCATTGCCGTCAACGGCGTGTGCCTGACGGCGGTTGAACTGCCGGGCAATGGCTTTGCGGCGGACGTCAGTCGCGAAACCCTCGACTGCACCGCCATGAATGACCTCAAAAGCGGCAGCCCGGTCAACCTGGAAAAAGCCCTGACCCCGACCACCCGCCTGGGTGGGCACTTGGTCAGCGGTCACGTCGACGGTGTCGGCGAAGTGGTTTCGCGCACCGACAATGCCCGCGCCGTGGAATTTCGCATCCGTGCGCCGAAAGAACTGGCCAAGTACATCGCCCATAAAGGTTCGATCACCGTCGACGGCACCAGCCTGACGGTGAACGCGGTCGATGGCGCCGAATTCCTGCTGACGATCATTCCGCACACCCTGAGCGAAACCATCATGGCTTCTTACAAGCCAGGTCGCCGGGTGAACCTGGAAGTGGACTTGCTGGCACGTTATCTGGAACGCCTATTGCTGGGCGACAAAGCTGCTGAACCGGGCTCTTCACAAAAGTCTGGCGGCACTATTACTGAAAGCTTTCTGGCCCAAAACGGCTACCTCAAATCCTGACTCAAGGGGGTGCCTTGTGGCGCTCAATAGCATCGAAGAACTGGTTGAAGACATCCGCCAAGGCAAGATGGTCATCCTCATGGATGACGAAGACCGCGAGAACGAAGGCGACCTGATCATGGCCGCCGAGTGCTGCAAGGCTGAGCACATCAACTTCATGGCAAAGCACGCCCGTGGCCTGATCTGCATGCCAATGAGCCGCGAGCGCTGCGAACTGCTCAGGCTGCCATTGATGGCGCCACGCAACGGTTCCGGCTTCGGCACCAAGTTCACCGTGTCCATCGAAGCCGCCGAAGGCGTGACCACCGGTATCTCCGCAGCCGACCGTGCGCGTACCGTACAAGCCGCTGCCGCCAAAGACGCCAAGGCCGAAGACATCGTCAGCCCCGGCCACATCTTCCCGCTGATGGCCCAGGCCGGCGGCACCCTGGCCCGCGCCGGCCATACCGAAGCGGCTTGCGACCTGGCACGCATGGCCGGTTTCGAGCCGAGCGGTGTGATCTGCGAAGTGATGAACGACGACGGCACCATGTCCCGTCGCGCCGAACTCGAAGCGTTTGCCGCCGAGCACAACATCAAGATCGGCACCATTGCCGACCTGATCCACTACCGGATGATCCACGAACGTACCGTTCAGCGGATTGCCGAGCAGCCATTGGACAGCGAACTGGGCCAGTTCAACCTGGTGACCTATCGTGATTCGGTGGAAGGCGACGTGCACATGGCCCTGACCCTGGGCAACGTGTGCGCCGAAGAACCGACCCTGGTTCGGGTGCACAACATGGACCCGCTGCGTGACCTGCTGATGGTCAAGCAACCGGGCCGCTGGAGCCTGCGCGCCGCCATGGCCGCGGTTGCCGAGGCTGGCAGCGGTGTGGTGCTGTTGCTCGGTCACCCGCTCGATGGCGACGTGTTGCTGGCGCACATCCGCGAAACCGCCGACCACAGCGCAGTGAAAAAGCCGACCACCTACAGCATCGTTGGTGCCGGTTCGCAGATCCTTCGGGACCTGGGCGTGCGTAAAATGCGCCTGATGTCTGCGCCGATGAAATTTAATGCGATATCCGGTTTCGATCTGGAAGTTGTAGAATACGTGCCCTCCGAATAATGACCGGTTGTTTCCAGTCCTTGATTCGCGGCTAACACATCACTGAGGGATGCGTAGAAAACGCGTCCCGGCTCTTTAAGAGATCTAACGAATGACCCTGAAGACCATCGAAGGTACCTTCATCGCCCCTAAAGGCCGCTACGCTCTGGTAGTGGGCCGTTTCAACAGCTTCGTGGTTGAAAGCCTGGTCAGCGGTGCAGTTGATGCCCTGGTTCGCCATGGCGTGAGCGAAAGCGACATCACCATCATCCGTGCGCCTGGCGCCTTCGAAATCCCGCTGGTTGCGCAGAAAGTCGCTCAGAAGGGCGAGTTCGCGGCAATCATCGCCCTGGGCGCGGTCATTCGTGGCGGTACTCCGCACTTCGAATACGTGGCTGGCGAGTGCACCAAGGGCCTGGCCCAGGTGTCCATGGAGTTCGGCGTACCGGTCGCTTTCGGCGTACTGACCGTTGATTCCATCGAACAAGCCATCGAACGTTCCGGCACCAAGGCCGGTAACAAAGGTGCTGAAGCTGCCCTGTCCGCTCTGGAAATGGTCAGCCTGCTGGCGCAGTTGGAGGCCAAGTGATTAGCGACGATAGCGATCGTTTCAACCCGCGCGATCCAAAGCCTGCGGATGCCGGCAAGCCATCGAAAAGCGCCAAGCGTCGCGAAGCCCGTCAGCTCGCGACCCAGGCGCTGTACCAATGGCATATGGCCAAGCAGTCGCTGAACGAGATCGAAGCGCAGTTCCGGGTCGATAACGATTTTACCGATGTCGATGGCGCGTACTTCCGCGAAATCCTGCACGGGGTTCCGCAGTTCAAGACCGAGATCGACACCGCGCTCAAGCCTTGCCTGGACTTGACCATCGAAGAGCTGGACCCGGTTGAACTGGCGGTTCTGCGCCTGTCCACATGGGAACTGCTCAAGCGTGTCGACGTGCCATACCGCGTGGTGATCAACGAAGGTATCGAACTGGCCAAGGTCTTCGGCTCCACCGACGGCCACAAGTTCGTCAACGGTGTGCTCGACAAGCTGGCCCCGCGTCTGCGTGAAGCCGAAGTGAAGGCGTTCAAGCGCTGATTGGCGCTTGAACTGCCATTGCCATGGGTGAGTTTGAGCTGATCCGCAACTTCTTCGCCGCCGCGCCTTGCGCGCAGGGCGGTGAAGGCGTTGCCCTCGGGATCGGCGACGACTGCGCCTTGCTGGCTATTCCTCCCGGGGAGCAGTTGGCGCTTTCTACCGATACGCTGGTGGCCGGTGTGCATTTCGCCGACCCCTGCGATCCGTTTCTGCTCGGCCAGCGCTCGCTGGCCGTGGCCGTCAGCGACCTGGCCGCCATGGGCGCCACCCCCGTTGCCTTTACCCTTGCCTTGACCTTGCCGACCGGGACTTCCGATTGGCTGGAAGCGTTCGCCCGTGGTTTGAACCTCATGGCGCAGAATTGCCGTGTGGCACTGGTGGGCGGCGATACTACTCGCGGGCCGTTGAGCCTGACCATGACTGTGTTCGGTCGAGTGCCGACCGGTCTGGCGCTGACCCGCAGTGGCGCACGACCGGGTGATTTACTCTGTGTGGGCGGTGAACTGGGTAACGGCGCGGGCGCATTGCCGCTGGTGCTCGGCCAGCGGACTGCGGACGCGGCCATCGCCGATCCATTGCTGGCCCACTACTGGTCGCCGCAACCGCAACTGGCGTTGGGGCAGGCCTTGCGTGGCAAGGCCACCGCCGCGTTGGACATCTCCGACGGCCTGCTCGCCGACTGCGGGCATATTGCCCTGGCGTCGAAAGTCGGGATTCGGGTAGAGCGCAGCAGGCTGCCGTTGTCGAAGGCGCTGCTGGCTTTCCTCGGTCAATCCGGCGCTGAGCAGGCTGCCCTGAGTGGCGGTGACGATTACGTGCTGGCCTTCACCTTGCCGCCTGCCGAGTTGCCATCGTTACTGGCGGACGGCTGGCCGATCCATGTGCTCGGGCAGGTGGTTGCAGGGCAGGGCGTGATTCTGCTGGACGCCGACGGACACGACATCACCCCGCCAATCCGGGGTTACCAACATTTTCGGGAGACACCGTGACAGATCATCCCAAACAGGTTCCGTCGGAGTTCGTACCACCGTCGGTCTGGCGCAATCCATGGCATTTCCTGGCGTTCGGCTTCGGCTCGGGCACCCTGCCAAAAGCGCCGGGCACCTGGGGTTCGTTAGTGGCGTTACCCTTTATTCCGTTGTGGCAGATGCTGCCCGACTGGGGCTACTGGCTGATGCTCGGCATCACCATGCTGTTCGGCTTCTGGCTGTGCGGCAAGGTCGCCGACGATTTGCGCGTGCACGACCATGAAGGCATCGTCTGGGACGAAATGGTCGGGATGTGGATCACCCTGTGGTTGGTGCCGCAAGGTTGGTATTGGTTGCTGGCGGGGTTCCTGATGTTCCGCTTCTTCGACATCCTCAAGCCGTGGCCGATTCGCTGGATCGACCGGCATGTGCACGGTGGCGTCGGGATCATGCTCGACGACGTGCTTGCGGGGGTGTTCGCGTGGTTGGCGATGCAAGGGCTGGTCTGGCTTTTCGCCTGAAGGCTACAGTCGAGGACGAAAGATGGCCCGCTGGTTGATGGTGATGGTTTTCGCGACGTTTTGCTCGTTCGCCCAGGCGGGGGATGCACCGACGACGCCGTCCGTGATTCACCTGGCCAGCGAAGCGTGGGAAGACTTTACCGCCGCCGATGGTCGTGGTTTGGGCTGGGACGTGTTGCGCGAAGTGTTCGAGCCTGCGGGCGTCAAACTGGATATTCGAATCGAACCGTATACACGCGCCACGGGCCTGGCACAGCGTGGCGAAGTGGACGCGTGTGTCGGTGCCTATGGGGATGAAGTCAGTGACGTGCTCTATCCGCGCTGGAGTTTCGATACCGATCCGATCTATGCACTGGGCCTAGCCACCAATCCGGCGCCGACCCCGGAAAATCTTGGCAATTACCGTTTGGCCTGGGTACGCGGCTACAAGTACCAGGCTTACCTGCCCAACGTGCAGCGCTATAACGAAGTCGCGCGGCGTACCGGGATTCTGCCGATGCTGATCCACAACCACGTCGACTACTACATTGACGCGCTGGACGAGGTTAACTCTATCGTCAGCCGAGCCAAGGATCCGTCGCAGTTCCGCCGCACGCACATCGCGGATTTACCGCTGTACCTGTGCTTCGCCGATACCCCTCGGGCACGGCAGTTGATGGTGCTGTTCGACCAGCGTATGGAATTGCTGGTAAAAAGCGGTCAGCTGAAACCGGTCTTCGAACGCTGGAAGCAGCCCTATCCGTTCGGCTCGAAATGAAAACGTTCAATGCGGGCGCGGGGCAGATATCAAACTTTTTGATCGTTATGGCCGATAATTCAGCCTAAGCGTCTGTAGGAACGTGCTGTTACAATGCCGCCTCTGCGAATCTTCAGTACTTATAGATCAGGAGCACACCGGTGCCTGTCGTTTTTGTCGCCGCTTCCAAGCTGCCAACGCCTTTTGCGCAATTCACCATGCACGGCTTTCTCGATGAAGAGAACGGGCGCGAGCACGTGGTGTTGAGTCTGGGTGAGATCGCCGACGGTGCGCCGGTACTCGGCCGGTTGCACTCCGAATGCCTGACCGGCGATGCCTTGTTCAGCCAGCGTTGCGACTGCGGTTCGCAACTCGAGGCGGCGTTGCAGGCGATCGCCCGTGAAGGCCGTGGCGTATTGCTCTACTTGCGTCAGGAAGGTCGCGGCATTGGCCTGCTGAACAAGATCCGCGCCTATGAATTGCAGGACGGCGGTGCTGACACCGTTGAAGCCAACGAACGTCTGGGCTTTGCCGCCGACCAGCGCGACTACGCCATGTGCCTGCCGATGCTGGAGCACCTGGGCGTGAAGTCCCTGCGTCTGATGACCAACAACCCACGCAAGGTCAAAGCCTTGACTGACATGGGCATCGTGGTTGCCGAGCGCGTGCCGTTGCACACCGGGCACAACCCGCATAACAAACTCTACCTGGCGACCAAGGCCAGCAAGCTCGACCACATGATGGGCAACGAGCACCAGGGCGAGGCTGACAGGGCGTGACCCGCGGTCAGGTACGGCGACGACTGGCCGTCAACTGGTGGCAATATCTGGCGTTGGCCTTGCTGCCGCTGTTCGTGGTCAATGGCTTATTCGGCCAAAGCGAGGCGATTCTGCCGGTGCTGGCCATGCCGTTTTTCATTGCCGGTGTGGCCTCGATGTTTGTCAGCCTGAAGTTCTTTGGCGGTTACAAACATGCGCTGATCGCGACCCAAAAAGCCCTCGATACCCCTGAAGAACCCGCTGCCTGGATCGCCCTGGCCGCGAAACGCCGTGCTGCGTTTCTGGTCGCTGGCCTGCCCGCCTGGATCGGCGCACTGGCAGTCTTCGTTGGTCTGGAAGCCGTGCCGCTGATGCTGCTGGCGTTGTCGACGGCGGTGCTGTTCTACCTCTACCGTATCCCGCGTCAACTCGGTTGATGCGCTGCGTCTGGCTGGCAGTCCTGTTGCTGGCCATCGGTGGTCCGGCAGCTGCGGCCGAGCGGGTTGTCAGCCTGGCACCGTCGCTTTCCGAAATCGTGATTGAACTGAATTCGGCTGACCTGCTGGTCGGAGTGCTGGATGCCGGTGAGCGTCCGGCCGAGCTCAAAGACATTCCTTCGGTGGGCCGCTACGGTCAGTTGGACATGGAGCGATTGCTCAGCCTCAAACCTGATTTACTGCTGCTCTGGCCGGGCAGTGTGGGGCCGGCTCAGCGTGAACAGCTCAAACGGCTGAACATTCCCACCTACGTCGCCGAACCGCATAACCTCGAACAACTCACTGTGCAGATCGAAGCGATAGCCACGCAACTAGGGCGAGCGGAGCGGGGCGTTGCATTGGCCAAAAAACTGCGTCAGCGACTCGACTCCCTGCGCCAGCGCTATCGAAGGGATGAGCCGCTGCGGGTGTTTTATCAAGTCTGGGATCGGCCGCTGTACACCGTGGGCGGAAGGCAGATCATCAGTGATGCGCTACAGGTTTGCGGGGCAAGCAATGTGTTTGCCGATCTGCCACAGCCTGCACCGCAGGTCAGTGTGGAAGCGGTGTTGCAGCGCAACCCCGAGGTGATTCTGGCCAGCGATCAGGCGCAGCTCGAGGCGTGGAAGGCCTGGCCCCAGGTGACGGCAGTGGCGCAGGGGCAATTGCTGTTGGTGACGGATAAAGGCCTGGAACGGCCGAGTGGGCAGATGATCGAAGCGACGGCCAAGCTCTGTCAGTTGATCGCACCCGATCTTTAACCTGTGGCGAGGGAGCAAGCTCCCTCGCCACAGGGTTTTGCATGTAGCCAGAGGATCAGATATTCAGCAATTGCAGGCGCTGACGCACCGCCTCTTCGATCCCGGCTTCATCCAGCCCGCATTCGGCGAGCATTTGCGCAGGCTTGGCGTGTTCGACATAGATGTCTGGCAAGCCCAGGTGCAGCACCGACTTTAGGATGTTCTCGCGGGCGAGGAACTCGCTGACCGCGCCACCGGCGCCGCCCATGATCGCGTTCTCTTCGACGGTCACCAGCAATTGGTGACTGCCGGCGATTTCGCGAACCAGTGCTTCGTCGAGCGGTTTGACGAAACGCATGTCGACGACCGTTGCATCCAGCTTCTCGGCGACTTTCAGTGCCTCGGCCAGTTGCACGCCGAACACCAGCAGGGCGACTGTGCTGCCCTGGCGACGAACCACGCCCTTGCCGATTTCAATCGGTTCGAGGTCTTTCGCGATCGGTGCATTCGGGCCGGTGCCACGCGGGTAACGCACCGCTGCCGGGCCGTTGTACAGGTGGCCGGTGCTGAGCATTTTGCGCAGTTCGTTTTCGTCGCTCGGGGTCATCACCAGCATGCCGGGGATGCAACGCAGGAACGACAGGTCGAAGCTGCCTGCGTGCGTCGGGCCGTCTTCGCCCACCAGGCCGGCGCGGTCGATGGCGAACAGTACGTCGAGGTTTTGTACCGCGACGTCATGAATCAGCTGGTCGTAACCGCGTTGCAGGAAGGTCGAATAGATCGCCACCACCGGTTTGGCGCCTTCACAGGCCATGCCGGCTGCCAGGGTCACGGCGTGTTGCTCGGCAATCGCCACGTCGAAATAGCGCGTCGGGAAGCGTTCGCTGAAGGCCACCAGGTCGGAGCCTTCCTTCATCGCCGGGGTGATCCCGACCAGGCGCGGATCGGCTGCGGCCATGTCGCACAGCCACTCACCAAACACACCGGAATATTTCGGCCCGCTGGCTTTTTTCGGCGCGGCGGCCGGAGCGTCCAGCGGTTCGAGTTTGGTGATGGCGTGATAACCGATCGGGTCGACTTCCGCCGGGGCGAAGCCTTTGCCTTTTTTGGTGACCACGTGCAGGAATTGCGGGCCTTTCAGATCGCGCATGTTGCGCAGGGTGGCGATCAGGGTCGGCAGGTCGTGGCCATCGATCGGGCCGATGTAGTTCCAGCCCAGTTCTTCGAACAGCGTGCCAGGGACCAGCATGCCTTTGGCGTATTCTTCCGTGCGACGGGCGATTTCCCAGGCGCCGGGCAGGCGCGACAGGACCTTTTTGCTGCCTTCGCGCATGCTTGCGTAAGTGCGGCTGGAAAGGATTTTCGCCAGATAGTTCGACAACCCGCCGACGTTGCGCGAGATCGACATATCGTTGTCGTTGAGGATCACCAGCATGTTGGCGTCCACTTCCGGCGCGTGGTTCAGCGCCTCGAAGGCCATGCCAGCGGTCAGTGCGCCGTCGCCGATCACCGCGATTGCCTTGCGATCACTGTGTTGCAGGCGGGCGGCAATGGCCATGCCCAGCGCTGCGCTGATCGAGGTGCTGGAGTGGCCGACGCCAAAGGTGTCGTACTCGCTCTCGGAACGACGCGGGAAGGCGGCGATGCCATCCTTCTGGCGCAGGGTGCTCATGCGCGCGCGACGGCCGGTGAGGATTTTGTGCGGATAGGCCTGATGACCCACGTCCCACACCAGCCGGTCGTCCGGGGTGTCGAAAACGTAGTGCAACGCGATGGTCAGCTCGATCACGCCCAGGCCGGCACCGAAATGCCCACCGGTCTGGCCGACCGTGTAGAGCAATTCCAGGCGCAACTCATCAGCCAGGGTTTCCAGCTCGGCTTCGCCTAACCGGCGCAGGCCGTCCGGCGTGTTGGCACGGTCGAGCAGGGGCGTGGTCGGGCGCTTACGGGGAATCTCATGAAACGTCGTGGGCATCAGGCGAATCGTTATAGGTATAAAAGATGCGGCAGTTTACCTGATGCATCGCCCCCTGCCCACGCGTTGGTCTTTTTTGGCGGATACGCCGTCAGTTGCGGCGGTCAACGATGTACCGGGCCAGATCGCGCAAGGGCTCGGCTGCCGCGTCAAACGGTCGCAGTGCGTGCAGGGCCTGGTCGCGCAGTTCCAGAGCGTAGGCCTTGGCCGCGTCGAGACCGAGCAGCGCCGGGTAGGTCGGCTTGTCCCGGGCGATGTCGGCGCCCTGGCGTTTACCTAGGGTGGCGGTGTCACTTTCGACGTCGAGAATGTCGTCCTGGACCTGAAATGCCAGGCCGATGGCCTGTGCATAACTTTGCAGCGACTTCAGTTCGTCCTTCTCGGCACGGCCACTGGCCAGGGCACCGAGTTTGACGCTGACTTCGATCAATGCGCCGGTCTTGTGCCGATGCATGTATTCAAGGGCTTTTTGATCGAGCTTCAGTCCCACCGAGCCAAGATCGATGGCTTGCCCGCCGACCATGCCCGCCGGGCCTGCCGCCAGCGCCAGGGCGCTGACCATCTGCAGCCGGGTTTCGGTATCCGACGAGCTCAGGCGTGGGTCGAGCAGGGCGCTGAAGGCCAGGCTCTGCAAACCGTCGCCGGCGAGAATCGCGCAGGCTTCGTCGAATTTCTTGTGGGTGGTCGGCTGGCCACGACGCAGGTCGTCATCGTCCATGGCCGGCAAATCGTCGTGCACCAGCGAATAGGCATGGATCAGCTCAACCGCGCAGGCTGCGCCGTTGGCTTGCTCGGCCTTGCCGCCCAGCGCTTCACACGCGGCGTAGGCCAGCAGCGGACGTACGCGCTTGCCGCCATTCATCACGCTGTAGCGCATGGCTTCATAGAGGCGGGCGAGCTCAGGGCTCGGCGGGTTGAACAGGGTTTCCAGTGCTGCATTGACGCGGGCCTGGCTGGCTGCCGAATACGCTGCAATCATTCTGGCTGATCCGCGTCGAAGGGTTCCTCGGCCAACTCGCCATCACGCTCGAGCAGCACTTGAACCTTCTGCTCGGCCTGGGCCAGCGCCGCCTGGCAATCACGGGTCAGCCCGATGCCCTGCTCGAAAGCGGTCAGCGAGTCTTCCAGCGACAATTCGCCGTTCTCCAGACGCTCCACCAGCGTTTGCAGGTCAGCGAGGGATTGTTCGAAATCCAGTGCAGCTTTTTTGCGGGCCATGGCGGCTATTTCCGGTTGACGTTAAACCGGCGCGACACTAGCAGACATGGGGGGTATGGGCAAATGAGCTGGGCCATTTGGAGCAGCAGTTCCGGGGTGACAACACACCTTGGGGCGAGGGAGCTTGCTCCCGTTCGGCTGCGCAGCAGTCGCGAGCCTCTGGACGCGGTAGGCCTGAATAAACGCGATGTATGGTTTTGGGGCCGCTACGCTACCCAGCGGGAGCAAGCTCCCTCGCCACAGATGTATGTCGTCTATATAGGTTGTGTGGATTATTCGGCTCACTTTATGAGCCGAATAAGATCGCTATTCGGCTCACGCCCAACAAACACCGTGATTCTCACCGCAAATATAGATGTATCCGATTGTTAAAAAACTGCCGAATGGCTAATCTTCGCGCCTTCAACGACCCTATATTCAGGGTCTTCTGACGAAACGCAGTTTTTTTGATCTGTAACGCGCCGAGGATCAGGCGCCAGGTTTCGTTATGCATGGCAGGAGGCGTCACATGCGTTGGGTTCTTTCACTGCTGATTACGCTGGTTTGCGCTCAAGTTGCGCGGGCCGAGCCCACGGCCGAGCTATCGGAACCGGTGGGTGGTTGGCGCTATCACGGCTTGCTGGACCGCAGTGAAAACCCTCGCGTCGCCTATCCCACACCGCCCATCGACCGGGGCGTGCAGCGCAATCGCACAATGATCGAAGGCCAGCTCAAGGCCCTCGGCACGCTCCGTCCGCCCCACAGCCTGGCGGTCAACGGCAATCCCCTGAATCTGTACACCGACGATCAAGGGCGTTTTGCCCGCCCGTATGCGTTCGGCGCCGGTTCCAACAGCGTCGAAGTGCGCAGTTCCGAGGGCAAGTCGCTCAAGCGCGTTCAATTCTATGAAGCCAATAACCTGCGCACCCCGGCGCGGATTCGCGTGGTGCTGGGCTGGGACGATCCCAAGGCCGAACTCGACCTGCACATCATTACCCCCGACGGCCAGCACGCGTTCTGGGCCAGTCCGGCGATGAGCAACGGCGGTGGGCTGGACCCGGACGGGGTCGATGGCCCTGGCCCTGAAATGTTCACCATGACTGCGCCGATGCACGGCACCTATCTGGTTTACGTGAACTATTGGGGCAACTACGGCAGTGGCGGCTATAACTTCGATGAGAACAGCAACCAGAACGAGGTGATCACCTCGCAAATCAATCTGGTGCTCAATGAAAACACCGTCGACGAAAAACGCGAGACGTTCATCGTGCCCTTGCGGGCGATCGGCGACCTGCTGCTGGTCAAGACTTTCAACTATTAAACATCCCGCACCACGGTTGAATTCAGCCTTGTGAAAATGAGCGTGAACATGAGTGATAACACGATTCCACCAGCAGCTTCCCCGGCCGCCGCACCCGCTGCCAAACCTCCTCGCCGCTGGCCAGCGCTGGTGATCGGGCTATGCCTGGTGGCCGGCGTGGCGGGCGGATTGGGCTGGTTCCTGCACAAACCCAAGGCCCCGCCTGCGCAATTGGCCAGTGACAAACTGGGCATGAGCCGGCCGGACGGTCTGCTCGAAACCCACTCCTTGAGTCAGCTGCCCAAGGATTTGCTGGCCGTGCCGTTCCTCAAGGAAACCCTGACCGAAGATTTCGTCTTCTATTACGAAGCTCACGCCGACCGTCTCGGTTTGATTGGCAGTCTGCGGCGGATTATTTACGAGCATGACCTGAAGCTGCAGGACAGCCTGATCGAGCAGCTCTTCGACCAACCGGCGGATGTGGCGCTGTGGCGTGGGGCGGATGGGCGTCTCAAGGATTTCCTGTTGGTGATGGATCGCGGCGGACTGGCCAAGGTGCTGGAGCCGCTGGCGAAAGTGGCGCTGGATGATTCGCAACTGAGCAAGCTCGGCGAAGTGAAAGTCGGTGCCGACGCCGTCACCCTCTATCAGCTCAACTACAACGCCAGCAAGTCGTTGGTGTTCGCTTCCCATGGCGACAAATTGGTGGTGCTGTCCAATCCGGCCAAACTCTACGACCCGGATAACGGGGCTTTGGAGGAAACCGGCGGCGTTTCGACCAAGGCGATCGCCGCCTTGCTCAACGGCGACAAACTGTTCCCCGAAGCCTTCGGCCTGCCGCCGCGTGCGCCCGAGGTAAAACAACGCCTCTCGGTCAACTCCAGCGTGTTGGCCATGGGTTATCAGCGCTTCATCCCGAACTTTGCCGGCCTGCGTTTCGACATGGATAACAAGGGCTGGCACAGCTTCCTCGCCATGGACGAACTGGACAAGCAGCCGGACTTCGACTTCAAACCGATCTGGCAAGCCATGCCGATGGGCGCCAGCGCTTGCGTGGCCTTGCCGTTGGCCGCCGAACAACAGAAACCGCTGCTGGTGAAACTTGGCGCCGAAGAGTCCGTGGCCCAGGCCCTGACCGAACATATGGCCGGTGCCGCCGGCCTGTGCTGGTACGCCGATTCGCGGCTGTACACGCCGCTGCTGGTGGCCAGCCTGAATGACGATGACAGTGCCAAACTCGACGGTGACTTGGGCAACCTGTTCGGCTCGATGGTCGGTGCCTACGAAGGCAATGTTGCCGAGCACGCATTCCCGGTGGTCGAGAAACAGGACGGTAAAACCCACCAGTGGCAGCGCCAGGTCAGCTCCAACTTCGGCCCCTATAAGGCCAAGGATGCCGAGCAGCCGGACGCGATCACCGGCAAAGCCTTCATGCGCGTCAGTCTGGCGCGCCACGGTTCGACGCTGCTGTTCTCCCTCGACGACAAACTCGTCGACAAAGCGCTGGGCACCCTCGACAAACGCTTCCCGCCGCTGGCTGACGTGCTGCCGAAAGACCTGCTGATGCCGATCTATTTCGGCCCCGACTCCATGGCGCAACTGATGCAGCAGGAAACCCTCGACAGCCTGCCGCAGGACATGGAACCGGTGTTCTACAACGCCGCGCAAACCTACCTGATCCCGAAACTGCGCACCCTTGGCGGCTACGGCAAATACGCCTTGACCTTGCCCAAAGGCAGCGAGCCCGACGGCCATTGGCAATGGCTGCCGCTGGAGTGGAAAGCCCTGTGACCGCACTCATCCGAGGCCTCGGCTTGCTGGCGTTGCTGCTGGGGACCCGCACATTCGCCAGCGAAGCCGCCGCGCTCGACCCGCAGCAATCCCAGGTATTCCGTGCCTGGTTCGTGCGCATCGCCCAGGAACAATTGACCCAAGGCCCGAGCCCGCGCTGGTATCAGCAGGACTGCGCCGGGCTAGTGCGGTTTGCCGCCAACGAAGCGCTGAAAGTCCATGACGACAAATGGCTGCGCAGCAATGGCCTGTCCAACCGCTACCTGCCGCCGGAGTTGCAGCTGAGTGACGCCCAACGCGGCCTCGCCCAGCAATGGCAGCAGGGCGGCGGCAAGGTCGGGCCCTACGTCAACGCGATCAAACTGATTCAGTTCAACAGTCATCTGGTCGGCCGCGACCTGGCCCAGGCCCGGCCCGGCGACCTGATGTTTTTCGATCAGGGCGATGACCAGCACCTGATGATCTGGATGGGCCGCTTCATCGCCTATCACACCGGTACCACCACCCCCACCGACAACGGCATGCGCTCCGCAAGCCTGCAGCAACTCATGACATGGAAGGACACCCGATGGATACCCGACGCAGCCAACCCCAACTTCATCGGCGTCTATCGACTGAACTTTCTCTCCCAATGATCGGTGCCCGCATGCTGCGCATTTGCTCAAAACTGCCTCTTTTGCTTGCGTTGGTTCTGCCGCTGTCGGCAGTCAACGCCGAAGACACCGTCGAGCCGAGCGGCTATACGCCGGTAGCCGGTGAAAGCTTTTTCCTGTTGGCCGACAGTAGTTTCGCCAGCGATGAACAAGCGGTGGTACGCCTCGAAGCGCCGGGTCGTGACTATCGCCGGTTCCGCATGGAGCCTTACGGCGGTGCGGACATTCGGGTGTATCGCATCGACAAGCCGCTGGATTTCCTCAAGCGCCAGAAGAACTTGCACCGTGTGGTCAGCGACGGCCAGTTCAAGGGCGAAGGCCTGTCGAACACCCTCGCGTACCTGTGGGACAACTGGTACCGCAAATCCCGTCGGGTGATGCAGCGGGCGTTTTCCTACGAGTCGCGTAAACAAGTCACCGAGGAAGTGCCGGAACTGAAGATGGGCACCGCCATCGCCGCGCCAACGCCCTACGACGCCCAGCCACAATTCGCGTTGATTCCGGGTCTGCCGGTGGTCAGTCAATTCCGTTATCCGCTGTGGCAAGCCAAACCGATCCAGCCGCCTGAAGGCGTGAAGTTGGTTGGCTCTTCCAGCGAGTTCGTCAGCGTCTCGCCGGGCAACGTGTACATCCCGTTGGGCAACCTGAAACCGGGCCTGTATCTGGTGGAAGCGCTGATCGGCAAGTACCGCGCGACCACCATGGTGTTCGTCTCCAACACCGTGGCCGTGAGCAAGATTGCCGGTGATGAATTGCTGGTGTGGGCCGCGCGCAAACACGAGGGCAGTTCGGTGCCCAAGGTTAATGTGCTGTGGACCGATGGCTTGGGCGTGATGAGCAGTGGCGCGACCGATGCCGATGGTTTGCTGCGCTTGAAACACGTCAGCCCGGAGCGCTCGTTCGTGATCGGCGAGGACGAAGAGGGCGGGGTGTTCGTCTCCGAGAACTTCTATTACGACAGCGAAATCTACGACACCAAACTCTATGCGTTTACCGATCGACCGCTGTACCGGCCGGGTGATTGGGTGTCGTTGAAAATCGTTGGTCGCGAGTTCAAGAATGCCCGGGATTCCGTGGCGCCGACCGCTGCCGATGTCAATGTGACGGTGCTCGATGCCACCGGTACTGCGCTGCAGTCGTTGGCGTTGAAGCTCGATTCCAAGGCCGGCACCCAGGGCCGTTTCCAGTTGCCGGACAATGCGGTGGCGGGCGGTTATGAGCTGCGTTTCAGCTACAAGGATCAGGCCTACAGCAGCGCCTTCCGCGTGGCTGAGTACATCAAGCCGCACTTCGAGATCTCCCTGAACCTGGCCAAGCAGGATTACCGTACCGGCGAACCGGTCAAAGGCAGCCTGGTGTTGTTGTACCCGGACGGTAAACCAGTGGTCGACGCCAAGGTGAGCCTGAGCCTGCGCGCCCAACAACTGTCGATGGTCGATAACGAACTGCAATACCTGGGGCAATTCCCGGTGGAGCTGACCAGCGCCGAACTGACCACCGACGCCAAGGGCAACGCGACGCTTGACCTGCCCGCCGCCGAGAAACCGAGCCGCTACATGCTCACCGTGTTCGCCAGTGATGGCGCGGCGTACCGGGTCAAGACCACCAAGGAAATCCTCATCGACCGTGGTGCCGCCAGTTTCCGCCTGAGCGCGCCGCAACGGTTCAGCGCGGTGGGCGACAAGGTTGCCTTCAGCTACGCCAATGAAGGTGGCAGCGAGCAGAGCAAAGCGGTCAACCCGAGCAGCTACAGCTGGGTGCGACTTGAAGATCAGACCACTGGCGAAGGAAAACTCGCCGGCAAGGACAAAGGCTTCAGCCTGGCCTTCGACCGTCCGGGTACTTACAACCTGACGCTGAAAGATGATCATGGCCGCGTGCTTGGCGCGACCGGTCATTCGGTCACGGGTGATGGCGTCAAAGCCGTGCCCGGCACCGTGGAAATCGTCCTCGACAAACCCGAGTACAAGGCTGGTGACGAAGCCCTCGCGTTGATCACCTTCCCCGAGCCGGTCAGCGATGCGTTGTTGTCGCTCGAGCGCGACAAGGTCGAGGCCACGGCGTTGCTGTCCAAGGGCGCCGACTGGCTGAAGATGGAAAAACTCAGCGACACCCAATACCGCGCGCGCATCGCGGTGAAGGACAACTTCGCGCCGAACCTGACGTTCTCCGTGCTCTACACCAAGGGCGGTCAGTACAGCTTCCAGAACGCCGGTATCAAGGTGGTCGCGCCACAGATCGATGTGGCGATCACTACCGACAAAGAGGCGTATCAGCCCGGCGATACCGTGTCCGTGGACCTCACCACCCAGTTCGCCGGCAAGCCGATTCCGGCGCACCTGACGGTCAGTGTGGTCGACGAAATGATCTACGCACTGCAGCCGGAAGTGGCGCCGACCATCGACCAGTTCTTCTACCACCCGCGCCGCAACAACGTGCGCACCAGCGCCAGTTTGTCGTTCATCAGCTACGACGTGGCACTGCCGGGCAGCCCGGGCGCGCCGGGCAAAGCCAACCGCAGCGAGCGTGGGGTGAAAGTGCTGGAGCGGCCGCGTCGTGAAGACGTCGACACCGCCGCGTGGCAGCCGGAATTGATCACCGACGCCAACGGCAAGACCCGCTTCACCTTCAAGATGCCGGACTCCTTGACCCGCTGGCGCATCACCGCCCGCGCCATCGCCGATGACGGCCAGGTCGGGCAGAAGAAGCAATTCGTGCGCTCGGAAAAACCGCTGTACCTGAAGTGGAGCGGCCCGACCAAATTCCGTAACGGCGACAAACCGGATCTTGGCGTATTCGCTTTCAGTCAGGCCGAGAAACCGGTCAAGGCTGAGCTGGTGATTCATTACGCGGGTGCCGAGCAACGTGTGCCGGTCACACTGAACAACGGCGTCAACTACGTCCCATTGCCGGCATTCACATTGGCCAATGGCGATTGGACCGCCGAGCTGGTGCAGGATGGCAAAACCGCTGATGCATTAGCCGTACGCCTGACCGCGACTGGCGAAGGCTGGCAGGTGACCCAGAGCCAAAGCCTGGACGCGGTCAGCGGCGACACGCCGTTAACCTTGCCGACGGACGCCACGGATATTCGCCTGCGTCTGGATGACAGCCCGCAAGCGGTGTTCCGTTCGGCCCTCGACGATCTGCTGAGCTATCCGTATGGCGGTGTCGAACAAACCGCCAGCCGTCTGCTGCCGCTGAGCATCGCCTATCCAACGCTGTCGTCGAACCCGCAGATCCGTGATCGCTTGCGTTTGATCATGCAGAACAGCCGCCTGCGGCTGGTGCAAATGGCCGGGCCGTCGGCGTGCTTCACTTGGTGGGGCTTTGACGGCGAGCCGGATGCATTCCTCACCGCTTACGCCTATTACGCCGACTGGCACGCCAGCAAAGTGCTGGAACTGAGCCTGCCGCCGGAGCACTGGCAGCGGGTGTTGGAGGTGTACGCGAAACAGGCGCAGAACACACCACTGTTGCAGCGGGCGTTGATTCTGTCGTTTGCCAAACAGATGCAATTGCCGGTGAACACGCTGCTCAGCGGTTTGATCGACGACCTGGTGAAAGCCGGCGAAGGCAATGCCGCGAGCGTGATGGACGATGGCGCAGAGAGCCTGGTCATGAACGATCCGGATTCGGCCTTGGGGCTGGCCAGTGCTCGGGTGTTGACCGCGTCTTTGGCTCGTCAGGCCAAGGTCAATCTGCCGCCGGCGTTCAGCCGTCAAGTGGATGCTGCGCAACAGCAAGTGGCCGCCAGCGCTCAACCGTTTGTCGAAGCCCTGAACCTGTCGCTGCAGACTTTCGATCAGGCTCATGCGCAAGCGTTGTTGCAACGCCTGTTGCCACAGCAATCGACCCTGGAACGCGCGTTGGCGCTGACCTGGTTGCAACGCAGCATCGAGCAGGCCTCTCCGACCATCGCATTGGCACCGGGTGAGGGCTGGAAGAAACGTTACAGTGATACCGGTGAGATGTATTGGACGTGGCAGGGCTCTTCGCCAGTGCCGGCGGCATTGTCGCTGAGCGGAACGCAAGAGCGCCCGCTACGGGCCATATTGAGCTTTCAGACCAAACAACCGGCAATCGATCCGATGGCGGTGACCATCACCCGTCGCCTGTCGCGTCTGGTGCCGGGTGATGAAGCGTTCGAATTCAAACTCGAAGCGGTCGGCACCAAGCCGTTGTCCAGCGACAGCCTGTACCTGGACGAAGTGATCATCACCAGCAAAGCGGCGAAACCGCTGCGCTACGGCATGCTCGAAGTGCCGCTGCCACCGGGTGCGGACGTCGAGCGCACCACGTGGGGCATCAAGCTGATGGGCAAGGCCGGCACCGAGCCGACCGCGCTGGAGAAAGCCCGTTTCGAGCCGGGGCAAATGGCGTATGCGGTGCCAGTGGATGCGCTGAGCGGCGAGTTGCGCCTGCGTCATCTGGTGCGCTTCTCGCAAAAAGGCCAGTTCAACCTGCCGCCGGTGCGTTTCACGCAGGTCTACGCGCCACAGCATCAGGCTCAGGAACAGAAACCGGCACTCGGTCAGGTCACGGTCAACTGACATGACCCGGTGTCTGGTCTGGTGGTTGCTGTGTTTGATCCCTGCGCTGGCGACAGCGCAGGACGAGCCGCTGCGCCTGGGCTTCAAGGGTGAATTGCTTGCGTTGAGCCAGACTCAGGTGATCTCGCGTGAGCCATTGCCTGATGATTTGCAGACGCCGTTGGGCAGCTTGTGGAAGCTGTTTGTCTACGGTTGGCTGGTGGACACCGGCGCGCGCGAACCCGCTTATGAATGTCGCGGGCAATCGAAGGAAGAAGTTTATTGCTGCACGGCGGGCGGCACGATCGGGCGTGATCAGGCGTTGGTGAAGTCTTGCGGCTTGTACTTTGAGCCTGCGCGCCTGGGCATTGCCGGCGCACAGTGGCGCGAGTATTGGCAGGCCAGACAAGCGCCGAAATGGTTGCTGGATTTGCCGTTGTTGCAACCGCAGACCCGGGTTCCGGTGGCGGAGTTGTTGAAGGTGTTGGCCGTGATGCCGGCGCAGGATCAGGCGCGAAGGGTGTTGCTCGATGTGGTGCTCAATGCCGCGGATGGCAATGTCGTGGGTGAACTCGGTGGTCGGTTGCGGGTGAAAACCTGGAGCTGGCTGGGGGATCAGGATCCTTCGTCGCGCCAAGGCGGATTCGCGGGCTGGACGGTAGACGGCACGCCGATCTGGGCTGGTGGGCGCGGCACCAGTCAGATGGTCTTGCGCACCTATGGGCAGGCGCTGGCGACGGTGCTGCCGTCGTCATGGCCAGCCGAGGCAGGGAAGTGCGTTGAGGTCGGTCTGTTCGCGCGTTATCCACTGAAACGCGTGCTGTCGGGGGATCGCGCTGTAGCGCCCGGCCCTTTGCAAGGCGACTACCGCGTCGAGTTCGCCAACGGCAATCAACTCGATATCCACAGCGACGGTGAGTTGTTCTTGCTCAAAGACAAACTCATCGCCCGACTCGATCGTGAAGAGTACGTTGCCCGCGTCCTGCAGCGTGAAGCCAGGCCTGAACCCGTCGAAGCGGCCAAAGCCCTGGCCGTCGCAATCCGCACCTACCTGCTGCAAAACGCCACTCGCAACGGCGACTGCCTGAGCATCGATGACAGCAGCAGTCGACAGCGCGTCGCGCCACGTCCGGCCGCCACTGAGTCGCGCAATATCGCCTCGTGGACCAGCGATCTGGTTCTCGCAGGCAGCAACGTCACCTATCACTCCGACCAACCGGGGCCGGACAAACTCTCCTGGCAGCAAGCCGTCGAACAAGCCAATGCCGGCCAACGCTACGACGCCATCCTGCTGCATGCCTACCCGCGCGCCAGTCTCAGTCGTTGGGACAACCCGGTCGCCTCCTGCGAAGCGCTGCCCGCCGCGCAAGACTGGCTGCAAAACCAGCGCCGCGGCTGGCGCCAACGACTCGAAAGCGAAGTCGGCTACAACGAAGTCAGCACCTTTGCGGTCTGCCGCCTGGCCTTTGGTCGTCCGTTTGTCGACCGCGAACGCCAGCGCATCTACGTACGCGGCGTGCTGTCGTTGCAAGACCGCCTCGACCTGACCCACGAATACCTGCACCTGGCCTTCGAAGCACACCCTAACGGCCAGGATGAAACCTACATCGAAGGGCTCGCCCGTCACCTCTTGCTGGAATAGGCCATGAAACTCCGTT
This sequence comes from Pseudomonas sp. URMO17WK12:I6, assembly GCF_003253625.1. Taxonomy (NCBI): domain Bacteria; kingdom Pseudomonadati; phylum Pseudomonadota; class Gammaproteobacteria; order Pseudomonadales; family Pseudomonadaceae; genus Pseudomonas; species Pseudomonas sp. URMO17WK12:I6. The sequence continues at coordinate 94,222 of NZ_QKYZ01000007.1, forward strand.
ATCCACAGGTCTTGCTGTTGCTTTGCGCTTTTTGCGTACTGCCAGCGACATTTGCCGCCGTCAAACTTGATACGCCCATTGGCGGCTGGCGTACCGGCGCCCCTGAAGGCGAAGGCGAAAGCTTTCGTCAGACGGTCAATTACCCGGCGTCGTCGGTTAACACCCCGGTGGGCCAGGCCAATACGGCGCGCATTACCGGCCAGATCCAATCCACCCCCAAGAGCAATGAACCCGGCAAGCTGATCGTCAACGGCGTCAGCATGCCACTGAAGATCGACCCCGCCGGTCACTTCGACCGCCCGTTCTCATTCCCCAAAGGCAGCAACAGCGTTGAAGTCCGCAGCCCCGATGGCCAACAACGCCACCGCACGCAGTTCCTCAATGCCAACGGCGGCGCTACCCCGGCCAAGTTGCGCGTGCTACTGGCCTGGGACAGCGACGGCACGGACCTGGACTTGCACCTCATCACCCCCGATGGCGCACACATCTGGTACGGCGACCGTGTCGCGCCCAATGGTGCGGCGCTGGATGTGGACGTGACCACCGGCTACGGCCCGGAAATCTTCGCCATGCCCGCGCCGATCAAGGGGCAATACCTGGTGTACGTGAACTACTACGGCGGCGGGTATCGCAGTGATGACGAAGGGCAGGAGGATGCGGTTCAGCCGCTAACCACCGCGCAAGTGACAGTGATTACGGAGGAGGGGACGCCAGATGAAAAAATGGAAACGTTCCTGGTTCCGATGCGGGCGGTGGGGGAGTTGACGTTGGTTAAGGGGTTTAGTTATCCGTGAGGGGAGATCGTCTCGGCAGTGCTGAGACCTTTATCCAATCCGTAGCAGCTGCCGAGCCTGCGAGGCTGCGTTCGAGCCGGGGTCGCGCTCGACCGAAGTCCTCGCATATCCGCTGTACACGGTCTTCCTGAAAGAAACGGTTGCCTGATTTTACGACTGCTTCGCGGCCGGACGCAGGCTTCGCCAGCTGCTACAAGGAGTGCGGTGCTTGATGAGGGGGCTGAGGTTGGTTCGGGGGAGGGCGCAGGATTATTCCGGGCATTAAAAAGCCGGCTTGTGGCCGGCTTCTCGGGGACTGGCTTGGTTTATTTTTGGTAAACCGCGCCAGCCTTCAAAACGTACACCCGGATCTTGCGTCCGGCTGTGGGACTTGGCGAGAAAGTGATCTGCCTTGTCGGTGCGATCTGAGCCTTGGAAAGGGTCGATGCGCAAATGTGGGGCGCAGCATACTGATTTTTTTGAGGAATTCCCAGCTTGGCGTGCGGGGTAGAGCGATTGCGCTGAGGCTACAGGGCTTCGTATTTACAGGAACGGTACGGACGGTCTGCGTTTGTTGAGTGTCGACCACCAGAACACCCACCCCAATACCCTGATGTTCTGCTTGTCGATCTGCTCGGCACTGAAGATCTCATCCGGATACTCAGCCCTGTTGTGGCTGCGCAGCCGCAATGCATTCCCCGGCATCCGGTGCAGGTATTTGATCCGCAACATGCCGTCATGCTCGATCGCATAGATTTCGCCATCGATAATCTGCGTAAGCCCGCGATCAATGGCGAGGGTAGAACCGTCTTCAATCTTTTCGGCCATGCTGTTGCCGATCATATGGGTGCAGATGGCATTGGCATGTTTGATTTCCAGGGAGTCGAGGTGGCTGTGGGGCAGGCGGATGGACTGACCTTTGTCCTCGACGACGTGGGTTTTGTTGGAGCCTGGGGCGGTGGCGGTCTCTTTGAAGAAGGGCAGTTCGACGTCGATGGGTTCGATCACCGTGTAGATGCCCCGGATGGCTTGGGCGTCGAAGGTGTTGCCGGACTCGTCGAGCACACGCAGGCGTGAGGACTCTTTCGGGCCTTCGCCGGTTTTCAGCCAGTCACTGTTTACAGACAGAAGTCGGGAGACTTCTTCCATGCGATAAGCGGGCACACCACGGGTGTACCAGTTATGGATGTTTTGCGCTTCCGTGTCGAAGAAAGCGGCAAATCCTGTCGTTGTAATGTTGGCTGCTTCGAGGAGCGCTCTGAACCGTGGGCCGCTAGTGTTCTTTTTCATAAACACGAGTCTACGGGCGCAGGATGGGGGTTTGAATAAACGACCCGTTCAAATTTCGAGGGAAATTTAAGACCGGATGTAAGACGCTTTTCGTAAAAAATAAACAGGCAAACACCCAGGCCGAAATGCTCAAAACTCATTGTTAAAAGCGTTCCAGGCAGGCACAAAAAACCCCGGATCAACCGGGGTTTTCCTTGAAGCGTGAGGCTAGAAACTAACCGTTGCTTCTCAGCCTTTGTAGGCGGCAACCGACTTGGTGATCGCGGCGCGGGCAGCGTCTGCGCCGTCCCAGCCTTCGATTTTCACCCATTTGCCTTTTTCGAGGTCTTTGTAGTTCGCGAAGAAGTGCTCGATCTGTTGGATCAGCAGGGCTGGCAGGTCGGTGTATTCCTTCACGTCCACGTACAGCTGGGACAGCTTGTCGTGTGGGACTGCGATGACTTTAGCATCGCCGCCGCCGTCGTCGGTCATGTTCAGGATGCCGACTGGACGCGCGCGGATCACCGAACCTGGAGCAACCGGGTAAGGAGTCACGACCAGCACGTCGAGGGGATCACCGTCGTCAGCCAGGGTGTTCGGGATGTAACCGTAGTTGGCCGGGTAGAACATTGGGGTGGCCATGAAACGGTCAACGAACAGGCAGTCGCTGTCTTTGTCGATTTCGTATTTGATCGGCGCGTGGTTGGCCGGGATCTCGATCGCGACGTAGATGTCGTTCGGCAGGTCTTTGCCAGCCGGAATCTTGCTGTAGCTCATTGGGCGGTGCCCCCGTTAGTTGACCAAAAATACTTGGCCGGATTGACCAAAAAGTGGCGGCGATTATAGGCATATTCCGCCACCGTTGCTATGTGCCAGAGGTCGTGTAGACCTTAGTCGTGAGCCTGATAGACCGGATCATTGGCCTGAAGTTGCCTAAGCCTTGCCAAGGGATCCTGTCGGTAAAACAGCCTCAACTGCTCGTAGACCTGTGGATAAGCCTCGTGCAGCAGATCCGGGGCGCTGAAGAAATATTCGCTGGTGACCGCGAAGAACTCGGCGGGGTTTTCCGCGGCGTACGGGTCGATGGCTGTTTCAGCGTCCGGGTTGCGCTCCAGTTGCCGGTCGAGGTCGTCATAGGCTTCCTGCATGACCTTGGCCCAGTCGCTGACGCGCATGTCGGCGTGCAGCGGTGGCAGGCCATTGGCGTTGCCGTTGAGCATGTCGAGCTTGTGTGCGAGTTCGTGGATCACCAGGTTGTAGCCTTCCCAGCCACCGCTGGCCATCACGCCGGGCCAGGCGAGGATGATCGGGCCTTGCTGCCAGGCTTCGCCGCTGTGTTCACCATCCCATTCGTGTTCGACGCCGCTGGCATCGCGATGGCGCTGGGGGCTGAGGAAGTCGTCGGGGTAGAGGATGACTTCGTGAAAGCCCTGATACCAGTTCAGATCACCCAAATGCATGAGCGGTAATTGGGCCTGGGCGGCGAGCAGCAGGCGCTGCTCCTGGTGGAGTTCGACGCCGGGCAGGGCGGTCAGGTGTTTGTCTTGCAGGAACAGCACGCTGGCTTCGCGCAGCCACTGGTCTTCGGCCGCGCTGATGCCATCGAGGAAGCTCAGGTGATGGCGCACCCGTTGCCACATGTCGTCGGCAATCGGATGCCTGGCCAGGGTGCGCCGGCGTCGCCAGGCGCTAAGGGACCACATCGTCAGTCAGCGGGGTTCGGCTTTGGATGCAGCATTCGCGAGACGGCTGCGGATCACGCCAATGATCATCGGTAGCAGCGACACCAGGATGATACCCACCACCAGCAGCGACAGGTTTTTCTTGATGAACGGTACGTTGCCGAAGAAGTAACCGAGGGTTACCAGGCCGCCCACCCAGAGGATGGTGCCGAAAACGCTGAAGGCAAAGAAACGCGGGTAAGGCATTTTGCCAACGCCGGCGACGAACGGGGCAAAGGTACGGATGATTGGCATGAAACGCGCCAGGGTCACGGTTTTGCCGCCATGTTTGTCGTAGAAATCGTGGGTTTGTTGCAGGTAATCGCGGCGGAAGATTTTCGAGTTCGGGTTACTGAACAGCCGTTCGCCGACGGTGCGGCCGATCACGTAGTTGGTGCTGTCGCCGAGGATCGCCGCCAGCATCAGCAGGCCGCCCAGCAGCACCGGATCCATGCCGCCACCGGCCGCCACGGCGCCTGCGATGAACAACAGGGAATCGCCCGGCAGGAACGGCATCACCACCAGTCCGGTTTCGCAGAAGATCACCATGAACAGGATGGCGTAGATCCATGCTCCGTAGTTGTTCACCAGCATCTCGAGGTAAACATCGAGATGCAGAATAACGTCGATCGGGTTGAAATCCATGGAAAGCACCTGTGGTGATGGCCCGACTCAGCAGGCCTGTGCGGATAGCTTCGCGTAAGACTACAGCGGGGTGTGATTTTTCTTACGAGCCGTGAGGTGTGGGCATTATACGGGGTGAAAAGTGAAAAACGCGTCGAGTTTGTAGCGAGGAATGTCGATGTGTTTCAGGGTTTGTCGGAAAAGGTCGCAGCCTTCGGTAGCACCTACAGCTTCGAGGTTGCCTCGGTCGATGCAGGCGCTGCCGAAGGCTGCGATCTTCTTGGTGAGCTTAAAGTTCGTCACTGATCGGCAATACGTAATTCTTGAACTCGGTGTCTTCCCTGAACCCGATGGATTCGTAGGTTTTCTGCGCGACTTCGTTGTTGCTGCTGGTGGAAACGCGCATGCGCACGGCATTGGTTTCCTTGGCCATTTTCTTCGCGGTGCGGATCAGGTTGTCTGCCACTAACTGGCGGCGGGCGTCTTCGGCGACGTAGATGTCGTTGAGGATCCACACGCGTTTGAGCGAAAGAGACGAGAAGCTCGGGTACAACTGACAGAAACCCAGCAGTTTGTTGTTGTCGTCATCGGCCAGGGCCAGGTAGATCACCGACTCTTTGCGCCGCAGGCGCTTTTCGAGGAACGCTCGGGACGAGTCCGGATACGGCAGGGAACCGTAAAACTCGCGATATTTGACGAACAACGGGGTCAGCAGGTCCAGGTGTTCGAGGGTCGCTTGAATAATCCGCATGGTAGGTCTCGTCTTCAAGTGGCTGTCTTACATGGTGACGGCGATAGGAAACCCTTGGCGGCCGTGCATCGATCCTGCCTTAAACCGGAATAGAAACGCAATGCGGAAACGGTTCAGGCATCCGACGGACTGAGTAGGAAATTACCTTTCAAACCTGCTCCTGTGTCCGACTCCAGCGTCTGAACCTGGGCTTCGTCCTTCAGACTGACCCCCGATAACTGCCGCCGACAGGCTTCGCGCATCAAATACAGCAAACGGTGTGCCGCCATGCCGTAACTCAAGCCTTCGAGCCGGACATTCGAGATGCAGTTGCGGTAGGCATCCGTCAGTCCGACCTTGGGATTATAGGTGAAATACAGCCCCAGGCTGTCTGGAGAGCTTAATCCAGGGCGTTCGCCGATCAGAATGACCACCATTTTTGCGCCCAGCAGCTCGCCAATCTCGTCAGCCACCGCAACCCGACCTTGTTCCACCAGAATCACCGGCGACAGGGACCAGCCTTCGATAGCTGTCTGTTCTTCCATGCGTGCCAGAAACGGCAAGGTGTGGCGATGAACGGCCAGTGCCGAGAGACCATCGGCCACCACAACAGCCAGATCCACCCCGCCTGGATGGGCTTGCGCGTAATCACGCAGAGTCTGCGCTGACTCATCACTCAACTTGCGCCCCAAATCGGGGCGCTGCAAATAGCTGTTCCGATCCGTGGCGGCACTGTGCAGCAGCAAACTCTCACGCCCACGCTCGGTCAGTTGCGAACTGAGCGCCGAGTGATCGAAAGGCAGGTGCACCGCATCCCGGGCCTGGGCATGGGCGTACTGGAAGTCCAGTTGCGCGCTGGTCGGCATACTGGTGCCGGTGCGACCCAGTGCAATGCGCGCCGGGGTCAGGCGACGCAGTTCCAGCAACGGATTTTGCGGATCGACGGGGGGCTTATCCATATAAACACTCATCCCAGTTGCGCCAATGCCTGGCGGAACGCCGGTGGCAGGCTGTTGCCGAAGTGAATTTTGCCGTCCGCCTGGGTGAAGATGCCCATGTTCGCCAGCCACTGTTCAAACTCCGGCGCCGGTTTCAGGCCCAGGGTTTGCCGGGCGTAGAGGGCGTCGTGGAACGAGGTGGTCTGGTAATTGAGCATGATGTCGTCGGAGCCGGGGATGCCCATGATGAAGTTAATCCCGGCTACGCCCAGTAAGGTCAGCAGAGTGTCCATGTCGTCCTGGTCGGCTTCGGCATGGTTGGTGTAACAGATATCGCAGCCCATGGGGACGCCCAGCAGCTTGCCGCAGAAGTGGTCTTCGAGGCCGGCGCGGATGATCTGTTTACCGTTATAGAGGTATTCCGGGCCGATGAAGCCTACGACGGTGTTCACCAGAAACGGTTTGAAATGCCGTGCCACAGCGTACGCGCGGGTTTCACAGGTCTGTTGATCGATGCCGTAGTGGGCGTTGGCCGACAAGGCACTGCCTTGGCCGGTCTCGAAATACATCAGGTTTTGGCCCAATGTGCCGCGATTCAGGCTCAAGCCCGCGTCGTAGCCTTCCTGTAAAACGTTGAGGTTGATGCCGAAACTGGCGTTGGCCGCTTCGGTGCCGGCAATTGACTGGAACACCAGGTCCAGCGGAACCCCGCGATTGACCGCCTCGATGGAGGTGGTGACGTGGGTCAGCACGCAGGCCTGTGTCGGAATGTCGTAGCGCTGGATGATCGCGTCGAGCATTTCCAGAATGGCGCAGATCGAAGCGATGCTGTCGGTGGCCGGGTTGATGCCGATCATCGCGTCGCCGTTGCCGTACAGCAGGCCGTCGAGAATGCTGGCGGCGATGCCGGCCGGTTCGTCGGTGGGATGATTGGGTTGCAGGCGCGTCGAGAGCCGGCCACGTAGGCCCAGGGTGCCGCGGAACTTGGTGACCACGCGGATTTTCTGCGCCACCAGCACCAGATCCTGCACGCGCATGATCTTCGACACGGCGGCGACCATTTCCGGGGTCAGGCCGGGGGCGAGGGCGCGCAGGCTTTGTTCATCGGCGGCTTCGCTGAGCAGCCAGTCGCGGAAACCGCCGACGGTGAGGTGGCTGACCGCTTTAAAAGCCTGTTTGTCGTGAGTGTCGATGATCAGTCGGGTGACCTCATCGGCCTCGTAAGGAATCAGCACTTCCTCCAGGAAGTGGGCCAGCGGGGTGTCGGCCAGGGCCATCTGCGCGGCCACCCGCTCGCCATCGTTGAGGGCGGCAACGCCGGCCAGAAAGTCCCCGGAGCGCGCCGGGCTGGCTTTGGCCATGACCTCCTTGAGGCTGTCGAAGCGGTAGGTTTGGGCGCCGACGGTATGGGCAAATACGGCCATGGGACGGTGTCCTCCTGATTCAATAAATATCTCAAATGCACCACTAAACCCCTGTGGGAGCGGGTTCTGGTGCACTTCAATAGGGCTGGCGCCGGGAATCAGCCCGGCGCCGGTGCATTTCAGACGCCTTCGAGCATCGCATCTGCCGGCGCATCGGCGCGTTGCTTGGCGGTCAGTTGGAAATACAGGTAACCGGCCACCATGAAACCGAGGAACACACAGCCGATCAGCGCGTTGAACCAGGCCATCGCCACCAGGCACACCACCGCCAGAAACAGCGCGATCCCCGGTACGATCGGGTAGCCCGGCGCGCGGAAGGTGCGCTCCAGGTTGGGTTCGGTTTTACGCAGTTTGAACAGGCTCAGCATACTGATGATGTACATCACGATGGCGCCGAATACCGACATGGTGATCATTGCAGCCGTCAGCGTCATGCCTTGCAGGTTGACCAGGCCATCGCTGTAGATCGCCGCGATACCGATCACGCCGCCCGCCAGGATCGCCCGGTGCGGGGTCTGGAAGCGCGACAGTTTGGCCAGGGAGGCCGGCAGGTAACCGGCGCGAGCCAGGGCGAAGAACTGCCGCGAATAACCCAGAATGATCCCGTGGAAGCTCGCCACCAGGCCAAACAGACCGATCCACACCAACATGTGCATCCAGCTCGAGTTGTTGCCGACCACGGCTTTCATCGCCTGAGGCAGTGGGTCGTTGATGTTCGACAGTTGGCGCCAGTCGCCGACACCGCCGGCCATGACCATCACGCCGATGGCGAGGAACACCAGGGTCAGAATGCCGCTGACGTAAGCCTTGGGAATCGTGCGTTTCGGGTCCTTGGCCTCTTCGGCGGCCATGGCTGCGCCTTCAATGGCGAGGAAAAACCAGATCGCGAACGGGATGGCCGCAAAGATGCCGGGAATCGAGGCCATGCTGAATTCGTTGGCGCCCGACCAGCCGTTGAGCACGAAGTTACTGAAGCTGAAGCCCGGTGCGACCACACCCATGAACACCAGCAATTCGGCGACGGCAAGCACAGTGACCACCAGTTCGAAGGTGGCCGCGATGCTCACGCCGAGGATATTCAGGGTCATGAACACGAAATAGGCGCCAACAGCGGCGATCTTCGGGTCCAGTTCCGGGTATTGCACATTGAGGTAGGCGCCGATGGCCATGGCAATTGCCGGTGGCGCAAAGACGAATTCGATCAGGGTGGCGATGCCGGCGATCAGTCCGCCTCGCTCGCCGAAGGCTCGGCGGCTGTAGGCAAACGGCCCGCCAGCGTGGGGAATGGCGGTGGTCAATTCGGTGAAACTGAAAATGAAGCAGGTGTACATCGTCGCCACCATCAATGCGGTGACGAGAAAACCCAGGGTACCTGCGGTGCCCCAGCCATAACTCCAGCCGAAATACTCGCCGGAAATCACCAGGCCGACGGCAATGCCCCATAGATGCAGGGTGCCGAGTGTGGGTTTGAGCTGTGTAGTAGAAGTCATAGGTCCTCTCTGCGTAGTAGAAGTCATAAGTCCTCTCTGTCTTTTTTATTGTTTGATTTGTTGGACTTTCGGGTATGGCATTCAGTGTGTAGAGCGGGCATGCAAAGCCAATGCCAGACCGGCAGAGCGATGAAAGAGGCGTTTAAGGGCACCATCGCGGGCTTGCCCGCGATGGCCTTCTGAAGGGCGATACAGAAATACCTGTATCGCCCCCCGGTTTTTAGAAGAAGCCCAACGGGTTGATGTCGTAGCTCACCAGCAGGTTTTTGGTCTGCTGATAGTGATCGAGCATCATTTTGTGGGTTTCACGGCCGACGCCGGACTTCTTGTAACCACCGAACGCGGCGTGTGCCGGGTACAGGTGGTAGCAGTTGGTCCACACGCGACCGGCCTTGATGGCGCGGCCCACGCGGTAGGCGCGGTTGATGTCGCGGGTCCAGAGGCCGGCACCCAGGCCGAACTCGGTGTCGTTGGCGATGGCCAGGGCCTCGGCTTCGTCCTTGAAGGTGGTGATGCTCACCACCGGGCCGAAGATTTCTTCCTGGAACACGCGCATTTTGTTGGTGCCCTTGAGCAGGGTCGGCTGGATGTAATACCCGGTCGCCAGGCTGCCCTCGAGTTTTTCCACCTTGCCACCGGTCAGCAGCTCGGCGCCTTCGCCCTTGGCGATGTCCAGGTACGAAAGGATTTTGTCGAATTGCTGCTCGGACGCCTGGGCGCCGACCATGGTGTCGGTGTCCAGCGGGTCGCCACGCTTGATCTGCAGGACTTTTTTCATGACAACTTCCATGAACTCGTCGTAGATCGACTCCTGTACCAGGGCGCGGGACGGGCAGGTGCAAACTTCGCCCTGGTTGAAGAATGCCAGCACCAGACCTTCGGCGGCTTTCTCGATGAAGGACGGTTCGGCCTGCATGACGTCTTCGAAGAAGATGTTCGGCGATTTGCCACCCAACTCCACGGTGGACGGAATGATATTTTCGGCTGCGCATTTCATGATGTGCGAGCCGACTGGAGTCGAACCGGTGAAGGCGATCTTGGCGATGCGTTTGCTGGTGGCCAGGGCTTCACCGGCTTCTTTGCCGAAGCCTTGCACCACGTTGAGCACGCCAGGTGGCAGCAGGTCGCCGATCAGCTCCATCAGCACAGTAATGCCCAGCGGGGTTTGCTCGGCAGGTTTGAGGACAATGCAGTTACCGGCGGCCAGGGCCGGAGCGAGTTTCCAGGCGGCCATCAGAATCGGGAAGTTCCACGGGATGATCTGCCCGACCACGCCCAGCGGTTCATGGATGTGATAGGCCACGGTATTGCCGTCGATCTCGGCGGCGCTGCCTTCCTGGGCGCGGATGCAACCGGCGAAATAGCGGAAATGGTCGGCGGCCAGCGGGATGTCGGCGTTGAGGGTTTCACGCACGGCCTTGCCGTTGTCCCAGGATTCGGTGATCGCCAGCAGTTCCAGGTTCTGTTCGATGCGATCGGCGATTTTCAGCAGCACCAGCGAGCGTGCCTGGGCGGACGTGGCGCCCCAGGCATCGGCGGCGGCATGGGCGGCGTCCAGGGCTTTTTCGATGTCTTCGGCAGTGGAGCGCGGGAATTCGGCAATCGGTTGGCCGTTGACCGGCGAAGTATTGGTGAAGTACTGACCTTTGACAGGCGCGACGAACTCGCCGCCGATGTAGTTACCGTATTTGCTCTTGAACGAAACGATAGCGCCTTCAGTACCGGGGTGAGCGTAACGCATGATGGGTTTCTCCTTGGCTTTTGTGCTTATAAGGGAGGACGCGCCAGAGCGCGGTAACAAGCGTAGAGCAAAGGTTGGGCCACCGCCTCGCAAGTCAGTTAAATCAAGGGCTTGTGTATTTTTTGTCGGACGGCTGGGCGGTGCTTGTGACGCTTGCGGTACAACCCGTGTGACACTTTGTACCGCTTGTGGCACAGCCTGTGACCGATGGGTCTTGTCAGCATTGCAATGCGTCGATGGCTGGAGGATGCTGGGCCTCAAATGGCCCACAGGTAATCCTCTGTGGCGAGGGAGCTTGCTCCCGCTTGGCTGCGAAGCAGTCCAGAAATGTCTGCCGGTCATGATTTTTGGCGAGCGCTTCGCACTCGAGCGGGAGCAAGCTCCCTCGCCACAAGGTATGTGCCAGCCCCTTAAAGAGGGTTCAGCACAGCCCTCTGGGAGAATAATAAGAAATGCACGACAACCATTTGAGTCGCCATGCCCAGCAAGTGTTGACCGTGACCCAGGGTAAGTCCCACCTGCACGGTCCCGGCAGCGATCCGTCTATTGCCCGCTCCTGGCTGCGTTGCCTTGAGGACTATCACCTCGACCCGGCCCTGACCATGGCGCCGACGGTGCTGGAGCATGGCCGTCTCCTGGAAAGCCGCGAACGTTTGCAGCAAGTGCTGCAGATCGCCGGCAACGAAATGACCAGCCTCCACCAGCAACTCTCCGGCGCCGGCCACGCAGTGTTGCTGACCGACGCTCGCGGGGTGATCCTCAACTGCGTCACCGCGCCCGCCGAACGGAAGATTTTCGAACGCGCAGGCCTTTGGCTTGGCGCCGACTGGAGCGAAGCCTGCGAAGGTACCAACGGCATCGGCACCTGCCTGGTGGAGCGCCAGTCCCTGACCATTCACCAGGACGAACACTTTCGTGGCCGCCACACCGGCCTGACCTGCTCGGCAAGCCCGGTGTTCGACCCTCATGGTGAACTGTTGGCGGTGCTTGACGTGTCTTCGGCGCGTCATGAGGTTTCGCGGCAGAGCCAGTTTCACACCATGGCCCTGGTCAATCTGTCGGCGAAGATGATCGAGAGCTGTTATTTCCTGCGTTACTTCGACAATCAATGGCTGCTGCGTTTTCACTTGCAGGCCGAATCCGTCGGACTGTTCAGCGAAGGGCTGCTGGCGTTCGACGGGGAAGGGCGGATCTGTGCGGTCAACCAGAGCGCGCTGAATTTGCTGGGGCATATTCGTGGCGGCCTGTTGGGCCAGCCGGTGGAGGCGTTTTTCGACTGCTCGCTGAATGAGTTGCTCGGCCGCGCGAGCGCCAATGCCAGCGCCAGTTGGCCGTTGCGCACCCGCGACGGGCGGCGGCTGTTTGCTGTATTGCGTGGGCAGCCGCGCAGCATTCCTGCACCGGTGGTGCAAAGCCCGGCAGTGGCCGAGCGTCCACGGCTGTCGGGTATTTGCCTGGGCGATGCCGCGTTGCAGGAAGACTTCCGCAAGGCCTTGCGGGTGTTCGAACGGGACGTGCCGTTGCTGATCAACGGCGAAACCGGCTCAGGCAAGGAGGCTTTCGCCAAGGCCGTGCATCAGGCCAGTCAACGGGCGGAAAAATCGTTCGTCGCCCTCAATTGCGCGGCGATCCCCGAAAGCCTGATCGAAAGCGAGTTGTTCGGCTATCGCGGCGGCAGCTTCACCGGTGCCCGCAAGGAGGGCATGCGTGGCAAGTTGCAGCAGGCCGATGGCGGAACTTTATTCCTGGATGAAATCGGTGATATGCCGCTGAGCATGCAGACCCGGCTATTAAGGGTGCTGGAAGACCGTCAGGTGGTGCCGATTGGCGGCGAGCCGGAATCGGTCAATGTGCGGATCATCAGCGCCACTCACCGTAACCTGCTCGAAAGGGTGCAGGACGGCAGTTTCCGCGAGGATTTGTATTACCGGCTCAATGGGCTGGAAGTCGCATTGCCAGCGTTGCGCGAGCGCACGGATAAATCACAGCTGCTCGACTTTCTGTTGGCCGAAGAGGCGGGCGGGGAGACGGTATTGATTGATGCAGCGGCGCGGCAGGCCTTGCTGGATTTTGCCTGGCCGGGGAACGTGCGGCAGTTGCGCAATGTGCTGCGGACCCTGGCGGCGTTGTGTGACGGCGGTCGGATCGGGCTGGAAGATTTGCCGGCGATGATTCGTCAGGTCCGGCCGGTGACGGTGGCGACGATTGAAGCGCCGTCCGAGTATCCGTTGGACGATGCCGAGCGGTTGGCGTTGCTCAACGCACTGGAACAGCAGCGCTGGCACATGACCCACACCGCCGAACAGTTGGGTGTGAGCCGCAATACCCTCTACCGGAAGCTGCGCAAACACGGCATCGCACGATAGCCGTTTTTGTGGCGAGGGGGCTTGCTCCCTCGCCACAAAAAAATGCGCTCGATCAGCCAAGCGGTTGTGTCACGTTCAGCTAAAGAGTGCGATTTTCCCCTCCCTACGCTAACCTGCGGCCATGTTTTACGAGGTCGACTATGCACATTCATATTCTTGGTATTTGCGGCACTTTCATGGGTTCGATGGCGGTTCTGGCCAAAGAGCTAGGCCATCATGTGACCGGCTCCGATGCCAACGTCTATCCGCCGATGAGCACTCAGCTGCAAGCCCAGGGCATTGAGTTGACGCAAGGTTACGACCCGGCGCAGCTCGATCCGGCCCCGGACCTGGTGGTGATCGGCAATGCCATGTCCCGCGGCAACCCGGCGGTCGAGTACGTGTTGAACAAAGGCCTGCCGTACGTCTCCGGCCCGCAATGGCTGGCCGATCACGTGCTGCAAGGCCGCTGGGTGCTGGCGGTTGCCGGCACGCATGGCAAAACCACTACCAGCAGCATGCTCGCCTGGGTCCTGGAACACGCCGGCATGAGCCCGGGTTTCCTGATCGGCGGAGTGCCGCAGAATTTCTCGGTGTCGGCGCGTCTGGGCGATACGCCGTTCTTCGTGATTGAAGCCGACGAATACGACAGCGCATTCTTCGACAAGCGCTCCAAGTTCGTTCACTACCGCCCGCGCACGGCGATCCTGAACAATCTGGAGTTCGATCACGCGGACATCTTCCCTGATCTGGCGGCCATCGAGCGACAGTTCCACCATTTGGTGCGGACCATTCCGAGCGAAGGCCTGGTGATCCATCCGACCACCGAGCCGGCCTTGCAGCGCGTGATCGAGATGGGCTGCTGGACTCCGGTGCAAACCACCGGCGCCGGCGGTCAATGGCAGGTCAAACTGCTCAGTGAAGATGGCTCGAAGTTCGAAGTGATGTTCGAAGGCGTCGCTCAAGGCGTGGTCGAGTGGGACATGACCGGTCAGCACAACGTCGCCAACGCCTTGGCCACCCTGGCCGCCGCGCGTCACGTCGGCGTCGTGCCGTCGATGGGCATCGCGGCACTGAGCGCGTTCAAAAGCGTGAAGCGCCGGATGGAAAAAGTTGCGGAAGTCCGTGGCATCACCATTTACGACGACTTCGCCCACCACCCGACTGCCATCGCCACCACCCTCGACGGTTTGCGCAAGCGCATCGGCGATGCGCCGCTGATCGCGATCATCGAGCCGCGCTCCAACTCCATGAAGCTCGGTGCTCACCGCGATGGCTTGCCGGAAAGCGTGGTCGATGCCGATCAGGTGATCTGGTATTCGCCGGCCAACCTCGGTTGGGACCTGGGCGCCACGGCGGCGTTGTGCACCGTGCCGTCGATTGTCAGCGATTCGCTGGAAGGCATCATCGAGCGCGTGAAGAGCCAGGCCCAACCCGGCACTCACGTGGTAATCATGAGCAACGGCGGCTTCGGTGGCCTGCACGGCAAACTGGCCGAGGCGCTGCAATGAACAATGGTCCGGAACGCATCACGCTGGCGATGACCGGCGCTTCGGGCGCCCAGTACGGCTTGCGCCTGCTCGACTGCCTGGTGCGTGAAGACCGCGAGGTGCACTTCCTGATTTCCAAGGCCGCGCAACTGGTGATGGCCACCGAGACCGATGTCTCGCTGCCGTCCAAGCCGCAGATGATGCAAGCCTTCCTCACTGAATACACCGGCGCCGCCACCGGGCAGATTCGGGTGTACGGCAAGGAAGACTGGATGTCGCCGGTGGCTTCGGGCTCCGGCTCGCCAGCGGCGATGGTGGTGGTGCCGTGTTCCACCGGGACCTTGTCGGCGATCGCGACCGGGGCCTGCAACAACTTGATCGAGCGGGCGGCCGACGTGACGTTGAAGGAGCGCCGCCAGCTGATTCTGGTACCGCGCGAGGCGCCGTATTCGAGCATTCATCTGGAAAATATGCTCAAGCTGTCGAACATGGGCGTGACGATTTTGCCGGCATCGCCAGGCTTCTATCATCAGCCGCAAACCATTGATGACTTGATCGACTTCGTCGTGGCGCGAATTCTCAATCTGCTGAACATTCCGCAAGACATGCTGCCGCGTTGGGGCGAGCACCATTTGAGCAGTGATGAATAGGCTGCTGATCATTCTGCTGGCGGTGCAACTGGCGGGCTGCGCCACGGCGCGCACCCTCGATGCCGCCAAACCCGGGGCACCGGTGGTGTATTCGGGGACGCGTCTGGATTTGTATGCAATGAACGGCGGGTGCTGCGCCATGGACAGATTTGGCGCAGAAGCGCCGAGTTATCCCGGTGTTGATCTGCCGGCCAGTGCTTTGCTCGACACATTGCTGTTGCCGTTGTCGTTGTTGACGGTTTTAGGTGTTGGGTTTCAGGCGACCGGCGGATTATAGAAGAGCGCTTCGCGCTCTATTCGCGGGCGCTGCTGGATTACTTGCCTAACTTGCGCAATTCATCCGACTCGACAATCCGTACGCCATCCTGCTCTTCCAGCGCCAGGCGCCACATGGCGCGGGCCAGTTGGCAGGCTTCGATGCCGTGGTATTTGCCCGGAATCAATTTCGACAACGGACCGGCAACCCGTTCGGCCAGTCGCGGCTCGGCGCGATCGCCCAGCAACAGCGAAGGCCGGCAGATGGTCAGCTGCGGCCAATTCTGCGCGCGCAATGCGTGTTCCATCTCGCCTTTAACCCGGTTGTAGAAAATCGGCGATCTGCGGTCGGCCCCCAAGGCACTGATCACGATCAGGTGCCGTGCGCCCATTTCCCGGGCACGTTTGGCGAAGGCCACGACCATGTCCAGGTCCACCGCGCGAAACGCTTCCTCGGAGCCGGCTTGCTTGATCGTGGTGCCGAGGCAGCAGTAGGCGACGTCGACGCGACCGTTCAATTGCGGCAGAAACTCCGTCGGGTCGCCGACCGGGTTTTCCAGGTGAGGGTGTTCGGCCAGTGGCCGGCGTGAGGGGGCTAATACGCGTGCAATCGTTGGCTCGTTGAGCAGACGGTCAAGCAAATGTTCACCGGTTAACCCGGTAGCTCCGGCAAGCAATACATGCTGAGGCGTCAAGTACATAGTTATTCCCCCTTGATACTGTTCAGCTTAGTTGCTCTTTTCATCCTTGCTGATAGAGACACTTTGCAATGCCTTTCGTGCCTGCTGCTTGCGTAACAATTGCCAGTGGGCGAGCACGGCTTTCGGTGCCCAGATCTGTGGTTCGGAGGCTTCGAAGCTGTCGGCCAGCTCACGCTCGGCCACGGTGGCGCTGGCCCGTTTGAAGGCTTGCTCCAGATCGTCGGTCTGGTTCAGCGCCTGGGCGAACAGTGCGTCGCCGAAATAGGTGAAGTTGGCTTCTTCCGAACACCCGAAGGACACTCGGTCGGCGCGCGAGGCGGTCATGATCAGGGTGTGTTCATCCTTGAGGGCAGGGATGAAGCCGCCGGAATAACAGGACGAAATCACGATAATCTTGTCGCGCTTCTTCAGGGGCGCGAGGACGGCGGCGAGTTCGTCGGCCGGCAGGTCGGCCAGCTCCATGCGTGGCTGGTCGAGTACCAGCTCGTGTTCACTGGAGCCATGGCTGGTCAGGTAAATGAACAGCAAGTCCTCCGGACCACTGCGCTCGGCCAGGGTCTGGGCGGCGCGGCGCAGGTTTTCCCGGGTGGCCATCGGCCGGTCGCCGAGGTGGTCGCGATGGTTGACCAGGCGAATCTGGCCGAAAGCGCCGAAACGGCTGGCGAGCATGTTGGCGACGTAGTCGGATTCGCGCAGGAACACGCTCTGCTTGCCGTCACCGCCCAGGGTCAAGGTGTACAGTTCGACCGCCGGAGTCGAGGCCGGCACGTTGGCCAGTGCTTCGTCGAGCAAGCGGCCCTGGGCCAGCAAGCCGAGTTCCAGGGTGTCGGGCAGCAGCTTGCCGTCGGCGTCGCGCACGCGCTGGCTGTTGATCCAGGTGCCGCTCAGCACTGTGCCATCGGTCAGTACCAACGTGCCTTTGCCCTGATAGTTGTCGCCGTCGAACTGGCCGATATAGAAACTGCCATCGGCCAGGTTCAAGCGGCCCTGACCGGTAAAACGCCAGTCGCTGAACTGACCGATGTAATGACTGCCATCGGCGCCGATCAACTCGCCCTTGCCGTTCAGCACGCCTTCCTTGAACTGACCGATCCAGACATCGCCATCGGCGTTTTCGTAGCGGCCCTTGCCATGCAATTGATTGTTCTTGAACCCACCGACGTAGATATCGCCATCGGCGCTGTTGAAAGTACCGTTGCCTTCCAGTTGGCCATCGACGAAGTGCCCGGTGAACTGATTGCCGCTGGCATCGCTGCGCTGGCCTTCGCCGTTGGGTTTGCCGTGGGCGAACTGACCCTGGTACTGGCTGCCGTCTTCGAGTTCCAGACGACCGAGCCCTG
This sequence comes from Pseudomonas sp. URMO17WK12:I6, assembly GCF_003253625.1. NCBI lineage: Bacteria > Pseudomonadati > Pseudomonadota > Gammaproteobacteria > Pseudomonadales > Pseudomonadaceae > Pseudomonas > Pseudomonas sp. URMO17WK12:I6. The sequence goes on from NZ_QKYZ01000007.1 coordinate 111,713, forward strand.
AATATTGGTCGGCCTTGAATTCGCCGCGATAGGTCATGGCGTTTTCTTTGAGGGTGCCTTCACCGTCCCGTCGACCGGCCTTGAAACCGCCGGTGTAGCTGCTGCCGGTGGTGGTCAGCGTGCCCTGGCCGTCGAACAGCCCCTGCTGGAACTGCCCGCGATAGACCTCGCCGTTGCTGCCGTGCCATTCGCCCTGGCCATGCCATTGGCCTTTGTCGAAGTGACCGGCATACCAGCTGCCGTTCGGGTAATCGATGCGACCCTCGCCTTGCAGCAGGCCGTTGACCAGATCACCACGATAGCGTCCGCCATCCGGCAGGCGGGCGTCGGGGGGCAACAGCGATTCGCCATCGCCGCAAGCGGTGAGCATCAGGGTCAGGGCAAGGAGTGCAAGTGAGCGCATAGCGGGATCCGGGCAATTAGGCGACGGAGTATGCCGCAGCTATGTGTCGCATTTATAGAGACACGGCACAGACACAGCGCGAAACAGCATGAGCTGCTTCGCAATCAGGCATGTGTCAGACGAAGCAGAGGGACAATGGCTCGGCGATATAGGCCGGTTTGTCCGATCCTTCGATTTCAAGCGTAGCGGTGGCCTTGAGCAGCCATTGGCCGGGTTTCTTCTCGGTGACGTCGTTCATGTCGACCTTGAGTCGAACCCTGGAATTAACCTTCACAGGCTGGATGAAACGCACGCTGTCCAGGCCATAGTTGACCACCATCTTCGCGCCTTCGGGCAGGATGAGGATGTCTTCCATCAGTTTGGGGATCAGCGACAACGACAGGAAACCATGGGCGATGGTGCTGCCAAAAGGCGTTTGCGCGGCTTTGACCGGGTCGACATGGATGAACTGATAATCGCCTGTGGCTTCTGCGAACAGGTTGATGCGTTCCTGGTCGATGGTGAGCCATTGGGAACGTCCGAGTTCCTTGCCGACATAATCTTTGAGCTCTGCAACTGGAACATAGGGCATTGAGACTCTCCTTGGGTTCATCGGATTTATAGTTTTTCGAGTGGGGGCTTGACCTCCCTGCGAACCACTTTAGATCAACATGACAAATTGCTCCGGTCAACTGACCATGCTTTTGGCGAATGCCGACTCATAGCGTGCTTATAATGTCGGGCCCCTTCTTGGTGGGGGAGAGCGCGGGAGAGGATGGATGTTGTTACGTGGCCTGACCTGGCTGGTGCTGTTTCAATTGCTCGGCACAGCCCTCAATCATCTGTTTTTGCCGGTGCTGCCGGGGCCGATCATTGGCCTGCTGTTGCTGCTGGGGTATCTGATCAGCCGCGGTCAAGTCGGCGAACCGCTGAACCTTGCGGCCAGCAGCCTGTTGCGTTATTTGCCGTTGCTGCTGGTGCCGCCGGCCGTGGGCGTGATGGTCTACGCCACTGACATTGCCGCGGATTTCTGGGCGATCACCGGTGCGCTGGTGTTGTCGTTGGTGCTGTCGATGGCCTTCGCCGGGGTGCTGATGCAGCGCCTGGTCAAGCGTCACGCCCATTCCGAGGACAGCCAATGATGTTCGATTGGCACGGCGCCTGGGCGTCGGTGATTCATCATCCGCTGTTCGGCATCGGCATTACGCTGGGCGCGTATCAATTGGTGCTGGCGGCGTTCGAGAAAACCCGCTGGATTTTTCTGCAACCGGTGCTGGTCTCCATGCTGCTGGTCATCGGCGTGCTGGTCAGTTGCGGCCTGAGTTACGTTGAGTACCGCAAGAGCACCGAGATCCTCAGTATCTTGCTCGGGCCGGCCACCGTTGCGCTGGCGGTGCCGCTGTACCTCAACCTGCGGCGGATTCGACAGTTGTTCTGGCCGATATTTACTACGCTGGTGATAGGTGGCGTGGTCGCCACGGGCATGGGGGTGCTGCTGGGTTGGTGGTTCGGCGCCGAACACATGATCCTGATGACCATGGCCCCCAAGTCGGTGACCTCGCCGATTGCCATGCTGGTGGCGGAGCAGATTGGTGGCGTCGCGGCGCTGGCGGCGGTGTTCGTGTTGATCACCGGGGTGATCGGAGCGATCTTCGGGCCGAGTCTTTTGACTCGTCTCGGTGTCCACAGCCCGGAGGCCCGCGGTATGGCTCTGGGCATGACCGCCCATGCGGTCGGCACGGCGGTGGCCATGCAGGAAAGTGAGGAGTGCGGCGCCTTCGCGGCGCTGGCGATGAGTCTGATGGGCGTGGCCACGGCGGTGTTCCTGCCGTTGGCGGTGTCGATGGTGGTGTAAGGAAATGTCTATGAGTCTGCCGCTTTTTCCGCTGAACACGGTGCTGTTTCCGGACTGCATCCTCGACTTGCAGATTTTCGAAGCACGCTACCTGGACATGATCGGCCGTTGCATGAAACAGGGCAGCGGCTTCGGCGTGGTGTGTATTCTCGAGGGCGAAGAAGTCGGCATCGCTCCTGAAGGCTACGCGCGGGTGGGGTGCGAGGCGCTGATCACCGATTTCCATCAGCAGGACAACGGCCTGCTGGGCATTCGGGTAAAGGGCGGGCGGCGTTTTCACGTGGTGCGCACCGAGGTGCAGCGCGACCAGTTGATCGTCGCCGAAGTCGAGTGGCTCAAAGATGAACCTGAGCAACCGCTACAGGATGAAGATGCCGACCTGGTCGCGCTGCTCAAGGCCTTGGCGGAACACCCGATGGTCGAAGCACTGAGCATGGGCACCGAAGCGACGGGGCAACAGTCGCTGGCCAATCAGTTGGCGTATCTGTTGCCGTTTTCCGAGGTGGACAAGATCGACTTGCTGCAACTCGATGATCCGCAGCAACGGCTGGATGCGATTCAGGCGTTGCTGGATGAACTGCAAGGTGAGTTGTTTGCCTGATGTCCACTGAAAGATCGCAGCCGCTACAGGTGCGATCTTTCAATCCTCAATATGCATACCGCAACAAAGCTTGCGGCAAATGCCGCAACACAAAGAAGCCGAACAACGCCAGCAACGACGGCAACACCAGCCACCAGACCTTGGGTGGCATGGCGTTGAGCGGCACCTGGCGTTGCGTCAGCCACAGGCTCGCCGCACACACGCATGCCGCCAGCATCGCGCCGGCCAGTACATCGGTAGGCCAGTGCGCCCCCAGGTAAACCCGCGACAGGGCAATCGCCAGCGCCGGCAAACAACCCAGCAACAACCAGGTCAGGCGCATTCGCGGCGGTTGTCCGCGGCCAGCCAGCACCGCGAGCGTCAGAAACAGCGCGAACGAGCCCGAGGCGTGGCCGCTGGGCATGCTGTAGCTGGTCAGTGGATCGCTCAGCACTTCCGGGCGAATGCGGGCGAAAAAGTGCTTGGTTGCCGTGTTACCCAGCGCGGTGAAAAGCAACGTGCTGCCGGCGAAGATCGCGTGCCGCCATTGTCGCGTCAGCAACAGCAGGGCCGTCAACAGGGCGCTGATCATAAACATGTTGCGGAACTCGCCAATCAGCGTGAACACCACGGCTACTTCATCGAGCATCGGGCTGCGGTGTTCCTGCACCAGGGGCATCAACCCTTGGTCGAGGGCGGTCAGGTGCGGATAGCCGATGAACAGTCCCGCCAGAATTAGAAAGCTCATGCCGGTGATCAGCATCGTCGCCTTGCGATGGCGGCGCATGCTGCTGGTAATGCTCAAGCCCACCATGACGGCGATGCTGCCGGCAACGATCCCGGCCTCGGGCCAGAACCCTTCGGGCAATGGCAAGCGAATCGCCGCGCCGGTGGCCCAGCCGGGCAGCAGATAGGCAACGCTCCAGCCCGCGGCGGCCAACAGGCTGACGGCGGCGAAGCGGGGGAAGGGCATATCGAACATACCTGCGACCATCGGCAGCATTGGCCGCAACGGGCCGATAAAGCGTCCGACTAACAGGCTGGCAATGCCATAACGCTGAAAATACGCTTCGGCCCCGGCGATCCATTCCGGATGATGGCGCAACCCCGGCAGGCGCCGGATGTTCTGGTGGAAATGTCGTCCCAGGAAATACGAAACGATGTCGCCCAGCACGCCGCCGAGGAAACCCAGCAGCAATGTTTCACCCAGCGACAGTGCGCCACTGCCGGCCAGTACTGCCGCGGCAAACAACAACACCGTACCGGGTACGATCAGCCCGGCAATCGCCAGGCACTCCACACACGCCACTACGAACACTGCCATGGCCAGCCACTGCGGATTGACCGTCAGCCAACCGATCACGCTATCGAGCCATGGGCCCATAAAAACAACTCCATCGAATGTTCACTTGGCCCCAAAGGGACGAATCTCCCAAATGCTGAACGACCGCTCCCACTGGGATTCCCGTTTGCCCGGGCACGTTTCAAGTCAGCAAAAAATAATCGCGCCCTTCGACCTGACCCCGACGCATCGGATTGCGAGTGCAGTACGGCGCGTAAGCCGCATCGACGAAACGGTACATTAAATGTTCGTCGCGCCCCTGGGGGATGCCCAGGCGTGTGGTCTGGATGATATGGCCGGGCGCAGGCCCGATGTCTTCCACCAGCAGCACTTCATGGTCAAAACGCTTGGCGTCCCAGACCGGCACCTTCAGCCCCAGCGCCTTGCACAGCAACGTCTGCCCGGCGCACAGCTTTTGTGAGGGGCGAGGGCGGCCCTGGGCGTCGGGATTGTTCAGCAGCATCTGCGCCAGGCTGGCTGGCCCGCTCAGTTCATCGACCCATGGATAGGCGGATTTGATCAGCACCGCATTGCCCGGACCTTGGGCACTGAAGTTCAGGGAATCGCCGCCGCGGGCGTAATACATATAGATGTGGCCGCCATCCAGAAACAAAGCTTTACGCTTTTCTGTGTAGCCCAGGGAAGCGTGGCTACCCTTTTCTTCGCAGTAATAGGCTTCGGTCTCGATAATCCGGGCGCTGAGCCACAGGTCGTCGACCCGGTGGCGGATGATTTTGCCCAGCAGATCCCGGGCCAGCGTTTGGGCGTCGCGGTCGAAAAATGCATCCGGCAGAGCCTTGGGCGGGCGCGTTTCGGACGCACGAACAGTCAGGTTAGTCATGATGAACAGCGTTTATCAGGGCTGATTGAGTCGTGATGATAACAATATGCTAAGGGGGCGCTCTCAATGAGTTTCCCCGCCGCGCCGGGTCTGCTGTTGTGCAGGGCAAGGCGCGAGAAGCGTGGTTTGGTCATTCCAAATAAGCTTCGAGCAACGCAGCCCTGCACAACAGCAGGCCCGGCCCTTCGGGTTGTGCCTTAAAGCGGGCCAGGCTGCGTTGCAGGCCTTGGAAAGGGAACAACCATTCCCAGCGGCCTGCGCCTTGCCTGGCCCGCTTTAAGGCGACAACGCGGCGGGGAAACTCATTGAGAGCGCCCCCTGGTCACGGCTGAACGTCGGCAAATTGCCTTCCATTTCGACCATCCGCCCGTCACCGCTGTTAGTCCCGAGACGCGACAGCTATAATCTGCCGCTTTCCTCTTTACCAAGACCACAGCAGACCATGACTGAGTCCGTTCTTGACTACATGACCCGTTTGGGTCGCGCCGCCCGCGAAGCTTCCCGCGTGATCGGCCGTGCCAGCACCGCGCAGAAAAACCGCGCCTTGCAGGCGGCCGCCAATGCGCTGGATGCTGCGCGTGCCGAGCTGACCGCAGCCAATGAACTGGATTTGGCCGCTGGCCGTGCCAATGGTCTTGAGCCGGCCCTGCTGGAACGCCTGGCGCTGACCCCGGCGCGCATCGACGGCATGATCGTCGGTTTGCGTCAGGTCGCGGCCTTGCCGGACCCGGTCGGCGCGATCCGCGACATGAGTTACCGGCCGTCGGGCATTCAGGTCGGCAAGATGCGCGTGCCGTTGGGCGTGATCGGGATCATCTACGAATCCCGGCCTAACGTGACCATCGATGCTGCCAGCCTGTGCCTGAAGTCCGGCAACGCGACCATCCTGCGTGGCGGCTCCGAAGCGATTCACTCCAACCGCGCCATTGCCGCCTGCATCCAGCGCGGCCTGGCCGAGGCCGATCTGCCGGCCGCGGTGGTGCAAGTGGTCGAAACCACCGACCGTGCCGCCGTCGGCGCGCTGATCACCATGCCCGAATACGTCGACGTCATCGTGCCCCGCGGCGGCCGTGGCCTGATCGAACGGGTCAGCCGCGATGCCCGCGTGCCCGTCATCAAGCACCTGGACGGCATCTGTCACGTCTACGTCAGTGCCCACGCCGATCTGCCGAAAGCCCAGCGCATCGCATTCAACGCCAAGACTTACCGTTACGGCATCTGCGGCGCGATGGAAACCCTGTTGGTCGATCAAGCCGTCGCCAAAGAGTTTCTGCCAGCGATGGCTGCCCAGTTCCGCGAAAAAGGCGTCGAACTGCGCGGTTGTGAGCGCACCCGGGCGATCATCGAGGCCGTCGCGGCCACTGAAGACGACTGGACTACCGAATACCTGGCGCCGATCCTCTCGATCCGCGTGGTCGACGGGCTGGACCAGGCCATCGAGCACATCAACCAGTACGGCTCCCATCACACCGACTCGATCGTCAGCGAAAACCTGTCTGACACCCGGCGTTTCGTGGCTGAAGTCGATTCGTCCTCGGTGATGATCAACACCCCGACCTGCTTCGCCGATGGCTTCGAATACGGATTGGGTGCCGAGATTGGCATTTCTACTGATAAGCTGCACGCCCGCGGCCCGGTGGGCCTCGAAGGTCTGACCTGCGAGAAGTACATCGTGGTCGGTGACGGTCAGCTGCGCGGCCAGGAGTCGCTCTGACTTGGGCGACCTCGACCCGTCAGTCCCAGTGACCGCCAGCGAGCCCCGGCCTCGACGCATTGGCGTACTGGGCGGGACCTTCGACCCGGTGCACATCGGCCATTTGCGCGGTGCACTGGAAGTCGCCGAATCGCTGGCTCTCGATGAGTTGCGTCTGACACCCAGTGCCAGGCCGCCCCATCGGGACAAGCCGCAGGTATCGGCGAAGGACCGTCTGGCGATGGTCAAGTGCGCGGTGGCCGGTGTGGCACCGTTGGTGGTGGATGCCCGCGAATTGCAGCGGGACAAGCCGTCCTACACCATCGACACCCTGGAACTGATGCGCGCCGAACTTGCCGCTTCAGACCAGGTTTTTCTACTTTTGGGCTGGGACGCATTTTGCGGCCTGCCCACTTGGCACCGCTGGGAAGAGTTGCTCCAGCATTGCCACATCCTGGTGCTGCAACGCCCGGATGCCGACAGCGAACCGCCGGATGCCTTGCGCAACCTGCTGGCAGCACGTTCGGTGAGCGACCCGCTGGCTCTCAAAGGGCCGAGCGGACAGATTGCATTCGTCTGGCAGACACCGCTCGCGGTATCCGCCACCCAGATCCGTCAACTGCTGGCCAGCGGTAAGTCGGTACGTTTCCTGGTGCCCGACGCGGTCCTGGCCTACATCGATGCGCACGGACTTTACCGTGCGTCGAACTGAAAAAGGGCGCGCTTCAAGGCACGTGAATGCGTGTATCGAAGCGCCCGAACATACGAGCAAAACGAGTTTTATATGACTGACAAAGACGTAAACAAAGTAAAGCGCAAGGGCACATTCAAGAGCGCACCGCTGCCAGTAGAAGCACCAACTGGCGCGCCACTGGCCGGCGAAGAGCTGGTCAAGGTTGCCGTAGCGGCCCTGGAAGACGTCAAGGCCCAGGACATCCAGGTGATCGACGTTCGTGAAAAGCAGAGCATCACTGACTACATGATCATCGCCACGGGTACGTCCAACCGCCAGATCGGCGCGATGCTGGACAAGGTCCGCGAAGCCGTCAAAGCCCAAGGCGTCAAGCCGCTGGGTGAAGAAGGCAAGGGCGACAGCGACTGGGTGCTGCTGGATATGGACGACGTCATCGTGCACATGATGACTGCCTCGGCGCGCCAGTTCTATGACCTGGAACGCCTGTGGGCCGGTGCCGAGCAAAGCCGTTCTGCCAGCGCTGCACACCACAGCCCTGAGAACACCCATGAGCATTTCACCAAGCTCAACAAAGACCAGCAATAAGGGAACGCTGTGCGACTGCGACTGATCGCCGTCGGTTCACGCATGCCCAAGTGGGTGGAAGAAGGCTGGCATGAATATGCCAAGCGTCTTCCTTCCGAGCTGGCGCTGGAACTGGTGGAAATTCCGCTCAACACCCGCGGCAAGAACGCCGATGTGGCGCGCTTTATCCGTCAGGAAGGCGAAGCCATGCTGGCCAAGGTCGGGTCGAACGAGCGCGTTGTCACCCTCGAAGTCCACGGCAAGCCCTGGAGCACCGAGCAACTGGCGGTCGAACTCGATCGCTGGCGGCTGGACTCGCGCACGGTGAATTTCATGGTCGGCGGCCCCGAGGGGCTGGCGCCGGAAGTCTGTGCCCGGGCGGATCAACGCTGGTCGTTGTCGCCGTTGACGTTGCCGCACCCGTTGGTGCGGATTCTGATCGGTGAACAGCTGTATCGTGCCTGGACAGTGCTGTCCGGCCACCCTTACCACAAGTAGTTCTGCCCTCATGTCCCAGCCGATCCGCATCAAGGACCACGAAAAAGACGCCCGTCTGGTGCGTGGCCGCGTCGTGTTCGGGGCTATTACGGTGGTGACGCTGATCGGCGTGCTGATCGCGCGGCTGTATTTCCTTCAGGTGATCCAGTACGAGTACCACTCGACCCTGTCGGAAAACAACCGCGTCCATGTGCAGCCGATTCCGCCGACTCGCGGGCTGATCTACGACCGCAATGGCGTGGTGGTGGCCGACAACCGGCCCAGCTTCAGCCTGAGCATGACCCGTGAACGCTCCGGCGACTGGCAGCAAGTGCTCGACGTGATCGTCGAAGTGCTGGAGCTGACGCCCGAGGACCGGGTGATCTTCGAGAAGCGTATGCGTCAGGGGCGTCGGCCGTTCGAGCCGGTGCCGATCCTGTTCGAGTTGACCGAAGAGCAGATCGCCCGCATCGCGGTGAACCAGTTCCGTCTACCCGGTGTGGAAGTGGTCGCGCAGCTGGTTCGTCACTATCCGCAGGGCGCGCACTTTGCGCACTCGGTGGGATATATGGGGCGGATCAACGAGAAAGAGCTCAAGTCTCTGGACCCGGTGAGTTACAGCGGCACCCATCAAATTGGCAAAACCGGCATCGAGCGCTTCTACGAGCCCGAATTGCACGGTCAGGTCGGTTACGAAGAAGTCGAGACCAACGCCCGTGGCCGCGTGCTGCGGGTACTCAAACGTACCGAACCGATTTCCGGCAAGGACATCGTTCTGAGCCTGGACATCAAATTGCAGGAAGCTGCCGAAGCCGCGCTTGGCGGTCGCCGTGGCGCGGTGGTAGCGCTGGACCCGAAAACCGGTGAGGTGCTGGCGATGGTCAGCCAGCCGAGTTTCGATCCGAACCTGTTCGTCACCGGCATCAGTTTCAAGGCCTACTCCGAGCTGCGTGACTCCATCGACCGGCCACTGTTCAACCGCGTGCTGCGCGGTCTGTACCCGCCCGGTTCGACCATCAAGCCAGCGGTGGCGATTGCCGGCCTGGATGCGGGCGTGGTCACGGCGTCGACCCGGGTGTTCGACCCGGGCTACTACATGCTGCCCAACTACGATCACAAGTACCGCAACTGGAACCGTACCGGTGACGGCTTCGTCGATCTCGACACGGCGATCATGCGTTCCAACGACACCTACTTCTATGACCTGGCGCACAAGCTGGGGATTGATCGGTTGTCGTCCTACCTGAGCAAATTCGGCATTGGCCAGAAGGTCTCCCTGGATATGTTCGAAGAGTCGCCGGGGCTGATGCCGACACGGGAATGGAAGCGCGTGACCCGTCGTCAGGCCTGGTTCCCGGGCGAGACGCTGATTCTGGGGATCGGTCAGGGCTACATGCAGTCCACTCCGTTGCAACTGGCGCAGGCCACGGCACTGGTGGCCAACAAGGGTGTCTGGAATCGTCCGCACCTGGCCAAGACCATCGAGGGCGAGAAGCCGAAGGATGAACATCCGATGCCGGACATTATCCTGCGCGACCCGTCGGACTGGACCAAGGTCAATCACGGCATGCAGCAGGTAATGCACGGTGCCCGGGGTACGGCGCGCAAGGCATCGATCGGCGCGCAATACCGGATCGCCGGCAAAAGTGGTACGGCCCAGGTGGTTGCGATCAAGCAGGGCGAGAAGTACGACCGCTCCAAGGTGCAGGAGCGCCACCGCGACCACGCCTTGTTCGTCGGCTTCGCGCCGGCCGACAACCCGCAAATCGTGGTGTCGGTGATGGTCGAGAACGGCGAGTCCGGCTCCGGCGTCGCCGCGCCGGTGGTGCGTCAAGTGATGGACGCCTGGCTCCTCGACCAGGACGGACGACTGAAAGCCGAATACGCCAGCCCTATCAGTGCGGAGGCTACGGCCCGTGAAGAATAATTTCGATCGCATGCTCTCCAGCGAGGATGTGATGCGTCGCCGTGCGACGCTGTTGCAACGCCTGCACATCGACGGCCCGCTGCTGATCCTGCTGCTGACCCTCGCCGCCGGCAGCTTGTTCGTGCTGTATTCGGCCAGCGGCAAGAGCTGGGATCTGCTGGCCAAGCAAGCCACTTCCTTCGGCATCGGCCTGATATCGATGATCGTCATCGCCCAGTTCGAACCGCGCTTCATGGCCCGCTGGGTGCCGCTCGGCTATGTGGTCGGCGTGATCTTGCTGGTGGTGGTGGACGTCATGGGCCATAACGCCATGGGGGCCACCCGCTGGATCAATATCCCCGGGGTGATCCGCTTCCAGCCCTCGGAATTCATGAAGATCCTGATGCCGGCGACCATCGCCTGGTATTTGGCCAAGCGTTCCTTGCCACCCCAGCTCAAGCACGTGGGGATCAGTCTGGTGCTGATCGGTGTCCCGTTCATTCTGATCGTGCGTCAGCCCGACCTCGGCACTTCGTTGCTGATCCTCGCCGGTGGCGCATTCGTGCTGTTCATGGGTGGCCTGCGCTGGCGCTGGATCCTCAGCGTGATCGCCGCCGCCGTGCCGGTGGCCGTGGCGATGTGGTTCTTCATCATGCACGACTATCAAAAGCAGCGAATCCTGACCTTCCTCGACCCCGAGAGCGATCCGCTGGGCACGGGCTGGAACATCATTCAGTCGAAAGCGGCCATCGGTTCCGGTGGCGTGTTCGGCAAGGGCTGGTTACTCGGTACCCAGTCGCACCTGGACTTCCTGCCAGAAAGCCACACCGACTTCATTATTGCGGTCCTGGGCGAAGAGTTCGGCCTGGTCGGTATCTGCGCGCTGTTGCTGATTTACCTGCTGTTGATCGGTCGCGGGCTGGTGATTACCGCCCAGGCCCAGACATTGTTTGGCAAATTGCTCGCGGGCAGCCTGACCATGACGTTTTTTGTTTATGTTTTCGTCAACATCGGTATGGTCAGTGGCCTGTTGCCGGTGGTGGGGGTGCCGTTGCCGTTCATTAGCTACGGAGGAACTTCGCTGGTGACGCTACTGTCAGCGTTTGGGGTTTTGATGTCGATCCATACCCATCGCAAGTGGATCGCGCAGGTTTGAATAAGGTGAAGATTTCAATGCAAGTAATGCGTGGCTGGGCGACTCGATACGCACCGTGGGTCGGCCTGGTGAGCATCCTTGGTTCCGTGCAGGAAGCATTGGCCGGCGATTACGAAGGCTCACCCCAGGTGGCCGAGTTCGTTGGTGAAATGACCCGTGACTACGGCTTTGCCGGTGAACAGCTGATGGGCGTGTTCCGCGAAGCCGAGCGCAAACAGTCGATTCTGGACGCGATCTCCAAACCCGCCGAACGCGTCAAGCAGTGGAAAGAATATCGCCCGATGTTCATCACCGACGCGCGCATCGCCCGTGGCGTGGACTTCTGGCGTCAGCACGAGGCGGTGCTGGCTCGCGCCGAGCAGGAATACGGTGTGCCGGCGCAGGTGATCGTCTCGATCATCGGCGTCGAGACCTTTTTTGGTCGCAATACTGGCAATTATCGGGTGATCGACGCCTTGTCGACCCTGGGTTTCGACTATCCTCCCCGTGCTGATTTCTTTCGCAAGGAGTTGCGTGAATTCCTGCTGCTGGCCCGTGAAGAGCAGGTCGACCCGTTGACCCTCAAAGGCTCCTATGCCGGAGCCATGGGCTTGCCGCAATTCATGCCGAGCAGCTTTCGCGCCTATGCGGTGGATTTCGACGGTGACGGCCACATTAATATCTGGAACAACCCCGATGATGCCATCGGCAGCGTCGCCAGTTATTTCAAGCAACACGGCTGGGTCGCCGGCGAACCTGTGGTCAGCCGTGCCGATGTGCGCGGCGATCAGGTGGACGAGGGGCTGACCGACGGCATCGAACCGACGAAAACCGTCGGGGAGTTGCGGGCGCTGGGCTGGTCGAGTCATGATGCGCTGCGCGATGATATGCCGGTCACGGCTTTCCGCCTGGAAGGTGACAATGGCCCTGAATACTGGATGGGCCTGACGAATTTTTACGCGATCACGCGTTATAACCGCAGCGTGATGTACGCCATGGCCGTACATCAACTGTCTGAACAGCTGGTCCAAGCACGGGGCGTCAAGTAATGCGGGCATTGCCTATGAATAAACCCCTGAAGCTCATGGCATTCGCCGCGTTGGCGGTGCTGGTCGCCAGTTGTTCGACCAGCCGCTCACCGACTCAGAAGTCTTCCACCGCCGTTCGTTCGGCCCCCGGCCTGGACATCAACCGGGCGCACAAGGATGGCGCACCCTGGTGGGACGTCGACGTATCGCGCATCCCGGATGCCACGCCGACCCTGCACAGCGGTCCTTATAAAGCCAACCCGTACACCGTGCTGGGCAAGACCTACTTCCCGCTGCAGGAATCCAAGACCTACGTCGCGTCGGGCACGGCGTCCTGGTATGGCACCAAGTTCCACGGCCAGAACACCGCCAACGGCGAGGTGTATGACCTGTATGGCATGAGCGCCGCCCACAAGACCTTGCCACTGCCAAGTTACGTTCGGGTGACCAACCTGGACAACAACAAGACGGTGATTCTGCGGGTCAATGACCGTGGGCCGTTCTATTCAGACCGGATCATCGACTTGTCCTACGCGGCCGCCAAGAAGCTTGGCTACGCTGAAATCGGCACGGCGCGGGTCAAGGTCGAAGGCATCGACCCGCAGGAATGGTGGGCGCAGAGAGGTCGTCCGGCGCCGTTGATGCTCAACGAGCCGCAAGTGGCGCAAAATGCCGCGCCGACCATGACCGCTTCCACTGGCACCGTCGAGCAATGGACGCCACCGCCGCAGCAACACGCCGCGGCCGTTGTGCCCGTGCAGATCGATGCAAAAAAAAACGCTTCTGTACCAGCCTCTGGCCAGTATCTGCAGGTGGGCGCGTTCGCCAACCCGGACGCTGCAGAGCTCCTGAGATCGAAGCTCAGCGGGATGGTGAGCGCTCCGGTGTTCATCAGCTCGATCGTGCGTAACCAGCAGACACTGCATCGGGTGCGCATGGGGCCGATCGGCTCTGCGGGTGAAATCCAGCAGGTGCAGAACAGCGTGCGGCTGGCCAATCTCGGTTCACCGAGCCTGGTCAGCGCCGAGTAACACGTAGTACTTGATTGACGGTTCGCTTGCAGTTTTGGGGGGCGAACCGGGTTGTTGGCTCGTTGAAGAACAAAAGCCCGGCAAGGGTTACAGAGTGAGCAACTGAACACGTGACAGCTTTTTGAAAAGTTGTCTGATTAGTTTTGCCCTAGGGCAGTTTCCATTAGCGATTTCGAGAGACGGATGAACATCACCACCTTTGCCAAACGCCTGTGCCTGCTAGTCCCGCTGCTTCTCTCACCCGCGGCTTTCGCGGTCGAGATGATGCCGTCGCCACCGCAATTGGCCGCCAAAGCCTACGTACTCATGGACGCCAGCAGCGGCAACGTGCTGGTAGAGAACAACGGTGACCAGCGTCTGCCGCCGGCCAGCCTGACCAAGCTGATGACCGCGTACATCGCGACCCTGGAAATCCGTCGTGGCCAGATCGGCGAAAACGATCCGGTGACCGTCAGCGAGAACGCCTGGCGTACCGGTGGTTCGCGGATGTTCATCAAGGTCGGCTCGCAAGTTACCGTCAGCGACCTGCTGCACGGCATCATCATTCAATCGGGCAACGACGCCAGTGTTGCGCTCTCCGAGCACATCGCCGGCAGCGAAGACGCATTCGCCGACCTGATGAACAAAACCGTTGCTGATCTGGGCATGACCAACACCCACTTCATGAACCCGACCGGTCTGCCGAACCCGGAGCACTACTCGTCGGCTCACGACATGGCCGTGCTGGCTCGCGCGATCATCCACGAAGACCCGGCTCACTACGCGATCTACTCGCAGAAAGAGTTCTTCTGGAACGGTATCAAGCAGCCTAACCGCAACCTGCTGCTGTGGCGCGACAAGACTGTCGACGGTCTGAAAACCGGTCACACTGACGAAGCCGGCTACTGCATGGTGTCTTCGGCCGTACGTGACGGCATGCGCCTGATCGCCGTGGTGTTCGGCACCAACAGCGAAGTGGCTCGTGCTGCCGAAACCCAGAAGCTGCTGACTTACGGTTTCCGCTTCTTCGAAACCCAGACCTTCTATCAGAAAGGCGCCGAGCTGGCTCAGGCACCTGTCTGGAAAGGCACCACCAATCAAGTCAAGGCCGGCCTGGCTGAAGACCTGACCATGACCTTGCCAAAAGGCCAGCTGAAGAAGCTTGCTGCCAGCATGACCATGAACCCGCAACTGGTTGCACCCATCGCCAAGGGCGACGTGATCGGTAAAGTCGAAGTGAAACTGGACGACAAAGTGGTGCACAGCGCCGACCTGATCGCTCTGGACGCAGTCGACGAGGGTGGTATCTTCCGCCGCATGTGGGATAGCATCCGTCTATTCTTCTACGGCTTGTTCAACTGATAGTGTGCACCTGCATGGCCCCACGCTGATCCGGCGTGGGGCCTTGCTGTCGCCACGGCTTACGCTTACGAGGCCGTTACGCCATGACCGATACCGAAGTAAAGGCGCCTAAGATCGAATTCCCCAACGTTGATTACCCGGTTAAGGTGATCAGCGATACGGGTGTGGGCAACAAAGACAAGATCATCGAGATCGTCAAGAAACACGCGACGATCAACCATGACCGCGTTGATGAGCGCCAAAGCACCAACGGCAAGTACACCACGATTCAGTTGCACATCGTTGCCACCGACCAGGACCAGCTGTACAACATCAACAGCGAACTGCGGGCTACCGGCTTCGTGCACATGGTGCTGTGATGCCTGGCACGCTGGGCTTTCGCGAACTTGGCCAGATGGCTTACGAGCCGGTCTGGCATGCCATGCAACGCTTCACCAACGAACGCGGCAGCGATGCCGCCGACGAGATCTGGCTGGTCGAGCACCCGCCGGTGTTCACCCAGGGCCAGGCCGGCAAGGCTGAACACCTGTTGCTGCCAGGCGATATTCCGGTGGTGCAGGTCGACCGCGGTGGGCAGGTGACTTACCACGGTCCGGGCCAATTGGTGGCCTACCTGTTGCTGGATGTGCGCAAGCTGGGGTTCGGCGTGCGTGACCTGGTCAGCCGCATGGAGCAGTGCCTGATCGAGTTGCTGGCCAGTTACGGCGTGACCGCATCCGCCAAGCCGGATGCACCGGGTGTCTATGTCGATGGCGCGAAAATCGCGTCCTTGGGTCTGCGGATCCGCCACGGTTGTTCCTTTCATGGCCTGGCCCTGAACGTGGATATGAACCTGGAACCGTTTCGACGGATTAATCCCTGCGGCTATGCCGGGCTGGCGATGACCCAGCTGCGCGATCACGCAGGACCGATTGAATTTGCCGAGGTAAGTGCCCGGCTGCGCGCGCAGCTCGTCAAACACCTCGACTATGCTGAGCAGACGACCCTAACGGGCGGAATCGATTGATATGACTACTGATGCAGTGCAAACCATGATCCCGACGCTCGATGTCACTGAGCGTCCGGCCCCGCGTGCCAAGGTTGAAGCCGGCGTCAAGCTGCGCGGCGCCGAGAAGGTTGCACGCATCCCGGTGAAGATCATCCCGACCACCGAACTGCCGAAGAAACCAGACTGGATTCGCGTGCGCATCCCGGTTTCCCCGGAAGTCGACCGCATCAAGGCCTTGCTGCGCAAACACAAGCTGCACAGCGTTTGCGAAGAAGCATCCTGCCCGAACCTGGGCGAGTGCTTCTCCGGCGGCACCGCGACCTTCATGATCATGGGCGATATCTGCACCCGTCGTTGCCCGTTCTGCGACGTTGGCCATGGTCGTCCGAAGCCACTGGACGTGAACGAGCCGGAAAGCCTGGCCATTGCCATCGCCGACCTGAAACTGAAATACGTGGTCATCACCTCGGTAGACCGTGACGACCTGCGTGACGGTGGTGCCCAGCACTTTGCCGACTGCATCCGCGAAATCCGCAAACTGTCGCCGAACGTACAGCTCGAAACCCTGGTCCCGGACTACCGTGGCCGCATGGACGTTGCACTGGAAATCACCGCCGCCGAGCCGCCAGATGTGTTCAACCACAACCTGGAAACCGTGCCGCGCCTGTACAAGGCTGCGCGTCCGGGGTCGGATTACCAGTGGTCGCTGACCCTGCTGCAACGCTTCAAGCAGATGATGCCGCACATTCCGACCAAGTCCGGCCTGATGCTGGGTCTGGGCGAAACCGACGAAGAAGTCATCGAAGTCATGAAACGCATGCGCGAACACGACATCGACATGCTGACCCTGGGCCAGTACCTGCAACCGTCCCGCAGCCACTTGCCGGTCCAGCGCTTCGTGCACCCGGACACCTTCGCCTGGTTTGCCGAGGAAGGTTACAAGATGGGCTTCAAGAACGTCGCTTCCGGCCCGCTGGTACGCTCCTCGTACCACGCCGACGAGCAGGCGAAGCTGGTCAAGGCCGAATTGATGTCGTCCTGATTCCGCGCTGAGAAAAGAGCACGCCCGCAAGGTTAGTCCTTGCGGGCGTTTTCATTGGCGGTGCCCACATCCTCTGCAGGCTTTTCCTGCAAGCCGTGGTGCGACTGACCCTCTTTTGTTTATTCCCGTTCCTGACTACTGTGTGCTGAAGCATTCACACAGGGAGAATCATGGATGACCGCTCGACCGACCCACACCCTTTGTCCTCACGTCCCTGTTCCGGCCTTGCCGCCTGCAGGGCTGATCGGCGTCATTGCGCCTGCCGGCCCCGCTGCCCTGGACACCGATAAAGCGATTGCCTG
Organism: Pseudomonas sp. URMO17WK12:I6; assembly: GCF_003253625.1. Lineage (NCBI taxonomy): Bacteria > Pseudomonadati > Pseudomonadota > Gammaproteobacteria > Pseudomonadales > Pseudomonadaceae > Pseudomonas > Pseudomonas sp. URMO17WK12:I6. The sequence continues at coordinate 128,914 of NZ_QKYZ01000007.1, forward strand.
GATGCGCGCTCGCGGCTATTCGCTGCGAGTGTTCCCCGGTGTTTACGAGAAAGACGGCTACCTGGCCGGCAGCGACGATGTGCGGCTCAATGACTTGCACGCGGCATTTACCGACAGCGAGGTCGACGCCATCATCTGTTTGCGTGGCGGTTACGGTACGCCGCGTTTGCTCGATCGGATCGATTTCGAGTTACTGCGCAACAATGCCAAACCGTTCATCGGCTATAGCGATATCACTGCACTGCACCTGGCAATCAGCCGTTATGCGGGTTTCGTGACGTTTCACGGCCCGATGCTCAATGCTGACCTGCTGGGTGACAAGCAGAAACCCACCGAGTCCTCGTTTTTCAACATGTTGCGCGGGCAAGTGACGGCGGACAGCGTGCTGGCGCACCCGGTGGCCTATCCGTTGACGACCGTCTCGCCAGGCATTGCTCACGGGCGTTTGCTGGGGGGCAATCTGTCGATGATCGCCGCGACCATGGGCACGCCTTACGAGATCGACGCCGAGGGCGCCATCCTGTTCATCGAAGACATCAACGAGCCGCTTTATCGCATTGATCGGCTGCTGACCCACTTGCGTCTGGCCGGCACGCTGCACAAGTTGCGCGGGGTTCTGGTGGGGGATGTGGCGGGCGTGGACACCATCGCGCTGGAGGGCTTGCTCAAGCAGACCTTCGCGTCGTTGCGCATACCCGTGCTGGCGGGGTGGCGCAGCGGGCATTGCGATCCGAACCTGACGTTGCCGATGGGGGCACTGGTCAGGCTGGATGCGGGGAGCAAGACGTTGGTGTTGGAGCAGGATGTGGTGATCAAGTAACAACACATCGCAAAAAAAGATCGCAGCCTTCGGCAGTTCCTGCAGGTGTACACAAAACCCTGTAGGAGCTGTCGAAGGCTGCGATCTTTTGCTTTTAGCGGTTACGCAAACCTTCGAGCAACTTGTGCGTAGGGTACCCATCCGCCGGCCAGCCAAACGACTGCTGCGCGCTGCGGATTGCTTTACGGGTATTGGCGCCGATGATGCCGTCGGGGGTGCCGGCGTCATAGTTCCGGGCGCTCAGCAGGGTTTGCAGCTCGATTCGCTCGGTACGGCTCAGCGGCAAGTCATCTTTTGGCCATAGACCGTTGATCAGGCCACCGCCATTGAAACGCTCAGACAACAGGCTCACGCCCAAGGCGTAGGACGAAGAGTTGTTGTACTTGAGGATTGCGCGGAAGTTATCGAAGATCAGGAATGCCGGGCCGCGATAGCCTGCCGGCAGGAGCAGGGCGGCCGACAGGTGTTCGGAACCGGCCGGAACCTGGACACCATTGGGCAGGGTGACCCCCAGTTGCTGCCACTCGGCGACGCTTTTGCGAATCGCGCCATCGGCCAGGACGTAATTGAAGCTGCTCGGCAGTTGGACTTCGAAGCCCCACGGCTGGCCTTTCTGCCAGCCAGAGCTTTGCAGGTAGTGCGCGGTCGAGGCCAGTGCATCAGCGGCGCTGTTCCAGATGTCACGGCGGCCATCGCCGTCGAAGTCTACGGCGTGGGTGTTGTAGGTGGTCGGGATGAACTGGGTCTGGCCCATGGCGCCCGCCCAGGAGCCGAGCATTTTCTCGGGTTCAATATCGCCCTGTTGCAGGATTTGCAGGGCAGCGATCAGCTGCGCATGAGCAAAGCCTGGGCGTCGACCTTCATAGGCCAGGGTTGCCAGGGAGTTGATCACAGACTTGTTACCCTGGAACTGACCGAAGTTACTCTCCATGCCCCACACCGCGACCAATGCCTGACGGTCGACGCCATAGCGCTGTTCGATGCTTTGCAGGATATCGGCGTACTGGCTGACCAGTGCCTGACCTTTGCGTACCCGCAGCGGCGACAGCGCGCCATCGAGGTATTCCCACACCGGACGAGTAAATTCCGGTTGGCTGCGGTCGGCACGGATCACGCTGGCGTCCAAGCTGACATTGGCAAAGGCACGGTCGAACAGGTCGGCGCGAATGCCGGCGGCGAGGGCGTCTTTGCGAAAGCCCGCCTGCCATTCGGCAAAGGTCTGGGTGGGCTGGATGTCGAGATCCTCACCAGTCGGAACCACTGGCGGAACGACCGCAGGGGCCGTGGCAACGGCTTGGGTTTGAAGCGGCTGGGCGTCGGCGGCGGTGGGTTTTTCCGCGCAGGCGACAAGCAGAACGAGGCTGGAGGCAGCTATCAATTGGCGAAGGTGCCAACGACGGGAAAGACAAAGGGGCATGCACAGGTCCAGAGGATACGAATCAGGTGCAGACCTTAACATGTTGAGCGATGGCTTGCCTTTCAGGCTGCCAGAAAGTAAGAAGCCTCCCAGCTATTAGACTGGAAGGCTTCGCGGCGGTAGCTGCCTTTGCCCTTGCCGGCTCGTTCCTGACGGCTGCGGAACAGTGGCTGGGCGATGATGGATTTGGCCTTGTTGGGGCCATGCTTGGATGGCTTTTTACTCATGATGATCTCTCGCAAGTGAGTGGATTTTGCGGGACAAATCATCGGCCGAAGTTGGGGTTCTGTCTAGTCCCTGGGATATGTAGGAAATGATGACCTGTGGCGAGGGAGCTTGCTCCCGTTCGGCTGCGGAGCAGTCGTAAAACCGTTTCGGGGTCGCTTCGCAACCCGGCGGGAGCAAGCTCCCTCGCCACAGAGGTTGGTGCAGGCTGGAAAACAGGTTATTCGGCAGGCAACGACAATCTCTGCCCAGCCATCAACAACGTCAACCGGCTCAAACTCATCCAGGGTGAACCCGCCGCCTGGCCTTTGATCTGCGCGTCGATGCGCTGTGCTTCAAGCAGCAATTGCGCCCAGCGTTGTGCCGAGTAGCGTTGCAGTGCCTTGCTCATCAGTGGTTTGCGCTTGTCCCAGACCGGCGGTCGGGCCTGGCTGAAGGCTTTGTCCAGCGGCACGCCCTGGCTGTATTGCAGCGACAGGTTGGCCAGCAGGCGCAGTTCACGGGCAAGCGCCCAGAGAATCACCGGCGGTTCGACGCCTTCGCCGCGCAGTCCTTCGAGCATGCGCAGGGCATGAGCGGCTTCGCCGTTGAGGATCGCGTCGGTCAAGCCGAAGACGTCGAAGCGCGCGCTGTCGGCCACCGCCGCTTGCACGGTTTCGACGGTGATCTGACCACCTTCGGCCATCAGCTTGAGCTTTTCGATTTCCTGGGCGGCAGCCAGCAAGTTGCCTTCGACCCGAGCGGCGATCAGTTCGACGGCGTCCTGGCTGGCGGAAAGCCCGGCCTGGGACAGTCGTTGACGAATCCAGCTCGGCAACTGGTTGGTGTCCACGGGCCAGATTTGCACGAACTGGGTCTGCGGACCTTCGACCAGCGCCTTGCCCCACTTGGTTTTCTGCGCACTGCCATCAAGCTTGGGCAGGCTGATCAGCAGTAGCGTGTCTTCTGCCGGGCGCGAGCAGTACTCGATGAGCGCGGCGGCGCCTTTGTCACCAGGTTTGCCGGAGGGCAGGCGCAGTTCCAGAAGACGTTTTTCGGCGAACAGCGACATGCTTGCACCAGCCTGCAGCAGCGTACCCCAGTCGAAACTGGCGTCGGCGGCGAAGACCTGGCGTTCATCGAAACCTTGTTGGCGAGCAGCGGCGCGAATGGCGTCGGCGGCTTCCTGGCACAGCAGTGGGTCATCGCCACTGATGATGTAGACCGGCGCAAGAGCGCCTTGCAGGTGTTTACCGAGTTGGGCGGGGGCGAGTTTCATAAGAGGAGGCGAACGGGGCGCCTGAGCGCCCCGTAAGTCTTATTGCTGCGGCAGTTCGACAGGCGACTGACGCGGAGTCTCCGCTTCAGCTTTCTGCGCTGCTTCCAGCGCGGCGGCTTCAGCCTTGGCCCGGGCGTCGGCGGTCTGTTGCAGCTGCTCCAACTGAGTCGGAGTGAGCTGTTGCAGACGCAGCATCATGCGTTGAACCAGTTCACGACGAGTCTCGCGGCGGGCATCGTTGGCTTCCTGGTCGGAACCTACCAGGTTGTTGCCATCGTGGATGAACACCTTCTGCACTTCAAGCTTGTCGCTCAGCAGTGGCAGGCCACCTTGACCACGGATGTCGTAATTGAGCACGGTGTTCACCTGGTACTCGCCAGTACGGCCGGCACCGGCATAGCTGAGGATGCGCTGGCTTTCCTGCTCATCGGTCAGCACCAGTTTGTAAGGTGCGCCGCTGTAGACCCGGACGCCGCTGCTTTCCAGTACCTGACGCAATTGTGTCACGGTTTCGCCGTAGGCATTGCGGGCACTCAGGTCGAGTTCCTTGATCGCCAGTTCGGTGGTTTCGGTGCCACGCAGGTGGAAACCGCAGGCGCTCAGCAGGACTGCAAGGCCCATCACCAGCAAATTGCGTTTGATCATCTTGTTGCTCCCCTTGAAACCATGTGGGCCGGTCAAGCGGCCCGAAAGGTTTTACTCGGCGCCAGGCTCACCTGGCGCCCGATCCAATTTTTAGCTGGCGACGATATTGACCAGTTTCCCGGGCACTACGATCACTTTGCGAATAGTCAGGCCATCGACGAAGCGCAGGACGTTTTCGTTGGCCCGTGCGGCGGCTTCGACTTCTTCGCGGCTGGCGCTGGCTGGCATTTCGATGTGGCCGCGCAGCTTGCCATTCACTTGAATGACCAGTTGCAGGCTGTCCTGTACCAGGGCGCTTTCGTCCAGCACCGGCCAACCGGCGTCGATCACCGGGTCGGCGTGGCCCAGGCGATGCCACAGCTCGTGGCTGATGTGCGGGGTGATCGGGGCCAGCAGCAGAGTCACGGTTTCCAGGCCTTCGTGAATCAGCGCGCGATCCTGTTCGGTGCCTTGCGGGGCTTTTTCCAGCACGTTCATCAGCGTCATCACCTGGGCGATGGCGGTGTTGAATTTGTGATTCTGGCCGACGTCGTGGCTGGCCTGCTTGATGGCCTGGTGGATCGAACGGCGAATGGCTTTCTGCTCGTCGTTCAGGCTGGCGACATCCAGTTTTCCCGGCAGGCCCTGAGTGACGTGCGCTTGAGCCAGGCGCCAGACGCGCTTGAGGAAGCGGTGCGAACCTTCTACTCCGGAGTCGGACCATTCCGCGCTCATGTCAGGTGGCGAGGCGAACATCATGAACAGGCGGCAGGTGTCTGCGCCGAACTGGTCAATCATCGACTGTGGGTCGACGCCGTTGTTCTTCGACTTGGCCATCTTCTCGGTGCCGCCGATTTCCACCGGCAGACCGTCGGCGATCAGCTTGGCGCTAATGACCTTGGCCTTGCTGTCGCGTTCGAGTTCGACGTCCGCCGGGTTGAACCAGGTGTAGGCACCGTTGGCTTCGCGACGGTAGTAAGTCTCGGCGATCACCATGCCCTGGGTCAGCAGGTTCTTGAACGGCTCGTTGGAGCTCACCAGGCCTTCATCGCGCATCAGCTTGTGGAAGAAGCGCGCGTAGAGTAGGTGAAGAATCGCGTGTTCGATACCGCCGATGTACTGATCCACCGGCAACCAGTGGTCGGCCGCCGATTTTTCTACCAGGCCACCTTCAAAGTGCGGCGAGGCGTAACGGGCGTAGTACCACGAGGACTCGACGAAAGTGTCCATGGTGTCGGTTTCACGCTTGGCCGGTGCGCCGCATTTCGGGCAAGCGCACTCGTAGAACTCGGGCATGCGCGCCAGCGGCGAACCAGCGCCGTCCGGTACCACGTCTTCGGGCAACACCACGGGCAGTTGATCTTCCGGGACCGGTACATCACCGCAAGTACCGCAGTGGATGATCGGGATCGGGCAGCCCCAGTAGCGTTGACGGCTGATGCCCCAGTCGCGCAGGCGGAACTGGGTGCGCGAGGCGCCGAGGTTTTTCTTGATCAGTGCGACTTCGATAGCGTCGAAAGCGCCTGCGAAGTCGAGGCCGTCGAACTCGCCGGAGTTGATCAGCGTGCCGTACTCGCCGTAAGCGTCCTGCCACGGGGCAGGATTAGTGTCACCGGCACTTGTGCGCACCACCGATTTGATCGGCAGGTTGTACTTGTGGGCGAACTCGAAATCACGCTCGTCGTGCGCCGGAACTGCCATGACCGCGCCATCGCCGTAGTGCATCAGCACGTAGTTGGCGACCCATACCGGGAGTTTCTCACCGGTCAGCGGGTGCTCGACGAACAGCGAGGTCGGCAGGCCTTTTTTCTCTTGAGTGGCGACGTCGGCTTCAGCAACGCTGCCGCCCTTGCATTCAGCGATGAACGCTTGCAGTTCAGGGTTGTTCTGCGCCGCCAGGGCAGCCAGAGGGTGTTCGGCGGCCACGGCAACGTAGGTTGCGCCCATCAGGGTATCCGGACGGGTGGTGAAGACTTTCAACGCGCCGGCTTCACCGATGGAAGCGACGTCGTACGGGAACTGCACTTCCATGCCGCGGGATTTGCCGATCCAGTTGCGCTGCATGGTCTTGACCTGTTCAGGCCAGCCAGTCAGTTCGTCGAGGCTCTCCAGCAGCTCATCCGCGTAAGCGGTGATCTTGAAGTAGTACATCGGGATTTCGCGCTTTTCAATCAGCGCGCCGGAACGCCAGCCGCGACCGTCGATCACTTGCTCGTTGGCCAGAACAGTCTGGTCGACCGGGTCCCAGTTCACAGTGCCGCTTTTTTTGTAAATCACGCCTTTTTCGAACAGGCGAGTGAACAGCCATTGTTCCCAGCGGTAGTAATCGGGCTTGCAGGTGGTCACTTCGCGCGACCAGTCCACCGCCAGGCCCAGGCTGCGCAGCTGGCTTTTCATGTAGGCGATGTTTTCGTAGGTCCACTTGGCGGGCGCTACGTTGTTCTTCATCGCGGCGTTTTCCGCCGGCATGCCGAACGCGTCCCAACCCATGGGTTGCAGGACGTTCTTGCCTTGCATGCGCTGGTAGCGGGAGATCACGTCGCCGATGGTGTAGTTGCGCACGTGCCCCATGTGTAGCTTGCCGCTGGGGTAAGGGAACATCGACAGGCAGTAGAAAGTCTCCTTGCCTGGCTGTTCACTGACTTCAAAGGACTTTTGCTCGTCCCAGAACGACTGGGCGGCGGCTTCGATTTCACGGGGCTGATATTGTTCGTGCATGGCTACTTTTGAACTGAATAGGGGTGGCCTAATCCTCTTCAATGCAACGCTGGACGGTGATGACGCCAAATCGGCGTTTCGCTGCCCAGCCGAGCTGGAAGTGGAGTTACAGGAAGCGCCGTAGCATACATGACGGCACTCTACCGAGGGAAACCCTGATTACACGCAAGGGCGCGGCCAATTCCCACCCCAAGGGCCGTTGGTCGCGGCGCTCAGCCGGTTTTTTCAGCGAAGCTAAGCTCTAAAAGGGGAGTGAGTCTTATCTTCAATGAGGTGATGGATGGTTGATTCACAGCAAAAAGCTACAAAACCGGAGTTGTACGAAAGACTGATCGACCGTCTCGCAATGGCCCTGGACGCGGCCAAAACCGCTGGACGGCTTCGCGACGAGCGTCCCCTGGAGCTGGAACTGCGTGGTTTGACCCCCGCAGAGTTTGAGCTGGTCAAGGCCTATCTGGACCGCAGTGAACGTGAAACGCACGGATGCTTGTCAGCAGCAATGAAGCAACTCGAGGCACCACGTACGGCCAAGATCCTCTGGCTCAAGGATAAGACACCCGGCGGAGGCGCGGTAAAGGTCCGGTCTCTGCAGTTCAAGTAAGGACACTTGAAACCATCGCATATGGTTTTTTGAAATAAAGTCCTTCCGCATTTGTTGTCGCATTGCGTTAACCCACTTAGGCTTCGGGCATCTATGGAGATGCCCGATGCCTTTTCGTTATTTCATTAAACAACTTCTATTGCCGCCCGGCGTTCTTTTGCTGTTACTGGTACTCGCCTGGTGGTGGCGCCGCTCAAGGCCGAGGCTGGCGGGAGCGTGCTTCGTTATGGGGGTGGGCGGCTTCTGGTTGATGAGCCTGCCAGTCATGGTGGAGTGGACTGCCAAGGCTCTGGAGCGCGAGCCGCCGCTCGTGCGCGAGGAATGGGCCACCCTGGGCCAGCGCGCCGACGCGATCGTGGTGCTGGGTTCCGGGCGTGAGCGTGGCGACCTGGCCTGGGGTGTCGACCAGCCCACCGGCGTAGGGCTTGGGCGCGAGCGTTATGCCGCGCGTCTGGCCAAGGCTTCCGGCTTGCCGATTCTGGCCAGCGGCGGCCTGCATTACGGGACACCGCCGACTGAAGCGCAGCTGATGGCGGATTCGTTGCTCGATGATTTTGGCGTGACGGTACGCTGGCAGGAAGGGCGCAGCCGCACAACCTGGGAAAACGCGCAGTTCAGCGCCCAGGTATTGTTGCCGCAGGGGATCAAACGGGTGGTGGTCGTGACTCAGGCGTGGCATATGCCGCGGGCGGTGTGGAGCTTTGAGCAGGCCGGATTTGAGGTGGTGCCGGCGCCGGTGGGGTTTTTAGGCGTGGACAATGCGCGGCCGCTGGGTGGCTGGATGCCGGAATTCAAATCGATCTGGCAATCGGGGCAGTTGATGAATGAGCTCGTGGGGCAGGTCGGGTATTGGATGTTCTATCGAGGCGAGCCTGTTGAGGAGTGATCATTCCCACGCCAGTGCATGGGAATGATCCTGCCGGGTTAAACGGTCTTCGCCATCCGGTTGGCCATCAACGCCCAGCCAAACAACAGCACGCAAATGATGATCAACGGCCACGAACGCCATTGCAGATACGGCGTCAGGTTATGCATTGGCACCACTTCGCCGTACAGAATACCGCGTTCGAACTGCGGGATCCGGGCAGTGATCTGACCAAACGGGTTGATCAGGCCGGTCACGCCGTTGTTGGTGGCGCGGATCATCCAGCGGCCGGCCTCAAGGGCGCGCATCTGCGCCATCTGCAAGTGTTGCAATGGGCCGATCGAGGTGCCGAACCAGGTGTCGTTGCTGATGGTCAGCAGCAAATCGCTGCGGGCGGCGAGGCCTGCGGCGAATTCCGGGTAGACCACTTCGTAGCAGATGTACGGCGCAATCTGATAGCCCTTGGCCTGTAGCAGCGGTTGATCGGCCGGTCCACGGGCAAAGTCGGACATCGGCAGGTCGAAGAACGCGATCAGGCCGCGCAAGACTTCCTGCAACGGAACGTATTCACCGAATGGCACCAGTTTCTGCTTCAGGTAAGTGCCATCACCTTCACCGACAACGGTGATGCCGTTGAAGTAGCGCTTCTCGTGATGGACTTCCTGTCGAATCGGTACACCGGTAATCAGCGCGGACTTACGCTCTGCAGCGAAGCTGCCCATCATGTCCAGATAGCCCTCGACGGACTCCTTGAGTACCGGGACCGCCGTTTCCGGCCAGATCAGCAGGTCGACGGGTTTGGAGCTGAAACTCATGTCGCGGTACAGCGCCAACTGCGCGTTGATTTGCGACGGGTCCCATTTCATGCTTTGTTCGATGTTTCCCTGAATTGCCGCGACGCTCAGCGGCGCACCCGAAGGGCTGGTCCAGGCGTGTTCCTTGAGCGCCAGGCCGATCACCCACGGGCCGGCCAGCAGCAACACGCCAGCGGCAATAAAGCCCTTGCGAGCGGTGCGAATCAGGCGCGGTGCGTTATAGACCAGTGCGGCGGTCAGGGCCAGCGCGAAGGAAATCAGCCACATCCCGCCGACCGGCGCGAGCCCGGCCAATGGGCCGTCGAGCTGGCTGTAACCGGAATACAGCCACGGGAAACCGGTGAGGAACCAGCCGCGAAAGGCTTCCTGACCCACCCACAGCGCCGCAAACGCCAGGGCATCGGCCAGCGGCGCTTCGTTACGGCGCAGCCAGCGCGCCCAAATCCAGGCGGGCAAGGCGAAGAACCAGGCAATCGCTGCGGTGAAGAGCAGCATCAAGAACCCGGCCAGCAGTACAGATGCGCCGCCGAAGTTGTGAATGCTGTAGTAGATCCAGCTGGTTCCGCCGGCAAACAGGCCGAAACCGAAACACCAGCCACGGCCCAGGGCCTGACGGGGGCTCAGCTCGCGCAAGCCGGCGTAAAAGAAACCGACCGCCAGCAATGCCAGCGGCCAGATATCGAATGGCGCCAAGGCCAGGGTGGTGAGTGCACCGGCCGCCACGGCCAGCAGGTTACCGGGCCAGCCGGGGCGGGTCATCCAGCGCATTTCAATCCTTAGAGTTACCGAGCTATAGGTGTCAGACGCAGCAAATGAATCCGACGGCTGTCGGCGTTCAGGATGCGGAAGCGATAGGCGCCGATTTCGGTGATTTCGTTGCGTTTTGGCAAGTGCCCGAACGCGCTCATCACCAGACCGCCGACGGTGTCGAATTCGTCGTCGGAAAATTCGCTGTCAAAGAACTCGTTGAAGTTCTCGATCGGCGTCAGGGCCTTGATCAGGAAGTCACCGCTTGGCAGCGGCTTGATGTAGCTGTCTTCTTCGACGTCATGCTCGTCTTCGATGTCGCCGACGATTTGTTCGAGCACGTCTTCAATGGTCACCAGACCGGCCACGCCGCCGTATTCGTCAATGACGATGGCCATGTGGTTATGGTTGGCGCGGAATTCGCGCAGCAGCACGTTCAGTCGCTTGGACTCGGGCACGAAGGTGGCCGGGCGTAGCAGGTCCTTGATGTTGAAGCTGTCGCCGTTCTCCTTGAGGATCAACGGCAGCAAGTCCTTGGCCAGCAACACGCCCATCACGTCATCATGGCTTTCGCCGATCACCGGGTAGCGGGAGTGGGCCGAGTCGACCACGGCGGGCAGGAACTCGCGAGGTGTCTGGGTCGCCTTGATGCTGATCATCTGCGAGCGCGGGACCATGATGTCCCGTACTTGCAGGTCTGCAACCTGGATGGCGCCTTCGACGATGGCCAGCGCTTCGCTGTCCAGCAACTTGTTTTGGTGTGCATCGCGCAGCAGCTCCAGCAGCTCCTGGCGGTTTTTCGGCTCGTGGGCAAAAGCCTGGGTGAGCTTACCCAGCCAAGACTTCTGCCCGTTGCTCGATCGATCTTCGCTCATAGCGATTACTCTGAATCCTTTGTTGTAACGATAGGGGATGTGTCTGTTTCGTCGTCCGCATAAGGGTCCGGATGACCCAGTTCTGCAAGCAACGTTCGTTCCAGTGCTTCCATTTCTTCGGCTTCGTCGTCATCTATATGGTCGTAACCAAGCAGATGCAAGCAGCCGTGAATGACCAGATGCGCCCAATGGGCGTTGAGTGCCTTGCCTTGTTCGGCGGCTTCGCGCTCGACCACGGCCACGCAGATCACCAGATCGCCCAGTAACGGGATATCCAGCAACTCGTCCGGCACATCGGCAGGAAATGACAGCACGTTGGTGGCGTAATCCTTCTGCCGCCAGGTGTGATTCAGTTCGCGGCCTTCTTCTTCGTCGACCAGACGAATGGTCAGCTCGGAGTCGGCGGTGCGCTGGCGCAAGGCCAGTTCGCACCATTTCCGGAACTCGGCTTCACTCGGGGCAGGTGCGTCGCTGGCCAGTTGCAGATCAAGCTCAAGCATCGTGCGGGGTGTCCTTTGGCGCGGCATCGGCAGCGCGATTTTCGAAGCGCTCGTACGCCTCGACGATGCGTTGTACCAGCGGATGGCGCACCACGTCCTTGGGCTGGAAGTGGGTGAAGCTGATGCCCGGAACGTCCTTGAGCACTTCGATCACATGATGCAGCCCGGACTTGGTGCCGCGTGGCAGGTCGACCTGGGTGATGTCACCGGTGATGACCGCCGTGGAGCCAAAGCCGATCCGGGTCAGGAACATCTTCATCTGTTCGACGGTGGTGTTCTGGCTTTCGTCGAGGATGATGAAGCTGTTGTTCAGCGTGCGGCCGCGCATGTAGGCCAGTGGCGCGACTTCAATCACCTGACGCTCGATTAGCTTGGCGACATATTCGAAGCCGAGCATTTCGTAGAGCGCGTCGTAGAGCGGGCGCAGGTACGGGTCGATTTTTTGCGACAGGTCGCCGGGCAGGAAGCCGAGTTTTTCACCCGCTTCAACCGCCGGACGCACCAACAGGATGCGACGAATCTGCTCGCGTTCCAGTGCGTCTACCGCGCAGGCAACAGCCAGATAGGTCTTGCCGGTACCGGCTGGGCCGATGCCGAAGTTGATGTCGTTACCGAGGATTTCCTTCACGTAGCGCAGTTGATTCAAGCCGCGAGGGCGAATCATGCCTTTTTTGGTGCGCAAGGCGACGGACGGTTCGGCGGGGGAGTGGTTGTCCAGTTCCTCGACGGCCGATTCCTGCAGGAACAGGTGAACCATGTCCGGCGACAGCTCGGTACCCTTGGTTTCTCGGTACAAGCGACGCAGGAGGTTTTCCGCGGAGGTGGTGTGCTTGGGCTCGCCGATCAGTTCGAACTGGTTTCCGCGGTTGCGGATCTCGATGGTCAGGCGCTGTTCGATCAAGCGCAGATGCTCATCGAATTGCCCGCACAAATTGGCGAAGCGGCGAGCTTCAAAAGGCTCGAGGATGAAACGATGTGGTTCTATGGGTGCGTTCAAGGTCGTATTTAGCCGCCCTGGGGCAATATTGATGAAATAAAGGATAACGCCAGTCGCCTGGGTGCGAAAGCTCTTAAAGCAGTCTCACTGGATAACTGTGGCGAGGGAGCTTGCTCCCGCTGGAGTGCGAAGCGCTCCCAAATCATCCAGCCTCAATCTTTCAGGATGATCGAGGTGTCTGGTTTGCGGCTGCTTCGCAACCGAGCGGGAGCAAGCTCCCTCGCCACAAAGGCTCTATGGCCTGCTGTTATTGGATCAACGAGCCCCGCAGCGAGTGCGGTTGCGCGGCGTCGATGTGCACGTCGGCGAACTGGCCGATCAGGGTCGGATTGTCGCAGCGGAAGTTGACGATACGGTTATTCTCGGTGCGCCCCTGCAGTTCGCCAGGGTCTTTTTTCGAATAATCGGTAACCAGAATCCGCTGAATGGAGCCCACCATTTGTCGGCTGATCTCGAACCCTTGCTGGTTCAGGCGATGTTGCAGGGCATTCAGGCGTTCTTTTTTCAGTTCTTCCGGCGTTTCGTCGGCCAGGTCGGCGGCCGGGGTGCCCGGGCGCTGGCTGTAGACGAAAGAGTAGGAGAAGTCGAAACCGACGTCTTCGATCAGCTTCATGGTCTGTTCGAAGTCTTTTTCGGTCTCGCCCGGGAAGCCGACGATAAAGTCCGAACTGATGCAGATCCCCGGCACGGCGGCCCGCAGTTTGCGCAGTTTGGACTTGTACTCCAGCGCGGTGTGGTTGCGCTTCATCGCCGCGAGGATTCGGTCGGAGCCCGATTGCACCGGCAAGTGCAGGTGTTTCACCAGTTCCGGCACGTCGGCGTGGGCCTGGATCAGGCTGTCGGAGAACTCCAGCGGGTGCGAAGTGGTGTAGCGAATCCGGTCGATGCCATCGACGGCGGCGACCACCCGGATCAATTCCGCCAGGTCGGCCAGACGACCATCGTGAGTGGTCCCGCGATAGCCGTTGACGTTTTGCCCTAGCAGGGTCACTTCGCGCACGCCGTTTTCGGCCAGGTGGATGATCTCGGCAATCACATCGTCGAACGGCCGGCTGACTTCTTCACCGCGGGTATAAGGCACCACGCAGAAGGTGCAGTACTTGCTGCAGCCTTCCATGACCGACACGTAAGCGCTCGGCCCATCGATGCGCGGTTCGGGCAAGTGGTCGAATTTTTCGATTTCCGGGAACGAGACGTCGACTTGCGGCAGTTTGGTGGCGCGCGCGGCGTCGATCATTTCCGGCAGACGGTGCAGGGTCTGCGGGCCGAACACCACGTCGACATACGGAGCGCGATCACGGATGGCCGCGCCTTCCTGGCTGGCCACGCAACCGCCGACGGCGATGACCATTTCCGGATTGGCCAGTTTCAGTTCGCGCCAGCGGCCGAGCTGGGAATACACCCGGTCCTGGGCGCGCTCACGGATCGAGCAGGTATTGAGCAGGATCACGTCGGCGTCTTCAGCGCGGGCGGTGACTTCCAGGGCCTGATGTTCACCCAGCAGATCGACCATGCGCGAGCTGTCGTACTCGTTCATCTGGCAACCGTGGGTTTCGATGTAAAGCTTCTTGGCCATGGAAAGATTCATCACGTGATTCAAAGAACCGCGCATTATAGGGAACATGTCCCAAGGTTCCTACCGCTGCGCGTCCGGTGGCTATGCTATAGTTCGCGCCCTCATTTTTATCCCCGATGTGTTACCCGCCCACCATGACCAAACGTGAAGCTCCAATCTACAAGGTGATTTTCCTCAATCAGGGCCAGGTGTTCGAAATGTACGCCAAGCAGATCTATCAAAGTGATCTGTGGGGCTTCCTGGAAGTGGAAGAGTTCGTCTTTGGCGAGCGCACGCAAGTGGTCGTCGATCCGAGCGAAGAAAAGCTCAAGGCTCAGTTCGAAGGCGTTGTGCGCAGTTTTGTGCCGATGCATTCGATCGTGCGCATCGACGAGGTCGAACGCCTTGGCACGCCGAAAATCAGCGAAGCCCGCGGCGCGGTCGGTAATGTCATGCCGTTTCCGATGCCGATGCCTGAGAAGTAAGCAGTAGGTTTCTCTAAGGTGAGAATGGCTTTTTGTGGCGAGGGAGCTTGCTCCCGCCAGGGCGCGAAGCGGCCCCGAGATCTGCAATCACGATAAGTCTGGCACACCGCGTTCTTGGGTTTTACGACTGCTGCGCAGCCGAGCGGGGAGCAAGCTCCCTCGCCACAGGGGGGCGTGTTCAATTCAGGGAAGTGGCGAAAACGGCGTACGCCCGTCGGCGCTCTGCAATTCCATCAGGTATTTACGGAAAATTTGCCCCAGCACCTGGGTAGCAACTTCCAGGTCTTCGCGGGGCATTTTTTCGGCGACTTCGTCGGCGGTGTCCAGCGCGTCTTCGGCGCCGTTGACCGCAGCCATTTTCAGCACGATATACGCCTGAATGTTATTGGCCGGTACACCTTCGCCATGGAAGAACATGGTGCCGAGTTTGAATTGCGCCTGGGCATGACCTTGCAGCGAGGCCTTTTCGAAGTAGCTCAGGGCTTTATTGAGGTCGCGCGGTACGTTTTTGCCTTCGTAGTAGAACTCACCCAACTCGTATTGCGCTTGCGCATCCCCTTCATCCGACGCTTTCTGGCAGGCGGCGAGCGCTTGCGTCAGGTCTTGCGGCTGAGTATTGAGGGTGCAGCGACCCATCGCCGGGATCAACAACGAGTTGCCGCCTGCTTGTGCGAGCGCGAGCAGGGGCTGAAGGAGCAACAGGCAGCCCAATGCAAGGGTGCGGCCGGTGCGGTTCATGGGAATCGACTTACCTCTGAGGGGCGCGCGGACCCGTCGAGGGATCCAATAAGCGCGCATTATGAAATAAGCAGGGCCAACCTTACAAAGTCTTTACTCGTTTTTCTGCTGCGCGGGGACTATATCACCCACTTTGCGGGGGATTATTGGCAGCTGAGCAGGAAAAAGGGAGCGGATGTAGGTGAAAGCTGACGCTGGCAATCGCCAACGTCAGCGTCGCAGATTTACTTCAGTGCGGCGAAGGCACGTTCGGCGGCGTCCAGCGTCAGTTTCAACTCGGTTTCGCCGTGGGCGATCGAGGTGAAGCCGGCTTCGAAGGCGCTCGGCGCCAGGTACACGCCGCCTTCGAGCATCAGGTGGAAGAAGCGCCCGAACAGGTTCGCATCGCTGGCCATCACGTCATCGAAGGTGACGATGTCGTCGGCGCCGCTGAAGTACAGACCGAACATGCCGCCGGCCTGAGTGGTCACGAAGGGAATGCCGGCGGCATCGGCGCGCTGTTGCAGGCCATCGAGCAGGCGGCTGGTGTAGTCGCTCAGTTCGGCGTGGAAACCCGGACGACTGATCAGACGCAGCGTGGTCAGGCCAGCCGCCATCGCCAGCGGGTTACCCGACAACGTACCGGCCTGGTAGACCGGGCCCAGTGGCGCGATGTGTTCCATGATTTTGCGTTTGCCGCCGAAGCAGCCCACGGGCATGCCGCCACCGATGATCTTGCCGAAGGTGCTCAGGTCCGGTGTTACGCCGTAATAGGCTTGGGCACCGCCGAGGGCGACACGGAAACCGGTCATCACTTCGTCGAAAATCAGCACCACGCCGTGCTTGTCGCACAGGGTCCGCAGGCCTTCGAGGAAACCCGGTGCCGGCGGTACGCAGTTCATGTTGCCGGCCACCGGTTCGACGATGATGCAGGCCACGTCCTGGCCGACTTCGGCGAGCATGGCTTCTACTGCGTCGATGTCGTTGAACGGCAGGGTCAGGGTGTGTTTGGCGAACGCCGCCGGTACACCGGCCGAGCTCGGTACGCCTTGGGTCAGGGCGCCGGAACCGGCCTTGACCAGCAGGCTGTCGGAGTGACCGTGGTAGCAGCCTTCGAATTTGATGATGCTGTCGCGACCGGTGAAACCACGGGCCAGACGGATCGCACTCATGGTCGCTTCGGTGCCGGAGCTGACCATGCGCACCATTTCCATCGACGGCACGATCGAGCAGACCAGGTCGGCCATCTCGGTTTCCATCGCGGTCGGGGCGCCGTAGGACAAGCCGTGCTCAAGCTGTTTGCGCACCGCATCCAGCACGTCCGGGTGGCTGTGGCCGAGAATCATCGGGCCCCAGGAACCGACGTAATCCACATAGCGCTTGTCGTCTTCGTCGGTGACGTAGGCGCCTTCGGCGTGTTTGAAGAACAACGGTGTGCCGCCAACGCTCTTGAACGCACGAACAGGCGAGTTCACGCCTCCGGGGATGTGTTTCTGGGCATTGGCAAACAGGGTTTCGGAACGAGACATTATTTGGCTCTCAAAATCAGGATTTGAACAATTCGTTAAAGGCGCGGGCGCGACGCGTCACTTCAGCCGTGCTCTCGGCGCCGAACAGGCCATGCACCACCGCCAGCAGATCGACGCCGTGGGCCACCAGCGGGGCAGCGTTGTCCAGGGTGATGCCGCCGATCGCACAGATCGGCAGGTGCAGCTTGCTGCGGGCCTGGTCGAGCAGGTCGAGGCTGCACGCGGGTGCGCCGGGCTTGGTGTTGGAATTGAAGAAGCGGCCGAAGGCGACGTAACTGGCGCCTTCCTTGGCGGCTTGTTCGGCGAGTTCGAGTTGCGCGTGGCAGGTCGAGCCGATGATCGCCTGGCGCCCGAGCAGTGCTCGCACCGGCATCAGTGGGCCATCAGTCTGGCCCAGGTGCACGCCGACATTCAGTCGCGCGGCCAGTTCGGCGTCGTCATTGATGATCAGCTGGGTCTTGTAGCGGTCGCACAGATCACGCAGGGCTTCGGCCTCGCGCAGGCGGCGGGCCTCGTCGCTGCTTTTGTCGCGGTATTGCAGCAGGGTGACGCCGCCTTCGAGCGCCGCCTCCACGTACGAAAGAAATTTACCGGCCAGTAGCTGGCTGTCGGTAATGGCGTACAGGCCACGTAGTTTCATCGGACAAGCCTCTGCGCTTTACGCATCGAAAGTTACGAACAGAAATCCAGCGGCAGGCGGCGGGGCACGAACTGGCCTTTGCCCAGCTGTTCCGCATCTCGCAGGGTGCGCCAAGTGTAGTCAAGCGCGCTCTGTACGGCACTGGCGAGGTGTTCACCCTGGGCCAGGCGACCGGCGAGGGCGCTGGCCAGCGTGCAACCGGAACCGTGATAACTGCCGGGCAGGCGCTGGCAGGTAAAGGTTTCGCGGCGACCGTCGCGGCTGTACAGGCGGTTGTGGATTTCGTGTTCGTCGCCATGGCCGCCGGTGATCAGCAGGTGTTTGACGAATGGCAGGAGTTTTTCCGCGCACTCGTCGGCGGTGCCTTCGGGCAGTTCGGCGAGGATGCGGGCTTCGGGAAGGTTAGGGGTGGCGATGATCGACAACGGCAGCAAGCGTTCGCGCATGGCGTAGCCGACTTCGTCCTTGCCCAGTCGTCCGCCACCGCCGGCACGCAGCACCGGGTCGCAGACCACTGGCAAATGCGGGTGCGCTGAAAGCAGTTCGACCACGGTGTCGACCATTTCCAGGGAACCGAGCATGCCCAGTTTGACGGCGGCGACTTCGGAGTCGTTGAGCACGGCATTGGCCTGGGCCAGTACCCACTCGCGATCGAGCACGCGGAAGTCAGTGACGTTGACTGTGTCTTGCACGGTCAGGGCGGTGACGGCCGGAGCCGCATGGCAACCCTGGGCAAGCAGGGCTTCGATATCTGCCTGCAAGCCGGCGCCACCACTAGGGTCGTGGCCGGAGAGACAGAGGACAACGGGGCGAGAGCTGTAGATATTCATGGTGCGCGAGCTTACCACCAAACATGTTTTTTCGGGTGTTGCGACGTCCAGTCCGGCCGATACATTGTGGGCGAGGGGGCTTGCCCCCGTTGGGGTGCGAAGCGCCCCCTTTGCCTTCTGTCTGGAACACCGCGTCGGCAGATTTACGACTGCTTCGCAGTCGAACGGGGGCAAGCCCCCTCGCCACAGGTGTTCATCACTCGCCGGGACATTGTCACATCCTGATCAAGCCAACAGCTCTAGCTCAATACATAGCGCTGGAACGCCCGTGCTAGAGCCTTTTTAGGAAAAAATTCAATGGTGTTCAATGGCCACTAACGGCTATGCTAGAGTGGATCCAAACCAATAACAGGTAATACCGGTTTTACGTCTACTCAAAAGGAATGGGGGGCTTCCTGACAGAACCGGACAGGCCACGCTGGGGCTTAAATGCGCTATTTGCTGATGTTGCTGTTGTGCTTGCCCCTCCTGGCGAGCGCCGTCGAGTTCGACGAGTTCACCCAGAGCCTTCCCCTGGGCCGAACGATGCAGGTTTATGAAGACCCGGGCGGTCAAGCGACCATTGCCGATGTCCGTGCGCAAGCCGCGGCCGGGCACTTCAAACCCCACGATAAAGCCACCCTCAACGCCGGCTATTCGCGTTCGGCGTTCTGGCTGAAAATCGACCTGCAATACCGTCCGACCAATCCGTCGGCGCAACGGACCTGGCTGCTGGAATTGGCCTATCCACCCCTCGATCACCTTGATCTGTACTTGCCCGATGCTGGCGGCGACTATCAATTGGTCCGACAGACGGGCGATGCGTTGCCGTTCGCCACTCGCGAAATTCGTCAGAACAACTATCTGTTCGGTCTGAGCTTTGCGCCCGGGCAGGCGCAAACCGTGTACCTGCGTCTGCAAAGCGAAGGCTCGATCCAGGCGCCCGTCACCTTGTGGTCGAGCACTGCTTACCTTGAAGAGCAGCCGGTGCGGCTTTATGTGCTGGGGCTGATTTACGGCGTGTTGCTGGGGATGCTGGTCTACAACCTGTTCATCTTCCTCAGTGTGCGCGATACCAGTTACCTCTATTACATCGTCTACATCGCCTCGTTCGGCTTGTATCAGCTGTCGGTGAACGGCGCGGCCGTGGAGTATTTCTGGCCGAACAATCCGTGGTGGGCCAATGCCGCGACGCCGTTCTTCATCGGCTGTTCAGGGTTGTTCGGCAGCCAGTTCGCCCGCAGCTTCCTGCGGACGGCCACCCACAGCCGCTGGCTGGACCGTGTGCTATTGGCGCTGATCGCGTTCAGTACGCTGGTGGTCGGGTTATCTCTGATGACCAGTTACGCCCTGGCCCTGCGTCTGGCGACGGCGTTGGCACTGGTCTTTACCGTAGTGATTTTCGCTGCCGGGGTTTTCGCCTGGTGGCGTGGCTTGAGGGTGGCGCGCTACTTCATCATTGCCTGGTCGGCATTTTTGCTCGGTGGCGTCGTCAACACGATGATGGTGTTGGGGTATTTGCCCAACGTGTTCCTCACCATGTACGCCAGCCAGATCGGCTCGGCGCTTGAAGTGGCGTTGCTGTCCCTGGCCCTGGCTGATCGTATCAACGCCATGCGCGAGCATCAGGCACAGACGTTGTTCGACGCCGGCCAGAAGCTTGAGGTGCTGAACCAGCAACTGGCTCACAGCAATAGGCTCAAGGACGAATTCCTCGCCACGTTGACCCACGAACTGCGCACGCCCATGAACGGTGTGATCGGTTCGCTGGAGCTGATGCAGACCGTCGAGATGAACCCAGAGCTGGAGCAGTATCAGCAAACTGCGGCAGGTTCGGCGCGGGACATGATGCGCATGGTCAACGGCATCCTCACCCTGACCGAATTGCAGGCCGGCAAGCTCAAGGTCTATCCGGACACGTTCAGCTTGCGCAGTATGGTCGAGTCTTTGCGCGGGCAGTTCGATGGCAATGCGTCGAGCAAGTCGCTGGACTTCAAGGTCGAGGTAGCACCCGGGTTGCCGGATCGTTTGTTCGGCGACAGCGGCAAGCTGGCGCAATGCCTGGAATGCTTGCTGGACAACGCAATCAAATTCACCCGAGTCGGTGGTCTGGCGCTGCGGGTGACGGGTAAACCGGCGGCGGAGCCCGGTCGGCTGGCGCTGTCTTTTGCGGTGATCGACACCGGCATCGGTTTTACCGATCTGGGGGAGGCGACGCTGTACCAGCGCTTCTTCCAGCTCGACGGCTCGATGACCCGTGAATATGGCGGTCTTGGCGTTGGCCTGGCGATCTGTCGGCAGTTGGTCGAATTGCTCGGGGGGCGCCTGAGCCACCGTTCCGAACCAGGCCGTGGAAGCCGCTTCCAGCTGGACGTCGAATTCGAGCTGTCGTTGGTGGAGCCTGCTCCCTCGATCACCCGGCAGACCACCGGCCTGCGCTTGCCCCAGGAGTGCACGGTATTGCTGGTCGATGACAACAGCATCAATCAATTGGTGATGCGCGGCATGTTGCTCAAGCTCGGGTTCCGGGTACGCACCGCTGACAATGGCCTTGCTGCGCTCGATCAATTGCAATGTGAAGCCGTTGACGCTGTATTGCTCGATTGCCAGTTGCCGCCAGCGGACAGCGCCTCCATCTGCCGCCGGATCCGTGCGTTGCCGGGTTGCGCCGAATTACCCGTGTTCATGATTGCCCTGAGTGCGGACCGAGTGCACTGCCCGAGCGACACCGTGGTCGACTACCTGAACAAACCGGTGAAATTCGAGGACTTGCAGGCCGCGCTCTATCGACGGGTGCTCTGTTCTGGACAAGGCGAAAGCGCCGACATTTAGGCAGATATGCCACTTTGTTCGGCCTCGGGGCGGTGCTTAACTGAAGCCCTTGGCTGACCAAAGGAGCCCCGTCATGAACCTGCATCAGTTCGCCGAAACCCACGAAGTCACCAACCAGCCCCCGTCGCTGGATGGCATCAACCTCTATCGCATCGACCTGCCTTTGCAGGAATGGTCGCGACGGTTCGATGCCGGTTGGGCCGAGTCGCGGATCGATGCTTACGGCGCATTGGCCGGCGGGCCGCTGATGGAGGCCGGGTTTGCGGCCAATCAAAACAAACCCGTGTTCGTCAGCCATGACCGTTACGGCCATCGCATCGACCTGGTGGAGTTTCACCCGGCTTATCACCAGTTGATGCACACGGCGGTGGAGCATGGCCTGACAGGGTTGCCCTGGACCGATCCGCAACCGGGCGCTCATGTGGCTCGCGCGTCCATGACGTATTTGCACAGTCAGGCAGAGGCCGGTAGCGGTTGCCCGTTGACCATGACTTTCGCCAGCGTCCCGGCGATGCGCCTGCAGCCGGATCTGGCCCGGCAATGGCTGCCGAAAATCCTCGCCACCGAGTACGACCCGCGCAATGTCGGCATGGCCCATAAGGCCGGAGTCACCATCGGCATGGCGATGACCGAGAAACAGGGCGGCACCGATGTGTGGGCCAACACCACCAAGGCGTTTCCGGTGGGGGGCGGTGGGCCGGGCCAGGCGTATGAACTGGTGGGCCACAAGTGGTTCTGCTCGGCGCCAATGTGTGACGCCTTCCTGACCCTGGCCCAGACCGACAAAGGGCTGACCTGTTTCCTGCTGCCGCGTCATCGTCCGGATGACACGCGCAATCAGTTCTACATACAGCGGCTGAAAAACAAACTCGGCAACTGGTCCAACGCCTCCAGCGAGGTGGAGTTCCGTGGCGCCCTGGCCTGGATGGTCGGCGAAGAGGGCCGGGGCGTTCCGACCATTATCGAAATGGTCGCCATGACCCGTTTCGATTGTATGGTCGGCTCCAGCGCGCTGATGCGCCAGGCCCTGACCCAGGCCAGCCATCACTGCGCCCACCGCAAGGTCGGTGGCAAGTTGCTCAGCGAACAACCCTTGATGCAAAACGTGCTGGCCGACCTGGCCCTGGAAAGCGAAGCCGCCCTGGCGTTGAGCCTGCGCATGGGGCGAGCGCTGGATCATCTGGATGACGACCACGAAGCGAAATTCGCTCGATTGGTGACGGCAGTGGGCAAGTACTGGATCTGCAAACGCGCGCCCGCGATGATCAACGAAGCGGCCGAATGCATGGGCGGCGCCGGTTACGTCGAAGAAAGCATCTTGCCGCGACTGTACCGTGAGGCACCGGTCAACTCGACGTGGGAAGGCTCCGGCAACGTGCAATGTCTCGACGTGTTGCGCGCGTTGTCGAAAGAACCGGGCGTGCTCGATGTGCTGTTCAACGAGTTGGGCGATGGCCATGGCGACAAACGCCTGGCCACACACATCGGCCAGTTGCAGAAGGCGTTCAAGGACACCGACGACATTCAATACCGCGCCCGCCAGCTCACCGAAGACATCGCCTTGGGGCTTCAGGCCAGGCTGTTGCTGGAGGCGGGTAATGCGGCGGTCAGTGATGCGTTCATCGCCAGCCGCCTCGGTTCGGCCGGTCGGGTGTATGGAACGTTGCCGCGAGGGCTGGATGTGGAAGCGATTGTGGCCCGCTCGACACCGCAGGGCTTCTGAAGGGCGAAAAGATCGCAGCCTTCGGCAGGTGTACGAGGACCTCTGTAGGAATTGCCGAAGGCTACGATCTTTTTTCACTGTTCCCGTGAAGCGATGATGCAGGCAAGATGAAGGTCTGCAAGCCAGAACACAGGAAGCTGATCGTGACCGAAGCGTTTATTGTCGTTCAAACCGCCGAGCAAGCCGTTGATCGGCTTGCTGTCTTGCACGAGCGTGCAACCACAGCGCTGAATCAAGCGCTCAAGCGTTATCTCAAGGATCGCGTCGAGCCGGACGCTGAACAGCGTGCCCTGTTTCGTTATCCCGAGTTGCGTCTGACCTACCTCTGCCAGGGCGAAGTCCCACAGACCACTCGCGCCTATGCCAAGGTTCAATTGCCGGGGACCTACAGCGTCACCGTCACTCATCCAGCAGCCTTTCGCAAATACCTGCTGGAGCAACTCGTTCCGTTGATGCACGACTTCACCGTGACCGTGGAAGTCGGCGTCAGCCAGCAAAACATTCCTTATCCGTATGTGGTCGAGCAGGGCGATGAGCTGGCCGGCTCTGGCGTTACGGCGGCGGTACTGGCGCGGGTGTTCCCGAGTACGGATCTGTCGGCCGCCACCGATGGCATCGCCGACGGCTTGTACGATTGGGAAAACACCGACCCGCTGCCATTGGCCCTGTTCGATGCCGCGCGGGTGGACTTCTCCCTGCGCCGACTGGTGCACTACACCGGCAGCGACTGGCGGCATGTGCAGCCGTGGATTCTGCTGACCAACTACCACCGTTACGTCGACCAGTTCATCGTTCATGGCCTGGAACAACTGCGCAAAGACCCGCGTTTTGTACGCATGGTGTTGCCGGGCAACGTGATCATCGAAAAGGGCATGGACCACGGCGAAGCCTCGGCGATTGCCGCGGGCGTGGTCTGGCATCGTTACCAGATGCCGGCCTATCACCTGATCGCCAGCGATGGCCATGGCGTGACCCTGGTGAACATCGGCGTCGGCCCGTCCAACGCCAAGAACATCACCGACCATTTGGCCGTGCTGCGTCCGCATTGCTGGCTGATGATCGGCCACTGCGGCGGCTTGCGTCAGTCGCAGACCATTGGCGATTACGTGCTGGCACACGCTTACATGCGTCGCGACGGGATTCTCGACCGGGTGGTGCCACCGAACATTCCGATTCCGGCCTTGGCCGAAGTGCAGTTGGCGTTGCAGCAAGCGGCGGCCAACATCACCGGTGAGAAGGGCGACGAACTGAAGAAACGCCTGCGTACCGGCACCGTGTTGACCTACGACGACCGTAACTGGGAACTGCGCTGGGCGCAGGAACGTCCGCTGATCAACCTGTCCCGCGCCGTGGCGGTGGACATGGAAAGCGGCACGATTGCGGCCCAGGGTTATCGCTTGCGGGTGCCCTATGGCACGTTGCTCTGTGTGTCGGATAAACCGCTGCACAGCGAAATCAAACTGCCGGGGTCGGCCAACGCGTTCTATGAGCGCGCGGTCAGCCAGCATTTGAAAATCGGCATCGAGGCGGTGGATCTGTTGCGCACCGAGCTCAACTCGCTGCACTCACGCAAACTGCGCAGCTTCGACGAGCCGCCGTTCCGCTGATTGTTCTCATGGTCATTTGACGGTTGGGGCACTAGCATTAGCAGCCCTGACCGTTAGATGTTCTTCTCGCCATGTCCCGTCCTCAACGTCCCGTTTCCCGCCGCCCTGGCGTGAAGCCTGTGTCATCTTCTTCCGCCCCGCGCCGTATCGCCAAAGCGCCCCCGGCCGAGCCGAAGCTGATTCTGTTCAACAAACCTTTCGATGTGCTGACGCAATTCAGCGACGGCGAAGGGCGGGCGACGCTCAAGGACTTTATCGAGATTCCGGGGATTTACCCGGCAGGACGGCTGGACCGCGACAGCGAAGGCTTGTTGCTGCTGACCAACGACGGCCAGCTGCAGGCGCGGATTGCCGACCCGAAACACAAACTGGCCAAGACTTACTGGGTGCAAGTGGAAGGCGAGCCAACCGCTGAGCAGTTGCAGCGTTTGCGCGAGGGCGTCGAGCTGAACGATGGTATGACCTTGCCCGCCGAGGCGCGGCAGCTTGATGAGCCTGAGCTGTGGCCGCGCAACCCGCCTGTGCGTTTTCGCAAAAGCGTGCCCACCAGTTGGCTGGAGTTGGTAATTCGCGAGGGGCGCAACCGTCAGGTGCGGCGCATGACCGCGGCGGTCGGCTTGCCGACGTTGCGCCTGGTGCGGGTCAAAATCGGTGACTGGTCGATCGAAGGGCTCGATCAGGGACAGTGGAAGGAAGTGCCGGCGCGTTTATAGCGTGCCGGATTCGATCAGGCCGATGACCACGCTTTTGATCACGAATGCGGCCACACCCAACCCCAGCACAAAGAACAGAATGAACGAGCCGAAGCGTCCGGCTTTGGATTTTTTTGCCAGATCCCAGACGATGAAACCCATGAAAATGATCAGGATGCTGACCAGGCCAGTCATCATCCACTCTTCGAAAACTGCAGGATCCATTGAACATCTCCAGCGCGGGCGGGGCTAAAAAGGCGGGAGGAGTATACGCCAAGGGGGATTGGCGGGGTATTGACCTGCGTCGGATTGTGGCGAGGGGGCTTGCCCCCGTTGGGTTGCGAAGCAGCCCCAAAGCCAGCCCATGAGTTTTACCTGACACACCGCGTTCTTTGATTTTACGACCGCTGCGCGGCCGAACGGGGCGGTGCGGCGTTCCGACAAGCCCCCTCGCCACAATCAGCTGCGCAGGTGGGTTAGAGGCAGTTCAGTGCTGTTAAGCACCTGGTTCAACACGAAACTCGACCGTACACTCGTCACCCCTTCAATCCGGGTCAGATGCCCCAGCAGCAGCTTCTGATAGTGATCCATGTCCGGCACCACCACCTTGAGCTGATAATCCGCGTCCATCCCGGTCACCAGGCTGCATTCCAGCACTTGCGGTAATGTGCGAATGGCGGCTTCGAAGTTCTCGAAACGCTCGGGTGTATGGCGGTCCATGCCGATCAGCACGTAGGCGGTCAGGCTCAGGCCGAGCATCTTGCGGTCCAGCAAGGCGACCTGGCGGGAGATGTAGCCGTCGTCTTCCAGTTGCTTGACCCGTCGCGAGCAAGGCGAAGGCGACAGGCCGATGCGTTCGGCCAGCTCCTGATTGGAGATGCGCGCGTCGCGCTGTAATTCCGCCAAAATACTCAGGTCGTATCGGTCGAGTTTGCTCATCAATCAGGCCTTTGTCATAACTATTGCGGCAGATTATCTATCCTGAGTTAAAAATTGCGCAAGTGATGTTTATTTGAGCAATCTTCGCAATCCTCTGTCGGTGCTCCGGGCCTATTCTTATCACCAGAATCACTGCTCGGACAAACAGTCCAGTGCGGCTCGCCCAATCAGGCCAGCTGCGGTCGCCACCCCCACCGGGGATGCGTCGGCCCCCGAGCTACACACTGTCCAGAAGACGGCGTGAGGTGAGCCGACGTCATAAGCGTCGAGCACGGACGAAGTTCTCAAAGGGAGGCCGACGGGTCTCCCTTTTTTCTTGCCCGCAATTCGGCATGCCCTTAATAAAAAGCCGCTCAATAAAAAAGTTACGTGACTGATAACCTGTTGCAGAACCGGCCTGCGCTTTCCCAGTCTTACGTACAGGCCCTAACCCGCCGTGAGGAAAAGCATGAAATCGCGCATCTGGCGTTTAGCCAGTGTTGGTTTGCTGTGTGTAAGTGTCACTGCACAATCGCTTGCCGATGAACCGCAGAACCGTGGCCCCGATGGCGGGCAGCGTGGGCCTGATCATCGGGGCAATGAACAGGGCCAGGGCCATGGCAGCAGCAATCAGCCACGCCCGCAGAACACCGAAATCATTCGTGGCGACAACAGCCGCCAATTCGAACGCCACGACCAGAATCAGGGCGGCCAGTGGCAGAACCGGGCGCCGCACGACTCCAGCGTTCAGGGCGGCCAGTGGCAGAACCGTACGCCGCACGACTCCAGCGTTCAGGGTGGCCAGTGGCAGAACCGTCCGCTACACGATCCAAACGTTCAGGAGCGAGCGCCGCAACAACCGAGTAATAATCTGCCAATCCAGAGTCGGCCCGATACCGTGCGCCAGACCCAGGAACCGCGGCGTGGCTACTATCAGGACGAACCGTGGCGTAACAATCACAACCAGCCATGGCAGACCGGGGGGCGGGAGCCGCGTCACGATGACCGTCGCTGGCCCGGTCGTCCGGAGGGGCACGGCACAGGCTGGGGCCCCGGCCCGCAGTATCGTCCTGGGTACGTGATCGACCGCTTCCCGGAGGAGCGTCACTTCCGCGTGCCGTATCGTGGCCAGGATTACTTCTATTCCGGTGGCTACTGGTATCGCCCGCAAGGCCCGCGTTATGTGGTGGTTCAGCCGCCTCGCGGGATTCGCGTCAGCTACTTGCCCGATTACGCCCGTGAAGTGTGGATCGGCGGCACGCTGTTGTTCCTGGCGGCCGGCGCATATTACGCCTATCAGGAGAGCACTCAGGATTACGTCGTGGTCGACCCTCCTGTGCAGCCGCCACCGGTGAGCAATGGTTATGACGTGGTGGCGTACCCAGCCAACGGCCAGTCGCCGGAGGAAGTCAGCCGGGACGCTTATGAATGTTATCGCTGGGCCGTGCAACAGAGCGGTTTCGATCCACGTACTGCCACCTACCGACCGGATCCGTCGGTGGTGCAAGTTTACCGACAGGCCCAGGGCAACTGCCTGAGCAGTCGCGGTTATCAGGTGAGTTACTGAGCCCTGGCGGCCTTCACCACTTCCTGCGGGTCGGCGTGCACCAGCACTTCGGCTCGCGGGTAGACGGCATGAATCGCATCGGCGGCTTGATCGCTGATGCCGTGGGCGACTGACAGGGTCAAGTCCCCCGGCAATTCCAGATGCAGTTGCACGAACCACTGGTTGCCGGAAATCCGCGTGCGCAAGTCGTGGGCACCCAGAACGCCGGGTACGCTGCAGGCCAGTTCGAGCATGTGCTGGCTGACATCGGTCGGCAATTCTTCATCCATCAGCACTGCAAAACTATCCCGGGCGATTTGAATCGCGCTCCAGAGGATGTAAGCAGCGATCCCCAGGCCGAACCACGGGTCGACTTGCTGCCAGCCAAACCCTGCCAGCACCAGCGCTACGAGAATGCCGCCGTTGAGCAGCAGGTCCGAACGGTAATGCAAGGAGTCGGCGCTCACCGCGTTGGAGCCGGTAGCCTTGATTACCCGGTGCTGCAACATCAGCAGGGCCACGGTCAGGACGAGGGAGAACACAATCACCCCGATACTGAGCCACGCTGCGCCTATCGGTTCCGGATGTTTCAACCGTTCGATCGCCTGCAGGGAAATCAGCACGGCACTGCCACCAATGAACAGCGCCTGAGCCATGCCCGCCAGTGATTCGGCCTTGCCGTGCCCATATCGATGATCATCGTCGGCCGGGCGCAAGGCGTAATGCACGGCCATCAGGTTGAGCAGCGAGCTAATGCCGTCGAGGGCGGAGTCGGTCAACCCGGCGAGCATGCTCACCGAGCCGCTCAGCCACCAGGCGATGGCTTTGGCGATGATCAATATGCACGCGACCGCCACCGAGGCGCGCGTCGCCAGCCGCAGCAGGCGGGCGTGGTCGGTAGGGGTCGTCATCAGTGCTGTGGTTCCTTCAAATGCACGAATTATGCAGCCGGTTGCAGGCCGAACATAGCCAGTTGCTGGGCGCTGCCCTTGTGCTGGATCAGACGCGGATCGTCCAGCGGGAAGCTGCGGCCCAGTTCACTTTCGAGAATAGTCTGCAACTTGTGGTTATCGACCTTGCCGTCGGCGCCGATGGCTTCCTTGAGTTTTTCCGGCGCCACCTGGGCGGTCCGGCCGGGCTCGAAGTAAATGGCACCCGTGGTGAAGTCCACTGCAAAGGCGATCAGGCCGGGGATGATATAGAACAGCAGGCCCACTGCATCCAGCGCGGCAATGGCCGGGTCAATCTTGCCGTCAATCTGGCCGCGGCGATCGGGGTAGAAAATCGAACCGCAGGCGGTCATTTGGGTCAGCAAGGACGCGATCAATACACCGCCGATCAAGCGAAAGGGAGCACGCATTTGAAATCTCCTGGGTTATCTGGAAACGAAGCATCGTCGATATGAATTAGGACCGCGCTGAACGCCGTTATACTCGGCCCTCTGTTTGGGA
Source organism: Pseudomonas sp. URMO17WK12:I6 (assembly GCF_003253625.1). Classification (NCBI taxonomy): domain Bacteria; kingdom Pseudomonadati; phylum Pseudomonadota; class Gammaproteobacteria; order Pseudomonadales; family Pseudomonadaceae; genus Pseudomonas; species Pseudomonas sp. URMO17WK12:I6. The sequence goes on from NZ_QKYZ01000007.1 coordinate 157,880, forward strand.
GCCAGCATGATTTCTTTGCCAATTGATGAAGTTTTACCCGCCCTGCGTGAAGCCCTCGCTACGCGCCACGAAGCCGTGCTCGAAGCACCGCCCGGTGCTGGTAAAACCACCCGGGTGCCGTTGGCCTTGCTCGATGAGCCGTGGCTGGCCGGGCAGACCATTCTAATGCTCGAACCGCGCCGGTTGGCAGCGCGGGCGGCGGCGGAGCGCTTGGCCAGTGAATTGGGCGAGAAGGTCGGCGAAACCGTGGGTTATCGCATTCGTCTTGACAGCAAGGTCGGCCCCAATACCCGCATCGAAGTGGTCACCGAAGGCATCCTCACCCGGCGCCTGCAGGATGACCCGGCGCTGGAAGGCGTGGGCTTACTGATTTTCGATGAATTCCACGAGCGCAGCCTCGATGCCGACCTGGCGCTGGCCCTGAGCCTGAATGGCCGGGAGCTGTTCCGCGACGATCAACCGCTGAAAATCCTCTTGATGTCGGCAACCCTGGAAGGCGAACGCCTGGCCGGGTTGCTGGATGACGCGCCAATCCTGCGCAGCGAAGGTCGCATGTACCCGGTGGCGATGCGCTGGGGCCGGCCGTTTCAGCCCGGTGAGTTCATCGAGCCAAAGGTGGTGCAGACCATCCTCGACGCGCTGAACGATGAAACCGGCAGCCTGCTGGTGTTCCTGCCGGGGCAGGCGGAAATTCGGCGGGTGCATCAACAATTGGCCGATGCCTTGGGCGAGGGCACGCCGGTGTTGCTGTGCCCGTTGCACGGCGAACTGGACCTGGCGGCGCAGCGGGCGGCGATTGACCCGGCGCCTGCGGGCAAGCGCAAAGTGGTGCTGGCCACCAACATCGCCGAAACCAGCCTGACCATCAATGGCGTGCGCGTGGTGATCGATGCCGGGTTGGCGCGCGTGCCGCGTTTCGACCCCGGCAGCGGCATGACTCGCCTGGATACCCAACGGATCTCCAAAGCCAGTGCAACGCAGCGTGCAGGTCGGGCCGGGCGTTTGGAGCCCGGCGTGTGTTATCGCTTGTGGTCGCAGGACCAGCACGAGCAACTGGCGGCTTACGCCAGTGCGGAAATACTCTCGGCGGACCTTGCCGGGCTGGCCTTGCAACTCGGTCGTTGGGGCGTGACGCCGGGGCAGTTGGTTTGGCTCGATGTGCCTCCGGCAGCGGCTTATGCACAGGCCCAGGATCTGCTTGAGCGTTTGGGTGCGCTGGAGGGAGAAGCGCTGACCCGTCATGGTCAGGCCATGGCCGAACTGCCGGCCCATCCACGGATCGCCCATTTGCTGTTGCGTGGCCAGGCGCTCGGTCTGGCCGACATGGCCTGTGATGTCGCGGCACTGCTTGGTGAGCGCGATATCTTGCGTGGTGCTGGCGCGGACCTGCACAGCCGACTGGTGCTGTTATCCGGTGAAGAGCGGGCCGCTCGCGGTGCGCAGGGCGGTGTTCAACGGGCCCGGCAACTGGCGCGACAGTATCGCGGTTATTTGCGCGGCAAAGCGTCGGAGCCGGTCAGCGATCCCGAACATCCGCGTTGGCTCGGTGCGCTGCTGGCATTGGCTTATCCCGATCGGGTCGCCCAACAGCGGCGGGCCGGTGGCGCGGAGTATCGCCTGGCCAACGGTCGTGCGGCGCTATTTGCCGAGGCGGACAGCCTGATGAAGCAACCGTGGCTGGTGATCGCCGATCTGGGCAGTCGTCAGGGCCAGCGTGAAGAACGGATTTATCTGGCGACGGATTTTGATCCGGCGCTGTTCGACTCCGTGCTGGCCGAACAGGTGCGGTGCGTCGATCAACTGGATTGGGATGAGCGCGAAGGTGTGCTGCGGGCCGAGCGTCAGCGCAAGGTCGGCGAGTTGATCCTCAGCCGCGAACCGCTGACCGGGCTCGATGAAAGTGCTCGCAGTCAGGCGCTAGTGAACCTGGTGCGGCGCAAGGGGCTGGAGTTGTTGCCGTGGACCCCGGAGCTGCGTCAGTGGCAGGCGCGGGTGGCGTTGTTGCGGCAGTTGGATCTCGCGGGTAAAGGCGAGAGCGAATGGCCGGATGTCAGCGACGCAACATTGCTCAAAAGCCTCGAACACTGGCTGATGCCCTATCTGGGGAAAGTCTCGCGGCTCAGTCACTTCGCCAATCTGGACCTGTCGAGCATCGTTCACAACCTGCTGCCGTGGCCGTTGCCGCAACGGCTGGATGAGCTGGCGCCGCATCATTTGAGCGTGCCGTCGGGCTCATCGATTCGTCTGGATTACAGTGAACAGCCACCGATTCTGGCGGTGCGGTTGCAGGAGTTGTTCGGCTTGGCCGAGACTCCGCGGATTGCCGGCGGCCGGCAAGTGGTGAAACTGCATCTGTTGTCCCCGGCGCGGCGGCCAGTGCAGGTGACGCAGGACCTGGCGAACTTCTGGCGCAGCACCTATGCCGAGGTGAAGAAGGATTTGAAGGGGCGGTATCCGAAGCACTACTGGCCGGATGATCCGCTGGTGGCCGAGGCGACGGCGCGGGTTAAGCCTCGTAAGTAGGGCACGGATTTTTGTGGCGAGGGAGCTTGCTCCCGTTGGGCTGCAAAGCAGCCCCAAATTCTGTCACATCATTTTTCAGGTGCGTGGCGTCAATCGGTTTACGACTGCTGCGCAGTCGAGCGGGAGCAAGCTCCCTCGCCACAGGTGTTTTATGGCGCGGCCGGCAACAGAAACCGCGCAATCACCGGCAAATGATCGGAAATGCGCAACGTATCGTCCTGCCGCACCCGCGCTTCGACCCGTTTGATGCGCGGGCTGTAAAACAGGTAGTCGACGGTCCGGTCCGGCCCGTTCAAGCCGGGATCATTCGGGTAATGGGTCAACCATTGTGCCCGGTCGATACCGCTGGCTTCGTTGTTGGTGGGGATCATCGGGTATTTGTCCCACAGCACATGCAGCGCGCTGTCGGCAGAGTAGGGCGTGCGTTGCTCGGCGGGCAGGCGTTGATACTGGCCCAGCGGCAACAGGTTGAAATCTCCACCGATCAACCACGGCGTGCCTTGGCTTTCGAACTTGTCGAGCACCTTGGCCACGGCGGTCACCTGGGATTGCAAGGTATCGTCGAGCTGGCTGGTGCGGTCCAGATGGGTGTTGAGCACGGCCATCTGGCCACCGTCGTTCAATGCCAGGTACGTGACCAGCAAGGCGTCTTTCGGCTTGAACTGACGGCTGATGACATTGGCCGGCGCGACCGGCAATTGCAGGCGTTCGGCGTGTTCGATTCGGTAGCGGCTCAGGGTCGCCAATTGCCGGCCAACGCTGCCGAAAATATGCGGTTCAGGTACGAAGTCGGCTTTCCAGTCGAAGGCCTGAGTGGTGCACGGATACAGGTCGGTGACCCGATCCTGAAGTAATTTGAACTGGTTCTGGTAGTCGCTGGCCTTGGCGCCTTCATCGAGTTCCTGCAACAGCACGATGTCCGGTTGCTCGTCGCGAATCACCCGCGCCACTTCGTCGAGGCTGAAGGCCATGTCTTCAGGTGTAGGGGATTCGTCGTCTCCTGCGGCCAGGTCGTTCCAGAACACGTAGCGCTTGCCGGCCAGATACTGGACGTTCCAGGTCATCACCTTCAGCGCCTGGCCGGGCACCAGCGTCGGCGCCTGGGCGTTGCAACTGACCGGCAGCGCTTCCTTGGCGTCGGGGCGCCAGGTCAGGCTGTAGATCAGCATTGCAATCAGGCTGATGGCGATCAGCAGGCCCAGCAGGGTGTAGCGCAGTAGACGGGGCATAGCTCGGCTTATCGCGTTACAAGATTGACCCCGAGCATAACCGAGAGCAGCGCCAAAGCCCAAGGGTAGAGCGGTCAGAGCCGCTCATCAGATTTCTCGGGCGCATCGGCGATCAGCATGAACAAACGGAACAGCACCACGCTGGTGAACAGCTGCAGGAAGCTGTGGGCGCTGTCGATCAGCAGGGAGATCACCGGGTTCTGCGGGTCAGGGTAAACCGCCAGCGTCGCTCCCTTGAGCACCCACAGCGGGCCCATCACGCACAGAATGCACACCAGAATGCGTATGAAATGCCCGCGGGTCAGGCGCAGGCTTTCCTTCATCGCCGCCAGCGGTGCCAGGCCGCGCAGCACCAACAGGTACTCGCCGAACGCCAGCGTCACCATCAGCCAGATGCCCGGCAGGAAATACAGCGACAGGCCGATCAGGATCAGCAGGGTATTAAGGGCGGTCAGCACGGCGAAGCGCGGCCACAGGGTCGCCGCGGCTGCCAACAGGTCGCGGGTACGCGGCGATTCGCCTCGGCTGCGGGCATCGAGAAACAGGATCAGCGCGGCGGTGTACAGCGGATACACCAGCAAGCCGACAATCACACTGATGCCGGCGAAACTGTCCGGCCCGGTGGAGCGGTCGACCACTTGTTGCAGCAGCGCCTCGACAATCACCAGCGGCAGGCATAGCTGCACGATCTGGCTCAGATTGCGCTTGAAGAAATACAGAGAGTCACGCAGTACATCGAACGAATTCATCAGTCGGTATCGCAGGTTGAAAGCAGTGCCTCACTTTAACCGATCAACCCCTTCGGGGCACAAACGTAAACGTTCGGTAAAGGTCATTGAAACATCCTGTATCAGCCCCATTACTGGTGAGCACCTTATCCACTGTGGGTGAGGGCACTGATATTCCCGGCAATCTACGAGGTCGCCATGAACAGCGAAGAACAAACCCTGATCGATGGACTGTTTTCCCGGCTGCAACAGGCCGAAACGGACTCAGCCCCGCGCGACGCCCAGGCCGAGGCGCGGATCAAGGAACACCTGACTCGCCAACCAGCGGCGGGCTATTTCATGACCCAGGCGATTCTGGTGCAAGAGGCAGCCATCAAGAGCCTCGACGAACAGAACAAGCAACTCACCCAGCAAGTGCAGCAATTGCAGGCCGAACTGCAACAGGCCAAGGCCCAGACAGCGGCGCCGGCGCCAAGCGGCGGCTTTTTGTCGAGCATTTTCGGCGGAGCTTCCCGTGATCCGCAGCCTGCGCCGACTCAAAGCGCAGCCCCCTCGAATGGCGGCTGGCGTGAACCAGGACGGCCGTCGTTCAACTCGCAGCCGCAGCAAAACTTCGGTGCACCGCCTGCTCAGCAGAATTTCGGAGCGCCACCTCAGCAGAATTACGCACCGCAACAGCCTGTCGGCAGCGGTTTCCTCGGCGGTGCGTTGAAAACGGCAGCAGGTGTGGCCGGTGGCGTGATGCTGGCGCAAGGCATCAGCAGCCTGTTCCATCACAATCAGCAGCCGGAAGTGGTTGAAGTCATCAAGGAAGAACCGGCCAAGGTCAACGATCAGAGCGATAGCAGCGGTTGGGGCAATGATCAGCGCGTAGCTGACAACTCCAGCGATCAGGGCGGTTTCACCGACGCGGATTACGATGATGACAGTTCATCGTTCTTCGGCGGCGATGACGACGACTCCTTCATCTGACCTGCCATTCGTCCGGAGCGCCATGGCGCTCCGGGCCGATTATTCGCGGAACAATCCTTCTGGCTGGCATACTGGGCGACTTTTCGGGCCTGGAGCCTGATCCAGCCCGCGCGCCTGTGCGCCACGACCCCGCGCGCCAACGCGCTGAGAGGATGTACGGTGAAAAAAATCGCAGTGTTCGCCGATGTCCAGAACCTCTACTACACCGTGCGCCAGGCCTATGGTTGCCACTTCAACTATGCCGCCTTGTGGGCTGACGTCAGCAAGCAGGGGCAGATTGTCGAGGCCTACGCCTATGCGATCGATCGTGGCGACAGCAAACAGCAGCAGTTCCAGCAGATCCTGCGCAACCTCGGCTTCGTCGTGAAGCTCAAGCCCTACATCCAGCGCAGCGACGGTTCGGCCAAAGGCGACTGGGACGTGGGCATCACCCTCGACATCATGGACGCCGCCGACCATGTTGACGAAGTGGTGCTGGCCTCTGGCGACGGTGATTTCGACATGCTGCTGGAGCGCATCATCGCCAAGCACGGTGTGCAGGCGGTGGCCTACGGCGTGCCGGGCCTGACGGCCAACTCGCTGATCCGCGCCGCCAGTCGTTACGTACCGATCGAAGGCGCGTTGCTGCTCAAGAATTGATTTTTACGGAGTTGAAACAGGTTTGGAACGCATAGCAGTCATCGACTTTGAAACCACCGGGATCTCCCCGAGCAGCAGCTGCCGGGCCACGGAAATTGCCGTGGTGATTCTTGAACAGGGGCGCATCGTCGAGCGTTACCAAAGCCTGATGAATGCCGGCGTGCGGGTGCCGGCGTTCATCGAACAACTGACCGGCATCAGCAACGCCATGCTGCGCACTGCGCCTTCGGCCGAGCAGGTGATGAACGAGGTCAACGAATTCGTCGGCATCACGCCGCTGCTGGCGCACAACGCTGCGTTCGACCAGAAGTTCTGGGACTACGAGCTTGGGCGAATCAAACGTACACGCCTGCAGAACTTTGCCTGCTCGCTGTTACTCGCCCGCCGCCTGATGCCCGCCGCGCCGAACCACAAACTCGGCACCCTCACTACCTTCGCCAGTCTGCCCAATACCGGCAAGGCTCACCGGGCCATGGCCGATGCGGAAATGGCCGCCAACCTGACGGCGCATCTGGCGCAAGAGCTGCGGCAAAAGCATGGATTGCGCGAGTTGTCCCATGATCTGTTGTGCAGCCTGCAGAAAGTACCGGCGGCGAAGATCAATGAGCATTTGAAGCGGTATCGCGGGTTCTGACAGAAGCACCCTGGAGAACTATTTGCCATTCCCCTCCAGTTGACCCAACGGCACGCGCTTTTCGATGGCACTCGACAACACAATCGAGGTCTTGCTGAACCCGAACGTGGCGATCCGGTTGATCAACTCTTCCAGCTCCGGCATCGAGCCCACCGCCGCTTGCATGATCACGCACGGGTCGCCGGTGACGCGATGGCATTCGGTGAGCTGTGGGATTTTGATCAGTTCGTCGTAGGTTTTCTGATTACCGTGCTGGTTCAGGCGCAGCTCGATGACGCACTGGATCGGCAGGCCGATTTTGGACAGGTCGACTGTCGCCTGGTAACCGGTGATCACCCCGCAAGCCTCAAGTTTGGCGACGCGTTCGGCCACCGCCGGAGCGGACAGGTTCACCTGGCGCGCCAGATCGGCGTAGGACGCACGACCGTTTTCCAACAGGGCGCTGAGGAGCATGCGGTCGTATTTGTCCATCGTGGCCTACCTGAAAAATGACTGACTTTCGAAAGCACGGTTTATAGCGTCGAACTCCGTGTTTTGAAAAGTGTACCGGCGCTATAAACAGGTTTTGTAGCTTATTTTCCGCTGTTGGCCTTTCTAGAATAGCGGCTCTCCTTGTCTTGTTCATCGAGCTGCCCATGTCTGGTCTACGCCGTTTTTCCTTACCGCTGATCGCTGCTTTTTTCGCGTTGTACGTGATTTGGGGGTCGACTTATCTGGTGATTCGCATCGGCGTGCAGTACTGGCCGCCGTTGCTGCTCGCCGGTATCCGCTTCGTGCTCGCCGGGACGTTGATGTACGCGTACCTGCGCTGGCGCGGGGCGCCGGCGCCGACCTGGGCGCAGTGGAAAGCGGCGGGGATCATCGGGATTTTGCTGCTGACATGCGGTAACGGTGCGGTGAGCGTCGCCGAACACACGGGCGTGGCCTCTGGCGTGGCCGCGTTGGCGGTGGCGACGGTGCCGCTGTTTACCTTGCTGTGCGGATATTTCTGGGGCGCGCGTAATACCCGTCTCGAATGGGCCGGGATTGTGCTCGGGCTGATCGGCATTGCCATGCTCAACCTCGGTTCCAACCTGCAGTCGAGCCCGTTGGGCGCGGCGTTGCTGGTGTTCGCGGCGGCGTCCTGGGCCTTCGGTTCGGTGTGGAGCAAACATTTGCCGTTGCCTCAGGGCGCGATGGCCAGTGCTGTGGAGATGCTGGTGGGTGGCGTGGTGTTGCTGATCGGCAGTGCGGTGAGTGGTGAGCGTCTGGAAAGTCTGCCGCCGATCGAAGGTTGGGCGGCGCTGGCGTACCTGACCCTCTTCGGTTCGATCATCGCCTTCAACGCCTACATGTACCTGTTGAAACACGTGCGGCCGGCAGCGGCCACCAGCTATGCCTACGTCAACCCGGCGGTGGCGGTGTTGCTGGGGATCGTGTTTGTCGGCGAGACCATCGGTATCGAAGAAACGCTGGCGATGGCGGTGATCATCAGTGCGGTGGTGTTGATCGGGTTGCCACAGTGGCGCCGTGGCACAGATCGGCCTGCCCCTGCCGTAGCGGTGCCGACAGAATCCCGCGCGAATTAGGGTAAACTGCGCGCCATTGCACACTTGTTTCGCACAATCGCGCTGATTTTTCCTACGGTATTCCCATGACTTTCGCCACCCTTGGCCTGATCGAACCCTTGCTGCGCGCCCTCGAGACGCTTGGCTACCAGACCCCGACGCCGGTTCAGGCGCAAGCGATTCCGGCGGTGCTGGCCGGTCGCGACCTGATGGCCGCGGCCCAGACCGGCACCGGCAAAACCGCCGGTTTCGCCTTGCCGCTGCTGCAATTGCTGGCCATGGAAGGGCCGAAAGTCAGCGCCAACTCCGTGCGCGCGCTGATTCTGGTGCCGACCCGCGAACTGGCCGAACAGGTTCACGAAGCCGTGCGCCAGTATGCCGAGAACCTGCCGTTGAGCACCTACGCGGTGTACGGCGGCGTCAGCATCAACCCGCAAATGATGAAACTGCGCAAAGGCGTCGACCTGTTGGTGGCGACCCCGGGCCGTTTGCTCGACCTGTTCCGTCAGAACGCGCTCAAGTTCAACCAGCTGCAAACCCTGGTGCTGGACGAAGCCGATCGCATGCTCGATCTGGGCTTTTCCGAGGAGCTGGGGAATATCTATAAAGCCCTGCCTTCGAGACGTCAGACGCTGCTGTTCTCCGCGACCTTCTCCGATGCGATCCGCATGCTGGCCGGGCAAATGCTCAACGACCCGCTGAGCATCGAAGTCAGCCCGCGCAACGTGGCCGCCAACACCGTCAAGCAATGGGTGGTGACGGTGGACAAAAAGCGCAAGCCGGAGCTGTTCATTCACTTGATGCGCAAGGGCAAGTGGAAGCAGGTGCTGGTGTTCGCCAAGACCCGTAACGGCGTCGACGCGTTGGTGGAAAAGCTCCAGGGCCTGGGCGTCAATGCCGACGGCATCCACGGCGACAAACCCCAGGCAACTCGCCAGCGGGCGCTGGATCGCTTCAAGGCCAGCGAAGTGCAGATCCTCGTGGCCACCGACGTGGCTGCCCGAGGCCTGGATATCGAAGATTTGCCATTGGTGGTCAACTTCGACCTGCCGATCGTGGCCGAGGACTACATCCACCGCATCGGTCGTACCGGCCGTGCGGGCGCAACCGGGCAGGCTATTTCGCTGGTCTGCGCTGATGAAGTGAATCAACTGTCGGCCATCGAGATGTTGACCCGTCAGACGTTGACTCGCCAGACAGAGCCGGACTTCGAGCCCGAGCACCGCGTGCCGGATACCGATGCCAGCGGTCAGGTGATCAAGAAGCCGAAAAAACCGAAGAAGCCCAAAACCTCCGGTGGCGGCAAGCGCAACCTGGGTAAATGGGTCGAGAGCGGTGAGGCGTCGGCGCCGGAGCCTTCGATCAAGCCGGTGCGTAAAGTGCCGGTGTTCAATACCGGGCCGCGTAAGCGTAAGCCTTGATCCTCTGAAGATCGTTCCCACGCAGTGTGGGAACGATCAGTGTCGGTGCTTCAACCACTCCACCATCCCCAACCCCGCCGCTCGCCCACTGGCGAAACACGCGGTCAGTAGATAGCCGCCGGTCGGCGCTTCCCAATCGAGCATTTCCCCTGCGCAGAACACACCGGGTAGTTGCTTGAGCATCAAACGTTCATCCATCGCCTCGAACATCACGCCACCGGCACTGCTGATGGCTTCGTCCAATGGCCGGGTTTTCACCAGCGTCAGCGGCAATGCCTTGATTGCTTTGGCCAGCAGGGCCGGATTGGCAAAACAGTCAGCCGGTGTCAATTCCCGCAACAATGCTGCTTTCACGCCATCTAGCCCAAGCTGACTGTGCAGGTGTTTGGCCATGGAGCGTGAGCCGCGCGGTTTGCTCAGCGCCGCCTGGATTTTATCCACAGGCTTGCCCGGCAACAGATCGAGGTGAACGGTTGCCGAGCCATGTTGATTGATCGCTTCGCGGATCGCTGCCGACAGGGCGTAGATCAAACTGCCCTCAATTCCCGTGGCAGTGATCACACACTCGCCGAGTCGCGGCACGTCGTCATTGAGACCGATGGCGATGTTTTTCAGCGGGCTGCCGGCGAATTTGCTGACCATCAATTCGCTCCAGGCCTGCACCTCGAAGCCGCAATTGCTCGGTTGCAATGGCGCCAGCCCTACACCGCGCTGTTCCAGCGGCAGCATCCAGGCACCGTCCGAGCCGAGACGCGACCAGCTTCCGCCGCCGAGTGCCAGCAGGCTCGCATCCGCGTGAACGGTTTTTTCGCCTTCGGGGCTGTCGATTAGCAAATCACCGTTGTTATCCCAACCGAGCCAGCGATGGCGGGTGTGGATAACTACGCCCGCATCGCGCAGGCGTTTGAGCCAGGCACGCAACAGGGGCGCGGCTTTCATGTCGGTGGGAAACACCCGGCCGGAGCTGCCGACAAAAGTTTCGATGCCCAGGTCATGAATCCATTGGCACAAGGCTTCGGCGCCGAACGAGCGTAACAGCGGGGCGATCTGCGGCGCCCGTTCGGCATAGCGTGAGAGAAATGCCGGGTAGGCCTCGGAGTGGGTGATGTTCATGCCGCCGACCCCGGCGAGCAGGAATTTTCGCCCCACTGAAGGCATGCCGTCGTACAGGTCGACCTTGATCCCGGCCTGGCTCAACACTTCAGCCGCCATCAAGCCGGCGGGGCCGCCGCCGATGATGGCGACGTGAGGGGGGAGGGAAGTGGAGGGCTGGGTCATGGCGAGAGCTGCGGCGTGGCGGAATAAGCCGCGCATTCTACCAGCCCTGCTCCCTGTGGGAGGATTCGAGGGCTGGTTAAAAAACAACCACCGCTCTGTAACCTATACCCCGCATGGGCTGCAGGCCCTTTCACTCAGGTTATCCACAGGCGGTTCCACAGGCATTGTGGGTAAAGACTCACACATCAATGACAACCTGATGACTGCCACACCCGTTGGGCGCTGTGATGGAGGATGCCATGACGGCGCGCCAGAGCCTTGCGATCCTTGCTGTAGCCGCCGCCGATCACGCCGACCATCGGAATATCCCGGCCCAGGCAATGGCGCATCACGCTTTCATCACGAGCGGCGACGCCTTCGTCGGTCAGCTTCAGATAACCCAGGGCGTCATCCTTGTGCACATCGACACCGGCGTCGTACAGCACCAGATCCGGTTGATAGAGCGGCAGCAAATAGTTGAGCGCATCGTCCACCACCTTCAGGTAATCGGCGTCGCCCATGCCCATCGGCAACGGGATGTCCCAGTCGCTTTCGGCTTTGCGTGCAGGAAAATTCTTTTCGCAGTGTAGGGAAACGGTCACCGCTTCCGGGGTGTTGTGCAGGATTCGTGCAGTTCCGTCGCCCTGATGCACATCGCAATCGAAGATCAACACCCGATTCACCCGGCCACTTTCCAGCAGGTAATGGCTGATCACCGCCAGGTCATTGAAGATGCAGAACCCGGCAGGGTGATCGTAATGCGCGTGGTGCGTGCCGCCGGCCAGGTGACAAGCCAAGCCATGTTCCAGCGCCTGTTCGGCCGCCAGCAGCGAACCGCCGACCGCCCGCACGGTGCGCCGGGCCAGTGCTTCGCTCCAGGGCAGGCCGAGGCGCCGCTGGTCTTCGCGGGACAACTCGCCACCCATGTAGCGTTCGATGTACGCAGGGTCATGAGCGAGGGCGAGAATATCCGCCGGGCACAGGTCCGGGCGCAGCAGATCGGCGTCGCGGGTCAGGCCACTGTCCACCAGGTGATCGCGCAGCAGGCGAAACTTGTCCATGGGGAAGCGGTGATCCGCCGGGAACTCGGGGCTGTAGTCTTCGTGGTAGATCAGGGGCAGGGGCATGGCTGATTTATCGGGGAAGCATGTAGGAATGAGTGAACGATCCTACCAGCGATGTAGACTTGCGGCATGGAAACCGAGGGGAGGGGCACGATGGAGCCGATACTGGAACTCGAAAGCGCACGACTGTCATTACGGCAGTGGCGCGATGAGGATTTGCCGGCGTTTGCGGCGATGTGCGCCGATCCACAGGTGATGCGTTATTTTCCGGCGCCCTTGAGTCGGCTGGAAAGTGCCTCGCTGATCGGGCGGGTTCGCGGGCATTTTGCCGAGTATGGCTTCGGCCTCTGGGCACTGGAGCGCAAGGACACCGGAGCGTTCATCGGGTTTACCGGGCTGAGTGTGGTCGGCTTTGACGCACCGTTCACGCCAGCCATCGAAATCGGCTGGCGCCTGGCGCGCGAGCACTGGGGCCTGGGTTATGCCAGCGAGGCGGCATGGACCGCTCTGCGCTGTGGGTTTGATCGCTTGGCGCTGCAAGAGGTCGTGGCGTTCACCACCGAAACCAACCTGCCTTCGCAAAAAGTCATGCAGGCGATCGGCATGCACCATGCCCCCGCCGATGACTTCGAGCACCCGCGGCTTGCAGAGGATCATCCGCTGCGCCCGCACGTGTTGTATCGCATCACCCGTGAGCAATGGCTGCAAACCTTGCATGGATAAGCAGGCACGGACGTTTACAATGGCCCTCATGTTGAGCCGGGCCATAAACTGAATCGACCGCCGCAGCCAAGACTGCGCGGCATTATTGCTCTGTGTGAGGAGAGTCTGAATGAGCCAAGTGTTGGAAGATCTGGTAGACCTGCTGACCCTGGAACCGATTGAAGAAAACCTGTTCCGTGGCCGCAGCCAGGACCTGGGTTTCCGTCAGTTGTTCGGCGGCCAGGTGCTCGGCCAGTCCCTGTCGGCGGCCAGTCAGACAGTCGAAGAGACGCGTCATGTGCACTCGATGCACGGTTACTTCCTGCGTCCGGGCGATGCGAAGTTGCCGGTGGTGTATCAGGTTGATCGGGTGCGCGATGGCGGCAGTTTCAGCACGCGCCGGGTGACGGCGATCCAGAAGGGCAACCCGATTTTCACCTGCAGCGCCTCGTTCCAGTACGACGAAGAGGGCTTCCAGCATCAGAGCCAAATGCCGCAAGTGGTCGGCCCGGAGAGCCTGCCGTCGGAGCTGGAACTCACTCAGCAGCGCGCACACCTGATCCCGGAGCACATGCGCGAAAAACTGCTGTGCCCGAAACCGATCGAATTCCGGCCGGTGACCGAAAAAGACCCCTACAACCCGCAGCCTGCCGATCCGGTCAAATACGTCTGGTTCCGCGCCGATGGTGCGTTGGCTGACACTCCAGCGCTGCACAAATACCTGCTGGCCTATGCGTCGGACTTCGGCCTGTTGACCACCTCGATGCTGCCCCACGGCAAATCGGTCTGGCAGAAAGACATGCAGGTTGCCAGCCTTGATCATGCGTTGTGGTTCCACGCCGACCTGCGCGCCGATGACTGGTTGCTGTACGCCATGGACAGCCCGTGGGCCGGTAACTCGCGTGGATTCTCCCGTGGCAGCGTGTTCAACCGTGCCGGGCAACTGGTGGCCTCGGTCACTCAGGAAGGCCTGATTCGTCATCGCAAGGACTGGATATGAGCCTGGCCGAAGTGCGGCACTGGGTGTTCGACATGGACGGCACCCTGACCGTGGCCGTGCATGACTTCGCGGCGATTCGCGTGGCATTGGCGATTCCTGCAGAACACGACATCCTCACTCACCTCGCTGGGCTGCCGGCCGAAGAAGCGGCGGCCAAACATGCGTGGCTGCTGGAGCATGAGCGGGATCTGGCGCGGGGTTCGAAACCGGCGCCGGGTGCGGTGGAACTGGTGCGTGAGTTGGCCGGGCGTGGCTATCGCCTGGGCATTCTCACGCGCAATGCCCGTGAGCTGGCCCATGTCACGCTGGAGGCGATTGGCCTGGCCGATTGCTTTGCGGTGGAGGATGTATTGGGCCGGGATGAAGCGCCGCCCAAACCGCATCCCGGTGGTTTACTGAAACTGGCCGAGGCCTGGAAGGTGCCGGCGAGTGAAATGGTGATGGTCGGTGATTACCGCTTCGACCTGGATTGCGGCCGGGCGGCGGGGACGCGGACGGTGTTGGTGAACCTGCCGGATAATCCGTGGCCGGAATTGACCGATTGGCATGCGCGCGATTGCGTGGAGTTGCGGCAGCTGCTTTCGGCTTGAGAGATTGGGCGTCCGATCAGACGCCCCAAAACTCACTGCCCGAACAACGCCTTCTGCCCCTCGGGCGAGGTAAACATCCCGTCCCCATTGTGCCCGACGCCGGGCACTTCGATCAGCTGCTGACTCAACCCTTGAGGATGGCGCCGTTTCAGATAATTGAAATAATTGCGCCCGCGAATCAAACGAGAAGCGCCCTGGGCTTTGGCTTCGCAACTTTTATCCAGTGCCGGGTGATTCGGGTCGATGTCCTGCTGCCCGAGTAGATAAACGATGTCGCGTTTGACGTAGTTTTCTTCCAGCTGCGCAGGCGTTTGCCCATTGGCATAGGCGGGCAAGTCCGCCAGCCCATACTTCCAGCGATTGAAGTTCGGACACCCCGCGTGACTGAACGCCACTGGCCGTTGCTCATTGAAATAGGCATACGACGAAGGATTGGCGATCACATAACGCACCTTCACCCCCGCTGTGTCGAGGGCTGGCTGAGGGTGGCTCAACATGGCGTAACGCTGAACTACCTGAGCGCCGCCCGAGTGACCGGCAATGACAATTTGCTTCACGTCCGGAAACTGTCGCCGATCACCCAGGCGAGCGATGATTTCGTCGAGCGCCGCGTAGGAGCTCAGCGTAAACGGCGCGGTGGATAACCCGCCGGCCATCCAGTCATTGCCGTGCCAGCGTAAAACGCTGTCAGGCACCGGGTGGCTCGCGATGTCGGTTTCATTGAGAAACTGTGGGGCGAGCACCAGGGTGTTATCGCTTTGCCCGGCTTGCTGGGCCGCGTGCTCGGCGCTCTGGCGGTAGGTTTCAGCGTTGCGCAAACGACCATGAATGATGATCAGCACTCGTTCGATATTCTTCGCCGGTGTCGGGCCGATGCCCACCGCGATTTCGCCGGCGCTCAACAGCAGGCGCCCGGAACTGATCTCCTTGACCCCCTGCTCGGCAGCCTGGGCGCTTGTGCAGGTGATCAACAGAGCTAACAACCACTTGTGCATTACAGATTCTTCGCGGCAAAGGTATCGCACTGGCCAACCTGGCCTTGTGCAAATCCGGCTTTGAACCAGCGCACCCTTTGCGCTGACGTACCATGAGTGAACGAGTCCGGTACCACGCGGCCCTGACCTTGCTGCTGCAAGCGGTCATCGCCGATGGCGTTGGCGGCGTTCAAGGCTTCTTCGATGTCACCGGGTTCCAGCCAGTTCAGGCGCTTCTGCGCAATGTTGGCCCAGACCCCGGCCAGGCAATCAGCCTGCAGTTCCTGACGCACCAGCAAACCACCGTCGCCCTCCATTTGCCGGCCCTGCTGCCGAGCGGTCTGAATCTTCGCCGAAACGCCGAGCAAGGTCTGCACGTGGTGTCCGACTTCGTGAGCGATCACGTAGGCCTGGGCGAAATCACCTGCGGCGGAAAAACGCTGGGACATTTCCTGGAAGAAACTCATGTCCAGGTAGACCTTCTGGTCTGCCGGGCAATAGAACGGACCAGTCGCCGATGTCGCCAATCCGCACGCCGAGTTCACCTGATTGCTGAACAGCACCAGGGTCGGGTCTTTATATTGCCGACCGGCCTGCTGGAAAATCTGGCCCCAGGTGTCTTCGGTGTCGCCGAGGATCGAGCGCACGAATTCGGCGTTTTCATCATTGGCCGGCGGTGCCTTGCGGGTGTGGGTGGTGGCCGGAGCCGATTGCTCGCTCATTTGCCCGGTCAATTGACCGAGGATCTGCATCGGGTCCTGGCCGGTGATCCAGCCGATCCCGACGATCAACAGGATCGCCGTCAGGCTCAGGCCCTTGCCCCCGCCGAAGCGCATCCCGCCACCCCCACCGCCGACATCATCGCCACGGGCATCGACCACGTTGTCGCTGCGTCGGCCTTTTTTCCATAGCATGGGGGTGAGTCCTCGTTTGAATATGGTGATGAGTGTTGCTGGTCAGAGAGAGCGGCGCCAGTCCGGTCGTCTGTCTTTTACTGCGCACGGAACATTTCAGACTTGTATTGAACACGGATAGCCCAGCGAATTCCTTCAGGGCGACAGGTTTTTACCGAGTGGGCGAATGCTTGTCTCGAGAATCACTGATCAAACTCACTCTATATCGGCGATATGCCGGGCAGCGATGTAGCCGAAGGTCAGCGCCGGGCCGAGATTGATACCGCCGGCTGGATAGTGCCCGCCCATGATGCTGGCCATGTCGCCGCCCGCTGCATACAACCCGGCGATGGCCTGCCCCGACTCGCCAAGAACCTGGGCATGTTCATTGACCTTGAGCCCGGCGAAGGTGCCAAAGCAGCCAGGCTGGACCTTCACGGCGTAGAACGGGCCTTGTTCAATCGGCGCGACGCACGGGTTGGGTTGCTGCAACGCATCGCCCTGTTTGCGGTTGTAGGGCGTCGAGCCACGACCGAACAACGGATCTTCGCCGTTGCGCGCACACCGGTTGTATTCATCCACCGTGCTGCGCAATCCGTTTGGGTCGATGCCGCAGGCCAGGGCCAATTCCTCGACAGTGTTGCCGGTTTTCAGATAACCGCTGCGGATAAAGGATGACAGCGGCACCGGAAACGGCCGAGAAATTCCCAGGCCATAACGCCGTTGAAAACCATGAGTGCAGATCAGCCAGGAGGCGACTTCTTCGCCCAGCGGTGCGGCGGCGACCATGGCCGTCACGTAGTCGTAGTAGCCGTCGGCTTCGTTGACGAAGCGCCGGCCGTTGCTCAGCACACCGATGATCCCCGGTTTGCCGCGTTCGATGATGTGCGGGAAGTGGCCGATGCTGCCGTCACTGTGCGGCACTTGCGAAACCGGCGCCCAGGCCACGGGCGATGCCATGTCGGTGTTGACCCGCGCACCGGCGCTTTCGCCCAATCGCAAACCATCACCGGCGACGCCGAGAGGCGGCAGCGCCAGGTGTTCGTTGCCGGTCGGTGTGCGGGGGAACAGCGCCTTGCGCCGCTCGATATCATTGGCGAAACCTCCGGTCGCGAGCACCACGGCCTTGCGTGCATGGATGCGGATATTGCCTTTGGCGGTACTGACGATCGCGCCTTGCACCTGATCGCCTTCGCGAAGCAACTCGGTCACCGGTGCCGATTCCCAGAGCAAGACGCCCAGGTCTTCGGCGGACTTTGCCAACCGCGCAACCAGCGCCACGCCGTTGACCAGTTGCATCGCCCGACCATGAACAACGAGGTCGAACAAGTGCCGAGTGAAGCGCCGGGCCACGTGCCATGCAGCGGGCAAAGAGTGAGTCAGGTTGAGAAATGCGCTCAGGTCCGTTCCCGCCATGATCGGCATGCCCATGAACGAAGTTTCCCGCATGGTTTTGCGAAGGCGCTTGAGTAGCTTGCCGACTTTTCGCCCGTCATAAGGCGCAGCGATCACCGACCGTCCACCGGTGCCGGCACCCGGTGTGTCGCCATGAATGTCGGCGATGGCGTTGCCATCGGCGAATTGCAGGGCAGTGTGTTGCTCGAAGAACGCGACCATTCGCGGGCCAGCCTCAAGGAACGCGTCGATCATCGCCGGATCGTAACGCTCACCCAATTCGTGCTTCAGGTAAGTGCGCGGTTGCTCGACGTCTTCAACGATGCCGGCACGACGCGCCAGAGGATTGCACGGCACCCAGGCCCATCCGCCGGACCACGCCGTGGCGCCGCCGAACACCGGGTCTTTCTCGACCACGATCACTTTCAAGCCATGCCAGGCTGCGGTTACAGCTGCGGACAATCCGGCCGCACCGGAGCCGACGATCAGCACATCGCATTCGATGTCCGCAAGGAGGGGAGAGTCGGCAGGCATCGTTTAAAAGCTCCAGGTTGTTTTTGGAATTTGATTCCAGAAAATATAAAGGCTTGATTGATCCCGGCAACCATTCACTGCATAAAGAGGGCGGTTATCGGACAGCGGGTTCCAGATTTCGCATTACGTGGTTTGTCTTTTAGAATCGGCAAAATTTCGAGTGGAACCCCCCATGGCCGGCAGTCAGATCGAACGTGTTTTCAGCGTGCTGGAAAGCCTCACCAGTGACCCTCGCGGCCTGCCGATGCAGACGTTGGCGGAGCAACTGGACATCCCCAAAAGCGCGACCCACCGTCTGCTCGCCGAGCTGATTCGGCTGGGTTACGTGCGACAGAATCCGGAGAACCTGCGCTATCACCTGTCGACCAAACTGGTGGCGATGGGTTTCCGTTACCTGTCGAGCAGCGGCGCCGATATCGTGCAGCCGGTGCTCGATCGCCTGGCCGAGGAAACCGGTGAGCTGGTGCGCCTTGGCGTTATTGAAGGCGAGCGCCAGGTCTGGATCGCCAAGTCTCAGGGCGCTCGCTCGGGCCTGCGTTACGACCCGGACATGGGCCGTGATGCGCCCTTGTTCTATACCGCTTCGGGCCATGCATGGCTGGCGTGCATGAGCGATGCCGAAGCGTTGTCGCTGGTGGAGCGTCAGGGGAGCGAACGGCCGAAAGACCTGGGGCCTAACGCGCCGCGCTCCAACATTGAGTTACTGGAACGCCTGCGTCTGGCGCGAGAGCAGGGCTATGCCTGGGTCGAAGAGAGTTCGGCCGTGGGCACCTCGGCGATAGCGGCGGTGGTGCGTCACCCAAGCGATGGTCGAGTGATCGGTGTGCTGAGCATTGCCGGGCCAAGCGCGCGGATGCCGGGGGCACGGTTGCATGAACTGGCGCCGCTGTTGTTGAAGTTCACTGAAGAGCTGTCTGCCGCAAGCCTGGCTTCGGAGTTGTTCGTCTAATTCTGCCCGCACAAACCCATATGTGGGCTATGCGAATCTGTGCGTTGTTCGAACACAAGTTGCCGTTACTCCTGTAAGAATCTGGAACCAGGTTCTAAATTATTGGAATTCATCCCTCCGACAATAATCACAAGAGGACCGCAGCATGACTTCGCCCCTTCGCATCGCCCTGATCGGTGCCGGCAACATGGGCCAGCAGCATTACCGGCATCTGCAAACCCTGACACAAGCGACGTTGTGTGCGGTGGCCGATCCCGGCCCACAAGCGGCAGGCCTCGCGGGCGAATGGGGCGTGGGGTATTTCGCTGATCACCGTCAGATGCTGGAGCAGGCGAAGCCAGACGCGGTGATCGTCGCCAACCCGAACACGCTCCACGTCAGCACGGCGCTCGATTGCCTCGCCGCCGGCGTGCCGGTGCTACTGGAAAAACCGGTGGGTGTGCACCTGGATGAAGCGCGCGAACTGGTGGCCGCGTCAAAAGCCACCGGAGTTCCCGTGCTGGTCGGCCACCATCGCCGGCACAATCCGTTGATCGTCCGCGCCCATGAACTGGTGCAGGGTGGCGTTTTGGGGCAACTGACGACGGTGACGGCGCTCTGGCAGTTGCGCAAACCCGACAGCTATTTCGAAACGTCGTGGCGCCGCGAGCCCGGTGCGGGGATGTTGTTGACCAACCTGATTCACGACCTCGACCTGCTGCGCCATCTGTGCGGCGAAGTGCGCCAGGTGCAGGCAATCACCAGCAATGCGGTGCGTGGGTTTGCCAACGAAGATTGCGCGGCGGTGCTGCTGCAATTCGACAACGGCGCACTGGGCAGCCTGACCGGTTCCGACGCGGTGGCGGCGCCCTGGAGTTGGGAGCTGGGTTCCGGGGAGAATCCGGCCTATCCGCGCCAGGCCGATCAGCCCTGTTACTTGCTGGCCGGGACGGGTGGTGCATTGAGCATTCCGCAGCTCAAGCGCTGGCACTACGCCGACGTCGATGGCGGATGGCATCAACCGTTGCTGGCGGAACAGGAACGCTTCAGCGTCGATGAAGCATTGCGTTTGCAGTTGCAGCACTTCGTGCGCGTGGCGCGTCGGGAAGTCGAACCCTTGGTGAGCGCGGCCGATGCTGCGCGCACCCTGGCGCTGGTTGAGGCGATTCGCGAGGCCGCCGAAACCGGTCGTGCCTGCACCCCGATGTCAATCGAGGGATGAGCATGAGTGAGCGAATCTTTTCCCTGGCCAGCCTGACGGTGCTGGAGTTGTCTCCGCCGGAGATGGTCGAAGTCGCAGCACGGGCAGGATACAGCCATGTTGGACTACGCCTTGAACCTGCGACACCCGAAGAACATCACTTTG
This sequence comes from Pseudomonas sp. URMO17WK12:I6, assembly GCF_003253625.1. Lineage (NCBI taxonomy): Bacteria > Pseudomonadati > Pseudomonadota > Gammaproteobacteria > Pseudomonadales > Pseudomonadaceae > Pseudomonas > Pseudomonas sp. URMO17WK12:I6. Next base: position 178,276 of record NZ_QKYZ01000007.1, read on the forward strand.
CGCTGGTAGCCGATGTCGGTTTACGGCGTGAGACGCTGGCGCGGCTGCACGACACCGGCATTCGTGTGCTGGATGTTGAAATCCTGCGTCTTAAACCGCAAACCGTCGTCGCTGACTTCGAGAAGATTCTGGCGGTCGGGGCGCAATTGGGTGCCAGTGAATTGCTGGTGGCCGGTAACGATCCCGACGAACAACGACTCACCGAGAACTTCGCCCGGCTGTGTGATCTGGCGGCACCTTACGGGCTGCATCCGCATCTGGAGTTCATGCCATGGACCGATGCACGCAATCTCGAACAAGCGGTGCGCGTCGTCGAAAACGCTGACCGGGAAAACGGCGCGGTGTTGGTGGACGCGTTCCATTTCGACCGATCGGGTTCGCGGTTGGAAGATCTGGCCAAAGTTGCCCCGTCACGGTTACGGTACACGCAGTTATGCGATGTCGCGGGGCCACGGCCAACGGACATGGCGGAGATTTTGCGTCAGGCGCGTAACGAGCGGCGTTTTCCGGGCGATGGTGATTGTGATCTGGCGGGGTTGTTGCAGTGTTTGCCGGCCGATATCCCGTTAAGCCTGGAGATTCCCACCGTGAAGTTGCTGGAGCAGGGCGTGAGCGGGTTGCAGCGGGCGCAGATGGCGTTGGATAAGACCCGGGAATTGTTGGCGCGCCTTTGAACCTGTGGCAAGGGAGCTTGTCGGACCGCCGCACCGTCCCGTTCGGCGGCGAAGCGGTCGTCAACGACCTGTGATATGCAGTGACGGAACACCTTTGCTGATTTGGGGGACTGCTGTGCAGTCCAGCGGGAGCAAGCTCCCTCGCCACATTCTGATTTGATTACAGAGGCTTTGCATGACCATCAGCACCCCGCTCTCCGGTGTAAACCAACCCTTCAAAGGGATTCTGCTGATCGTTGTCGCGACCTTTCTGTTTTCCAGTCACGACGCCTTGTCGAAATATCTATCGGGGTTCTATCCGATCGTCATGGTGGTCTGGGCCCGTTATGTGGTTCACACCTTGCTGATGGCCGGGATTTTCCTGCCGCAATCGGGGTTGCGAGTCCTGCGCACCAAACGGCCATTGCTGCAGTTGTTCAGGGCGTTGTGCCTGTTGGGCACCAGTTTGTTTTTCACCACTGGTTTGCAGTACATCCCGTTGGCCGAAGCCACGGCGGTCAACTTTCTCGCTCCGGTTCTGGTCACCGCGTTGTCGGTGCCACTGCTGCGTGAGCGGGTCACCCGTGGCCAATGGATCGCGGTGATTTGCGGATTTGTCGGCGTATTGATCATCGTCCATCCCGGCGGGGATCTGTTCACGCCAGCAGTCTTGCTGCCACTCTGCTCGGCGCTGTTTTTCTGCTTCTATCAATTGCTCACCCGCAAGCTCAGTGAAATCGACAGCCCGACCACCAGTAACTTCTTCGCCGGCCTGTGCAACACCCTGGTGATGAGTGCGTTGGTGCCGTTTTTCTGGAAAGTGCCAAGCCTTGGGCATGGATTGATGATGGTTGCACTGGGCGCCTGCGGGATGACGGCGCACCTGTTTCTGACCCAGGCGTTCCGCCATGCCGCCCCCGCGCTGCTGGCACCGTTCGGCTATTGCCAGATTGTCTTTGCCGGTTTGCTCGGCTGGTTGCTGTTTTCTCACACGCCGACCCTGACCACGGTGGTCGGGATCGCGGTGATTTGCTGCAGCGGGTTGGCGGCGGCGTGGCAACAAAGCCGCCGCTGAACCCGGTCAAAATTTGAAACGCACCACCAGGTTTTGCAGGCCCGCCGCCAGTCGCGACAACTCCTGGCTGGTGGCGCTGGTCCGGGTCGCGGCGTCGGCGCTTTCCAGCGACAGGTCGCGGATGTTCAGCAGATTACGATCCACCTCACGGGCCACCTGCGCCTGTTCTTCCGAGGCGCTGGCGATCACCAGGTTACGTTCATGGATCTGCTCCATCGCCCGGGTGATTTCTGCCAGTGCCAGCCCGGCCTGTTCAGCAATCGACAAGGTTTCGGCGACACGCTGACTGTTGTCGTGCATCGACATCACCACACCGTTGGTATCGCCCTGAACCCGGCCAATGATCTGTTCGATCTCCCGGGTTGATTGCTGAGTGCGATGCGCCAGCGCCCGAACTTCATCAGCCACCACCGCGAAACCACGCCCGGCTTCCCCGGCCCGCGCAGCCTCGATGGCGGCATTGAGCGCGAGCAGGTTGGTCTGTTCGGCGATGGCGCGGATCACGTCCAGCACCTTGCCGATTTCCCGGGACTGCTCGGCCAGGGTCTGAACCTGTTGCAGTGCGATGCCCGCATTGCTGCTCATCGCCTGAATCGAATCCAGTGTTTCAATCACCCGTGCCTGGCCCTGATTGGCTTGCTGTGTGGACTGTCTGGTGCTGTCGGAAGTCGACACCGCGTTGCGTGCCACTTCTTCCACCGCGACGGTCATTTCGTTGACGGCCGTGGCGGCCTGCTCGATTTCATTGTGTTGCTGTTGCAGCCGACTGGAGTCCTGTTGAGTGCTCTGATTCATCTGCAGGGCGGCGGCCGCCAATTGAGTCGACGTGCCGCTGATCAGTTGCAGGGTTTCCCGCAGGCTGGTCTGCATGGCCGACAGGGCCTTGAGCAAGCGTGCGGTTTCATCGGCGCCGTGGCTGCGGATCGGTTGACTCAGGTCACCGGCGGCCACTTGCTCGGCCACGTCGACCGCCTGACGGATCGGCAGGACGATGCTGCGAATCAACAGCCAGGCCAGGCACAGGGTCAGGAGCGCGACCGCTATTAGCGCACCGATCACGGTGATTTTTACCTGGTTGTAGAGCGAGTCAGCCTGGTTGGCTGACAGGCTGACTTCGTTGGCGGAAAGCGCCATCAATTCGGCGAACTGGTCACCGGTCTGGGTCGAGTAGTCCTGGATTTTTCCATTGAGCAACGCGGTCATTTCTTCGCTGCGGTTCTCCCGCGACAGCGCTTCGTATTGCGCCAGCGCCTGGCGGTAGCTGGTGACGGTGGCGACGAACTTTTCGTACGGCCCCCGGTTGTAATCACCGACCAGCGGAGTGAATTTTTCCAGCGTCTCTGCAAGCCAATCCTGCACTTGGTGCAGGCGTGTGACGGTGGCATCGAGCACCTTTGGATCGCGGTTGAGCGCCATGCGCAGGCTGAGCACGCGAATACTCAGGATGTAGTCGCGGATTTCACCCAGGTGGCGAATGCTGGGCAGGGAGACGTTTTCAGTGTGCTGGCCGGTGGCGCGAACCTGCGCGACCTGTTTAAGGGCGAACAGCCCCTGCAACAGGACCAGCAGGGCGATGACGCCGAAGCTGATCACGGCACGTTTGGCGATGCTCAAGTTACCTGGCGACATGGTGTGCCTCTGTGGCTGTGAGAAAAACAGGGTGAAATGGATAAATCGCGGCCATAAAAAAACGCAGGCCCGGGATCAGGCCTGCGTTTGTGGTGTATCAATCTTTTACGGTCGGAATCTTGCGCGGTGCCATGAAGTACATCCAGGTCAGCGCGATGAAGTACATCGCCGGAATGATGGTGAACAACACGGTGTAGTTGTTGTTGGTGATGGTCAGAATGTGGCCGACCAACTGGGTCATGAACATCCCGCCGATCGCCGCGCACATGCCGCCGAAGCCGAACACCGTACTCATCATGTGTTTAGGCGTGTAGTCCATCACCAGGCTCCAGATGTTCGCGGTCCAGGCCTGGTGCGCGCCGATGGCCAGGGAGATGGCGAACACCGCGAGCCACAGGCTGCTCGAACCGGCGGCCATGACCACGCCGATGATGCAGCAGGCGAACAGGAACATGGACATCAGTCGGGCCTTGATCGGGTTGATCCCGCGACCGATCAGGAACGAAGACAGGATCCCGCCGCCGACGCTGCCGAAGTCAGCCGTGAGGTAGATGATGATCAGCGGAATACCCATCTGGGTCACGTTGATCCCCAGGTTGTATTGCTGATTGAGGAACGGCGGCAGCCAGTACAGGTAGAACCAGAACACCGGCGCGGTGATCGAGTAGGCGAGGGCGAAGGCCCAGGTGCCACGCATGCGCAGGATTCGCGAGAACGGTACGCGGGATTGTTCCGGTTCGACTTCCTTCTGGATGTAGTCCAGTTCCGATTGTTTAACGCTCGGGTGATCTTCCGGGTTGAAGTACTTCAGGCCCCAGAACAGCAACCAGATGCCGCCCAGCGCCGCCATGCACAGGAACGCGGCTTGCCAGCCCCAAGCGTGAAGAATCAGTGGCAGCAGCATCGGTGTGAACATCGCACCGACGTTGGTCCCGGCGTTGAAAATACCGGTGGCCACGGCGCGCTCGCCAGCAGGGAACCACAACCGGGTGGTTTTCACGCAGGCCGGGTAGTTGGCGGCTTCGGTCAGACCGAGAATGAACCGGCAGACCATGAAACCCGCCGCCGAAGTGGCCAGGCCATGAGCGCCGGTGGCCAGGCTCCAGAGCAGTACCGCGAAGAAGAACACGCGCTTCACGCCGACCCGGTCGATCAACCGGCCTTGCAGCACGAAACCGACGGCGTAGCCGACCTGGAACCAGAAGTTGATGTTGGCGTAGTCCATCGCCGTCCAGCTCAGTTCCTTGGCCAGGATCGGCTGCATGACGCCCAGGGCGGCACGGTCGATGTAGTTCAGGGTGGTGGCGAAAAATACCAGCGCCAGCATTCCCCAGCGGGTTTTGCCGACGGCCATGGCGCCGCGGATTTTGTCGCCGATGCCGCCAGTGGCGACGCTTTGGGCCGAAGCCACGCGAGAGCTTTGAGAAGGAAACATGAGTGTGCCATCCGTTCAATGACTGACAAGCGAGGCTTGTCGGGACTTCAAGGGCGCGTGATCAATCGATGGCGACGGGCGCGGATGAGATTGATCGGCTGAGGTGTTTTCGTCAGGCGACGACAACGTTTTATTCAGCGAGCGGCGCAGTTCGGCCGAGTGGGCGCAAGGTTCGGATGGACACCAGGTCTGGCGTGAGATCGGTGGAGCAAGCAAACAAGGCGTTGAATGAGCGCATGAGCGTGTACCCGTTTTTTGAAATTTTTATGTGGTGTTCAGGGTCTTTGGTAACCGAGTCCATGGGGTCGTGACCGGACTCAATGTGGTGTCGATGGTGCGCAGTGGACGAAAAATCGTCAATTCGCCAACCGCCATTGTGTTCGATAATCGCCCGCAAAACTAACCGGGTAGTACACTTTGAATTGCTGTGCGGATTCGTCAAGCCAATAATTTGCCCAACAAGAATGTCCCCACCACCGGGAGTCGACACATGCAGCGTTCCATTGCCACCGTTTCCTTGAGCGGTACCCTGCCGGAAAAACTAGAAGCCATCGCCGCCGCCGGTTTTGACGGGGTGGAAATTTTCGAGAATGACCTTCTCTACTACGACGGCAGCCCACGGGAAATCAGGCAGATGTGCGCTGATCTCGGGATCGCGATCACTCTGTTCCAACCCTTTCGGGATTTCGAAGGTTGCCGCCGCGATCGCCTGCCGCGCAATCTGGAAAGGGCCGAGCGCAAGTTCGATTTGATGCAAGAGCTGGGCACCGACCTGGTGCTGGTGTGCAGCAACGCCTCGGCCGACTCCATCGGCGATGAGCAGATCCTGGTCGACGACTTGCGTCTGCTCGCCGAACGGGCCGGCGCTCGTGGTTTGCGGATCGGTTACGAAGCGCTGGCCTGGGGCCGCCACGTGAACACGTACCAACAGGTGTGGAACATCGTTCGCCAGGCCGATCATCCGAACCTTGGCGTGTTGCTGGACAGTTTCCATACGCTGTCGCTCAAGGGTGACCCGACGGCGATCGCCGAGATTCCCGGTGACAAGATCTTCTTCGTGCAAATGGCCGATGCACCGATCCTGGCCATGGATGTGCTGGAGTGGAGCCGGCATTTCCGTTGTTTCCCCGGCCAGGGCGAATTCGATCTGCCGGGGTTCCTCGCGCCGATCATCAAGAGTGGCTACACCGGCCCGCTGTCGCTGGAGATCTTCAACGACGGCTTCCGCGCCGCGCCACCCCGGGCCAACGCCGCCGACGGCTTGCGTTCGTTGCTGTACCTGGAAGAGAAAACCCGCCAGCGCCTGGAACAGGAAGCTGCGCCTGTGGCCAATCGCGACATTCTGTTCGATACCCCAGGCGCCAGCGAATACAACGGCATCGAGTTTCTTGAGTTCGCCGTGGACGAAAGCCTCGGCGCGAAGTTGTCCCATTGGCTGGAGCGACTGGGTTTCGTCAAGGCTGGGCAACACCGTTCCAAGAGTGTCAGCCTGTTGCGTCAGGGCGATATCAACCTGATCCTCAACTCCGAACCTTATTCCTTCGCCCACAGTTTTTTCGAGGCCCATGGGCCATCGCTGTGCGCCACCGCCGTGCGGGTCAAGGACAGCGCCAGTGCGTTGGCCCGAGCCGTGGCTTACAAAGGCCAGCCGTATCGCGGGCTGGTAGGCCCCAATGAGCTGGAACTCGCCGCCGTGCGTGCGCCGGACGGCAGTCTGATTTACCTGGTGGACCAGGACGCCGACGTCTATGGCACCGACTTCAATTTGCAACCGGCGGCCGTGGCCAGCGGTGGCCTCAAGCGCATCGACCACATGGCCATGGCACTGCCCGCCGACAGCCTCGACAGCTGGGTGTTGTTCTATAAAAGCCTGCTGGATTTCGAAGCCGACGATGAAGTGGTGCTGCCCGACCCGTATGGTCTGGTGAAGAGCCGTGCCTTGCGCAGCCGTTGCAGTTCGATCCGCCTGCCGCTGAACATTTCCGAGAATCGCAACACCGCGATCTCACACGCACTGTCGAGTTATCGCGGTTCCGGCGTGCATCACATCGCTTTCGATTGCGACGACATCTTTGCCGAAGTCAGCCGTGCCAAGGAGGCGGGCGTGCCGCTGCTGGATATCCCGCTCAACTACTACGATGACCTCGCCGCACGCTTCGATTTCGACGACGAATTCCTCAGCGAGCTAGCGTATTTCAACGTCCTCTACGACCGTGATGCCCAGGGTGGCGAGCTGTTTCACGTGTACACCGAGCCGTTCGAAGGGCGGTTTTTCTTTGAAATCATCCAGCGCAAAAACGGCTATGCGGGTTACGGTGCGGCCAACGTAGCCGTGCGACTGGCGGCCATGGCCAAATCCCGAAGTGGTGGCGTACGTCAGACAAAGTTGTAGGAAAATCGTAAACACGGGTACAAAACCGCTGCCGCGTGGCTTCCTTCACTGTGCGCAGCGGCCCATAATCGCCTACTTGTGCAGTGATGGCCGTGAGCCCGCAATGACAATAATTTCAAAACTCTCCGTAGCGCCCGAAAAGCCAATTGCCGAGCCTCGCAAGAGTCGCAAGAACAACCCGGAAAAAACCCGCGAGAACATCCTTCAAGAGGCCATTGTCGAGTTCGTCCAGCAGGGGCTTTCCGGTGCGCGCGTCGATGCGATCGCCGAGCGCATCCACACCTCCAAACGCATGATCTATTACTACTTCGGCAGTAAGGAACAGCTCTATGTCGAGGTGCTGGAAAAACTCTACGGAGATATCCGCAGCACCGAAAGTCGCTTGCACCTGGCCGAGCTGGCGCCGGTGGAGGCGATTCGGCGGTTGGTGGAATTCACCTTCGACCACCATGATCGCAACGTTGATTTCGTGCGTATCGTCTGCATCGAGAACATTCACAACGCTGAGTATGTGAAGCGCTCCGATGCGATCAAGGCGATGAACAACACCATCCTCGATTCACTGGGCGAGATTTTGCGTCGCGGGGCCGCAGAGGGTGTATTCCGCGCCGGCCTCGATCCGCTGGATGTGCACCTGTTGATCAGTTCGTTTTGCTTCTATCGCGTGTCGAACCGTCATACCTTTGGTGAGATCTTTCAGATCGACTTGCCGGACGAAAGTATCAAGCAGCGTCATCGGGAGATGATCTGCGAGTCGGTGTTGCGGTATCTGCAGGCCTGACGCCTTCGCAGGCAAGCCTCGCTCCTACGGACGATGCTTGCCTGCGAAGCTTTTCAACCATTCATGCTCTGAAAATGCTCCAGCATCCGCTGGGCATCCGGCACCACGCCGCTGAATAATTCAAACGCCTTCACCGCCTGAAACACCGCCATGTTGCCGCCGTCCAGGGTTCGGCAACCCAGCGCGCGAGCATTGCGTAGCAGTTCGGTTTCCAGCGGGAAGTAAACGATCTCCGCCACCCACAACTGCGGCCGAAGCAGTTCTACCGGCACCGGCATGCCAGGCAGCTTTTTCATGCCCATGGGCGTGGTATTCACCAGTCCATCAGCCTGACCCAGCGTCCCCGGCAAGTCATGACCGGCCACGGCGCGGCCAAAACCGAAATGCTGATTGAGGTTGTCCGCCAAAGACTGAGCCCGGCTGTGATCCACATCGAAAATGCTCAGCAGTTGTACGCCTTCGCTCAATAACGCGTGGGCCACCGCTGCGCCTGCGCCACCGGCGCCCATTTGCACCACTCGTTCACGGGCAACGTCCTGCAGGCCGCGACGAAACCCTTCGGCGAAGCCCAGGCAATCGGTGTTGTGGCCGATGCGTTTCCCGTCCTTCAACACCACCGTGTTCACCGCGCCAATGCCGCGGGCTTCCGGAGACAATTCGTCGAGCAACGGGATGATTGTCTGCTTGCACGGGAAGGTGATGTTCAGCCCGGTGAAATTCATCCGCTCGGCGGCCATCAGCAGGTCGGGCAGGGCGCCGCTGTCGAGTTTCAGCTGATCCAGGTCGATCAGTCGATACAGGTAGCGCAGACCCTGCGCATCGCCTTCGTGCTCGTGCAGCGCCGGAGTGCGGGAAGCCTGAATGCCGGCGCCGATCAGCCCGGCCAATACCACGGTGTTCTGTGTCATCACGCTTAACCTTTCAAACGTTGGCTGAAATGCTCCAGCGCCAAACGATAGCCGTGGCTGCCGAAACCGCACATCACCGCCGTGGCGATGGACGAGACAAAGGAGTGATGCCGGAAGGGTTCGCGGGCATGGACGTTGGACAGGTGCACTTCGATCACGGGCAGTTCGCTGGCGACCAGCGCATCGCGAATGGCGACCGAGGTGTGGGTCCAGGCAGCCGGATTGATGACGATCCCGGCGCAGCGGCCACGGGCGGCATGAATCCAGTCGAGCAGTTCGCCTTCATGGTTGGTCTGGCGAAACTCCACCTTCAGGCCGAACTCTTCGGCGGCGCGACCGCACAGCGCTGAAATATCCGCCAGGGTTTCGTGGCCATAAGTCGCCGGTTCACGGGTACCGAGCAGGTTCAGGTTCGGGCCGTTGAGCACCAGAACGATAGGGGACATCGGGTCTCTCCACTTATTATTGTTGGCATTGGCCGAGGGTCTCAGCCTGTGGAGATAAATTGTACTAACTGGTTAATAAGGTCAATTGTAGAGGCGCCGGCCCTGGATTATCTGTGCGGTGATCGAACATTCAGCGCGGAAGACGCTCAACCAGAAAATCGATAAACGCCCTGAGCCGCAACGGCACATGGCGGCTTTGCGGATACAGCAAAGTGAAGGGGCGGGAGCGCCCGCCATAGGGCTTGAGCACTTCCACCAGCGAGCCATCCGCCAGTTCGTTTTCGACGATGAAGCGATAGGTTTGAAACAGCCCGGCGCCGTGTTTCGCCAGCGTCACGCCGCCCAATACATCATCGGAACAGCAGTAATTACCTTCGGCCAAAATCTCCAGCGGCACGCCGTTATCGTTGAACAGCCAGGCAATCCGCCGCCCGCTGCTGGGTAGCTCGAACTGGATGCATTCGTGGTGCGCCAGGTCGTCCAGGGTTTGTGGCATGCCGGCACGCTTCAGATAGTCAGGGCTGGCGATCATCACCAGCGCGGCGTCTTCCAGTGGCCGGGCAATCAGTCCGGAGTCGGGAATCGCCCGCACACGGATGGCCATGTCATAGCCTTCGCCGACGAAATCGATGTTGCGATTGCTGATGTGCACCTCGACTTTCACGGCGGGAAAACGCGCCCGGAACGCCGGCAGCAGCGGCAGGATGCGGTGGTGGGCATAGGTGGTGGGAATGCTGATACGCAAGGTGCCGGAGGGTTCCTGCTGTTGACCCATGACTTCGCGCTGAGCCTCGACCAGTTGCGCAAGGGCCAGGCGACACTCCTCAAAATAGCGCCGGCCACTGTCGGTCAGCTTGACGCTGCGGGTGGTACGCGCGAACAGCCGCACACCCAGACGTTCTTCCATCCGCGACACCGAGCGGCTGACCGCGGCCGGGGTCACACCCGCCACCAGGGCCGCGGCGGTAAAGCTGCCCGCTTCGGCGGCCAGGCAAAACAGTTCGATGCTGCCGAGCTGAAGATCGTCGAAATGTCGCTGCATGATTGATTACACCAAGAATCAAATGGGATGCCTGAGGTGGTATTTATCAAATGCAGGCGTACAAATACAGGATTCGTTTCAACCACCAGCGCCGTTGAGTTCATCACCGGCCAGATATTGGCAGTGAAAGGATTGCTTACTCTTTTTTGCCCTGATTGGCAGGGGACGGTCGACCTGAAACGCTAGGCTCAAACGTGGTCAGCTGATCGAACGGTTAGCGCCAGTTATCGGGTTTTTCAAGGAATGGCGAATCTTCGGATTCTATAACCTAACTGATGGGTTAGCATGAATGTATGCCGCTACAAGGGATTGTCACTGGTAGTCATGTTGCGTGACGAGCATTGCCCACCACACGTTCACGTCGATGGAGGCACATGGAGCGCACGCTTTCGGTTCAGCTTCTGGCACAACGGCGTAGAGCTCTGGGATGTCATTCCTCATTCGCATCGACCTCCTCTGGCCATGCTGGAGGGGTTACGCCAGGCGCTCAGGCAACCTGCCCATTTGCGGCGAGCCCGTGGCATCTGGTGGAGCAAATTGCAGACGGCCTGCCTCGACAATCAGTTATGGGATTGGCAGGGCAATGAAGTGGTCGTGATGAAGAGGGTTGCCAGCACGACTTACATGATTGGTTCGGCTCGCTATGAGCCTGAAGGAAACAAGACCTTATTGACGCTGATGGGAGCACCGGAGGGCGTGGAGATCGAATTATGAAAACGATAAGTGCAAAAATGCAGGTAGATCACCCTGTGACCGAAGGCGTTTTGGACGAAGCGATCGAGAGTGGCGAGTTACGCCGTCGCAGTGGATTGAATGCAACGACGGTGATCTTTCTCGATCCATGTCTCGCCGTCGGTTTCGAGGATGGCAGCGGTGTGTTGTTGCCAGTGAAAAACTATCCAGAGTTCGATGGTTTTGAGACCGAGGATTTCGCCGGTTTGAAAATCGGTTTCGCCGGAGCCGCGCTTTTTCATGAAGACAAGGATCTGCAGGTCTCCATCGCCGGTTTGATTTCGGCGAGCAAACCGCTGATGGATATGGCGGCCTCGGTGGTCGCCTCGCGCAATGGCCGTCAGAGCAGCACCGCCAAAGCCGAGGCAGCTCGGGCCAACGGCAAGAAGGGCGGTCGCCCACGCAAGGTCGATGCGGCTCTTTGATCGCCCACAAAAAAGCCGTCCCGAGGACGGCTGATCTGTGTAACGGTTGCAATCAACGACGGGTCAACAACACTCCGGATTCCATGTGATGGGTCCACGGGAACTGGTCGAACATCGCGCATTGAGTAATGCGGTGAGTGTCGTTCAGTTGGGCGATGTTGGCCGCGAGGGTTTCCGGGTTGCAGGAGATGTAGAGGATGTTGTCGAAGCGCCGGGTCAGTTCGCAAGTATCCGGGTCCATGCCGGCGCGGGGCGGATCGACGAACACGCTACCGAACTCGTAGCTCTTGAGGTCGATGCCGTGCAGGCGACGGAACGGGCGAACTTCGTTCAGGGCTTCGGTCAATTCTTCGGCAGACAAACGCACCAGCGTGACGTTATCCACCGCGTTTTCGCTCAGGTTGCTGAGCGCTGCGTTGACCGAGGTCTTGCTGATTTCGGTGGCCAGCACTTTGCGCACGCGCGTAGCGAGCGGCAAAGTGAAGTTGCCGTTGCCGCAATACAGCTCCAGCAAGTCGTCGGAACGATCGCCAAGGGCGTCATACGCCCAGTTGAGCATCTTCTGGTTCACCGTGCCGTTGGGTTGGGTGAACGCGCCTTCCGGCTGGCGATAGCTGAAGATGCGGCCGCCGACTTCAAGTTGCTCGACCACGTAATCGTGACCGATCACTTCGCGTTTGCCCTTCGAGCGACCGATGATGCTGACGTTCAGGTCGGCTGCCAGCTTCGACGCCGCCGCGTGCCAGTGCTCGTCCAGCGGGCGGTGGTAGCACAGGGTGATCATCGCATCGCCGGCCAGCGTGGTCAGGAACTCCACTTGGAACAGTTTGTGGCTCAGGGCAGCACTCGCTTGCCACGCCGCCTTGAGCTGCGGCATCAACTGGTTGATGCGCAGGCTTGCGATCGGGAACTCTTCGATCAGGATCGGCGTGCGCTTGTCTTCCTGGGAAAACATTGCGTAGTGGCGCTCGCCGGCTTCACGCCACAGGCGGAATTCGGCACGCAGGCGGAAGTTTTTCAGCGGCGAATCGAACACCGCAGGCTCGGGCGCACCGAACGGGGTCAGCAGATCACGCAGGCGCGTGACCTTTTCTTCGAGCTGAACGGCGTAGGCCTGGGAATCAAAAGTCATGCGTTGAACCAACCTAACTTGATCACGAACAGAATCGACAGAACCACCAACGCCGAGTTCAGCTCACGGCCACGGCCGGACAGCAACTTGATGGCGGTCCAGGAAATGAATCCGAACGCGATACCGTTGGCGATGGAGTAAGTGAATGGCATAGCCAGCGCGGTGACTACCACTGGCGCGGCAACGGTGATGTCGTCCCAGTCTATTTCCGCCAGCCCCGAGGTCATCAATACGGCGACGAACAGCAAGGCAGGTGCGGTGGCGAAGGCCGGTACGCTGGCGGCCAGTGGTGCGAAGAACAGCGCCAGCAGGAACAGAATCGCCACCACGACGGCGGTCAGGCCGGTGCGGCCACCGGCACTCACGCCGGCTGCGGATTCGATATAGCTGGTGGTGGTCGAGGTGCCCAGCAACGAACCGGCCATGGCCGCGGTGCTGTCGGCGATCAGGGCACGACCCATTTTCGGCATGTGGCCGTCCTTGCCCATCAGGCCGGCGCGCTTGGCGACGCCGATCAGGGTGCCGGAGTTGTCGAACAGATCGACGAACAGGAACGCGAAGATCACGCTGACCAGACCGATGTCCAGTGCGCCTTTGATGTCCAGTTGCAGGAAGGTCGGTGCCAGCGACGGTGGCATCGACATCACGCCGCCGAACGGGCTGAAGCCCAGCAGGATGGAAACGATGGTCACCGACAGAATGCCGATCAGCACCGCACCGCGCACTTTCAGGGCCTCCAGGGCAACGATCAGGGCAAAGCCCAGGGTTGCGAGGATCGGCGCCGGTTGCTTCAGGTCGCCGAGGCCGACCATGGTCGCCGGGTTGCTGACGACGATGCCAGCGTTGTGTAGGGCGATCAGTGCCAGGAACAGGCCGATGCCGGCGGCAATCGCCGAACGTAGCGCCAACGGGATGCTGTTGATGATCCATTCACGGATGCGGAAAATCGACAGCAGGAAAAACATCACCGCCGAGAGGAATACCGCACCCAGCGCCACTTGCCAGGTGTGGCCCATGTGCAGGACCACGGTGTAGGTGAAGAAGGCGTTCAGGCCCATGCCCGGTGCCAGCGCGATCGGGTAGTTGGCGATCAGGCCCATGGTCGTCGAGCCGATGGCGGCTGCCAGGCAGGTGGCGACAAACACCGCGCCTTTGTCCATGCCGGTCTCGCCGAGGATGCTCGGGTTGACGAACAGAATGTAGGCCATGGCCAAAAAGGTCGTGACGCCCGCCAGAATCTCGGTCCGCACGTTGGTGTTGTGTGCCTTGAGTTGAAACAGCCTTTCCAGCATGTCTGCTCCCCGTGGCGCGCCCGGCGCCGTGAATGTATCGACCTCAACAGCAAAGCACAGACCGCCGTAGGCGCCTGGGAATTTTCTGTGGGTCGGAAAAAGCCGCGCATCATACCAGCAGCGTGGAGCCATGGCTGCTTATGGCTGCGATCGTCGTCGATGTTTTGCCAAAAAGGGAAGTGCGCCATACTGCGCGCTGTTTTTTTAGGGCAGGGAAGGGTGGAATATGAAGTACATGGGCACGCGCGTGGTTGCCGTATTCACGATGTTGATCGCGTTGTTCCTGGGTGCCCAAACCGCCTCGGCAGCGTCGGCTCCACCACTGAGTCAGGTCAAGGTGCTCAAGGTCGAGTCGCCCAACTGTGGCCTTGAAGATATTGCGGACAAGCAGGAGCAGACCCGTTGCGATCACCAGGGGCCGAACATCAAGGTGTACGTGCTGGAAGTCGGTTACGGTCGCGAAGCCCATGTTGCCCTGGACGGTTTCGAAGTGGATGGCACCCGGACCCCTGTCTGTGCTTTTGATACCGGCAACCTGACCGAGTGCTCAGCCGGGAAAAAAACTGTCGGCTATCTGTACATCTTTAACCTGGCAGGCAAGCAGGACGGCATCTTCACATTCAGCAACACCTCCATCAACGCGCCGGGCAACACGATGTCGACGCAGCTTTACATCAAGTAACGGCCAGGCTCGAACAAGGGGCAGGAAAGCTGACTACGCTTTAAAGATCATTCTCTGGACCGCGCCCATGACCTTTAGAGCCCTGATTACCCTCGCCGAGGGCATCGACGATCTGCAAACCGTGACCCTGATCGATGTTCTGCGCCGCGCCAAGGTTGAAGTGGTGGTGGCCAGTATCGAGTCGCGGCGCATGCTGACCTGCGCTCGCGGCACCCGCCTGACCGCTGATGCGATGCTGGTCGATTTGCTGGCCCAACCCTTTGACTTGATCGTTTTGCCCGGCGGCGCCGTGGGGGCGCAGCATTTGGCGGCCCACCAACCCCTGCAACAATTGATCAAGGACCAGGTCGCCGCCGGGCGCTTGTTCGCCGGCATTGCCGAAGCGCCGGCGCTGGCGCTGCAGACTTTTGGCGTGCTGCGTCAGCGGCGCATGACGTGCCTGCCTTCCGTCAGCCATCAATTGTCGGGCTGCAACTTCGTCGATCAACCGGTGGTGGTCGATGGCAACTGCATCACCGCCCAGGGTTCGGGCGCCGCGTTGGAGTTTGCGCTGACGCTGGTGGAGCAACTCTGCGGCAAAGCCACGCGGTCGACGGTGGCGGGGGAATTGCTGGTGTAGAAGACGGCTTCAGGCCCTGACCTCTTCCACCGGCACATGCATGCGGTCGCGGTTGGCCAGGGTCGGGAACAGTCTGACCCAGACCCCGGTCACCATCAGTGTGCCGATGCCGCCCATCACCACGGCCGGTACGGTGCCGAACCAGTGGGCCGTCAAGCCAGACTCGAATTCGCCGAGCTGATTCGAAGCACCGATGAACAAGCCATTCACGGCACTGACCCGGCCGCGCATCTCGTCCGGAGTTTCCAGCTGCACGAACGAGGCGCGGATCACCATGCTGATCATGTCTGCCGCGCCTAAAACCACCAACACAGCGAGAGAGAACCAGAACGAAGTCGACAGGCCGAAAGCGATGGTCGCCACGCCGAATACACCCACGGCGGTAAACATCACCCGTCCGACGTTGCGTTCCACGGCAAATCGCGCCAGAAACAGCGACATCAGCAGTGCGCCCACCGCCGGGGCCGAACGCAGCAGGCCCAGACCCCAAGGGCCGGTCAGCAGAATATCTTTGGCGAACACCGGCAGCAGCGCAGTCGCGCCACCCAGCAAGACGGCAAACAGATCCAGGGAAATCGCCCCGAGAATATCCGGACGGCTGCGAATGAAGCGGATGCCTGCGAGCAGCGAATCCAGGGTTGCCTTGCCCTTGTTCAACGGTGTCTGCCGAGCCGGTAGGTTAAGCATCAGCGCACAGGCGATGAGGTAGAGGATCACCGTCGGGCCATACACCCAGACGCTGCCGAAGGCGTAAAGCAAACCGCCCAGCGCCGGGGCAACGATGGTGGCCGATTGCTGCGCAGATTGCGCGGCAGCAACCGCGCGCGGGAATAAGGCACTGGGCACGATGCTCGGCAGCAAGGCCTGGGTGGTTGGCATCTCGAAGGAGCGGGCGGCGCCGAGCAGGAATGCGAGGATGAAGATCATCTCCCGGGTGACATGGTCAGTCGCGCTGCCGATGGCCAGCGACAGGGCGATCAGCGCTTGCACGGACTGACAGATCGCCGCGACCTTGCGCCGGTCATAGCGATCCGCCACATGCCCGGTGTGCAGCATGAACAACACCCGCGGGGCAAATTCCACCAGACCCACCAGACCCAGATCGAGCACATTGCCGGTCAGTTGATACAGATTCCAGCCGATGGCCACGGTCAGCATTTGAAAACCGCTGGCGGTAAATACCCGAGCCAGCCAGAACGCAATAAAAGGGCGGTGATGACGTAACAGCAGGGGCGCTTGGCTGGGCATCTGAAGGCAAGTCTGGGTGAGGGGAAGGGCGAGATTATCACCAACCTGTAACCAGAGGTTGCGAGCGCGGAAAATTTAGTTAGCTAGATACCGATCCCACAGAACATACAAATACCCTGTGGCGAGGGAGCTTGCTCCCGCTGGGATGCGAAGCAGCCCCGAACCTGCTACCCCACACCACAGGCACATCGCGTTACCCGGTTTTACGACTGCTGCGCAGCCGAGCGGGAGCAAGCTCCCTCGCCACAGGGAATGCATTGCAACGCATGACCAAACCCGTGAGGCAACCTGTCACGCGGCAATAGACCACACCGTCCATCGGCAAAAATGCGACTACTCTTTCAACGTTGCTTGATCCAGATCAAGACCCTTCGTGGAAATGATCCGGTGGCCAGATGGCCAGATTCCCTACGTTGTGATGATGGTAGAAAAAGAACGAGTTCAAATTCGCCACACTCCATAACCGTGGGGGCAGTGGGTGCAGGCCGCAAGCCTTCAGCCAGTATTACCTGACAGAGGAAGACTTATGTTCGGTTTGGAGGCGCTTGATCTCGCCCGGATTCAGTTCGCGTTCACCATTTCGTTCCACATCCTGTTCCCGGCCATCACCATTGGCCTGGCGAGTTACCTGGCGGTACTCGAAGGCCTGTGGCTGAAGACGCACAACGACACTTACCGCGATCTGTACCATTTCTGGTCGAAGATCTTTGCCGTCAACTTCGGCATGGGCGTGGTGTCCGGCCTGGTCATGGCCTATCAGTTCGGCACCAACTGGAGCCGCTTCTCGGATTTCGCCGGTTCCGTGACCGGGCCGTTGCTGACCTACGAGGTACTCACTGCGTTCTTCCTCGAAGCCGGCTTCCTCGGCGTCATGCTGTTCGGCTGGAACAGGGTCGGGCGCAAGCTGCACTTCTTCGCCACCGTCATGGTCGCCATCGGTACCCTGATCTCGACCTTCTGGATTCTCGCCTCCAACAGTTGGATGCAGACCCCGCAGGGCTACGAAATCGTCAACGGCCAAGTCATTCCAGTGGACTGGCTGGCGATCATTTTCAACCCGTCGTTCCCTTACCGCCTGATGCACATGGCCACGGCGGCGTTCGTCGCTACCGCCTTCTTCGTCGGTTCGTCGGCGGCCTGGCATTTGCTGCGCGGCAAGGACAACCCGGCCATCCGCACCATGCTCTCGATGGCCATGTGGATGGCACTGATCGTGGCGCCGATTCAGGCCGTCATCGGTGACTTCCACGGCCTCAATACCCTCGAGCACCAGCCGGCGAAAATCGCTGCGATTGAAGGTCACTGGGAAAATGTCGGCGATGAGCCGACCCCGTTGATCCTGTTCGGCTGGCCGGACATGAAAGCCGAAAAGACCAAATTCGCGGTCGAGATTCCGTACCTGGGCAGCTTGATCCTGACCCACACCCTGGACAAACAGGTGCCGGCGCTCAAGGAGTTCCCGCCTGAAGACCGGCCGAATTCGACCATCGTGTTCTGGTCGTTCCGGGTCATGGTCGGCCTGGGTTTCCTGATGATCTTCACCGGTTTGTGGAGCCTGTGGCTGCGCAAGCGCGACACGCTGTATACCTCGCGTCCGTTCCTGTACCTGGCGCTGTGGATGGGCCCATCCGGCCTGATCGCGATTCTCGCTGGCTGGTTCACCACTGAAATCGGCCGTCAACCGTGGGTGGTCTACGGCTTGATGCGCACGGCGGATGCGTCCTCCGGGCATAGCTTCGTGCAGATGAGCATCACCTTGATCATGTTCGTCGTGGTGTATTTCGCGCTGTTTGGTGCCGGTCTTGGTTACATGATGCGCCTGGTGCGCAAAGGGCCGAAGATCGACGAAGGCAAGGAAACCAACGAAGGCGGTCCTGGCCAGAAGCGCACGCCGGCCCGTCCGCTGTCCGCCGCCGACGACAACGGTGACGGCGATCACAACCACAGCCTGACCAAGGAGATTTGAATCATGGGTATTGATCTTCCGCTGATCTGGGCCGTGATCATCATCTTCGGCATCATGATGTACGTGGTCATGGACGGCTTCGACCTGGGGATCGGGATTCTTTTTCCGTTCATCAAGGGCAAGACCGACCGTGACGTGATGATGAATACCGTCGCCCCGGTCTGGGACGGCAACGAAACCTGGTTGGTATTGGGCGGCGCGGCATTGTTCGGCGCCTTCCCGCTGGCCTATTCGGTGGTGCTCTCGGCGTTGTACCTGCCGCTGATTTTCATGCTGATCGGGCTGATTTTCCGTGGCGTGGCCTTTGAGTTTCGCTTCAAGGCCAAGGACGCCAAGCGCCACTTGTGGGACAAGGCATTCATCGGTGGTTCGATCGCCGCGACCTTCTTCCAGGGCGTGGCATTGGGTGCGTTCATCGATGGGCTGCCGGTGGTCAATCGTCAGTTTGCCGGTGGTTCACTCGACTGGCTGACGCCGTTCACGATGTTCTGTGGCGCGGCGCTGGTCGTGGCTTATGCGCTGCTCGGTTGCACCTGGCTGATCATGAAGACCGAAGGCAAGCTGCAGGAGCAGATGCATGACCTGGCGCGACCATTGGCCTTCGTGTTGCTGGCGGTGATTGGCATCGTCAGCGTCTGGACGCCGTTGGCCCACGCCGAGATCGCCGCACGCTGGTTCACCCTGCCTAATCTGTTCTGGTTCCTGCCGGTGCCGATTCTGGTGCTGGTAACTTTGTACGGTCTGATTCGCGCGGTGGCTCGCAATGCGCATTACACGCCATTCCTGCTGACCCTGGTGCTGATCTTCTTAGGCTACAGCGGTTTGGGAATCAGTCTGTGGCCGAACATCGTGCCGCCGTCGATCTCGATCTGGGACGCTGCCGCACCGCCGCAGAGCCAGGGCTTCATGCTGGTGGGCACGCTGTTCATCATCCCGTTCATCCTGGGTTACACCTTCTGGAGCTACTACGTGTTCCGCGGCAAGGTCACCCATGAAGACGGTTACCACTAGCCCATACGAATACGGCGCAAGGTTGATACCTGCGCCGTTGCAGAGGAGAACGCGATGATGGCTGGCAAACCTGATTTGCAGGAAATCGAAGCCGCAGAGAAAAAGCCGCTTTGGCAACGACTCGGCTGGCTGGCGTTGATCTGGGCCGGCAGCGTTGGGGCACTGTTCATCGTGGCCACGCTGATGCGCATGTTCATGAATGCCGCGGGTCTGAGCACCCACTGAAATTCCCATCCCGTTGCCTTGCGGCACGGATTTTTAACCCTCCTGCGACGGAGGGTTTTTTTTGCCTGCTTTTATTTGCGTGCCTTGAGAATCACGAACTTGGGAGTAGCGGCTACTTGTTCGACGCCGCGGAACAGCCGCGCAAGCTTGCTGTGATAGCCCAGATGACGGTTGCCGACGATGTACAGCGCGCCGCCCACCACCAGCGCTTCGCGCGCTTGCTGGAACATCCGCCAGGCCAGGAAATCGCCGACCACTTGCTGTTGGTGGAATGGCGGATTGCACAGCACCACGTCGAGGGATTGGGGTTCCTGCCCCGCCAACCCATCGCCGGCACGTACGATCACGTCACGATCACCCAGCGCCGCGCGCCAGTTTTCAGCGGCCGATTGCACGGCCATGAATGACTCGTCCACCAATGTGTAATGGGCCTCGGGGTTTTGCAGGGCGCTGGCGATCGCCAGCACGCCGTTGCCACACCCCAGATCGGCGACCCGCGCTGTGCCGAGGTTGTTCGGCAAATGCGGCAGAAAGGCTCGCGTGCCGATATCCAGCCCTTCGCGACAGAACACGTTGGCGTGATTGAGCAGTTCGATTGCAGGCGTGTCGAGTCGATAGCGCGTCGGGTATGGAGAGACAGCGGGGGCTTTGGTTTCGGGCGTGGCGATCAGCAGCCGAGCCTTCTTCACGGCCAGCGAGGCTTGCACCGGGCCGATGTAGCGCTCCAGCAGATCGCCCGCGGCACGTGGCAGGTGCTTGACCATCGCGGCGGCAATCACTTGAGCACCGGGAGCCAATTGACCCTGTAGCCGGATCAGTTGCTCTTCCAGCAAGGCCAGGGTTTTCGGTACCCGGATCAATACTCGGTCAAACGGCCCGACGAACGCTTCGCTGGCTGGTACGCTCGGCACCGCATCAAACGCCTGGCCATTGCGCGTGAGGTTTTTTTCGAGCCCCTGAAAGGCCAGAAATGAATCGCCGCTGCTGGTCACTCGGACCTTGCCCGCCAGGCTAACGGCCAATGCGCCGAAGCTGTCGTTGAGCACCAGTACGCGAGTATCAGCCGTCGGTTGTTGCCCGGCCAGATGATTGAGCAGGTATTCGTCTGCGGCATCAAACGCTTGCAGTGGTTCGTTCTGCTGTTCTGGCTGGCGGATCAGGTCGAGTTGGGCGAAAGAAGTTTCGAGCAGAGGCATGAGGCGGAGGGCTCTGGGTAGTCAGCGGAGATAATCAACGAGTGGCCGCCGGACGTTGTAGCGGGCGGAGCCATCCGAGCGGACTGCGTCGTGGACGCTTCACACGACATCACTCGGGATGGAGCGCAGATGGTACGTTTTTTTGGTCTGGATTACTTGCAGGGATTACCTGATTCGAACAGTTTCAGATGACGCCAGCTTTCGCTGCCCTGATCACCGCCGCGATCTTGTTATTGACGCCAAGTTTGTGGATGGCGTTCTTTACATGGAAATGCACAGTGCTTTCGCTCACGCAGAGGATGATTGCGATCTCGCAGGCCGTCTTGCCGACGGCTGAGTATTTCAGCACCTCGATTTCTCTGCATGACAAACTCGTTGTGGGCGGCTTCAGCGAGGAGGCCGGCAGGTCTTTCGCGATAATCCCGTGCAGGTGACGGTTGATAAACATCGCGTAGCCCAGATTTTTGTACAGTTCATACGCGGTAATCGGGCAATGGGTTCTGGCCACGCTCAAGATGCTGCAAAGCCCGTTCTTATCATGAACGGATTGGGACCAACCGTAGTGCAACCCCTGGTTTTTTTGCGCTTGCCACAGCCGTGGTGTTTTTGAATAGCACTCTTCTTGCCAGAGAATCGGTACTTCGGAGCCGCAGCAGTGGGCTAGTATTGGATCAACCGCATCGTAATGCTCGTTTTGATATTTCGTGTTCCATTCGCTAGGGTAATTATTCAGGATTATCTTATGGCGGTGTGTCCCTGTTGTTGGGGATGTTATTGAAAATGCACAAAAATTAAAGCCCATATTTTTAACGAGGTTAAGCGATATCTCGTACGCGGTCTCTATTTTTTGAGCGCAAGAAAGCTGTGTTAGCTGTGACTCCTTCCACACTTTCATTTGGTAACTCCATGCGGAATTTCTTGGGGGGGGTGCCGATTGGATCCAAGATCCGGCACGTCCCAGAGTGTAGGAGAATTCTTACAAGCATGCTGAACTATTTTGCTCTTGAAAAATTCTGTAGCTGCATAACTAGTTCTTAGCGTTGTTTTAGGGTTATACAAAATCAACACTCCGGTACTAGTTCTTTATTGCACTGCCCAAGTCTCTGCACGAATAACACTACAAACCATCGGTGTTTACGTCGTCTGCTTTGGGGGACACTGGTGTCATCTGTTGATCGGAGCGGCCCATGACTGCCAGTGTTGAAAAATTCACTCGTCAGACCTTGCTTGAGGTCCAGCCGTTGACTCCGAACCTGTTCACCCTGCGTACCACCAGGGATGCGGGCTTTCGTTTCCGAGCGGGGCAGTTCGCCCGGCTGGGTGTCACCAAGACAGACGGCAGCACGGTATGGCGGGCTTATTCCATGGTCTCTTCGCCCTATGACGAGTTCCTCGAGTTCTTCTCTATTGTTGTGCCGGGAGGGGAATTCACCAGTGAGCTGTGTCGGCTGGAAGCTGGCGATACGCTGCTGGTCGACCGTCAGGCCTTCGGTTATCTGACGCTGGATCGCTTCGTCGATGGCCGTGATCTCTGGTTGTTATCCACAGGCACGGGCGTGGCGCCCTTTCTGTCGATCCTGCAGGACTTCGAAGTTTGGGAGAAATTCGAACGAATCATCCTGGTCTACAGCGTGCGCGAAGCGCGGGAGCTGGCGTACCAGGCATTGATTGCGGAGCTAGCGCAGCGTGACTACCTGGCCGAGTACGCGCACAAACTGCAATTCATTCCCACCGTCACCCGCGAACAGCATCCGGGTGCCTTGAACGGGCGGATCACCAGCCTCATCGAGAATGGCGAACTGGAACAGACGGCCGGTGTAGCGCTGACAGCCGAGCATTCGCGGGTGATGCTCTGCGGTAACCCACAGATGATCGATGAGACGCGTAAGCTGCTGAAACAACGGGACATGCACTTGAGCCTCAGTCGCCGACCTGGCCAAGTGGCGGTGGAAACCTACTGGTAAACAAACGGCGCCCCGGAGGCGCCGTTTCTCTGGGCAATCAGCGATCAGGGCCGATTGTTCTGAGCCTTGAGCAGATCGCGGATCTCGCTCAGCAATTCTTCTTCCTTGGTCGGAACCGGCGGCAGGGTTGGCGCAACGGCCTCTTCGCGTTTCAGACGGTTAATGGCCTTGACGCCCATGAAGATCGCGAAGGCGACAATGATGAAGTCGATCATGCTCTGGATGAACTTGCCGTAGGCCAGCATCACCGCCGGGACATCACCGTTGGCAGCCTTGAGCGTAATGGCCAGGTCACTGAAGTCCACCCCACCGATCAGCAGTCCGATGGGTGGCATCACCACGTCGCCGACAAATGACGTAACGATTTTGCCGAAGGCGGCGCCGATGATAATACCGACGGCCATGTCGACCACATTACCTTTGACCGCGAAGGCCTTGAACTCACTTATCACGCCCATAGGTTATTTCCTTGTTACAGATGAGGTTGGTGAGCGCAGTGTAAATCAGCAAAGCATCCCTTGCTTGAAACGCCTTCTTACAATGCTCGTGTCTATCGACACATCTTCCGGCAATTAGTTTACAAAATGCCACTCTTCGCGCGCGTCTACCCGCTCTAGACCGGGCTTTCCAGAACCTTTTCGCTATCGGCCCGGTACGGGATTTCTATTTATGTTTTGGCCTTTGGGTCACTAGCCTCTGTGGTGCGCACCAGGATGCGCTTAATAAAACCAGAGGAAACTTCCATGACAACTCCCCTTGGCCTCGGGGCTTTTCCCCTTCGTCGTACCTTCGGCGTTCTGAGCGTCAGCCTGCTGTCCTTCTCCATCAACGCTGCGACGTTGACCCGTGATAATGGTGCCGCTGTCGGCGACAACCAGAACTCGCAAACCGCCGGCGCGACCGGGCCGGTGCTGTTGCAAGACGTACAGTTGATTCAGAAGCTCCAGCGTTTCGACCGTGAACGCATTCCTGAGCGTGTGGTGCATGCCCGTGGCACCGGCGCCCATGGCACGTTCACCGTGACTGACGACCTCAGTGACTTGACCAAGGCCAAGGTATTCGCCGGCGGCCAGAGCACGCCAGTATTTGTGCGTTTCTCCGCAGTGGTCCATGGCAACCACTCCCCGGAAACCCTGCGTGACCCGCGGGGGTTCGCCACCAAGTTCTACACCGCCGACGGTAACTGGGACCTGGTCGGCAACAATTTCCCGACCTTCTTCATTCGGGACGCCATCAAGTTTCCGGACATGGTCCATGCCTTCAAGCCGGACCCGCGCACCAATCTTGACGATGACTCCCGTCGTTTCGATTTCTTCTCTCATGTTCCGGAAGCCACTCGCACCTTGACCGAGTTGTATTCCAACTCCGGCACCCCGGCCAGTTATCGGGAGATGGACGGCAACAGTGTACATGCCTACAAGTTGGTTAACGCCCAGGGCGAAGTTCACTATGTAAAGTTTCACTGGAAAAGTTTGCAGGGAATAAAAAATCTCACTCCTAAAGAAGTCGCCAATGTTCAAGGTCAAGATTACAGTCATATGACCAACGACTTGGTTGCTCATATTAACAAGGGGGACTTTCCGAAGTGGGACTTGTACGTCCAGGTTCTAAATCCTCAAGATTTGTCCAAGTTTGATTTCGATCCATTGGACGCCACCAAGATCTGGCCCGGTGTTCCTGAGCGAAAAGTTGGACAGATGGTATTGAACCGTAATCCGGCGAATGTATTCCAGGAAACCGAACAAGTGGCGATGGCACCGGCCAACTTGGTTCCGGGTATCGAGCCTTCGGAAGATCGCTTATTGCAGGGGCGAGTGTTCTCGTATGCCGATACCCAACTGTATCGCCTGGGGGCCAATGCACTGCAGTTGCCGATCAACGCACCGAAAGTCGCCGTGAACAACGGTAATCAGGATGGTGCGATGAACATCGGCGCCAGCAGCACGGGGGTGAATTACCAGCCGAGCCGTCTGCTGTCCCGTGAGGAGCCGCAAACCGCGCGTTACAGCCAGTCGACCCTGTCGGGCAGCACGCAGCAGGCGAAGATTCAACGTGAGCAGAACTTCAAGCAGGCCGGTGATCTGTATCGCTCGTTCAACCAGAAGGAACGTCAGGACCTGATCGACAGCTTCGGCGGCTCCCTGGCCACCACCGATGACGAGAGCAAGCACATCATTCTGTCCTTCCTCTACAAGGCCGACCCGGAATACGGGACAGGCGTAACCAAAGTGGCCAAGGGTGATCTGGCCCGGGTCAAGGCGTTGGCGGCCAAACTGGTCGACTGATCTATCTGCCTGAAGCGGGGCCTCGTACGGGGTCCCGTCTGACCAAGGAGTCCCGCCATGCGTGTTTATCTGTCTGTGTTTCTGGCGTGCGTGTCGTTCGGTGTATTTGCCGGGCCTGACGCGCAAGTCTCGAAGGACCCCGAGGCGCTGAAAGCGCAATTGCAGGATTACTATTTCGATGCCGCCCGAAGGGGGGATGTGCCGATGCTCGATACCTTCATCGAGGCCGGCTATTCCCTCGACACCCGCGACAGCAAGGGTTACACCGCGTTGATACTGGCCGCCTATCACGGTCAGGGGGCTGCCGTGGAGCGCTTGTTGGCGGCCGGGGCGGACGCCTGCGCTCAGGACCAACGCGGCAATACCGCGCTGATGGGCGCGATTTTCAAAGGCGAAGTGCAGATCGCTCGAACCCTGCTGGCCGCCAATTGCAGCCCCGACCAACGCAACGGCGCCGGGCAGACTGCCGCAATGTATGCCGGGTTGTTCAAGCGCGTCGAGTTGCTCGACGCACTCAAGGCCAAAGGGGCGGACCTGAACGCCGAGGATCCGTTGGGCAACAGTGCCGCGCGTCTGGCCAGCGGTGAAATCCGCACGGCGGCGCCGCGCTGATCCGCGTCAGCTGAGCTATCATCGCGGTTTTTGCCGGGAGTTCAGATGGCCAAGGCCAAGCGCATGTACGGCTGCACCGAGTGTGGCTCAACCTTCCCCAAGTGGGCCGGCCAGTGCGGCGAATGCGGAGCCTGGAACACGCTGACCGAAACCATGGTGGAGAGTGGCGGCGCCGCGGCCCCCAGCGGTCGCACCGGTTGGACCGGCCAGCAGGCACAGATCAAGACCCTGGCCGAAGTCAGCGTCGAAGAAATTCCGCGTTTTTCCACGGCGTCCAGTGAGCTCGATCGTGTTTTGGGTGGCGGCCTGGTGGATGGCTCGGTGGTGTTGATCGGTGGTGACCCCGGCATCGGCAAGTCGACGATTCTGTTGCAAACCTTGTGCAACCTCGCCAAGAGCATGCCGGCGCTGTATGTCACCGGCGAAGAGTCCCAGCAACAAGTGGCCATGCGTGCCCGGCGGCTGGGCTTGCCTCAGGATCAACTGCGGGTGATGACTGAAACCTGTATTGAAACCATCATTGCCACCGCCCGGCAGGAAAAGCCCAAGGTGATGGTGATCGACTCGATTCAGACGATCTTCACCGAGCAACTGCAGTCGGCACCGGGGGGCGTCTCCCAGGTGCGCGAAAGTGCGGCATTGCTGGTGCGTTACGCCAAGCAAAGCGGCACGGCGATTTTCCTCGTGGGCCATGTCACTAAAGAAGGTGCGCTGGCCGGCCCCCGAGTGCTGGAGCACATGGTCGACACCGTTCTGTATTTCGAAGGCGAATCCGATGGGCGCCTGCGTTTGCTGCGGGCGGTGAAAAACCGGTTCGGCGCGGTGAATGAACTGGGCGTGTTCGGCATGACCGACAAAGGACTGAAAGAAGTCTCCAACCCTTCGGCGATTTTCCTGACACGCGCTCAGGAAGAAGTCCCGGGCAGTGTGGTCATGGCCACGTGGGAAGGCACCCGGCCGATGCTGGTGGAAGTCCAGGCGCTGGTAGATGACAGCCACCTGGCCAACCCGCGCCGGGTGACGCTCGGTCTGGATCAGAATCGCCTGGCCATGTTGTTGGCGGTTTTGCACCGCCACGGCGGCATCCCGACCCACGATCAGGACGTGTTCCTCAACGTGGTCGGCGGTGTGAAGGTCCTGGAAACCGCTTCTGATCTGGCGCTGATGGCGGCGGTCATGTCCAGTTTGCGCAACCGGCCGCTGCCGCACGATCTGCTGGTGTTTGGCGAAGTCGGGTTGTCGGGTGAAGTACGCCCGGTACCGAGTGGCCAGGAGCGCTTGAAAGAGGCGGCCAAGCACGGCTTCAAACGCGCCATCGTACCCAAGGGCAACGCGCCGAAAGAGCCACCGCCGGGGTTGCAGATTATCGCCGTGACGCGCCTGGAACAGGCCCTCGACGCACTGTTCGAATAAACCGTAAACGGGACACAAACCCTGTGGGAGCGAGCAGGCTCCCACAATGGAAGGGGGAGGCCTTCAGGCTTCGATCAGGGCACCCAATTCGCGCTCTAGTTCCCGGGGATCGCCCAGGTTGAACTCAATCAACCGTCGCAGGCGCTCGATGGATTCCAGGCTGATGTGTTTGCAGACGAACCCGAGCTGGCCATGGTCATCGTGGGTCAGTTGCACATCCATCTTGATGGCGAGGTCATCGTTGAGATGAATGTCGACCAGGAAATGCCATTCCCGATTACCCAGCCATGGCTCGGGCTTCTCGACCAGCAGTCCCTTGAGCGATAGGTCAATCAGCCGCACCGGCCAGGTGAATTCCCCTTGGCTCAGCTCGGTTCGGGCATCGAACGCAATACGTCTGAAGCGGCGGCGATCGGCAGGTTGTTCGCTCATGGCGCAATCCTCGTAAAGGTTCGCTGACTATAGACCTGCATTGCCGGAGGCTGCCAGCACAGTGATGGCTCTAGACTGATGTCGAACTATGGTCTTTGCCGCCAGTAGCGCTAAACTCGAGATGGCTGTCTTTCTTGTCCACTCTGGCTGGAATCATAAAATGAAAAATAATAATAGCCCGCTACGCCACTTACCCTGGCTGCTGCTGGCAGTCGTAGGAGCGTGCGCCCTGGGCGTAGTGGCATTGCGTCGAGGCGAGGCGATCAACGCCTTGTGGATCGTTGTCGCAGCCGTCGCTATCTATCTTGTCGCATACCGCTACTACAGCCTGTTCATCGCTAACAATGTGATGCAACTCGATTCGCGTCGGGCTACACCTGCCGTAATCAACAATGACGGTCTGGACTACGTGCCGACCAATAAACACATTCTTTTCGGCCACCACTTCGCGGCCATCGCCGGCGCGGGACCGCTGGTCGGTCCGGTGTTGGCGGCGCAGATGGGTTACCTGCCCGGTACGCTGTGGCTGATTGCCGGCGTGGTGCTGGCCGGTGCGGTTCAGGACTTCATGGTCCTGTTCATGTCTACCCGCCGCAACGGCCGTTCCCTGGGCGACATGGTCCGTGAAGAAATGGGCCGTATCCCCGGGACCATCGCGCTGTTTGGCTGCTTCCTGATCATGATCATCATCCTCGCGGTGCTGGCGCTGATCGTGGTCAAGGCCCTGGCCGAGAGCCCGTGGGGCATTTTCACGGTGATGGCGACCATCCCGATCGCGATGTTCATGGGCGTCTACATGCGCTACATCCGCCCGGGCCGTATCGGTGAAATCTCGGTGATCGGCGTGGCGTTGCTGCTGGGTTCGATCTGGCTGGGCGGGCAGATCGCCGCTGACCCGGTGTGGGCCAAGGCGTTCAGCTTTACCGGGGTCCAGATCACCTGGATGCTGATCGGCTACGGTTTCGTGGCAGCCGTGTTGCCGGTGTGGCTGATTCTGGCGCCGCGTGATTACCTGTCCACGTTCCTCAAGATCGGCACCATCGTTGCGCTGGCGATCGGCATTCTGATCACCATGCCCGTGCTGAAAATGCCGGCATTGACCCAGTTCATTGACGGCACCGGGCCGGTGTGGAAGGGCGGGCTGTTCCCGTTCCTGTTCATCACCATTGCCTGTGGCGCAGTGTCGGGTTTCCATGCGCTGATTGCTTCCGGCACCACGCCGAAGCTGCTGGATAACGAAGTCAACGCTCGCTACATCGGTTACGGCGGCATGCTGATGGAATCCTTCGTGGCGATCATGGCGATGGTGGCCGCTTCGGTGATCGAGCCGGGCGTGTACTTCGCCATGAACAGCCCGGCCGCGGTTGTCGGCGGTGATGTGGTGGCGGTAGCGACAGCGGTCAGCAACTGGGGCTTTGCCATCACGCCGGAAGCGTTGCAAGCGGTAGCCAAGGACATCGGTGAAACCACCGTCCTGGCCCGTGCCGGCGGTGCGCCGACCCTGGCGGTCGGTATCGCGCAGATCCTGCACAGCGTGCTGCCGGGCGAAAACACCATGGCGTTCTGGTACCACTTCGCGATCCTGTTCGAAGCACTGTTCATCCTCACCGCGGTCGACGCCGGCACCCGTGCCGGGCGTTTCATGCTGCAGGATTTGCTCGGCTCATTCGTACCGGCGCTGAGACGCACCGAGTCCTGGACCGCCAACCTGATCGCCACCGCCGGTTGTGTGGCGATGTGGGGCTACCTGCTGTACCAAGGCGTGATCGACCCGTTGGGTGGCATCAACACCTTGTGGCCGCTATTCGGTATCTCCAACCAGATGCTGGCTGGTATCGCGTTGATGCTGGCAACTGTCGTGCTGATCAAAATGAAACGCCAACGCTACATCTGGGTCACCATGCTGCCAGCCGTTTGGTTGCTGATCTGCACCACCACTGCAGGCTTCATCAAGCTGTTCGACGCCAACCCGGCGATCGGCTTCCTGTCGCTGGCCAAGAAGTACAGTGATGCCCTGGCCAGCGGTCAGATCCTCGCTCCGGCCAAGAGCATCGAGCAGATGCAGCACGTGATCTACAACGCTTATACCAACGCAACGCTGACCGCACTGTTCCTGTTCGTGGTGTTCAGCATCCTGTTCTATGCGCTCAAGGTCGGCATTGCCGCCTGGGGCACCAAAGAACGCACGGATAAAGAGTCGCCATTCCAGGCTCAGCCGGATGCGTAACCTGAGGATTGCACCATGTTCAATGACCTGAGTCGCCTCGGTAAATACCTCGGTCAGGCCGCACGCCTGATGGTCGGCATGCCCGACTACGACAACTACGTCGAGCATATGCAAACCAAACACCCGGACAAACCGGTGATGAGTTACGAGGCGTTCTTTCGGGAGCGCCAAGAGGCTCGCTACGGCGGCAAGGGTGGACCGAAGTGCTGTTGATGTACGCGGTTTAGGTAACACACCACTGTAGGAGCAGGGCTTGTCGGCGAAGGCGATCTTCAAGATGCTTTCGCCGGCAAACCTGGCTCCTACAGTTTTTTTGCGTCCGGGAGATCTTATTTTGTTAGCGCCAATCCCTGTCACGATCCTCAGCGGCTTTCTCGGCGCTGGCAAAACCACCTTGTTGCGCCACCTGCTCAAAGCCGAGCACGGCCTGAAAATCGCCGTGATCGAAAACGAGTTCAGTGACGCCGGCATCGACACCCAACTGTTGGGCGACGAGCCAGTGCAAGTGATGACGCTGTCCAACGGCTGCGTCTGCTGCACCATCCACACCGATTTGACCAAAGCGCTGTACCTGCTACTGGAGCGCCTGGACAGTGGCGAAATCGCCTTTGACCGCCTGGTGATCGAATGCACCGGTCTGGCCGACCCGGCCCCGGTGGCACAAACCTTTTTTATCGATGAAGAGCTGCGCGAGCGCTACATCCTCGACGGCATCATCACCCTGGTGGACGCGGCTCATGCCGAACTGCACCTGACCCAGACCATTGCCCAGGCGCAGATCGGTTTTGCCGACCGCTTGCTGGTGAGCAAGCGCGATCTGGTGGATGAGCCGACCTTCACTGCCCTCAGCGAACGCCTGACCCGGATCAACCGTCGCGCGCCGATTCGTGTGGTCGACCACGGTAAGATTGATCTGGCCGAATTGCTCGATGTGCGTGGCTTCAACCTCAATGCCGACCTCGGTGGTGGCGTGAGTTTGCGCCCGGTGAGCAAGGCGCCCTCCATCGATCGCATTTCCAGCCTGGTGCTGCGTACCGACAAACCGCTGGATATCGACAAGCTCAGCGAGTTCATGAACGAACTGCTGGAAGACCATGGCAAGCAATTGCTGCGCTACAAAGGCGTTTTGAACATTCTTGGTGAGCCGCGGCGCATGGTGTTCCAGGGCGTGCTGAAATTGTACGGCTTCGATTGGGATACCGAGTGGGCGGACGATGACACGCGCGAAAGCGTGATCGTGTTCATTGCCGATGAGTTGCCGGAGGAGAAGATTCGCGAGGGGTTTGCGCGGGTTGCGGCGCAGTAAGCCCCGACATTTTCAGCGGGCCCGATGTCGTCGTCGCAAGCAGGTCGAATCGTCGCACCGTCGCTCCCACAAGGGGATGCATTTCCAGTGTGGGATCGAGCCTGCTCGCGATGGCAATCTACCCGGCAACACGATTCTGGCTGAGTACTGATCCGGAGTGCAGCAGTACCTCCTCAAGATGATCCAGATGCCGGTGCATCAACATTTCGGCCATCACCACATTCCCACGTTCTACCGCATCGACAATCCCCATGTGCTCCTGCCATCCGCAATAATCACCGGTCTGAGCGTCATACTGCGCAATCGCCAATGAAGTCAGCGGCACCAGACTGCCAAGAAAATGCGCCAGCGGCGCATTTCCCGCCATTTCGGCCAGTTGCAAGTGAAACTCCCCCGATAACCGGATCGCTGGACCACGCTCCTTGCATTGGCGTTCGCTTTCGATCAAGGCTCGCAGGCGCTTCAGGTTTTGCGCACGAGGTTGCTGGCAGGCAAGTTTCACTAGCGTGACTTCGGTCAGACGGCGAGCATGAAGCGTCTGACGGGTCTGTTCGGCATCGGGATCGGCGACCCGGGGGCGATGATTGGTCCGCAGGATGATGATCTGCTGATGGGACAGCTGCGTCAGTACTCCACGAATGTCACTGCGCCTGGCACCGAACATCTGCGCCAGGCTTTCTTCGGTAAAGCGACTGGCCGCATTGATGCGCTGTTCGAGAATGGCGTCGAAGATTCGCGAATAGAGATCATCCGCCGGCGGACGAAAGGGCAGGGCAACAAGCGTTTGTGGTGAGGCGAAGCTGTTCATGGCCTGTCTCCAGTTCGAAGAGGGGGTCAACTGCCGAGGTGGTCGTCCGGGATATTCAATTCGATGCCCATCCGTTGACCTTCCCGAAGGATGTGCCGACGCATTTCGGCGCTGGCCTGGGCGCTGTTTTTGCTGCGTATCGCTCGTACCATGGCTTCGCTTTCTTCAAGGCGCTCAGCCAAGTGCTCCGGAGAATTGCGCAGCACGTCGGCGCTTTGCTTGAGGGCATTGCTGGTCTGCTGCACCACGCTCTGGAAAATCGGGTTCGAGGTCAGGGTGAACAACTCTTCGTGGAACGCGATGTAGGCGTTCACACCGGCCTCGCTGTCATTGGCTTCCAGGGCTTCGCGCATGTCCATCAGGGTCAGGCGCAGTTGCCCGACTTCCTTGCTGCTGATGGACTGCGCCACCAGGCCGACGATGAACGGTTCGAGGGTGTAGCGCAGTTGCAGCACGTCTTCCAGGCTGGCCCCGGCGACTGCGCTGTCGTGTCTTTGGCTGTCGCTGAGATTGGCCTCCAGCACCACCACGCCTTTGCCCGGCATCGAGCGCACCAGGCCGAGGGTTTCCAGCACGATCACCGCTTCGCGCAGGCTTGGGCGGCTGATGCCCAGTTGTTCGGCCAGTTCACGCTGGCCCGGCAGCATGTCGCCGGAACGCCACTGACCGCGAGCCAGCGCGGCCCGTAGTTTTTCTACCACTGAATTTACGACGGTTGACGAGGTAATCACTGTTCGCTCCAAATCGCGATAAATGTGCCTGCCCGTGGGCAGGCACACGTTGTTTAAAATTCCTGCTGATGTGCCGGGACAACCGGTTTTCTCGGCTGGAAGGTATAACCCACCTGGCCGGACAGCACTTTGTTTGCCCGTTGGATATCGATGTCCTTTTCCCAGCGGGCAATGGCCACCGTGGCGACGCAGTTACCAATCAGATTGGTCAGCGCCCGGCCGATGCCCATGAACCAGTCCACCGCCAGCACCAGCACCAGGCCCACCACCGGAATTGCCGGGATCGCCGTCAGGGTGGCGGCGAGAATCACCAGCGCCGAGCCGGGAATCCCGTGGGCACCTTTGGAGGTGATCAGCGACACCAGCAGAATCGTCAGCAGGTCAGTCATGGCCAGCGGCGTGCCGGTGGCATTGGCGATGAACACAATGGCCAGGGTCAGGTAGATCGAAAAACCATCAAGGTTGAACGAATACCCGGTCGGAATCACCAGGCCGACCGTGGAGCTGCCGATGCCCAGATGCTCAAGCTTGCGCATGATTTGTGGCAGCACGGCGTCGGAAGAAGCGGTGCCCATGACGATCAGCAGTTCTTCACGCAGGTACTTGAGCAGTGGCCACATCCGCAGGCCCGAGAGGCGCATCACCAGGCCGAGAATCAGCGCCACGAATGCCGCGCAGGTCAGGTAAAACAGGCCGACCAGGCTGCCCAGGTGTTGCAGCGAGTCCAGGCCATATTTGCTGGTGGTGAAGGCGATGGCGCCGAAGACGCCGATCGGCGCCAGGCGCACGATCATGCCCATGATGCGGAAGATCACATGGCTCAGCTCGTTGATCAGCCGGGAAATACCCGACGCCGCTTCACCCACCAGATTCAGCGCGCTGCCGAACAGCACCGAAAACAGCAGGACTTGCAGGATGTTGTTGTCGGCGAAGGCGCCGATCACCGAGGTCGGAATCAGGTCCATCAGGAACTGCGTGGTGGTGTGCATGTGCTGACCGCGCTGGGCGATGTCGCCCATGTCGGCGGCGGAGAGCTGCTCCAGATGAATGTTCGCGCCGCTGCCGATGCCGGTTGTGAAGGCGAACACCAGGCCGATCACCAGGGCGATGGTGGTCAGTATTTCGAAGTAGATGACCGATTTGAGGCCGATGCGTCCGACCTTCTTCAGGTCACCGGCACCGCTGATGCCGCTAACCACCACGCAAAACACGATCAGGCCAATAAGCATCTTGATCAGTTTGATGAAGCCGTCGCCAAGGGGTTTGAGTTGGGCGGAGTATTCGGGAAGGGTCAGCCCGCAGACGATGCCGAGCACCAGTCCGAGAACCACTTGAAGGAAGATTGAACGCGAGCACCATCTGAGCATGGGAGGAATCCTGGTCGGTGTCCTGGCTGCCGTGCGCCAAGCGCATCAGATTCAGGACTTAATTATTGTGGTCTTACCGGTATGTCCAGTGCAGGCGCAGTCTACGCTGGATTTTTTCAGGATTACAAGGGGACTCAGCAAAATTGGCATGACCGGTCTGACCAGTGGTGCCGACCCCAATTGATCTTTATGGCGGACGAAAAAAAACCGGCCATCACTGGCCGGTTTTTTCATTGCTGCGGTTTAGCGGGGCAATTAAGCGCCGTACACCGGCAGTTTCTTGCAGATGGCCTTGACCTTCTCACGAACGGCGTCGATCACCGCTTCGTTGTTCAGGTCAGCCAGGATGTCGCAGATCCAGCCGGCCAGCTCTTTGCACTCTGCTTCCTTGAAGCCGCGAGTGGTCACAGCCGGGGTACCGAAACGCAGGCCGGAGGTGACGAACGGGGAGCGTGGATCGTTCGGTACCGAGTTCTTGTTCACGGTGATGAACGCTTTGCCCAGTGCAGCGTCGGCGTCTTTACCGGAGATTTCCTGCTTGATCAGCGACAGCAGGAACAGGTGGTTCTGAGTACCGCCCGACACCACGTCGAAACCGCGCTCGATGAACACGCCGGCCATGGCCTGGGCGTTTTTCACCACTTGTTGCTGGTAGGCCTTGAACTCAGGCTGCAGCGCTTCCTTGAAGCAGATCGCCTTGGCAGCGATCACGTGCTCCAGCGGGCCGCCCTGGGCGCCCGGGAATACTGCGGAGTTCAGCTTCTTCTCGATGTCGGCGTTGGCGCGAGCCAGGATCAGGCCGCCACGTGGACCGCGCAGGGTTTTGTGGGTGGTGGTGGTCACCACGTCAGCGAAAGGCACCGGGTTCGGGTAGACGCCAGCGGCGACCAGACCGGCCACGTGGGCCATGTCGACGAACAGGTAAGCACCAACCTTGTCAGCGATAGCGCGGAAGCGTGGGAAGTCCAGAACCTGCGAGTAGGCAGAGAAACCGGCCACGATCATTTTCGGCTTGTGCTCAACGGCCAGACGCTCGACTTCGTCGTAGTCGATCAGGCCATTGGCATCGATGCCGTACTGAACGGCGTTGTACAGCTTGCCGGAGGAAGAAACGCTGGCACCGTGGGTCAGGTGACCACCGTGAGCCAGGCTCATGCCCAGAATGGTGTCGCCCGCTTGCAGCAGGGCCAGGTAAACGGCGCTGTTGGCTTGCGAACCGGCGTGCGGCTGAACGTTGGCGTAATCGGCGCCGAACAGCTCTTTGGCGCGGTCGATGGCCAGTTGTTCGACGATATCGACGAACTCGCAACCACCGTAGTAGCGCTTGCCTGGGTAGCCTTCGGCGTACTTGTTGGTCAGTACCGAGCCTTGAGCTTCCATCACCGCAGGGCTGGTGTAGTTTTCCGAAGCGATCAGCTCAATGTGTTCTTCCTGGCGCTGAGCTTCTTGCTCCATGGCGGCAAAAAGATCGGCGTCGAACTTGGCAATAGTCAAATCACGGCTGAACATGGCGGTCCTCAAGGATCGGGGCAGAAAAGGGAGGCATTCTAACCCAACCGCTTTTAGATGGCATATGAAAGGACATCATGTCGCAGACAAGTGGGCTTCATGACGGGATCAGCGGTGATCGTGCGGGCCTCATCGCGGGCAAACCCGCTCCCACAGGGATCTTCAGTGGTCAAAAATCTTGGGTTCACCCAAAAAACTGTGGGAGCGGGCTTGCCCGCGATGGGGCCGTCCGCAGCACTCTGAAACTCAGTCGAACATGAACAACGCATCATTGCTGAACTGCGCTTCGAACCGGCCGGCCGGCATCGGGCGGCCGAACAGGTAGCCCTGAACCTCATCGCAGCCATGCTCGCGCAGGAAGTCGAGCTGTTCGTGGGTTTCCACGCCCTCGGCGATTACCGCCAGATTGAGGCTGTGGGCCATGGCGATGATCGCCCGGGCAATCTGCGCATCCTGCTCGCCCGACGGCAGGCCATCAACGAAGGTGCGGTCGATTTTCAGCACATCGATCGGGAATTGCTTGAGGTAGTTGAGCGATGAATAACCGGTGCCGAAGTCGTCGACCGCAATGCTCAGGCCGAGGTTTTTCAGTCCGGCGAGGATCTGCATCGCCTCGCTGACTTCACGCATCAGGATACTTTCGGTCAGCTCCAGCTCCAGGCACGCCGGCGGCAGGCCGGTTTCCCTGAGGATGGTGGCGATCCGCGTGCCGAGCTGCCCGTCGGAGAACTGCCGGGCCGAAATATTCACCGAGACCTTCGGCACCCGCACCTTGGCCTGGTGCCAGGTCTTGAGTTGACGACAGGCCTCACCGATCACCCAGTCGCCGACATCCACCACCAGCCCGAGCTCTTCGAGCACCGGAATGAAGTCCCCTGGCGGCACCAGGCCGCGGCGCGGATGGCGCCAGCGCAGCAGGGCTTCGGCGCCGGTCAGGCGTTTGCCGTCGCCGCTGAATTGCGGCTGGTAGTACAGCACGAATTCGTTTTGTTCCAGAGCGTGGCGCAAGTCGCTTTCCAGCTCCAGACGCTCCAGGGCGCTGGCGTTCATGTCGGCCTGATAGAACTGGAAGTTGTTCTTGCCGCGTTCCTTGGCGTGGTACATCGCGGTGTCGGCGTTCTTCATCAGCTGACTGAGTTCGCTACCGTCCTGAGGACTCAGGGCGATGCCGAT
The DNA here is from genome assembly GCF_003253625.1 of Pseudomonas sp. URMO17WK12:I6. Taxonomy (NCBI): domain Bacteria; kingdom Pseudomonadati; phylum Pseudomonadota; class Gammaproteobacteria; order Pseudomonadales; family Pseudomonadaceae; genus Pseudomonas; species Pseudomonas sp. URMO17WK12:I6. Next base: position 214,992 of record NZ_QKYZ01000007.1, read on the forward strand.
ACTGGCGGTGACGAAGAACTCGCGGCCTTCGAGCACGAACGGCTTCACCAGGCTGGCGAGGATCTGTTCGGCCACGTGAATGGCTCGGTTCAGCGCGATCTCGCGGTTGACCCGGGGTTGCAGCAGCAATGTGAACTCATCACCACCCATGCGCGCCACGGTGTCGTCATCGTCGACGCAGCCGAGCAGGCGCGTGGCCATTTCCTTGAGCATGCGGTCGCCGGCGGCATGACCCAGGGAGTCGTTGATCGGCTTGAAGCGGTCCAGGTCGAGGAACATCAGCACCACCCAGGACTTCTGCCGTTCGGCCGATTGCAGCGCGGTGTGCAGGCGATCCTGGAACAGCGTGCGGTTGGGCAGGTGGGTCAGGGCGTCGTAATAGGCGAGGCGGTGAATCCGTTGCTCACTGGCCTTGCGTTCGCTGATGTCGCTGAAGAAACACACATAACTGGCCAGATCGCCTTCGTCGTCGAGCACCGCCGTAATCCCGACCCAGGCCGGATAGTGCTCGCCGTTGCGACGCTTGAGCCAGACTTCGCCTTCCCAGGTGCTGTGCTGATGCAATTGCTTGAGCACGTAGCGCAGATGAGTTTCCTGCTGCTCGTCGACGGTGAGCATGTTCGGCAACTGATCGAGCACCTGGGACACCGCATAGCCGCTGACGCGACTGAAGGCCTCGTTGGCCTGGACGATGTAGCCGGCCGGGTCAGTGATCAGAATCGCCGAGGTGGAGTGCTCGAATACCGTGGCCGCCATGCGCAGGTCCTTCTCGGCCCGGCGTTGCTGGCTGATGTCGCGACCGACCCCGAGCACACCTTCGAAGGCGCCGTGTTCGTCCCAGACCAACACCAGGCGCAACTCGATAGGGATCTTGCGTCCGTCGGCCCGCAGGCAGTCGAACAAAAACAGTTGGGTCTGCACCTGACTGCGCAGCAGTGTCAGTTGATCGGGTTTATCCAGCGCTTTGCTGACCCGGTCCATCAGGCTGTAGATGCCGCTCAGTTGTTGCGGGTTGGCGATGGTCGATTGCCAGCCGTTCTGGAATATCCAGTCGGCGTCGAAGCCCAGCACCGCTTGCACCGAAGGGCTGACGTAATTGAGCGCCATCTTGCTGTCGGTGGAGAAAATCACGTCGCTGATACTTTCGGCGAGCATCCGGTAGCGCTGCTCGCTGTCGCGCAGGGATTCACTGGCTTCGATCTGCTCGGTGATGTCCTTGGCCACACCGATGATGCGCGTGACCTGATCGTGCTTGTCCCGCGCCAGGGCCTGTTCGCGAATATCGAAACGCCGCCATTTGCCATCGCGATGACGGAAGCGCAGCTGGCACTGCAGCAATTGGGTGTAACCCGCCTGACGCTGGGACTGGCGCGAGCGGTGGTAGTAGTCGGCATCTTCCGGGTGCAAGAGGATTTCCCAGAAGTACTCGCCCATCTGGTGCAGCTCGGTGCGGTTGTAACCCAGCGTCTGCCCCAGGTGATGGTTGCTGAAGATCATCCGCTGGCTGATCACGTCTTGCACATACAGGTGATCCGGCACGGTACGCACCACATCGGACCAGAATCCTTCGCGCTCCAGCAGCGAAAGCTCAATGAGTTTGCGGCTGGTGATGTCGCTGATGCTCAGGATCACCGCTCTATGGTCGGGCTGATCTTCCGGCAGGCGCAGCACGAGCCACAAGTGCTGGTCGCGGCCATTGGCGTCCTGAAGCTTGATTTCCAGCTCAAGCTGTTTCTGCTGGTGGAGCACCGCTTCGAGCACTTGATTGCCGATGGCCGTGCAGTCCAGAGGGCAGCCGTTGATCAGTAGTTTCCAGGCCTGATCGCAGGAATTGACGTTGAGCAGTTGCAGGGCGACCTGGTTGACCTCGGTGATGCGCAGTTCCTGCAACAGTTGCTGGCGTTGCTCCGGTATCCCGAGCCAGGTTCTCAGCTGCTCGCTGCTGGTGAGTTGCGCCTTGTCGAAAAAGCTTTTGAGCCCGGACAGGTCCAGCACGCACAGGGCAACACCGGTGCCTTCGAAGATGTCCTGATAGCGTCGGCGGCCTTCATGCAGTTGGCGTTGGCGGCGACGAATGTTCAGCAAAGCGATGAACGGTAACAGTGAGAAGGCCAGGCCCAGCAGGCATTTGCCGATGAATGCCGGCAGCAGTTGTTCGATCACCCGTTGCCGGTCGAACAGCCCGCGCAGTTGCCAGTCGCTGCTGCTCAGGGGGACGATCAATACGCTGTTGGTCAGTTCGTCGGGTGTCAGCGCCGCGGGTTTGGCTGAAGGCAGGGCGTCATCGCGACTAATGATCTGATGATTGATGCGGTTTTCCACCAGCCACAGGGGGCGAAGGCCGGCGTCGCCCTGTTTGGTCAATGAAGAAAAAAATGTCGGTGTCAGGCGCAGGGCCCAGTAGCCGCGAGTGCTGCCGCTGGCCTGATGCAGGAGCAGGTGCACCACCGAGCCGTCATCGGCATTGCTGAAATAGTGGGCCTGGGCGCGGCTGCGCTGGACCAGTTCGCTCAGGTAGTTGGCGTCCTGGCTGTCGACGGCGCTGTCACTCAGGACTTTCCCGGAGGGGCTGAGCAGCGCCAGGCTGCGCAGGTCGGGCAGCGACTGTTGCAGTTTGCGCAGCAATGCCTGCTGTTCGTCGGCGCTTTGCGGTTGTTCGACGATCGGTAGCAGATTAAGGGCGATCTGGGCGTTGAGCGCCATGTTGAGGCTGACTTGCGAAGCCAGGTCGGCGGTGTAGTTGATGGTGTACTGGCGCTGGTTTTTCTGGGTTTCGCGCAGTTGATCCAGCAACTGCCAGAACAGCAGTGCGAGCAGCAACAGCACGAGAGTCGCCAGCGCGCCCTTCAAGCTTCCGCGCAGGGGCGAGCCGAGCCCAGGGTTGAGCACGCTCGCGGACGGTGGCGGAGTGACATTGGACAAACTGTAATCCTGCGGTTTGGCTGGACTGGCGCGGCGTGCACTATAAGCCGGACGCCCGAAGGGCGGCTAGCATGCCTTGAGTTGTGGCGAAGTGCCAGCCCCGCTCGGCTGGACTGCCTCCTGTCAATGAGGTAGCTTTGCCGGTTACGCGGGAGCGTTCCAGCTCCTAGGTTTTTCAGCGCGCACGCCTTGATACCCATCAAACGAACGACGCGCATGGCCTGGCCGGGCATCGCCTGCGCTCCAATCATTCATCAGTCACTGACCCTAGGTTCTCCATGGCTCAATACGTCTTCACCATGCATCGGCTGGGCAAAGTTGTTCCGCCGAAGCGGGAAATCCTGAAAAACATTTCGCTGTCGTTCTTCCCCGGCGCCAAAATCGGCGTCCTCGGTCTCAACGGTTCGGGTAAGTCCACGCTGCTGAAAATCATGGCAGGCGTCGACACCGAGTTCGACGGTGAAGCCCGTCCGATGCCGGACCTGAACATCGGCTACCTGCCGCAAGAACCGATCCTGGACCCGACCAAGACCGTGCGTGAAGTGGTCGAGGAAGCGGTCAGCGTGATCAAGGACGCCCAGGCGCGTCTGGACGAGGTCTACGCGGCCTACGCCGATCCGGATGCCGACTTCGACAAGCTGGCTGCAGAGCAAGCCAAACTTGAAGCCATCCTGCAGGCCAGCGATGGCCACAACCTGGATCGCCAGCTGGAAGTCGCTGCCGATGCGCTGCGTCTGCCGGCCTGGGATGCCAGGGTTGAACATCTTTCCGGTGGTGAAAAGCGTCGTGTGGCCCTGTGCCGCCTGCTGCTGTCCGCCCCGGACATGCTGCTGCTCGACGAACCAACCAACCACCTGGACGCCGACTCCGTCGCCTGGCTGGAGCACTTCCTGCACGATTTCCCGGGCACCGTGGTTGCGATCACGCACGACCGTTACTTCCTGGACAACGTTGCCGGCTGGATCCTCGAACTCGACCGCGGCGCCGGTATCCCGTACGAGGGCAACTATTCGGGTTGGCTCGAAGCCAAGTCCGATCGTCTGGCTGCCGAATCCAAGCAGCAATCGGCTCACGAAAAGGCCATGAAGGAAGAGCTGGAGTGGGTGCGCAAAGGCGCCAAGGCCCGCCAGTCCAAGTCCAAGGCTCGTCTGCAACGCTTCGAAGAAATGCAATCGCAGGAATTCCAGAAGCGCAGCGAAACCAACGAGATCTACATCCCGGCCGGTCCACGCCTGGGCGACAAGGTCATCGAGTTCAAGAACGTCACCAAGGGCTACGGCGATCGCGTGTTGATCGACAACCTGTCGTTCTCCATGCCTAAAGGCGCCATCGTTGGCGTGATCGGTGGTAACGGTGCCGGTAAATCGACCCTGTTCCGCATGCTGATGGGCAAGGAAACGCCGGATTCGGGCAGCATAGAAGTCGGCGAAACCGTGCAACTGGCGTGCGTCGACCAGAGCCGTGAAGACCTGGATGGCAGTAAGACTGTGTTCCAGCAGATCTCCGACGGTTCCGACCAGATTCGCATCGGCAACTACGAGATCCCGTCGCGTACCTACGTCGGTCGTTTCAACTTCAAGGGTGGCGATCAGCAGAAGTTCGTCAAGGACCTGTCCGGTGGTGAGCGTGGTCGCTTGCACCTGGCCCTGACCCTGAAAGAGGGCGGCAACGTCCTGCTGCTCGACGAACCGTCCAACGACCTCGACGTTGAAACCCTGCGTTCCCTGGAAGAAGCCTTGCTGGACTTCCCGGGCGCCGCCATTGTGATCTCTCACGATCGGTGGTTCCTTGACCGCGTCGCGACTCACATCCTGGCGTACGAAGACGACTCGCAAGCGGTGTTCTTCGAAGGCAACTACACCGAGTACGAAGCCGATCGCAAGAAACGCCTCGGCGAAGCGGCCTCCCAGCCGCACCGGGTACGGCACAAGAAACTGGCCTGATTTCAGGCTGGTCGAAAAAAACGGAGCCTTCGGGGCTCCGTTTTTTTTGCGCTCAGTAAGACCGAGGCTTGCCCGCAAAGGCGTCATCGAACTTACCCGATCTCTATGGCCAGCACCTCAATCACCAAATCCCCCGCCGGGCGTTTCCACGACACTTCATCGCCCACGTGCGCACCCAGCAACGCCCGTCCCAGCGGCGAACTCCAATTGATCAACCCATGGGCGGCGTCCGCCTGGTCTTCTCCAACCAATTGCACGCGCTGCTCGTGATCGTGTTCGTCGGCAAAGGTCACCCAATTGCCAATCTGCACTTTGTCGGTGGAGGAGGCTGGTGCAACCACCTGCGCACTTTGCAGGCGCTGCTTGAAGTAGCGCCAGTCGCGATCAAGGTCAGCCTGGCGCTGCTTGTCGGCCAGGTCACCTTTGGCGCTTTCCTCGTCGAGCAGGCTTTGCAGCGCGGCGACTTTCGCCTGGAGCTGCATGAGCCCGGCGGGTGTGACGTAATTGGGCTGCGCGCTGACCTGTCGTTCGACTGGCAGGTCGGCTTGCGCGGCAGCGTTATCTTCATTGACGAAGGCGCGACTCATGTTGTTCTCCCGTTATAGGGTTTGGGCCATGGTCGCGTGCTTTAAGTTTCGACGAATGTCTGTAAACGACTTATTGCGAGCGATAGGCTCGCGCGGCGTCCCGGTCTTTCTCTCGTTGCCAGGCCCTTTCGCGCTCATCCCAATGGCGTTCCCTGTACTCGTTGCGATCCTCGCTTTCCCGCATGGCCTGGCATTGACGCAAGCCATCGGTCCAGCCTTCTGTGTATTGCTTGTCCTTGAGGTAGCGTGGGACGTTTTTGCGAAATTCACCGGTGATTGCCCCGGCGGCTTGCCGGCCACTGCTGCAACCGTCATCGAAGCCATCGGCGAACGCTGGCGGATACCCTTTGGCGATCAGATCCTCGTGAGTCGACTGGCACCCTGTAATCAATAGCAACAACCCCAACACACCCACGCAACGCCACATCTCGGACTCCAGGGCCGTTCAACGGCCTATAGGGGAAGTCTAGAAGCGGATTTGTCGGATGGGAGTGAAAGAAGGGTCAAAAGATCAATAGTGATACCACTTCACTTCAAGCATCACTTCGTTTTCAGGTGATGCCAGGTGGCTGAATTCGCGTTGGGCACTCAGGCGCAGCCCGAGGTTGCGCGACAACTCCCACTGCTGATTCAGGCTCATGCTCCGGCGCACTTCGCCGTTGGTGAAGTAATCGCCCTTGGCTTCCAGGCTGAAATTCCCCAGCGGGTTTTTCCACAGCAGACCGCTGTTGAAGCCCGCTGCCGGGGCAATGAAGCCCGCGAAGTCGTTGTTGTGCTCCACGCGCACGGTGCCCAAGGCGAACCCGAGCATGTCGTCGCTCAGTTGCCAGGTCCCGCCACCACCACCGTTGACATGACTGACCAGGGTTTCCTCATCATGCTTGCCCGGCACACGCTCCAGGCCGCCGGTGACTTGCCACGACAGCGGCTGCAACAGCGCGTTGCGCGGGGTCAGGGAGCGGATGGTCGCCAGGTCCAGTTGCTGCAGCTGCCAGTGATTGCCTTCGTATTGGCGCAGCTTCATCTGCAGGATTTCGATCTGCGCGCCAAGGGGGAAGCTTTCGGCGTTGTCGTTGAGGTCGTGGTAGGCCATGCGCAGGCCATATTCGCCGAAGGCTTGGTCACCCCGGGTGCCGATGCCGGCCTGCCAGGTGCGGGACTCGTGGCCATCCTCGGGCAAGCCTGGTCGCGCAATGTCCAGTTCAGGAGGCGGGTTCTGATTGATCGCGCGCAGCAATTCGAAACTACGCTGAGCCCGTTGCGGGTCACGTTCCTGGCCGTTGGCGCGATAACGCTCCAGACGATAGGCCGCGTCGATGATCAACGCCTGACGCTCGCGCGGTTGCGCCTTGAACGCCGGTTCCTGCAATTGCTTCTGATCGGCGCTGATTTTCAGCACCCACTGCTGCTCTTCATCGGTCAACGGCTGCGCGCGGCTCAGCAGTTCACGCTCGCGGGACGGGCGATATTCGATCGACTCCACGAGTCCGGCCTGTTTCACCGCTTTGACGGTGTCGGTGGGAATGGCGGTCAACGGGAACTGATCGGTCAGCTTCAGGCCCGGCCGCGCCACCTGCAGCAGCTCAAGCAGGCGATAGGAGCAGTTTTCATCGAAGAAGAAGTAGTCGAACTGGATCTGCTTGAGCTCCCAGACATGCTCGACCATGCGCTCGGTTTCCTGCTGGGTCAGGTTCAGGCGGTATTCCCACAGGTCGCGGTTTTCGAGGCTACGGTACTCCGAGAGTTTTTCCTGATAGGGCACCAGTGCAAACAGCCCGGGATAACCACCCATCAGGCCTTTCCACGCGTACAAAATGCTGTTGTCCGACCCTTCGATGTAGGCGCCGAAGTTGATCGCGTAACTGAGCAGCGAGGTCTTGTCGCGCTGCACATCGGCCTGATCGATGCGCAGCAAGGTATGGCCGAACATCGACGACGGGCTGTTCAGGTAGGCGGCCGGGAAAATCATCACCGCACTGTGGGGTGAAACGTCCTTGAACCATTGCTTGAATTCAGCACAGTCCAGCGACGGCAGATCCGTCAGGTCAAGTTGCGCCTTGAGCCAGCGAGTACGGGCCGGATAGACGCATTGCGCATGTTGCTCGCCGGCACTGGCCGGGGCATACAGTGCTTGTACGGTCGCCGCCAGTTCGCGGTCGGGGTGTTCGTTGCCGTCGGGGGCGAGAAAGAATTTCTTGTCGCTGACATAGCTGCGCCAGCCACCGAGCTTGGCGGTTTCGTAATGACCCAGGGAAATCCAGAAGGGGTCGTTGGCCAGTTGCTGCAAACGTTGATTGTCGATGTGGGGCGCGGCGGACAGCGGGGCGCAGACACAGAGCGCCAGCCAGGCAAGGCGTTTGAGCATAGTGAGCAACTTAAGTCGAAAGTAACAAAGACCCAAAGGGGCAGGCCAAAAAGGGCCAGGGTCAAAAATAAAACCCGCTCCCCAAAGAGAGCGGGACGGGTCGAGCTTAAGCTTGAGTGGCGTACTTGGCCAGACGAGGATCGTTCTTCAATACGGCCAGGGTATTGGTATGCACGTCTTCAGCGGTCACGTCAGCCTTGCTGAAAATTTGCTGGAAGTGTTGATGAGTCACGGCGGCGAAGTGCGCACGGTCTTCCGGCGCCACGCCCAGTACCACGGCGTAAGTGGTCAGCGCTTCGCCCTGACCTTTAGCCATGTCTTCGGACAGCTCGTTCATCATGCCATTCATGGCAATCCAGGATTTGCCGCCATAGGTCAGCGCCGCATTGGTCGAGCAACCGTTGGTGCCGGAGGTCATGCCGAAAGTTGCATTACCGGAGGTGCCGTTGGTGGTGGATGCCAGGAAGTGTGCCGGGGTGCCACGCTGACCTTCGAACAGCATGTTGCCCCAACCGCAGTCCGGACCGCCTGGCGCCTGAGCCATGGCGTTGATGGATACAACGGTGAAGAGAGTACCAAGAAGAATCCGTTTCATAGCTATGTTCTCTTTGTGTGCATACCAATGGACAGGGTGCTGGCCCCTAATGGTGCCAGTGGGCCGGTTATTCGTTCCAGCCGCGCAGTTTGGAGTTTAGGCAGGTTCCAGGGGTTCCGTGATTTTTTGCGAAACATTCCCTGAAAACCTTGATTTTGACCCGCGCGGCCCGTGGATGGGGGCTTGTCTAAGCTTTGGCTTGAGGTGCGCCTTGCCAGTGGGTACAGGCAGCGCCAGAATGCCGTTATCTGCCCCGCCTGATGTAAGGAAGCCCGATGCCTGATCCTGTTGCTGCCAGCTTGCGTCTAGCGCCTGAAGCGCTGACCCGTCCGTTTTCCGCTGAACAGTTCAGCTTCTCTACCACCAATGATCTGGAGCCCTTCCGCGGTGTGCTTGGCCAGGAACGTGCGGTCGAAGCCTTGCAGTTCGGTGTGGCCATGCCGCGCCCCGGTTACAACGTGTTCGTCATGGGCGAGCCCGGCACCGGCCGGTTTTCGTTCGTCAAACGCTACCTCAAGGCCGAAGGCAAACGCCTGCAGACCCCGGCCGACTGGGTCTACGTCAATAATTTCGATGAGCCTCGCGAGCCTCGCGCCCTGGAATTGCCGTCGGGCACCGCCGGGGCTTTTATCGGTGATATCAACGGCTTGATCGACAACCTGCTGGCGACCTTTCCGGCAGTATTCGAGCACCCGTCCTACCAGCAGAAGAAAAGCGCCATCGACCGTGCGTTCAACCAGCGTTATGACCGTGCGCTGGATGTGATCGAGCGTCTGGCGCTGGAGAAAGACGTCGCGCTCTACCGCGACAGCAGCAACATTGCCTTCACCCCGATGAGCGAAGGCAAGGCCCTGGATGAGGCGGAATTCGCCCAGTTGCCGGAAGCCGAGCGCGAGCGCTTTCATGATGACATTTCCGGGCTCGAAGAGCGGTTGAACGAAGAGCTCGCCAGCCTGCCGCAATGGAAGCGCGAGTCGAGCAATCAGCTGCGCCAGCTCAACGAAGAAACCATCACCCTGGCCTTGCAGCCCTTGCTGGCGCCGCTGTCGGAAAAGTACGCGGAAAACGCAGGCGTTTGCGGTTACTTGCAAGCGATGCAGGTGTACCTGCTCAAAACGGTGGTCGAGCAACTGGTGGATGACAGCAAGACCGACGCCATCGCCCGCAAATTGCTTGAAGAGCAATACGCCCCGAGCCTGGTGGTCGGGCATCCGCACAGCGGCGGTGCGCCGGTGGTGTTCGAGCCGCACCCGACCTACGACAACCTGTTCGGCCGCATCGAATACAGCACCGATCAGGGCGCGCTCTACACCACCTATCGGCAGTTGCGACCGGGTGCATTGCACCGGGCCAACGGCGGTTTCCTGATCCTCGAAGCGGAAAAAATGCTCAGCGAGCCATTCGTGTGGGATGCGCTCAAGCGTGCCTTGCAATCGCGCAAGCTGAAAATGGAATCCCCGCTGGGTGAGCTGGGCCGTCTGGCCACCGTGACGCTGACGCCGCAACACATTCCGTTGCAGGTCAAAGTCGTGATCATCGGCGCCCGGCAGCTCTACTACACGCTGCAAGACCTCGATCCGGACTTCCAGGAGATGTTCCGCGTCCTGGTGGATTTCGATGAAGACATTCCGATGGTCGACGAAAGCCTGGAGCAGTTCGCCCAGTTGCTCAAAACCCGTACCTCGGAAGAAGGCATGGCGCCGCTGACCGCGGATGCGGTGGCGCGTCTGGCGACTTACAGCGCACGTCTGGCCGAGCACCAGGGACGTTTGTCGGCACGGATCGGCGATCTGTTCCAACTGGTCAGCGAGGCGGATTTCATCCGCGACCTGGCGGGTGACGAGATGACTGACGCCGGGCACATCGAGCGTGCGCTCAAGGCCAAGGCTACCCGTACCGGACGAGTTTCGGCGCGGATTCTCGATGACATGCTGGCCGGGATCATTCTGATCGACACCGATGGCGCGGCGGTCGGCAAGTGCAACGGGCTGACGGTACTGGAAGTCGGCGATTCGGCCTTCGGGATACCGGCGCGGATTTCCGCCACGGTGTATCCGGGCGGCAGCGGCATCGTCGACATCGAGCGCGAGGTCAACCTCGGCCAGCCGATTCACTCCAAAGGCGTGATGATCCTCACCGGGTACCTGGGCAGCCGCTATGCCCAGGAGTTCCCGTTGGCGATTTCCGCAAGCATCGCCCTAGAGCAGTCCTACGGTTACGTCGACGGCGACAGCGCATCGTTGGGCGAGGCCTGCACGCTGATCTCGGCCTTGTCGAAAACTCCACTCAAGCAGTGCTTTGCGATTACCGGTTCGATCAACCAGTTCGGTGAGGTGCAGGCGGTAGGCGGGGTCAACGAGAAGATCGAAGGCTTCTTCCGGCTCTGCGAGGCTCGCGGCCTGACGGGCGAGCAGGGAGCGATCATTCCTCAGGCTAACGTCGCCACGCTGATGCTCGACGAGAAGGTGCTGGCGGCGGTGCGCGCGGGGCAGTTCCATGTCTACGCGGTGCGCCAGGCCGACGAAGCACTGAGCCTGCTGGTCGGCGAGCCGGCCGGTACGCCGGATGAGAATGGCGACTTTCCCGAGGGCAGCGTCAACGCGCGGGTGGTGGAACGCTTGCGGGTGATCGCGGAAATGGTCAGCGACGAAGACCTCAAGGAGGCCGAAAAAGAGTTGGCGCAGGAAGCATTGCTGGAAGTCAAACCGGCCTGAGTCAATCTCGAAACTGAGGAGGCTCCCTGTGGCGAGGGAGCTTGTCGGACCGCCGCACCGCCCCGTTCAGCTGCGTAGCAGTCGTCAAATCGGCGATGAGGTCTGTCTGATAAATTTCGGGGCCGCTTCGCAGCCCAACGGGGCAAACCCCCTCGTCACATCTCTGGCGTCAATATTTGCACGGCGACCACTCGGCGCCTTCTGGCTGCGGGCCGCGTGCGAGCTGAACTTTTCTTCTATTCTCTGCTCAAGGATATCGACAGTTATCACTGGATCGAGACAGCCTTCCCGTGGAGGCTGAATACCGGATCTACCGAGGGTCGCCGCCATGTCGCGCAACCTCTGCCTCACCCGTCAATGCCTGGGCCTTGTGACCCGTATCGAATGTGCTATCCGCCCGCTGGCGGGAGATACGGGCATGTGGACCTTGCTTTTTGCCGCCGGAATGGCCGGCGAGCAACCTTCAGCCATCAAGGCTCAAGGCCCGTTCCGTGGGCCGGTCGTGGCTGAATCGATCCTCGACACCATCGTCGAAAGTCTGACTCTGCATGGCTACGAGCTGGCCGATGATCCGCAAATCTGGTGCCTGCACCTGCAAGCCCAGTTGCGAGAGATCAACGGTGGCCGTTTCCACAACCTTGCCGGTCCCGGGTTTCGACCTGAAGGCTGATCCAGGCTATTGATCCAGGTTACCTGGCTCGGTCTTGTCGAGTTTGACCTCGAAACCGTATTGCACGGTGGTGAGGTTGGTTCGCTGATAAGTTTCCAGACGTGTGGGCTGGCCGTAGAAGTAATGCACTGCGAATAACCCCGGACCTTGCGCGTTCGCGTCGTGACTGACCGAAAGAATCTCCTTCAGATAGTTGCCACTGTCGTCCTTGGCGAAAAAGCGCCAGTCCTGGTCGGGGAACAGCTTCAGATCAACCACCAACTCATTCCCTTTGAGCGCCAGGCCCTTGGGCAGTTGGTGGGCGTCGTAGGTTTGCTTGTCGACAGTCGCCAGGAACAGCGGCATGGAGCCGACCGCGTAGGCCGGAGTTTCTGCAAACAGATTCAGATCGTAGGTGATGCTGCCGCGTAGCGGGTCGACCTGATACGCCTCCGGTGGCAGCTCGATCGGCCCGTCGCGCCGGCCATTGCTGTCTTGGGTAAAGAACGTCACGGGACTTTCGCCGGGATTGAACGAGGTGCCGAGCAGTTCGTCATTGAAGTTTCTGGGGTGATTGAATTCAATGCGTGCGGCGCTCGGGTCTTCGATCGACTGGCTGATACTGATGCTTTTTTTCAGTTGGTTTTCGTCCAGCGTCGCACCCTTGAGCCAGGTCGCAGCCTGGTCGTCGTATACCACCACGGGCAATGTCAGTGGCTGGATGGCTTTTTCCGTCGTGTGCGGGTCGAAGCGGCGTACTGGCAGGTCCAGGTTCTTGCGGGTCACCGTGACCGCCGAGAAGTCCAGCAAGCTGACTTCGAGCGTGTCGATCGGTCCGTTGAAGTACACCTTGGCGTACTGTCGGGTTTGTTGTTTTTCAAAGGCACGCTGGTCGTCCTCGAGCTGTTTTTCGAACGCTTCGCTCCAGGCTTTCTGCTGTTGCATTTGCGCCAGTTGTTTTTGATAGAACGCAATTTGCGCGGCGGTTTCATGGATCGCGCCCGAGCGCGAGAGGAATTGCCCGGTGCTGTCCCTGGCCTGAACGATCAGCGGGTTGGGCGGTGTATCGCGAACCTCGGGGGCCGGTGGTGCGCTGTTACTGAATTCGATTTCGGCATGGTTTTTTTCAAGCTTCAGCAGCGTGACACTAAGGTTGTCATTGGTGCGCGTCTGGCCGACGTCCTTTTTTGTCAGGTCGAAGCTGTAGATTCGGCGTGGGGCGATGACCTCCACCTTGCCTTGCAGACTCACCGGTTGTGGCAGGTGTTTCTTGTCCACATCCAGGCCTTCAATGAAGGGGTAGGTCACCGTCAAATCATCGGGGTTGGTCAGGTTGGAGCTCGACGGGCTCAGCTGAATGCCGGGATCGGTTTCCGACCATTCCGGCTGAAACGCGATGACGCGCTTGTTGCTGAGGGTCACCGATTGCCATTCCAGGTCATGAGGGAAAAGGAATGCGCCAGGGGTGTTGAAGTGGAGGGGGAATACCGGTTGCAGATCGGTCAGGTAATCCGAGCTGGACTCCTTGTGCAGCACGAACAGCCCGTTGATGTAAGTGTCGACCAGCGCCTGGGGCGTGGGGTAGTGCTTGAATACGGCGAGGGCATCTTCGCCGTATTCGGTGACCACCGGTTTACTGTCGAGCTTGAGTTGCGCACGCTCGAGCAGCAGCAGTGAACCGCCGAGTTCGGTCACGACGTCCTTGAGTTTCGGATCCTTGATCGCCTCCAGAGACTTTTCGAACTGCGCGGTCTTTTCTTCGAGGCTGACCTGGCGTTTCTCATCGCTGGGTGAACAACCACCGAGCAGCAATGCGAGGCAAAGTCCGGCACTCGTTAAGGGCAATCGCACATCCATTTCCAGTTTTCCTGTCCGATGTCGCTGACCTGTCATTGATCTGGACACTAGCAGAAAAACTTTGTCACACACACGCAGGTTGCGGATTTTCCGGCGGTTTCTGGGTGTAACAGGCGGCTGTTATACTCGCCGCCATTTCCAGCCCCTTGTGTGAGACTCAATGGAACGCTTTATCGAAAATACAATGTACGCCTCCCGCTGGTTGCTGGCGCCGATCTATTTCGGTTTGTCGCTGGGCTTGCTGGCGTTGGCACTGAAATTCTTCCAGGAAGTCATCCACGTCATCCCTAACGTGTTCTCGATGGCCGAGTCGGATCTGATTCTGGTGTTGTTGTCGCTGATCGACATGGCGCTGGTAGGCGGCTTGCTGGTGATGGTGATGATCTCCGGTTACGAGAACTTCGTTTCCGAACTGGATATCGACGACAGCAAGGAGAAGCTCAACTGGTTGGGCACCATGGATTCGTCTTCGTTGAAGATGAAGGTCGCGGCTTCCATCGTGGCAATTTCGTCAATCCACTTGCTGCGGATTTTCATGGACGCCAAGAACGTCGATCCGGAGCATTTGCAGTGGTACGTGATCATCCACATGACCTTCGTGGTGTCGGCGTTTGCCATGGGTTATCTGGACAAGCTGACCAAGCACTGATCCGCCCTTACTCGGTCCACCGCACCGCCCGTCTGTTGCGAAACAGACGGGCGGTGTCGTTTGTGGCTTGTACTTTGGCGCGTCGAGGCATATCCCTGTAAGAACCCTGGCTCTCCACTGCGTGAGGTGCGCTCATGAACCTGCAAGAGTTGAATGCGTTTGCCATCGCCGGAAAGATCGATGAGTTGAACCTGATCTCGATGGAAGGCGTGTTCTACGTGCTGGAGGCTCGGATGCATGGTACGGCGCATCCAGTGCTCGATGCTCATGGCGAGACATTGCAGCTGCGGTCGGTCGAGCATGCGCGTGAAGTGCTTCACGACTGTCCCAAGCCATTCAACGTTGTATGTACCTCGGCCCATGATGAAATGTGCGGTACCAGCGCCGAGGAAAGTCCGAAATTACCGGGCACCTTCCGTTCTGCGTAACAGGGCTGACGCCGCTCATCAACGTGGCGGCATCTGTGCTAGTCTGCTCGCCCTTTTGATTCCGGGCGCTCCGGGATGCGCTGTGCACGCACGGCAAGTTCCAGGGCCGTCCGCACAGCGGAGCAGTGTCATGTCCGAAGTAAATCTGTCCACCGATGAAACCCGCGTCAGCTACGGCATTGGCCGTCAGTTGGGCGACCAGCTGCGTGACAATCCGCCACCGGGCGTGAGCCTGGACGCAATCCTGGCGGGTCTGACTGACGCGTTCGCCGGCAAGCCAAGCCGTGTGGGTCAGGAAGAAATGTCCGCCAGCTTCAAAGTGATCCGCGAGATCATGCAAGCTGAAGCGGCTGCCAAGGCTGAAGCTGCTGCTGGCGAAGGCCTGGCTTTCCTGGCTGAAAACGCCAAGCGTGAAGGCATCACTACTCTGGCTTCGGGCCTGCAATTTGAAGTGCTGACTCAAGGTGAAGGCGCCAAGCCAACCCGTGAAGATCAAGTGCGCACTCACTACCACGGCACTCTGATCGACGGCACTGTGTTCGACAGCTCCTACGAGCGCGGCCAGCCTGCAGAATTCCCGGTAGGCGGCGTTATCGCTGGCTGGACCGAAGCCCTGCAACTGATGAACGCCGGCAGCAAATGGCGTCTGTACGTGCCGAGCGAACTGGCTTACGGCGCTCAAGGCGTTGGCAGCATTCCGCCGCACAGCGTACTGGTATTCGACGTCGAACTGCTCGACGTTCTGTAATCCCGGTGTTGGAGCTGGCCCGCTCCTGCAGGGCCAGCTCCGGCATTTTTACAAATGATCTTCATACCTCGAACTTGGTATTCAGGTCATGACTCGGGCGCAACGCCCGGGCATAGCAAAACAGAAACAGATTGCGCACCAGCTCCTTGAGTACCACCGGCTCACTGGAACTCAGGCCGTTGACGTCCAGATCACCCTGATCCTGCAGCTCGTTCAAGGCTTCTTCTTCAAGCACCGCACAGACTTCCCCGGTTTCCCGATGCAGGATTCTGAGGTAGGGATGTGGGCGGTCCAGCCAGGCATCGATCAAATAAGTCATGGGTCTCATCTCCATTGATTGGGTTCAATGAGAATAATTCCTATTCATTAAATAGCAAGGGCCTATTGGCGGTTTGCGTTTTTTATCGGGTAAGGATTGCGTAAGGTCAAAACGGCTGGCGTTTGGCTATTGCGAGGAGTGCTGGGTGAGGCGGGAAGGGCAAAGCACCATCCCACGCAGGGCGCGGGATGGAATACAGCGGGCTCAGACTTTTCTGACGAACTCGGATTTGAGTTTCATCGGGCCGATGCCGTCGATCTTGCAGTCGATGTCGTGGTCGCCATCGCACAGGCGGATGTTCTTGACCTTGGTGCCGACCTTGACCACCAGGGAAGTGCCTTTGACCTTGAGGTCCTTAATCACGGTGATGGTATCGCCGTCCTGCAGCACATTGCCGACCGAGTCCTTTTTCACGGTATCGTCGGACGCTACTTCGGCTTCGCCAGTGGCGGACCACTCATGGGCGCACTCCGGGCAGATCAGCTGTGCGCCGTCTTCGTAGGTGTATTCGGAATTGCATTTCGGGCAGGGTGGCAACGTGCTCACTAAAGCTCCTTGGATTCAGGATGGCTAAAAAGCGCACATTATATAGGGATTTATCGCAGGAGGGGGCGAACAGCAAAAGATCGCAGCCTTCGGCAGCTCCTTGGTGTACCCATGTGGAGCTGCCGAGGGCTGCGATCTTTTGAATTTGCTATGAATATCAGTGCGTGCGAGCGACCGCAAATTCACTCAATTCCACCAGCGCATCGCGGTATTCGCTGGCGGGCAGGGCGCCGAGGCACTTGATCGCACGGGCCACGTAGTCGCGGGCCAGTTGCGCGGTGTAATCCAGCGAGCCGGAAGCTTCGACCGCTTCGCGAATGCTTTCCAGGTCTTCGATGCCACCTTTCTGGATCGCCTGACGAACCAGTGCGGCCTGCTCCGGAGTGCCTTCGCGCATGGTGTAGATCAGCGGCAGCGTCGGCTTGCCCTCGGCCAGGTCGTCACCGACGTTCTTGCCCAAGGTCTCGGCATCGCCACGGTAGTCCAGCAGGTCGTCGACCAGTTGGAAGGCCACGCCCAGGTGATCGCCGAAGGTGCGTAGCGCTTCGCTCTGTTCCAGCGAGGCGCCGGCCAGGGCCGCGGCACTGTGGGTCGAAGCCTCGAAGAGCATCGCGGTTTTGCCGCGAATGACTTCCATGTAGGTTTCTTCGGTGGTGCTGGCGTCGCGGACCTTCGACAGCTGTAGCACCTCGCCTTCAGCGATGATGCGCGTGGCTTGCGAAAGGATCTTCATTACCGGCATGGAGCCCAGTTCGACCATCATTTCGAAAGAGCGCGAATACAGGAAGTCGCCCACCAGCACGCTCGGCGCGTTGCCCCACATGGCATTGGCGGTCGAACGGCCACGGCGCATGCCGGACATGTCGACGACGTCGTCGTGCAGCAGGGTGGCGGTGTGCAGAAACTCGATGGTCGCGGCCAGCAGGCGCAGGTCATCGCCTTCGCGGCCCAGTGCCTTGCCGCACAGCAGCACGAGCAAGGGACGCAGGCGTTTGCCGCCAGCCGAGGTAATGTAGTCGCCGATTTTCGATACCAGCGGCACTCGGGAAGTCAGCTGCTTCTTGATGATGCCGTCGACGGCGCTAAAATCGTCCGCCACCGCGCGGTAGAAAGCTTGGGGTTGCATCAGCGACAGTTGCTCCAGAAGGGTTGCGCGGCATGCTAGGACCCACGTCCGGGCCTGTCAAGGCGCGATGGACGGCCACTTGCAACGCCAGAGTAGCTTGCGTACAATCGCGCACCCTGAACTTCCTGGGCAGCACCTGCCTTACGCAATTGCAAACAGGCCTTCCAGCCTTATGCAGCCATGCCAGCCAATACCTCTTCTTATAAAGAGCTGGGTGAGCAGGATTATCGGAGAAATACCATGTCTTATGCAGTAATCGTTACTGGTGGCAAGCAGTACAAAGTTGCTCCAGGTGAATACCTGAAGATCGAAAAACTGGAAATCGCTACCGGCGAATCCGTAACTTTTGATCGCGTTCTGTTGGTTGCCAATGGCGACGACGTGAATATCGGCGCTCCAGTTGTTCCTGGCGCTACCGTTGTGGCTGAAGTGATCTCCCAAGGTCGTCACGATAAAGTCCGCATCATCAAGTTCCGTCGCCGTAAGCACCACATGAAGCGTATGGGCCACCGCCAGTGGTACACCGAGATCAAAATCACCGGTATTCAGGCTTAATCAGCCTAATTCCTCACTAGGAGAATTGAACTCATGGCACACAAAAAAGCTGGTGGTAGTACCCGTAACGGTCGCGACTCAGAAGCCAAACGCCTTGGCGTGAAGATGTATGGCGGCCAGGTCATCAAGGCCGGTAACATCATCGTGCGTCAGCGCGGCACCCAATTCCACGCTGGCTACGGCGTTGGTATGGGTAAAGATCACACCCTCTTCGCGAAAATCGAAGGCGTGATCAAGTTTGAAGTAAAAGGCGCCTTCGGTCGTCGTTACGTGAGCGTCGTCGCAGCTTAATTGCGCGATCGCTGGAAAAGCCCTGTCTTGCGACGGGGCTTTTTCGTTTGTGGGGTGAGTCTCTTGCAAAGCTGTTTGTGATGGGCTCCAGCGCTGTATTGGCGGTCGTTGATTGAGGTCGCTGCGCTCATTTTTGCAAGAGTCTTATGTCTTGGTTGTTTTTCGGCTCGTCCGTATGGCGAGAGGCGTTTTGTTATGAAGTTTGTTGATGAAGTATCGATTCGAGTAAAGGCCGGCGACGGTGGCAACGGTTGCATGAGTTTCCGTCGAGAAAAATTCATTGAAAACGGCGGCCCGAACGGCGGTGACGGTGGTGATGGCGGTTCCATCTACATGATGGCCGACGAAAACCTGAACACCCTGGTCGACTACCGTTACACCCGGCACTTCGATGCCGAGCGCGGTTCCAACGGTGGCAGTACCGACTGCACCGGCAAAAAAGGTGAGGATCTGATCCTGCGGGTGCCGGTAGGTACCACAGTGATCGACTCTGCCACCCAGGAAGTCATTGGCGACCTGACCAAGGCCGGCCAGAAGCTGATGGTGGTTCAGGGCGGCTGGCACGGTCTGGGTAACACTCGTTTCAAATCCAGTACCAACCGTGCGCCGCGCCAGACTACGCCGGGCAAGCCGGGTGAGCAGCGCGACCTGAAACTGGAAATGAAGGTGTTGGCGGACGTCGGTCTGCTCGGTTTGCCGAACGCCGGCAAAAGTACCTTCATTCGCTCGGTGTCGGCCGCCAAGCCGAAAGTCGCCGACTACCCGTTCACCACATTGGTGCCGAACCTGGGTGTGGTCAGTGTCGATCGCTGGAAGAGCTTTGTGGTCGCGGATATTCCGGGCCTGATCGAAGGTGCTTCCGACGGCGCGGGCCTGGGGATTCGCTTCCTCAAGCACTTGTCGCGTACGCGTCTGCTGCTGCACCTCGTCGACATGGCGCCGCTGGATGACACCAGTGCGCCTGATGCCGCTGAAGTGATCGTCAGCGAGCTGACCAAGTTCAGTCCGTCCCTGGCCGAGCGTGATCGCTGGCTGGTGCTGAACAAGTGTGACCAGATCCTTGAGGAAGAGCACGATGCTCGCGTCAAGGAGATCGTTGATCGTCTGGAGTGGACCGGTCCGGTCTATGTGATCTCGGCGATCGCCAAGCAAGGCACCGAGCGCCTGTGCCACGACATCATGCGTTACCTGGAAGATCGCGCCGATCGCCTGGCTAACGACCCGGCCTACAAGGAAGAGCTGGCTGAACTCGATCAGCGCATCGAAGATGAAGCGCGCGCCCAGTTGCAGGCGCTGGACGATCAGCGTGCTCTGCGCCGCAGCGGCGTGAAGTCGGTCCATGACATCGGTGACGACGATTGGGACGAAGAAGATGTGGATGACGAAGACGGTCCGGAAATCATTTACGTGCGTGACTGATTCGTTGCGATAAACTTAAGCGCCGCTCACTGGAGCGGCGTTTTAGTATCTGGAAATCGACTGTTGGTCACGAAGAACCACGAATAACGTCACGGGCAGTGCCAGGTCGCGCTGCCCTCAAGCTAAGGTTGAAGATGATGCGGAGCAAGGTGACAGGTGCGCAGCGTTGGGTCGTGAAGATCGGCAGCGCTTTGCTGACGGCGGACGGCAAAGGCCTGGATCGCGCAGCAATGGGTGTCTGGGTCGAGCAGATGGTTGCCCTGCATGAGGCGGGCGTTGAACTGGTGCTGGTGTCCTCCGGGGCAGTGGCGGCGGGCATGAGCCGTCTGGGCTGGACCTCACGACCCAGTGCGATGCACGAGTTGCAGGCGGCTGCCGCCATCGGTCAGATGGGGTTGGTGCAGGCCTGGGAGTCGAGCTTCGCCGAACATGGTCGGCATACCGCACAGATTCTCCTGACTCACGACGATTTGTCCGACCGCAAGCGCTACCTGAATGCTCGTAGCACCCTGCGTGCGCTGGTCGAGTTGAAGGTGATCCCGGTGATCAACGAAAACGACACCGTGGTCACTGACGAAATCCGTTTCGGCGACAACGATACGTTGGCGGCGCTGGTGGCGAATCTGGTCGAAGCCGATTTGCTGGTGATCCTCACCGATCGCGATGGCATGTTCGATGCTGATCCACGCAACAATCCCGACGCCAAGCTGATTTATGAGGCGCGGGCCGACGATCCGGCGCTCGATGCGGTAGCCGGTGGTACTGGTGGTGCGCTGGGGCGTGGCGGCATGCAGACCAAGCTGCGCGCTGCGCGTCTGGCGGCGCGCTCTGGTGCGCACACCATCATCGTTGGTGGGCGTATTGAGCGAGTGCTGGATCGCCTCAAGGCTGGCGAGCGCATCGGCACTTTGCTGTCGCCTGAGCGCGGCATGCTGGCGGCCCGCAAACAGTGGTTGGCCGGGCATCTGCAGACTCGCGGCACGCTGGTGCTGGACGCGGGTGCGGTGACCGCGCTGTCTCAGGGCAACAAAAGTTTGCTGCCGGTAGGTGTAAAGCTGGTCCAGGGCAGCTTCCGTCGCGGCGAAATGGTGGTCTGTGTGGCGCCGGACGGTCGTGAAATCGCCCGTGGCCTGGCTAACTACAGTGCTCTGGAAGCACAAAAAATCATCGGTCAGTCGTCTGAGGCGATTATCGGTCTGTTGGGTTACATGGCGGAGCCGGAGCTGGTTCACCGGGATAACCTGATTCTGGTCTGAAGGAATACCTGAATGTGTGTGGCAAAAGGATTATTGGGCTTGTTGTTGGCGATGCCATTGCTGGCCTCGGCCGAGGAAATTGGCCAGGTGTCGACGGTGTTCAAATTCGTCGGCCCGAACGACCGTATTGTTGTCGAGGCGTTTGATGATCCGAAAGTGGAGGGCGTGACCTGTTACCTGTCGCGTGCCAAGACGGGTGGCGTGAAAGGTGGTCTGGGATTGGCCGAGGATCGCGCCGAGGCGTCTATTGCATGTCGCCAGGTCGGGCCGATCAGCTTCAAGGGTGAGCTCAAGGATGGCGAGGAGGTATTCAAGGAGCGCACCTCGCTGGTATTCAAGACTATGCAGGTAGTGCGATTCCTCGACAAGAAGCGCAATACCCTGGTGTATCTGGTCTACAGCGATCGCTTGATCGAGGGCAGTCCGCAGAATGCAGTGACGGCAATTCCGATTCTGCCGTGGACGCACGCTCAGTAAGATAACGAAGGTCCAGGTGTGGGGGTGAGTCTGCTTGCTCCCACATTTTTTTTGCATTGTATTTAATAAATCGCAGGCAATAAAAAACCGACCCTGAGGTCGGTTTTTTAACGAGCGCGTCGCTTAGGCAGCAGCGGCAACGTTCAGGGCCTTGACGTGGCCATTCAGGCGGCTCTTATGGCGAGCAGCTTTGTTCTTGTGGATGATGCCTTTATCGGCCATACGGTCGATAACTGGCACGGCCAGAACGTAAGCAGCTTGAGCTTTAGCAGCGTCTTTTGCGTCGATGGCTTTAACTACATTCTTGATGTAGGTACGAACCATGGAACGCAGGCTGGCGTTGTGGCTGCGACGCTTCTCAGCCTGTTTTGCACGTTTTTTGGCGGAAGGTGTGTTGGCCACCGTCGAGCTCCTCGAAAGACTTTTTAGGAAATAGCAAACAAAATAGGCCGCGAATCATGCCGATGAGTTGATGTCTTGTCAAGGGCGGAAGAGACGTTCCGCTAAGTGGCCGGTTCCGGCCCCATGAAAACTACTGCGCTCGGCAATACAGCGTTGAAAGCAGACTCGAAATGCTCATTGACTAAAGTCAACTCCGCTTTCTCGCCTGCTTTCGCCTTGTCTTGCCTTCGCTCGCTACGTTTTCAAGGGGACGGTGCGCTGGATATTTCTTTCCGGCGCGCGACCTGTAAACTCGCGAGCTTTGGCTCTGTGCTGTTGCGGCGCGGAGTATCGCATAAGTGGGCGCGTTGTTCGCCTGCTGTTTATCGACAGGCACAAACTCTTTCAATGAATCTGCTCAAATCGTTGGCCGCTGTCAGCTCTATCACGATGCTTTCCCGGGTGTTGGGGTTTGTTCGTGACACTCTAATCGCCCGTGCATTTGGTGCCGGAATGGCGACTGACGCCTTCTTTATCGCCTTCAAGCTGCCCAATCTGCTGCGGCGGATCTTCGCCGAAGGGGCATTTTCCCAGGCGTTTGTGCCGATTCTTGCCGAATACAAAAGCCAAAAGGGCGAGGAGGCGGCGCGAACCTTCATTGCCTACGTCTCAGGCCTGCTGACACTGGTACTGGCGCTGGTCACTGCGTTGGGCATGCTCGCCGCCCCCTGGGTTATCTGGGCCACGGCACCGGGTTTCGTCGATTCTCCTGAAAAATTCCGGCTGACAACCGATCTGCTGCGGGTCACTTTCCCTTATATATTGCTGATCTCCCTGTCGTCGCTGGCCGGGGCGATCCTCAACACCTGGAACCGCTTCTCGGTGCCAGCTTTCGTGCCGACCCTGCTCAATGTCAGCATGATCATCTTTGCAGTATTCCTGACGCCGTATTTCGATCCGCCGGTGATGGCGCTGGGCTGGGCCGTTCTGGTGGGTGGGCTGGCGCAGCTGCTCTATCAACTGCCGCACCTGAAAAAGATCGGCATGCTGGTACTGCCGCGTTTGAATCTGCGCGATAGCGGTGTCTGGCGGGTCATGAAACAGATGCTGCCCGCGATCATCGGCGTTTCGGTGAGTCAGATTTCGCTGATCATCAATACTATATTTGCCTCGTTTCTGGTGGCCGGCTCCGTGTCCTGGATGTATTACGCCGACCGCCTGATGGAATTGCCATCCGGCGTGCTGGGTGTGGCGCTGGGCACGATTTTGTTGCCGACGCTGGCCAAGACCTATGCCAGCCAGGATCGCCACGAATACTCGCGAATCCTCGATTGGGGGCTGCGCCTGTGCTTCATGCTGGTGTTGCCGTGCGCCCTGGCGTTGGGGATTCTGTCTGAACCGCTGACGGTTTCGCTGTTCCAGTATGGCCATTTCAGTGCTTTCGATGCGGCCATGACTCAACGCGCGTTGATCGCTTATTCCGTCGGCTTGCTGGGGATTATCGTGATCAAAGTGCTGGCGCCGGGCTTCTATGCGCAACAAAACATCCGCACTCCGGTGAAAATCGCGATTTTCACCCTGATCGTCACTCAGCTGTTCAACCTGGTGCTGATCGGTCCGCTGGCGCACGCTGGCCTGGCCCTGGCCATCAGCGCGGGTGCCTGCATCAACGCCGGTTTGCTGTTTTATCAATTGCGCAAGCAGCAGATGTATCAGCCGCAACCGGGTTGGGCGAAGTTCGGGCTCAAATTGCTGGTGGCGGTAGCGGTGATGTCTGCAGTATTGCTGGGTGCGATGCACTTTATGCCGGCCTGGGGGCAGGGGCCTATGCTTGAGCGGCTGCTGCGTCTGGGTGCATTGGTGATCGCAGGCGTCGTGGCGTATTTCGGCATGTTGCTGTTGATGGGCTTCCGTTTGCGTGACTTCAATCGCAAGGCCTTGAGCTGAAGACGTTATCTCGATAATCATGGGCGAACCGGCAGTTTTGTCGGCTCGATTACTTTGGGTTACGGTGTTGCCTGTCGTCGGCCGCCGGGTGTGGTTATAATCGACCACTTTATGAGCAAGAAGCGCGTTATGCAGCTGGTTCGAGGTCTCCACAACCTGCGCCCCCAGCATCGGGGCTGTGTCGCCACTATTGGCAACTTTGACGGTGTTCACCGTGGCCACCAGGCTATCCTGGTCCGGCTGCGAGAGCGTGCGCTCGAGTTGGGCGTGCCCAGCTGCGTGGTGATTTTCGAGCCGCAGCCGCGGGAGTTCTTCGCTCCGGACACCGCCCCGGCCCGTCTGGCCCGCCTGCGGGACAAACTGCAGCTGCTGGCCGAAGAGGGTGTCGACCGGGTGTTGTGCCTGGCTTTCAACCATCGCCTGAGCAAACTCAGCGCCAGAGAGTTCGTCGATACCATTCTGGTGGACGGCCTCGGCGTGCAGCATCTGGAAGTCGGTGACGATTTCCGATTTGGCTGCGACCGGCTGGGGGATTTCGACTACTTGCAACAGGCCGGCGTCCTTCAGGGCTTTACCGTCGAAGCGGCGCAGACCGTCGAGCTGGACGGCATTCGTGTCAGCAGCACTCAGGTCCGCAATGCCCTGGCCGCTGCCGATTTCGCCTTGGCCGAGCAACTGCTCGGTCGCCCGTACCGGATTGCCGGTCGGGTCCTGCATGGCCAGAAGCTGGCGCGCCAGTTGGGTACGCCCACGGCCAACGTACAACTCAAGCGTCGTCGTGTGCCGTTGAGCGGGGTTTACCTGGTCAGCGTCGACATCGATGGCAAGACCTGGCCAGGCGTCGCCAATATTGGTGTGCGGCCAACGGTCGAAGGGGATGGCAAAGCTCACCTCGAAGTGCACCTTTTAGATTTTGCCGGCGATCTGTATGACCGGCGTTTGACGGTGGTTTTCCACCACAAGCTGCGTGAAGAGCAGCGTTTCGCCTCTCTGGAGGCGCTTAAGACGGCGATCAATGCGGATATCGCCGCCGCCCGTGCCCTGTCGCACCTAGCGCCAATCGCTAATGAAGAGCCTTAAATGACCGACTATAAAGCCACGCTAAACCTTCCGGACACCGCCTTCCCAATGAAGGCCGGCCTGCCTCAGCGCGAACCGCAGATTCTGCAGCGCTGGGACAGCATTGGCCTGTACGGTAAGTTGCGCGAGATTGGCAAGGATCGTCCGAAGTTCGTACTGCACGACGGTCCTCCGTACGCCAACGGCACGATTCATATCGGTCATGCGCTGAACAAGATTCTCAAGGACATGATCATCCGCTCGAAAACCCTGTCGGGTTTCGACGCACCTTATGTTCCGGGCTGGGACTGCCACGGCCTGCCGATCGAGCACAAAGTCGAAGTGACCCATGGCAAGAACCTGGGCGCCGACAAGACCCGCGAACTGTGCCGTGCCTACGCCACCGAGCAGATCGAAGGCCAGAAGTCCGAATTCATCCGTTTGGGCGTGTTGGGCGACTTCGCCAACCCGTACAAGACCATGGACTTCAAAAACGAGGCCGGTGAAATCCGCGCCCTGGCGGAAATCGTCAAGGGTGGCTTCGTGTTCAAGGGCCTGAAGCCTGTGAACTGGTGCTTTGACTGCGGTTCGGCCCTGGCTGAAGCGGAAGTCGAGTACGAGAACAAAAAGTCCGCGACCATCGACGTGGCCTTCCCGATCGCCGACGAAGCCAAGCTGGCTGCCGCGTTCGGTCTGCCGTCGTTGGGCAAACCTGCTTCGATCGTGATCTGGACCACCACTCCGTGGACTATCCCGGCCAACCAGGCGCTGAACGTTCACCCGGAGTTCAACTACGCCCTGGTCGACGTCGGCGACAAGCTGCTGGTACTGGCTGAAGAATTGGTCGAGTCCTGCCTGGCCCGCTACAGCCTGGAAGGTTCGGTGATCGCCACCACCACCGGTAAAGCGCTGGAACTGATCAACTTCCGTCACCCGTTCTACGATCGCCTGTCGCCGGTTTACCTGGCCGACTACGTTGAGCTGGGCGCGGGCACCGGCGTGGTTCACTCCTCGCCAGCCTACGGCGTAGACGACTTCGTGACCTGCAAGAAGTACGGCATGGTCAACGATGACATCATCAATCCGGTGCAAAGCAATGGCGTGTATGTGCCATCGCTGGAGTTCTTCGGCGGCCAGTTCATCTGGAAGGCCAATCCGGCCATCGTCGATAAACTGACCGAAGTCGGCGCGCTGCTGCACACCACCACCATCGAACACAGCTACATGCATTGCTGGCGTCACAAGACCCCGCTGATCTACCGCGCCACCGCGCAGTGGTTCATCGGCATGGACAAAGAGCCAGCAGCGGGCGACACCCTGCGCAAACGCGCGATCAAAGCCATCGAAGACACCAAATTCGTCCCGGCCTGGGGCCAGGCGCGCCTGCACTCGATGATCGCCAACCGTCCGGACTGGTGCATCTCCCGTCAGCGCAACTGGGGCGTGCCGATCCCGTTCTTCCTGAACAAGGAAAGCGGCGAACTGCACCCACGCACCGTCGAACTGATGGAAATCGTCGCCCAGCGCGTCGAAGTCGAAGGCATCGAAGCCTGGTTCAAGATGGACGCCGCCGAGTTGCTCGGTGACGAAGCGCCGCTGTACGACAAGATCAGCGACACCCTGGACGTCTGGTTCGACTCGGGCACCACGCACTGGCACGTCCTGCGCGGTTCGCACCCGATGGGCCACGAGACCGGCCCTCGCGCCGACCTGTACCTGGAAGGCTCGGACCAGCACCGCGGCTGGTTCCACTCGTCGTTGCTGACCGGTTGCGCCATCGACGACCACGCACCGTACCGCGAACTGCTGACCCACGGTTTCACCGTCGACGAATCCGGTCGCAAAATGTCCAAGTCCCTGGGCAACGTGATCGCGCCGCAGAAGGTCAACGACACCCTGGGCGCCGACATCATGCGTCTGTGGGTAGCGTCTACCGACTATTCGGGTGAGATGGCGGTTTCCGAGCAGATCCTGCAACGCAGTGCGGACGCTTATCGGCGCATCCGTAACACCGCGCGTTTCCTGCTTTCCAACCTGACCGGTTTCAACCCGGCCACCGACCTCCTGCCGGCCGAAGAAATGCTCGCCCTGGACCGTTGGGCCGTGGATCGCACGCTGTTGCTGCAACGCGAGCTGCAGGAGCACTACGGCGAATACCGTTTCTGGAACGTTTACTCCAAGATCCACAACTTCTGCGTGCAGGAGTTGGGCGGTTTCTACTTGGACATCATCAAGGACCGTCAGTACACCACTGGTGCCGACAGCAAGGCCCGTCGTTCGTGCCAGACTGCGCTGTTCCACATCTCCGAAGCGCTGGTGCGCTGGATCGCGCCGATCCTGGCGTTCACCGCCGACGAGCTGTGGCAATACCTGCCGGGCGAGCGTAACGAGTCTGTGATGCTCAACACCTGGTACGAAGGCCTGAGCGAACTGCCGGAAGGCTTCGAGCTGGATCGCGCTTACTGGGACCGGATCATGGCGGTCAAGGTTGCAGTCAACAAGGAAATGGAAATCCAGCGTGCAGCCAAGGCCGTCGGTGGCAACCTGCAAGCCGAAGTGACGCTGTTCGCCGAAGACGCGCTGAGCGCCGACCTGGCCAAGCTGAGCAACGAACTGCGTTTCGTGCTGATCACTTCGACCGCCAGTGTTGCGCCATTGGTGCAGGCACCGGCCGATGCCGTGGTCACCGAAGTCAGCGGCCTGAAGCTCAAGATCGTCAAGTCGGCTCACGTCAAGTGCGCCCGCTGCTGGCACTGCCGTGAAGACGTCGGTGTGAACCCGGAACATCCGGAAATCTGCGGTCGTTGTGTCGACAACATCAGCGGCGCGGGCGAGGTTCGTCACTATGCCTAATGCGGCTGGCCGTTTCGGACGGCTGAGCTGGCTCTGGTTGAGTTTGCTGGTTCTGGTCATTGACCAGGCCAGCAAGTTCTACTTCGAAGGCAAGCTCGAGATGTACCAGCAAATCGTGGTGATCCCCGATTTGTTCAGCTGGACCCTGGCCTACAACACCGGTGCGGCGTTCAGCTTCCTGGCTGACAGCTCCGGCTGGCAGCGCTGGTTGTTTGCCTTGATCGCGGTGGTGGTCAGTGCGGTGCTGGTGATCTGGCTCAAGCGCCTGGGGCGCAACGACACCTGGCTGGCGATTGCGCTTGCCCTGGTGTTGGGTGGCGCGCTGGGCAATCTGTACGACCGCATTGCCTTGGGCCATGTGATCGATTTCATTCTGGTGCACTGGCAGAACCGCTGGTATTTCCCGGCGTTCAACTTTGCTGACAGCGCCATTTCTGTCGGTGCCGTAATGCTCGCGCTGGATATGTTCAAAAGTAAGAAGACCGGAGAAACCGTTCATGACTGAACAGGTATTGGCTGAACAACGTATCGGCCAGAACACGGAAGTCACCTTGCACTTTGCATTGCGCCTGGAGAACGGCGACACCGTCGACAGCACTTTCGACAAAGCCCCGGCGACCTTCAAGGTCGGCGACGGCAACCTGTTGCCAGGCTTCGAGGCCGCGCTGTTCGGCTTCAAGGCCGGCGACAAGCGCAGCCTGTCCATCGAGCCGGAAAACGCCTTTGGCCAGCCTAACCCGCAAAACGTGCAGATCATCCCGCGCTCGCAGTTCCAGGACATGGAACTGTCGCCAGGATTGCTGGTGATCTTCAATGATGCGGCCAATACCGAGCTGCCAGGCGTGGTGAAGGAATTCGATGACGCGCAAGTGACCATCGACTTCAACCACCCGCTCGCCGGTAAGACCTTGACCTTTGACGTCGAGATCATCAACGTCAAAGCGTTGTAACTGACCGAATACGGTCACCTGTAGGAGCAGAGCTTGCTCGCGAAGGCGTCATCACATTCAGCATCAATGTTGACTGACACACCGCTTTCGCGAGCAAGCTCTGCTCCTACAATGATCTAACTTCTTGCGCGCAAGACACGAGGCACAGCATGCAAATCAAACTCGCCAACCCCCGTGGCTTCTGCGCCGGCGTGGACCGGGCGATCGAAATCGTCAACCGCGCCCTGGAAGTCTTCGGGCCGCCGATCTATGTGCGCCACGAAGTGGTCCACAACAAATTCGTCGTCGAAGACCTGCGTGCCCGTGGGGCGATCTTCGTCGAGGAACTGGATCAGGTGCCGGATGACGTGATCGTGATCTTCAGCGCCCACGGCGTTTCCCAGGCCGTGCGTACCGAAGCCACAGGTCGTGGCCTGAAGGTGTTCGACGCGACCTGCCCGCTGGTGACCAAGGTGCACATCGAAGTCGCGCGTTACAGCCGCGACGGCCGTGAATGCATCCTTATCGGTCATGCCGGTCATCCGGAAGTCGAAGGCACCATGGGACAATACGATAGCAGCAATGGTGGCGCGATCTATCTGGTCGAAGACGAGAAAGATGTCGCCGAATTGCAGGTGAACAACCCTGAAAAGCTGGCTTTCGTTACCCAGACCACCCTGTCCATGGACGACACCAGTCGCGTGATCGACGCCCTGCGTGCGCGTTTTCCGGCGATCGGCGGTCCGCGCAAGGACGATATCTGTTACGCCACGCAAAACCGTCAGGACGCCGTCAAGCAACTGGCGGACGAATGCGACGTGGTGCTGGTGGTTGGCAGCCCGAACAGCTCCAACTCCAATCGTCTGCGTGAACTGGCCGAACGCATGGCCACCCCGGCCTATCTGATCGACGGTGCCGAAGACTTGCAAAAGAGCTGGTTCGACGGTGTCGAGCGTATTGGCATCACGGCCGGTGCCTCCGCTCCGGAAGTGCTGGTACGTGGCGTGATCCAGCAATTGCAGGCCTGGGGTGCCACGGGGGCCGATGAACTGGCCGGTCGCGAGGAGAACATCACCTTCTCCATGCCTAAAGAGCTGCGCGTGCGTTCGCTGCTGTAATATTTTTCGCCTTTCGACACAGCGCCTGCTCAGCCTTACGGTTGGCCAGGCGCACTCGACCGCTCGCCGCCAGCACCACCTGGAGCTGGCTGACCGGCTCGCGAGCCGAGCAAATATGTAGCGTCCCTGCCTGAAATGCCCGCCCGGGCATCAGCGGTTGGCCCAGACTGCTGAACCGCACGAAACGCCTGACCCACCAATTGCCGACAATCGGCGTCCGCGCATCACCTGCGCGCTCGACCAGTAGCGGATTGCTGCTGTCCTCTGGCCCTTTGCCGCTGATGTCCAGAATGATCCGCCAGCCCTGGCTCCAATCGCCGTTGATGCCATGAATGACCACGTTCTGGTTGCGGGTTATGGCCAGGGTTCTGGCCTGGCGGATCCCACTGATCAGCGACTCGGCCGCCTGCTCCCGATGATTCGATTCCGTCAGTGCAGCGAACGCCGGACTGACCAAGTGCAGAACAATCCCGACAATCGTCAGTCCCATGAGCAGTCCGATCAGGCTGAAACCTTGCTGATGCATGTCATCTCCCTCCATGGAGTGCTGCGGCCCGCGCGATCCTTGCGCGAGTAATGGCAAAACAACCGTACATCTGTCGGTCGAATGTTCTAGCGTGTAGAAGCAGGTATAGCCGACGGCAACGGAGGGCACTGATGGATCATCGTACAAAAGGTTTCACGCTGATCGAGCTGCTGGTCACGCTCGCGGTGTTTCTGATCCTGATTACACTGGCCGTTCCGGCGTTCACCCGCTCGGTGCAAAGCAACAAGGCCGACACCGAGGTCGGCGACTTGCAACGGGCACTCAATTACGCGCGGCTTGAGGCGATTGATCGGGGCTTCACCACTCGGGTTCGCCCGACGGCCGGCGGCAGTGTCTGGACCGGCGAGCTGAGCGTTTATGACGGTACTGGCAATCCGGCCAATGTATTGCGGGTTGTTCCAGCGATGAGCAGCGGAGCAACTCTGACGCTAACCTCAGGAGTGACCGCGATTGATTTCAACAATCTCGGCGGCTTGGCAGCGCCGTCCACGGCGGTGGTGATCAGTTATGTGCTCGGGGCGCAAAGCAGGACGCTGAATGTGTGTTTGAACGGACGAATTCTATTGGGTGGAAGTTGCGGATGAGGGGTTGGAGCAAGCGTGCACAGGAGGGCATGACGCTGATCGAGGTATTGGTCGCGTTGTTGGTGCTGGCTGTGGGTCTGTTGGGCGCGGCGGCGATTCAGCTCAATGCGCTGAAGTACACCGACAGCTCACGGATGACCAGCCAGGCGAGTTTTATCGCCTACGACATGATGGACCGCATTCGCGCCAATTCCGGCGCCGATTACACCGTCACGCCGCCGACCTCGGGCAACTTGAGCGTGGCCCGGGATCAGGACCTCTACGACTTCACCACCAATATCGTCAATTTCGGCGGCGCCACGGCCACCGGCAGCATCGTCCGCAACCAGCGGGTATACACCATCACCATTACCTGGGACGACTCCCGGGCCGCCAATATCGCCGATTCGCGCCGCAGTTTTGTCCTCACCAGCCGTGCCACCGTTGATCCGGTGACGACACCATGAACAGAACCAGCAGAGGTTTCGGCCTGATCGAATTGCTGATCGCCCTGGCGTTGAGCCTGATCGTGGTCCTGGGCGTGGCGCAGATTTTCATCGCCGCCAAAAACACCTACGTCAGCCAGAACACCGCTGCCGGCATGCAGGAAGATGCGCGGTTCGTCCTGAGCAAGATGATTCAGGAAATTCGCATGGTCGGCATGTTTGGTTGCCTGGGTACGATTACCGACGCCAGCTCGGCGGGGGATTTCAATGCCAGCCTGCTCACACCGATCAGTTGGGACAATGCCAACCTCAAATTGACTCTGGTCACCGCAGATGTCGGCGGCAGTGGTGGAGTGCCGACCTGGACGGTGGTTTCCGACTGCCGAAATACTGCGACGGCCTACACCGGTTTACGCACGCCGGCATCGGGGCAGTTGGCGTTTCCAATCCGGCGGCTGGTCTACAGCTTCAGCAACAACCAACTGCTGATGGGCTCCGGCACTGGCACGCCGACTCAGGCGGTGCTGGTAAACAACGTCAGTGCCTTTGGCGTGAGCTTCGGCATCGCCAGTTCAGCCACGGATACAGCCGCCTCCAGTTACAGCAGTAATCCGTCCGATCCGGCGCGAATCCGCAGTGTGCGGCTGACGCTGACCCTCACCGACCCGAACAACCGGGTCCGCAATCAAACCTTCAACGTAGTTGCCGCCTTGCGCAACCGGTTGCAATGAGGGGAGGGCCGATGAGTCGTGCGTCCATGACATCTCACGTCCAGCGCGGCATGGCGCTGTTGGTCAGCCTGGTGTTTCTCCTGGTGCTGACATTGATCGGTCTCTCGTCGATGCAGAGCGCCACGTTGCAGGAGAAAATGACCAGCAGCGTGATCCTGCGCAACCAGTCGTTCCAGGGCGCGGAAGCGGCGTTGCGGGTCGGTGAAAGCGCGGTGCAACTGAACTCCTACTCATTGCCGGTCTGCAGTGGCACCAGCCAGTGCGCACCGCCGGCCGAGGCGTCGGTCATTACCGCCGCCGGGTTCAACTCCACCTCGGGGGTGAACTGGATCGCCTCCGGTAGCGGCTTTTACGGAGTGCAGAACATTGGCACTACCCTGACTGCCGTGAATGTGCCGAGCAACACGTCGGCAACCCTTTATCGGGTGACCGCCGTGGGCATCGCGGGCAGCTCGCGCAGTGTGGTGGAGAGTATTTATGCGAAGTACTGAGACTCGCACAGGCTGGCGTCGTTGGTTATTGCAGCTGCTCTGGGGCGCGGCCTTGAGCCTTTACCTGGCCTCGCCGACCTACGCCTTCACGCCCTCGGATTCTCCGCTGTTGAGCGCCGCCGCCGTGCCTGCCAATGTGATGCTGCTGCTCGATGACTCGGGGAGTATGAACAACATTATCTGGGCAGCCGGCTTCGACCCGACGGTCGCACGCACCCCGGTGACTATTTGCCTCTCCAATGGTACGTGCCTGAAAGGCCGCGACCTGGACATGACCGATAACAATATCGCCTTGTCGAGTTTGACTCATGGAACATGCTCGAAGGCTGGATGGTACGGTTTTTATAAAAACAGCCTTCTCGGTCTGGATTCGCTTTGCCTGAAGCTTCCCGATCCGGTGGGAAGCGAGGACACGCGGTATACGGCGAATTATTTGTCCTACCTGATCAGCCTGGCCAACAATACTGACCGGGACTTCACCGACGGCTCGATCCCCAACGATTACCGGATGAACGTGGCGCGCAACGTTTCCAAGACGTTGGTGGCCAATAACCGTTCGCTACGCATCGGCCTGTCGACGTTCAACCTGGCGGTCGGTAACCATAAGAATGACGGCGGTTACATCGCCCGCTCGATCAGCGATTTGTCGGCGGTCAGCGGCACTGTGACTCAGGCTCAAGCCGATACCAATTACAACGCACTGATCGCCGGGATCGACGAGTTGAGTGCGCAAGCCAATACGCCGCTGGCGGAAGCCTATTACGAGATCACTCGTTATTTCCGTGGCATGGCGCCGTACAACAACTCGACGCCCGACACCTATACCAGTCCGATTCAGTACCGTTGCCAGAAAAACTACGGGGTGGTGATCACCGATGGTCTGCCGACCTACGACCGAACCTTTCCGACCGATGATCCGCTGGGTGGCAGCCAGTTACCGAACTGGGACGGGATCAGCAGTAACGATGGTACCGATCCCTCAGGCGACGATGAGGGCGACACCCTGTACCTGGATGACATTGCCAAGTTCGCCTTCGATATCGACATGCGTTCCACGGGAACCGATGCCGCGGGCAAAAGCTGGGACGCGGTGGATTTTCCCAGGCAGAACATGAACACCTATACCGTGGGTTTCACCGCTGCAAACCAGATGTTGGCGGATGCCGCGACCTACGGGCAGGGCAAGTACTACCAGGCGAGCGACAGTGCGGGACTTAACAATGCATTGTCTGCAGCCTTGAGCGACATCACTTCCAAGGCCGGCTCAGGTGGCAGTGGCGTGGCCAGCGGCACGACCCTGACCAGCGACTCGAGCTATTTCCAGACCAGCTACGATCCCAAGGACTGGCGGGGTACGATCAAGTCCTTTGGCTTCACGTCGGCGGGCGCGGTTAACACCGCCGCTGTGCTATGGACGACCGACACCACCATCGTGCCCGGCGCCACTGCGCCGACCTACCAGTCCTGGAACACGCAAACCAACGCCGCGGTCACCCTGGCTTACAGCAATTTCTCTGCGGCGCAGCAGACCGCCCTCAACCAGGGGCTGCCCACTGGCATCAACGGCAACGATCTGGTGGAGTGGAGCAAGGGCATCAACAAAACCGGGCTGAAAGTTCGCAGTGTATTGCTCGGCGACATCATCAATTCGCCACTCGTGCTGGCTTCACCCACGGACAAAACCGCGTCCGATCTGGTGGCAGACACCAGCTACAGCACTTACCTGACCACCAAAGCCGCCAACATGAATGCCAGCCTGGTGGTGAATGCCAACGACGGTTTTGTAAACATCATCAACTCGGCCAATGGTGTCAGGCGTTATGCCTACATGCCCTCCAGCGTGCTGCCATCGCTGAACGACATCGCCGATCCCGCTTACATCAACGGTGTGAGCCACAAGTTTCTGGTCGATGGTCAGGTCGGCGTGTTTGATGCCCAGCTCAATAGCGCCTGGAAAACCCTGGCAATTGGCGGTACGGGGGCGGGCGGCAAAACCTTCTATGCGCTGCAATTGTTCGACGCATCGGCCGGTAACGAAACTAAAGCGCTGTGGGAAATCAGTGCACCGGCCACGGCCAGCACAGCGAACGTTTTCAATGATCTGGGTTATGCCTATGCGCGCCCCGAAGTGGCACGCTTGGCCGATGGTCGCTGGGCCGCGTTTATCTCCAACGGCTATGGCAGCAACTCCGGGGTGGCAGCGTTGTATGTGGTGGATATTCGCGACGGCTCGCTGATCAAGAAAATCGTGGTCGACAGTACCGAAACCACCAACGGCCTGTCGTCGGTGAAGCTCAGGGTCAACTCGCAGAATGTGGTGCAGGCTGCCTACGGGGGCGATCTGAAAGGGCGGTTGTGGAAGTTCGATTTGAGTGGCACCACCCCTGACACCTGGGGCGTGGCGTTTTCCGGCAAGCCGTTGTTCACCACTGCAGGTGGCGCGACCCAGCCGATTACCGCGCAACCGTTGCTGGCGGATCACGTGTTGGGCGGCAAGGAGGTGTTTTTCGGCACCGGCAAATTCAATGAGGTTGCCGACAAGACCAACAAGGATCTGCAGGCGTTCTACGCGGTATGGGATGCCGAGGGGGGCGCAGGACAAATCACTGTTTCCAGCTTGCAGGCGCAGGCGGTGACCGGCGTGTTTTCGGGCAGTACCGGGCAATTCATCACCACCAGCCAGAACGAGGTGACCTACCCGGCCAAGAAAGGCTGGTACTTGCCCCTGGTATACAACAACGTGCTGACGGGGGAGCGGGTGATCTATCAGGCCAGTCTGGTATCGGGGCGAATTGTTTTTACCACGCTCAGCGTGGATACCGTGGACCCCTGTGCCAGCTTCGGTACCGGCAAACTGGTCGAACTCGATGCGTTCAGCGGTAAGATGCTCAATTATGCGGTACTCGACACCAATGCCGACGGGGTGGTCGATGGCAACGACACGATTTCCAGCGGGGTGATCTTCACCGGTGGTATCCCGACCCTGAACGCGGTCGTCAATGACGCAACCCGCAAGATTGTGAACGACTCCGGTGGTGGCGTGACCACTCTGGTGGAAAAATCCGGTGGCGGCAGCGGCCGTCGCATCATGTGGCGACAAATACAGTAAGTGAGAGTGAGGCATGCGCAGATCCAACCGAGGTTTTACCCTGATCGAAATCATGATCGTGATTGCGATCATCGGGATCGTCATCACCATTGGCTATCCGAGCCTCACCGAGTACGTAAAAAAGGGCCGCCGTACTGAAGTCGCCGGGTTGCTTTCCGAGCAGGCGCAGATCCTCGAGCGTTTCTATTCGAAGAATAATGTCTACACCAATGCCACCGGCCTCAGCGCCGGCAATGATTTCTACACCATCACCCCGACCCTGACCGATCAGACCTTCCTGCTGACGGCAACACGCAAGGCCGGTTCGACCATGGCCAGCGACAAGTGCGGTGATTTCACTCTCACCAATACCGGCGTCAGGAGTATGGTCAATGCCGCGTCCGGCCTGGCCACCAAGGATTGCTGGGGTCGCTGAGTTCCTTTTTCGGGCGCCTTTTGCGCCCTCTGTCTATTGAACGGTTGGATCAGAACATGAGCAGTCAACAGCAAGTGGTGATTGTCGGTGGCGGGGTGATTGGCCTGCTGACGGCGTTCAATCTCGCGTCCGAAGTGCAGAGCGTGGTGCTGCTGGACCGCTCGAACGTCGGTCAGGAGTCTTCCTGGGCCGGTGGCGGGATCGTTTCGCCGCTCTACCCATGGCGCTACAGCCCGGCGGTCACTGCACTGGCTCATTGGTCCCAGGATTTTTATCCACAACTGGCCCAGCGTTTGTTCGCTGCCACCGGTGTCGATCCTGAAGTGCACACCACCGGGTTGTATTGGCTGGACCTGGATGACGAGGCCGAAGCACTCGCCTGGGCCAAACGGGAGAACCGTCCGCTGCGGGCTGTGGATATCTCTGCGGCCCACGATGCAGTGCCGGTATTGGGCGCCGGTTTTTCGCGGGCGATCTACATGGCCGATGTGGCCAATGTGCGTAATCCACGGCTGGTGAAGTCCCTCAAGGCCGCCTTGCTGGCGTTGCCGAACGTGACGATCCATGAACAATGCGAGGTCAGCGAATTTATCCGGGAAGGTTCTGCGGTGGTCGGGGTACAGACCTCGACGGGGGCCATTCGGGGTGATGAGGTGGTTTTGACAGCGGGGGCCTGGAGCGGTGACTTGCTGAAAAAGCTGGGCCTGGAGCTGCCGGTCGAACCGGTCAAGGGCCAGATGATTCTCTACAAGTGCGCGGCGGACTTCCTTCCGAGCATGGTCCTGGCCAAGGGGCGTTATGCCATTCCCCGGCGCGACGGGCACATCCTGATCGGCAGTACGCTGGAGCATGAGGGTTTTGACAAGACGCCAACCGACATGGCGCTGGAAAGCCTGAAGGCATCGGCGGTGGAATTGATTCCGGCATTGGCGGATGCCGAGGTGGTGGGGCATTGGGCGGGGTTGCGGCCCGGGTCGCCTGAAGGAATCCCCTATATCGGTCGGGTGCCGGGATATGACGGGCTCTGGCTCAACTGCGGGCATTACCGTAACGGGCTGGTGCTGGCGCCGGCGTCGTGTCAGTTGTTTGCCGATGTGATGCTGGGGCGGGAGCCGATTATCGACCCTGCGCCGTATGCACCAGCCGGACGAATCTGACAGAAGAGCTGTTAACGGTTCAATCCAGCCCCAATTTCTTCAGCCTGTAACGCATCGACCGAAATGACAGATTCAATCGCTGGGCCGCCGCCGTGCGGTTCCAACGGGTTTCTTCCAGGGCCTGGAGGATGAGTTTGCGTTCGACGTTTTCCAGATAGGCTTCCAGATTATCGATCTGTGTCAGGTCTGGCACGCCGCCGTCCGGGTTGCAGTTGCCTTCCGCCAGGCGCAGGTCGCTGGCTTCGATCTGTTTGTTCTCGCACAAGGTGTGAGCCCGTTCGAGCATGTTCTCCAATTCCCGCACGTTTCCAGGAAAGCGATAGTTTTTCAGCGCTTCGAGGGCTTGTGGGTGGAGTTTTGCGGGGGGCTGGCCAGTGCTGGCCGCCAGTCGCTTGAGCATATTGTTGGCCAGAAGCTCAATGTCGTCGCGGCGTTCGCGCAAGGACGGTACTCGCAGCTCGATCACGTTCAGGCGGTAGTACAAGTCCTGGCGAAAGCGTTCGGCGGCGACTTCGGCATCGAGGTCTTTGTGAGTGGCGCAGAGGATGCGCACATCGACCACGGTTTCCTGCTGGCCACCGATGCTGCGAACGGCTTTCTCCTGTATGGCCCGCAGCAGTTTGACCTGCATTGCCAGCGGCAGGTCAGCCACTTCGTCGAGGAACAAAGTACCGCCGTGGGCTGCCTGGAACAGCCCGGGCTTGTCTTCGATGGCGCCGCTGAAACTGCCTTTGCGATGGCCGAAAAACTCGCTTTCCATCAATTCCGACGGGATTGCCCCACAGTTCACCGGGACGAACGGTCGGCTGGCGCGCGGGCCTTGGTCGTGGATAAGTCGAGCGACCAGTTCCTTGCCGCTGCCGGACTCGCCACTGATGTAGACCGGGGCTTGGCTGCGGGCCAGTTTGTCGATTTGTTTGCGCAGGTTGCGCATGGGCAGCGAGTCGCCCAGCAGCCGACGGTCGATGCCGCTGCTGGTGCCGCCTGGCGCTGGCAAGCTCAGGGCGCTGATGACCAGTTCGCGCAGACGGGTGAGGTCGACCGGTTTGGTCAGGAAGTCGAAGGCGCCGGCCTTGAGGGCGTTTATTGCTGTTTCCAGGCTGCCGTAGGCGGTGATCATCGCCACCGGCACTTGTGCATAGCGCTGCTGGATGTGCTGCACCAGCGCCAGACCGGTGCCGTCAGGCAGGCGCATGTCGGTCAGGCACAGGTCGAACGTATCCCGAGCCAGTAGCGCCTGCGCTTCTGCGAGGTTGCGTGCGCTGAAGGTGTCGAGTTTCATCCGTCCCAGGGTGATTTCCAGGAGTTCGCGGATATCCGGCTCGTCGTCGACGATGAGGATTTTTTGCCGTGGGCTCGTGTTCAACTTTGTTTCCGTCCGTGAGCAAAGGTGATGCGAAAGCAGCCGCCGCCTTGGCGTGATTTGAAGTCTAGGCGGGCTTGATTGCTTTCGCACAGCTCACGGGACAGATAAAGCCCCAGGCCAGTACCCTGGCTGCTGGTGGTGAAGAACGGTTCGAACAAGTGAGTACGTTGGTCCGGTGCAACGCCAGGGCCATCGTCTAGGACTTCCAGGGTCGGCAACTGGCTGTCCGGGTCGATAAACAACTCAAGCCAGGCCTGCGCCCGATCATGCTTGAGGGCGCTATGGCGCCAGGCATTGCGCAACAGGTTATCGAGAATCTGGGTCAGCTGATCCGGATCCATCAGGGTTTTGAAGTCTCCCAAGCCGATGCGCAGGTGAATCTGCTGATGTTCTTTCGAGCCTTCGCGGGTTTCGGCGACGAAATGCTCCAGCCACGGCTTCAAATCGAGCCGTTGCGGCACGGTTTGCTGGCGACGGGACAATTGCAGGACGTTTTCGATTACCCGATTCATGCGCTGAGATTGGTCTTGAATAATCTGGGTCAGACGCCGGTCCGCACCGTTCAGTTCCTCGGATTCCTGCAGTAACTGCGCGGCATGACTAATGGCGCCCAGTGGATTGCGGATCTCATGGGCAATCCCGGCGGTCAGGCGACCGAGGGCGGCGAGTTTCAGTTGTTGGGCCTGTTGGGCGATTTGGGCGAGGTCTTCGAGAAAAACCAGCGTCTGGTGGTGCGGGCTTTGGTCCAGGGCAATGAAGCTTGGTTGCAGCTCGAGGCCGTTGCTGGCGATCTGCAGGCTTTGCGGGCGCAACGTTGGATTGTTGAGCCACAGTTGGAGTCGCTCGACCAACGGTATCGAGTAATCGTCGATCAACTGGCCGTCCAGTTTTTCCTGCCCCAGCAAGGTCAAGGCGCTGTGATTGGCCAGTTGCACCCGCCGTTGGTTGTCGAGCACCAGAATGCCCGTGCGCATGCGTTGCAGGATCAGTGCGTTGAGGGCTTCGAGACCGAGCACTTCACTGGCCCGCTGTTCGGCCAGGGTTTCGCTGACCTCCAATCGTCGGGTCAATCCCTGCACCAGCAGCGCCGCGGCAAAACACAGGGCGCCGAGGGTGCCGATTTGCAGGTAATCACTGGGGCTGGCGGGGTGGTTGAAGCTCAGGATGAAGCTCAAACCCACGATGCCAAGGGCACCGACCGCTGCGATCAGCAGACCGACACGCCCGCGCAGCAAGGTATTGCTGATGGCTACTGAGACGATCAGCAAATTGCCGATGGCACTGGCCATGCCGCCCGCGGCATAGAACAGGCCGCACAGCAGCAGGACATCGACCAGCGCCAGGCCGAACAGCTGCGCGGGGCGTCGGGTGTTCCCCAAAAAGACCACCAGCAGGATATTCAGCACCAGGTACAACCAGCTGCCGTTGCGCAGCAGGTCGTCATTGGCGAACTTCAGCAACTGGTTGTCCATGTTGCTGGAGATCAACAGCACCAGGGTGATGCCGACGCTTAAGCGGTAGAGGTGATAGAGGCGCAGCAGTCGCTGGGCCTGTTTGTTGCCTGGGCTGGGCGTCTCAGCGATCACTTGAGCCCGGGCCTTGCTCAAGGTGAGCCTGGCTGCAATACCACTGTTGTTCGAGTTTCAACGCGCGGTCGCGGGGCAGGTGTACGCCGCAATGAGCACAGCGAACCATGGGCGGAGCATCTTGCTCGCGCGGCATATTGGCGACCGACGTCGGGCCCTTGAACTTGCGCCAGAACCATATGGCAGCGGCAATCAGGGCGATCCAGAACAATAGACGAAGCATGGTGAGCTGCTTTTTGATTAATGAGTTGGCAGTTTAGCCAAGGACGGGTCAAGCGCACAGCGCAATACGTTCACCCAAAAATCCGGCAATAAAAAAGGCGCCTCGAAAGGCGCCTTCCCGGTACAACATCTCTATGTCAGTCGAACAGGCCGAAGGTCATGTGGCTGAACCAGGAACGGTCGGTGTTGCTGGACTCGGGTTCCGGTTCTTCGATCACATCGCCGTTTTCATCTTTAGGCTTGAGCTCGTTCGGAATCGCGTCCTTGGCATCCTGGAACTGCTTCTGCACGTCCTGGTTGGCGCGGGTTTCGCCCGGCGGCAGTGGCGGACGGGATTCGATCAGGCCCAGGGTGGCCTTGCTCAGCCACGAACGGTTGTCGGCTTCGGCTACCGATGGCACGAACTGACCGTCCACCAGGCTCGGGTGGTTCGGGTAGTTGAGTTTCAGGGTTTCGAGACTGGTCGCAGCCAGTTCGTCCAGGTGCAGGCGCTGGTAGGCTTCGGTCATCACCGCCAGGCCGTCACCGACCGATGGGGTTTCCTGGAAGTTTTCCACTACATAACGGCCACGGTTGGCGGCGGCAACGTAGGCCTGACGGGTCAGGTAGTAGTCGGCAACGTGGATTTCATAGGCCGCCAGCAGGTTACGCAGGTAAATCATGCGCTGCTTGGCGTCCGGCGCGTAGCGGCTGTTCGGGTAGCGGCTGGTCAGCTGGGCGAACTCGTTGTAGGAGTCGCGAGCAGCGCCCGGGTCACGCTTGGTCATGTCCAGTGGCAGGAAGCGCGCCAGCAGGCCGACGTCCTGGTCAAAAGAGGTCAGACCCTTGAGGTAGTAGGCGTAATCGACGTTCGGGTGCTGCGGGTGCAGACGAATGAATCGCTCGGCGGCGGACTTCGCAGCCTCAGGCTCGGAGTTCTTGTAGTTGGCGTAGATGAGCTCGAGTTGAGCCTGATCGGCATAGCGACCGAACGGATAACGCGACTCCAGGGCCTTCAGCTTGGCTGTGGCGGCGGTGTAGCTATTGTTGTCCAGATCGTGCTGAGCCTGCTGGTACAGCTCGACTTCGCTCAGGTTTTCGTCTACGACTTCCTTCGATGAGCAAGCAGCGGTCAATGCGAGGATGGCGATCAGCAGCAGGTGTTTCACTTGCATGGCGGCTTGCGTCCCTATGACGGCCGCTGTCTTGGGCGGGGCCGTCCTGTTATGATGAGTGCCCCGTTGAAAAGCCTCGGGGCAAAAGACGCCGTATTTAACCACAAGCGCGCAGCCGAAACCAAAGGCTGTGCCGACGCCTAGTCTGAGCATGTCCGATAAAATTGAACTTCGCGCAGAGGTGCCGTCCGAATTGGGCGGCCAACGCCTCGATCAAGTCGCCGCACAATTATTCGCTGAGCACTCGCGCTCGCGCCTTTCCGCCTGGATCAAAGACGGCCGCCTGACTGTGGATGGGGCGGTTATCCGCCCGCGAGACATCGTTCACGGTGGCGCCATTCTTGAATTGACTGCCGAGCAGGAAGCTCAGGGCGAATGGATCGCTCAAGACATCGAGCTGGACATCGTCTATGAAGACGACGACATCCTGGTGATCAACAAGCCTGCGGGCCTGGTGGTGCATCCGGCCGCAGGTCACGCCGACGGCACCTTGCTCAACGCCTTGCTGCACCACGTGCCGGACATCATCAATGTGCCCCGCGCCGGTATCGTGCATCGTCTGGACAAGGACACCACCGGTCTGATGGTGGTGGCCAAGACCATTCAGGCGCAGACACAGCTGGTCACTCAATTGCAGAGCCGAAGTGTCAGCCGGATCTATGAGTGCATCGTAATCGGTGTAGTGACGGCCGGCGGCAAGATCAACGCACCGATCGGTCGTCACGGCCAGCAGCGCCAGCGCATGGCGGTGATGGAAGGTGGCAAGCAAGCCGTCAGTCACTACCGCGTGCTCGAGCGTTTCCGCTCCCACACTCATGTGCGAGTGAAGCTGGAAACCGGTCGTACGCACCAGATTCGCGTGCACATGGCGCACATCAACTACCCGTTGGTCGGAGATCCTGCCTACGGCGGTCGTTTCCGTATTCCACCGGCCGCCAGCGTGACCATGGTCGAATCCCTGAAGAATTTCCCGCGTCAGGCGCTGCATGCGCGGTTCCTGGAGCTGGATCATCCGACCACCGGTAAACGCATGAGCTGGGAATCGCCACTGCCGGATGACTTCGTCTGGTTGCTGTCGCTGCTCAAGCAAGACCGCGAGGCGTTCATCGGATGACCTGGCTGACGCCTGACTGGCCCGCGCCGGCCAGCGTCAAAGCCTGCGTTACCACCCGTGCGGGCGGCGTCAGTCTGGCGCCGTTCGACAGCCTGAACCTGGGCGATCATGTCGACGACAGCCCTGAAGCCGTCGCCGAAAACCGCCGTCGTCTCACCGATCGTTTCTCGATTCAGCCGGCCTGGCTGCAACAGGTTCACGGCATTGTCGTGGCCCAAGCGGACCCAAACCTGGTAGCCACTGCCGACGCCAGCTGGACGGCAACACCCGGTATCGCTTGCACAGCGATGACCGCCGACTGCCTTCCTGCGCTGTTTTGCGACCGTGCCGGCACCCGCGTCGCTGCCGCCCATGCCGGTTGGCGCGGGCTGGCGGCGGGTGTGCTGGAAGCGACCCTCGACAGTCTGGCTGTACCGCCTGAAGACGTACTGGTCTGGCTCGGCCCGGCCATTGGCCCTCAAGCCTTTGAAGTCGGCCCGGAAGTGCGCGAAACCTTCGTCCAGCAATTGCCTGAAGCAGCCAAAGCCTTCGTGCCGAGCCAGAATGCCGGCAAGTTCATGGCCGACATCTATGAACTGGCGCGTTTGCGTCTGGCCGCTCGCGGTGTCACCGCTGTTTATGGCGGTGGTTTCTGCACAGTGACCGATCCACGTTTCTTTTCTTACCGCCGCAGTCCTCGCACCGGCCGGTTTGCCTCCCTGATCTGGCTCGAACGCTAAACTTCTCTGATCTACATCAACTGCACGACGCTTGAATCTCCCAGAATCGACCACATCTATAGCGGTATCTGGCAGGTTTCTTTATTCGGGATGTTTATAGGTCCGGCCTGCTCAAAAGGAAGGTGAACCCATGCGTATAGACCGTTTAACCAGCAAGCTGCAGTTAGCCTTGTCCGACGCCCAATCCCTGGCTGTCGGCCTCGATCATCCGGCCATTGAACCGGCGCATTTGATGCAGGCCATGCTTGAACAGCAGGGTGGTTCGATCAAACCCCTGCTGATGCAGGTGGGTTTCGACGTCAACAGCCTGCGTAAAGAGCTGACCAAAGCGCTCGATCAGCTGCCGAAAATCCAGAACCCGACCGGTGACGTGAACATGTCGCAGGATCTGGCACGCCTGCTCAACCAGGCCGATCGCCTGGCCCAGCAGAAGGGTGACCAATTCATCTCCAGCGAACTGGTGCTGCTCGCCGCGATGGACGAGAACAGCAAGCTCGGCAAATTGCTGCTCGGCCAGGGCGTGAGCAAAAAGGCGCTGGAAAACGCGATCAACAATCTGCGTGGCGGTGAGGCGGTCAATGACGCCAACCAGGAAGAATCACGCCAGGCGCTGGATAAATACACCATCGACCTGACCAAGCGCGCCGAAGAGGGCAAGCTCGATCCTGTGATCGGCCGTGACGATGAAATTCGCCGCACCATTCAGGTTCTGCAACGCCGCACCAAGAACAACCCGGTGCTGATCGGTGAACCTGGCGTGGGTAAAACCGCCATCGCCGAAGGCTTGGCTCAGCGCATCATCAACGGTGAAGTGCCGGACGGTCTCAAAGGCAGGCGCCTTTTGTCCCTGGACATGGGGGCATTGATTGCCGGCGCCAAATACCGCGGCGAGTTCGAAGAACGCCTCAAGTCCCTGCTCAATGAACTGTCGAAGCAGGAAGGGCAGATCATTCTGTTCATCGACGAATTGCACACCATGGTCGGCGCCGGCAAGGGCGAAGGCTCGATGGACGCGGGCAACATGCTCAAACCGGCATT
Organism: Pseudomonas sp. URMO17WK12:I6; assembly: GCF_003253625.1. NCBI lineage: Bacteria > Pseudomonadati > Pseudomonadota > Gammaproteobacteria > Pseudomonadales > Pseudomonadaceae > Pseudomonas > Pseudomonas sp. URMO17WK12:I6. Next base: position 259,383 of record NZ_QKYZ01000007.1, read on the forward strand.
GGCTCGCGGTGAGCTGCATTGCGTCGGTGCGACCACGCTCAACGAGTATCGCCAATATATAGAGAAGGACGCGGCCCTCGAGCGGCGCTTCCAGAAGGTCTTGGTGGACGAGCCGAGCGAAGAAGACACCATCGCCATCCTGCGTGGTCTGAAAGAGCGCTACGAAGTTCACCACAAGGTGGCAATCACCGACGGTGCAATCATCGCCGCGGCCAAGCTCAGCCATCGCTACATCACGGACCGCCAGTTGCCGGACAAGGCCATCGACCTGATCGACGAAGCCGCCAGCCGCATCCGCATGGAAATCGATTCCAAGCCGGAAGTGCTGGACCGTCTGGAGCGTCGTCTGATTCAGCTGAAGGTGGAATCCCAGGCGCTGAAGAAAGAAAGCGACGACGCGGCGAAGAAACGTCTGGAAAAATTGCAGGAAGAAATCGCCCGTCACGAGCGTGAGTATTCGGATCTCGAAGAGATCTGGAACTCGGAAAAAGCCGAGGTCCAGGGTTCGGCACAGATCCAGCAGAAAATCGAACAGTCCCGTCAGGAACTGGAAGCCGCGCGCCGTAAAGGCGATCTGAACCGCATGGCCGAGCTGCAATACGGGGTGATCCCGGACCTGGAGCGCAGCCTGCAAATGGTCGACCAGCACGGCAAAAGCGAAAACCAGTTGTTGCGCAGCAAGGTGACTGAAGAAGAGATCGCTGAAGTCGTGTCGAAATGGACCGGCATCCCCGTGGCGAAAATGCTCGAGGGCGAGCGCGAAAAACTGATGAAGATGGAAAGCCTGTTGCACCAACGTGTGATCGGTCAGGACGAAGCAGTGATCGCCGTCTCCAACGCAGTGCGGCGTTCCCGTGCCGGGTTGTCCGATCCGAATCGCCCGAGCGGTTCGTTCATGTTCCTCGGCCCGACCGGTGTCGGTAAAACCGAGTTGTGCAAGGCGCTGGCCGAGTTCCTCTTTGATACTGAAGAGGCGATGGTACGGATCGACATGTCCGAGTTCATGGAGAAGCATTCCGTGGCTCGTCTGATCGGCGCGCCACCGGGCTACGTGGGCTATGAGGAGGGCGGTTACCTGACCGAGGCGGTGCGTCGCAAGCCTTACTCGGTGATCCTGCTGGATGAGGTCGAGAAGGCCCACCCGGATGTGTTCAACATCTTGCTGCAAGTGCTTGAAGATGGCCGTTTGACCGACAGCCATGGCCGCACGGTGGATTTCAAAAATACCGTGATCGTCATGACCTCCAACCTGGGCTCGGTACAGATCCAGGAACTGATAGGGGATCGCGAAGCGCAGCGTGCAGCGGTGATGGATGCGATTTCCACGCACTTCCGGCCGGAGTTCATCAACCGGGTCGACGAAGTGGTGATCTTCGAGCCACTGGCTCGGGATCAGATCGCGGGCATTACCGAGATCCAGTTGGGTCGCCTGCGTAGCCGTCTGACCGAGCGCGAGCTGAAGCTTGAGCTGAGTCCGGAAGCGATGGATAAGCTGATCGCCGTCGGTTACGACCCAGTCTATGGCGCACGGCCGCTCAAACGGGCGATCCAGCGCTGGATCGAGAACCCGCTGGCACAGCTGATTCTATCGGGTCGTTTCATGCCCGGAGAGACCGCCAAAGGTGTGGTGGAGCACGACGAAATCGTCTTTGTCTGATCCCCAGTGGCAACAAAATGAAAGAGGCCTCGCATTGCGAGGCCTTTTTTTCGATAGGCTGTTGAACTCAAAGGAAAATGCTTGTAAAGTGCGCCCCGCAGTAAGTCACCCCGAGAGGGTTTCTGCTCCCCAAGCAGGAATCTGAAATAAGTTGCAAATCATTAACTTGAAAGCAATTTAGGGGGTTGACAGAGGTGCTTAAGATTGTAGAATAGCGCGCCTCAGACACACGAACGCAGCGATGCGAACGGGTCGAAGAGGTGAAGCAAGCTTCACAGTTGTAAATTGAAATATGTAGTTCCGTGATAGCTCAGTCGGTAGAGCAAATGACTGTTAATCATTGGGTCCCAGGTTCGAGTCCTGGTCACGGAGCCAATTTCAAACCGGGGTATAGCGCAGTCCGGTAGCGCGCCTGCTTTGGGAGCAGGATGTCAGGAGTTCGAATCCCCTTACCCCGACCATTTTTGGGTCGTTAGCTCAGTTGGTAGAGCAGTTGGCTTTTAACCAATTGGTCGTAGGTTCGAATCCCACACGACCCACCATTTTTGAAACCAGTTAACGCTGGGATCGAATCTTAAGATCAGACGCCAAAAGCTCTGTTCGCAGAAGGCGCCTTTCAAAGGTGCCTTTTTTTTACCGGGGTATAGCGCAGTCCGGTAGCGCGCCTGCTTTGGGAGCAGGATGTCAGGAGTTCGAATCCCCTTACCCCGACCATATTAAAAATCCTCGTATCGAAAGATACGGGGATTTTTTTTGTCTGCGAAAAAGCAGATCGCTTCAAGTCATCGTACAACTTGCCGATAACGAGCTAACGGGGCATGGACAGGGCCTCGACTCCAGCCAATAAAAACAAAGGCGCTCGTTATGTTTCTTCGTCAGCTGAATATTGCCCCTCGCGCCGCGCTGGGTTTTGCCTTGATCGCGGTACTGGTGGCATTGCTCGGGGTATTTGCACTGGGGCAGATGTCGAGCATTCGCGACAGCGAGGTGGCGGTGGAGGCCCAATGGTTGCCGAGCATTCGCGGCGGTGACGAGATCCGCGAGCTCATGTTGCGCATCCGTACCATTTCCCTGCGCATGGCCTTGGATCAAGATCCGAAGAACATCGCCACTTACCGCAGCCAAATGGACACGCGCGACAAGGAATTGAGCGAGAAAATTGCCGCTTATGACAAATTGGTCACCACCCCTGAGGGCCAGGAGTTGTATGACCAGTTCAAAAAAACCTTCGCCGCCTACGGCAGCGGCATCGCCCAATCCTTCACCCTCGCTGAGCAAGGGAGGCGTGACGAGCTGACCAAACTACTGCTGGTCGACATGAAGACTGTTGTCGACGGTTCGGGCAAACAGCTCAACGATCTGGCGGAACTGTTCACCCGGCTAGTGGCCGCCGAGAGCCGGAAATCCCAAGAGCACTATGCCACCTCCCGGATGATCGTCAGCCTGTTTATTGCCCTCGCGGCGCTGGCCACGGTCGGCCTTGCGATGCTGTTGACCCGTAGCATCGTCAAACCCTTGGCAGAGGCGTTGAACGCTGCGGAAAACGTGGCACGAGGCGATCTGACCCGCCCCATCGAGACCCATGGCAACGACGAAGTGAGTCGCTTGCTCAAGGCGCTGGCGACCATGCAACACAACCTGCGTGACACCTTGCAGGGCATCAGCGGTTCGGCGGCGCAATTGGCGACGGCAGCCGATGAATTGAACGCGGTCACCCTCGACAGCACCCAGAATCTGCAACAGCAGAACAACGAGATCGAACAAGCGGCGACAGCCGTCACCGAAATGACCACCGCGGTGGAGGAGGTCGCACGCAACGCGGTTTCTACCTCTGACGCCACGCGCCAATCCAGTGAGTCGGCACACGTTGGCCATCAGCGAGTGAGCGAAACCGTGAGTGCCATCAGCGCCCTTGCCAGCGACGTGCAGACGACGGGCGGCTTGGTGCAGTCGCTGGCCAACCAGTCTCAGGACATCGGCAAGGTGCTGGATGTGATTCGTGCCATTGCCGAACAGACCAATTTGCTCGCCCTCAACGCGGCCATCGAAGCGGCGCGTGCGGGCGAAAGTGGTCGAGGTTTCGCGGTGGTTGCCGACGAAGTGCGTGCCCTGGCGTACCGCACGCAACAGTCGACTCAGGAAATCGAACAAATGGTTCAGGGCATGCGTACTGGCTCAACCCAGGCGCTGGACTCCATGCAAGCCAGCTCCTCGCGGGCAGCCAGCACCCTGGCGTTGGCGGAGCATGCTGGCGAAGCGCTGCAGACCATCACCGCTTCGGTTCACCAGATCCACGAACGCAACCTGGTGATCGCCAGCGCCGCCGAGGAGCAGGCGCAAGTGGCGCGTGAAGTTGATCGCAACCTGGTGAACATTCGCGATTTGTCGGTACGCTCCGCCGCTGGCGCCGATCAGACTAGCGCCTCCAGCCATGAGCTGTCGCAGTTGGCCAATTCGTTACGGACCATGGTGCAGCGGTTTCAGTTGTAAATCCGCCGGACGAAAAAAAGCCCCGCTCCTCGATGGAGAAGCAGGGCCTGGTCTTCATTGGCTTAGCTGTTGTCTTTCAGGTGCTCGAACAAGCCTTTTGGCATTTTTTTGCCATTGGCTTCGTAGCTGGCTTTCACATTGTCGAAAGCCTCTTGTTCCGAGATTTGACCATCGTGGTTAGTGTCGATCTTGTCGAAGTCGCCCTTGGGCGCCACTTTCAGGAACTCCGCACGGGACACCTGACCATCGCCATCGGTGTCGGTCTTGGCCATCGAGGCATCGCCGCACTTGCCTTCGCCACATTTGCCTTCTGGGGTTTTTACCGAAGTTTCGGCGGAGGCGACCATGTAGCCCTGGGTCAGTGGCTGCGCGGCGAATACGGAACCGGACAACATCAGGCCGCCGGCCAGGACGGCACCGAGCAGGCCAACGGTGTTTTTGCTGAGAGTAGTGGTACGGGACATTACAAATCTCCTGGGTTGCACGACACAACCGTTCGATAAAGGACGCCACGCAAGTGCGGCGATGACCGAAGCAGGCGGTGCCTTGCTCGGGTGTGGCCATTTAGCGGGCGCGGTGTATCGCTACTGTGTCGTGCAAGGAGGGAGTTTGTAAGCGAAGGGGTGAAATCGTGGGGGAGATACAGTGAGACACAGAAGTGTTCACGGGGTAGACCGAGGCGCCTGCATCGCGGGCAAGCCACGCTCCCACAGTTAATCTTTGTTGGCCGCATATTTGCGTACGACGCAGATCCTGTGGGAGCGTGGCTTGCCCGCGATGAGGCCCTGACAGACGCCGAAAATTTAGTGCAACTTGAGCCGCGGCTCGGTCCCACGCCCAATCTTGCTACCCAGCATCAACATCGCCGTTCGGAACGCGCCATACAGCGCCATCTGGTGCATGCGGTACAGCGACACGTAAAACATCCGTGCCAGCCAGCCCTCGAGCATCACGCTGCCGGTCAGGTTGCCCATCAAGTTACCCACAGCCGAAAAACGCGACAGCGAGATCAGCGAGCCGTAGTCGGTGTATTTGTATTCCGGCAGGGCCTTGCCTTCGATCCGCAGTTTCAGCGATTTGGCCAGCAACGAAGCCTGTTGGTGGGCCGCCTGGGCACGCGGCGGCACATTGCGGTCGCTGCCCGGTTGCGGGCAGGCCGCACAGTCGCCGAAGGCGAAGATGTTCTCGTCGCGGGTGGTTTGCAGGGTCGGCAGCACTTGCAGCTGGTTGATGCGGTTGGTTTCCAGGCCATCGATGTCCTTGAGGAAACCCGGCGCACGAATCCCGGCGGCCCAGACTTTGAGGCTGGCGTTGATTACCTGGCCGTCGGCGGTAATCAGGCTGTCGGCGGTCACTTCGCTGACCGCGGCATTGGTCATGACGTTGACCCCGAGTTTCTCCAGGGTTTTATGCACAGGCCCGCCGATCCGCTCCGGCAGCGCCGGGAGAACCCGTGGTCCGGCTTCGATCAGGGTGATGTGCATGTTTTCCGGTTTGATCCGGTCCAGGCCATAAGCCGCCAGTTCATGGGCGGCGTTGTGCAGTTCCGCTGCCAGTTCGACCCCGGTGGCACCGGCGCCGACGATGGCCACGCTGATCTGTTGCACGGTGTCGGTCTGTCCGGCGTGCGCGCGCAGGTAGTGATTGAGCAGTTGCTGATGGAAGCGCTCGGCCTGCTTGCGGGTGTCGAGGAACAGGCAGTGTTGCGCCGCGCCTTGAGTACCGAAGTCGTTGGTGGTGCTGCCGACAGCAATCACCAGCGAGTCGTAAGGCACTTCGCGCGCGGGTACCAGTTCAAGGCCAGCGTCGTCGTAGGTGGCGGCCAGCTGGATTTTCTTCTGTGTGCGATCGAGCCCGCTCATGCGCCCCAGCTGGAACTCGAAATGGTTCCATTTTGCCTGGGCAACATAGTTGAGTTCGTCTTCGGAAGAGTTGAGCGATCCAGCGGCCACTTCGTGCAACAGCGGTTTCCAGATGTGGGTCAGGTTCGCGTCGACCAGCATCACACTGGCCGTGCCGCGCTTGCCCAGAGTCTTACCCAGACGGGTAGCCAACTCCAGACCGCCGGCGCCGCCGCCAACGATGACAATACGATGAGTCATGGGGATATCTCGCAAGGCTAAAAGAAATCTGTACCGTTACCCGAGCGAGCGCAAGGCAGCTCATAGCGTCAGGTAACTGATAAGTCGGCTCAACAGGCCTAAACCAATGGTCACTGCCAACACCACCACCAGGAGCATCCACGGCCGGAAAGGCCGGCGCTCGACTTGGTGCTGGGACAGGTGCAGGTACTCTTCGACATGCTTCTGGTCGTCGGGGTTCAGGCGGCTGGTCATAAAGGCCTCGTCGGGTAGACGTTGCTGAATGTGCAGACGTTACAGCAGATTGTCTGCAAGCGTTGAACGGTGCATGTGGTTCGGGTGAACGATTGCGCTTTGTAACATTCGGCCAGTGATTGCGCCATCCTGTGCAGGGTTGCCGCTATATGTGGCGGGACTCACAAGCTGATCCCGACATCGAAGACGATGCTGCGTCCCAGGTTGCTGCGCAGGAAATCCGGGGCATCCGGGTGGGCGAAGAGTACGCGGGCGAAGGTCGGGCCGACCAGCGACAACGAGCGCCAGCCCTGGCGCAGGTATTCGGTGGGCGGCGGGAAGTGGCTGTTGAGGTCCAGCACTTCGCGCTTGAGGCTGGCGAAGGCGATGATGTCCAGATCCCCCAGGTCCATGCCGCGCTCTTTGTAGTTGTGGGCTTTTTTGCGCAAGGTTGGTGCCAGTCTCAGCAGAAATTCATTAGCCGGGATCCGCCGGGGCTTGGCCTCGCGGCGCACCAGTTGGCTCAGGGAGAACGCGCTGCGCCGACGTTGCAGCTCATCACGCCATTCATCATTGAGGCGCCGGCCCTCGTCGAGCACGAAGAACACCTCGAAATTCGCGTCGCGAAACAGCACGTCCGGCGGCTCTCCGGCGGGGGCAAACTCGTCGGCGCGATAGGGAATGTTCAGACCTTGCAGCAGGCGCTGGCAAACCCAACGCTCACGCTCCCATTTGCGGGCATTGGAAAGGAACGTGTTGGCTTGCTCGGCCGCAATGGTCAGCAGGCGTAAATAATCGGAGTCATCCATAGGCCCAAGCTTAGCGTTCAAATGTGATCTGAATAATAAAGTCTGTCGCAAAAGAAAAAAGTCGGTCGCGATTTCTTCAGATAGAACCTTACCTGCTTTTTCTGACGTACCTATAGGTGTTCGCGCTGTTGTAGCCTTTCCATACTGTGTTTGATGACATCCATCACCGCAGCGGTCATGACTGAGGTAGAGACACCAAACATCAGGATGCCGTTGGCTGCTTCCAGTGGGCCAAGCAGACGCCAGCGTGGGGACATGATGATATCGCCATAGCCCAGCGTGGCGAAGTTGACTGCCGAGTGATAGAGCGCAGTGGCGAATTCGTCGAATTCGTCGAGCAACATGAACAGGGTGGCCCAGATGGCGATCTGCACGAAATTGCCGAGCAACATCAGCACCATGACCATCGACAGCAACAGGATATTCAGCCATTGCGATTCACGATTTGGATGGGTATGCCTGAAATGCACGTAATGGCGCAAACAGATAGTTATGAAAACGGCTTGCATCAGCAGGCAGAACAGCATCACGGGGAGACCGGCGAGTAGATTCAACAGCATGGCGATATCCTCGGCAGACGTGTCAGATCGGTCCCTGGCGGTCTGTCTCGGGTTCTTGCGCTTTATCGTCCACCCATTGCCAGAACAGCCGATAACCGACCGCCAATATCACAGGGCCGATAAACAGGCCGAGGATACCGCTCGTGACCATGCCGCCCAAGGCACCGATCAGCACCACCGGCATTGGCACATCGACACCTCGGCCTAACAGCAACGGCTTGAGGACGTTATCGACCAGGCCCGCAACGAAGACATAGATGGCAAACACAATGGTCGCCGTACTGGCACCTTCGTTCGCGAAGACGTAGACGATGACCGGAAGGGTAATCAGGGTGGCCGGTAATTGCATGATGCCAATAAGCAGCACCGCCAAGGCGAGAAGACCTGCGCCGGGGATGCCCATGGACACAAAGCCGATGCCGATCAACAGCATCTGGATGAAGGCGATGCCAACCACGCCCAACGCCACTGCCCGGATGGTCGCGGTGCACAGCTCGGTGATTTTCGGTCCCTTGACCGGGCCGCAGAAGCGCGAAGCGATTTGCACTGCGCTGCGGTGGCCACTTTCACCATAGGCTAAAAAAATACCGGCAATAATCAGGGCAAAGATAAATAAAAGGAGCCCCATGCCGGCCCCCGCCAGCTTGCTCAGCAGGGAGAGGCTGACACCTTTGATTTGCGGTATGAACTTCTGTAGCAGGTCGGGCAGGTTGGTGACAGCTTGTGTCCATAAGCCATGAAGGGGTTTGCCCACAAGTGGCCAGCCGGCCACCGCGTCGGACGGAGGGGGGATATGGAAACTGTCACTTTTGACCATGCTTATCGCCCGTTCCACGGAGTCTGCAATCGAGGTTCCCAACAAATAGGCAGGCACCATAAGGATGCAGATGGCGATCAGCACAATCAGCGTCGCGCTGAGCCCATCCTTGTTTCCCAGCGCGCCTTTGAACCTGACTTGTGACGGGTAGAGGGTGATTGCCAGGATTATCGACCACAGCATCAGATCGAGGAATGGACTGAATATCTGGAAGCAGAAAACCACCAGAACGGCGATCAACCCGGCACGAATCAGTACATCGAGCAGACCTCGGGAAAAAGCCTTTTCGGAAATGGGCGTGGGAACCATCGATTTTTCCTCCTATAGGAGCAAAGGCATGAGCCGGGTAAATCCAGCATAGACGTGCTCCTCGCCACAGGTTTCTCTGATTCAAGACCCTCTTTCCCCGCCCAACGCCCGGTTCCGGGCGGTGCACAAAACGGATAGCGATCTGCGCAAAGCGGATATTGCCCCGTGCCTGGCGACTTTACCCTCGGCTGTACGGACGTTAGCCGCGTTACCGACTCTTAAAAAAACAACAACAAGAGATAGATGCCATGCGCAAGATTGACGTACATGAGGTTATCGACAAGGCACGATTCAACCGCTTTCACTGGATGGTGCTGTTCTGGTGCGCCCTGATCATCATTTTCGACGGTTACGATTTGGTGATCTACGGCGTGGTGTTGCCGATGCTGATGAAAGAGTGGGGGCTCAGTCCTCTGCAAGCCGGCGCACTGGGAAGTTATGCACTGTTTGGAATGATGTTCGGCGCGCTGTTTTTCGGCCCGCTGTCAGACAAGATCGGTCGTAAAAAAGCCATCACCCTGTGCGTGATGCTGTTCAGCGGTTTTACCGTGCTCAACGGTTTTGCCAGTAACCCCACCGAGTTTGGCCTCTGTCGGTTCATTGCCGGGCTGGGCATTGGCGGGGTGATGCCCAACGTCGTGGCGCTGATGAACGAATACGCGCCGAAGAAAATCCGCAGCACGCTGGTGGCGATCATGTTCAGCGGCTACTCGGTGGGCGGCATGCTCTCGGCGGGGCTCGGCATCGTGCTGATCCCAAGTTTCGGTTGGCAGTCGGTGTTTTACGTGGCGGTGCTGCCGTTGCTGCTGTTGCCGTTGATCATGTACTTCCTGCCTGAATCGGTGGGCTTCATGCTGCGTCAGGGGCGCAATGAAGAGGCGCGCAACATTCTCCAGCGAGTCGATCCGGCGTACATCGCGCAAACCGGCGATCAGCTGCACATAAGCGAAGTGAAGGGCAGCGGCACCCCGGTGTTGCAGTTGTTTCGTGAGGGGCGGGCGCTGCGCACGCTGATGCTGTGGCTGGCGTTTTTCTGCTGCTTGTTGATGGTCTACGCCTTGAGTTCCTGGCTGCCGAAACTGATGGCAAGCGCCGGTTACAGCCTGGGCTCGAGCCTGTCGTTCCTGCTGGTGCTCAACTTTGGCGCCATTTTCGGCGCGGTCGGCGGCGGTGTGCTGGGTGACAAACTCAACCTGCCGCGCGTGTTGGCGGTGTTCTTCGCCGTTGCAGCCGTATCGATCACCTTGCTTGGCTTCAACAGTCCGATGCCGGTGTTGTACCTGCTGATCGCCATCGCTGGCGCCACCACCATCGGCTCGCAGATTCTGCTGTACGCCTGCGCCGCGCAGTTCTACTCCATGGCCATTCGCTCCACCGGTTTGGGCTGGGCGTCGGGCATCGGCCGCAACGGCGCCATCGTCGGCCCGCTGCTGGGCGGTGCCTTGCTGGGGATCAGCCTGCCGCTGCAACTGAACTTCATGGCGTTTGCTTTGCCCGGTGCGGTGGCCGCCATTGCCATGACCGTGTTCGCGATCAGCAGTCAGCGCAGTGTCAAACAAGCGCTGTCGGGCCTGCGCCATGGTTCGCCTGACGGGTCTGTCGGCGACGTTTCATGAAAGCGTTATTCCGGGATTTTTCCTTGTCGGCTGCCGTGGCCGGATTTATCGCGACGGTGATTTCCTACGCGGGCCCCCTGGTGATCATCTTTCAGGCCGCCGAAACCGCTCACCTCTCGCGAGAAGTGCTGTCGTCGTGGGTCTGGGCGATTTCCATCGGCAGCGCCGTGCTCGGCATCGGTTTGAGCTTGCGTTACCGGGTGCCGGTGATCATCGCGTGGTCGGCGCCGGGCTCGGCGTTGCTGGTGGCGCTGTTGCCGGGAATATCCATGCCCGAAGCGGTGGGCGCGTACCTGGTCAGCAGCCTGATTATCTTTCTGGTCGGGGTGTCGGGGGCATTTGACCGGATCATCGGCAAACTGCCCGCGGCGATTGCGGCGGCGATGCTGGCAGGGATTCTGTTCAGTTTCGGCACCGGGTTGTTCGTCTCGTTGCAAGGCAAGCCGCAGCTGGTGCTGGCGATGTTTGCCACGTACCTGATCTGCAAACGGGTGATGCCGCGTTATGCGGTGTTGATGGTGCTGCTGGTGGGCTGTTCCATCGCGTTTCTCGCCGGTGATTTGCACCGCGAAGCGCTGGTGATCGGTTTGGCCACGCCAGTGTGGATCACGCCTGCGTTCAGTTTGAGCGCGACGCTGAATATCGCCTTGCCGCTGGTGATGGTGGCGCTGACCGGCCAGTTTGTCCCCGGCATGGCGGTGCTGCGCGCCAGCGGCTACTCAACGCCCGCCGGCCCGATCATCGCCAGCAGTGCGTTGGGCACTGCGCTGTTGGCGCCGTTCGGTTGTCACGGGCTGAATCTGGCGGCGATTACCGCCGCCATCTGTACCGGTCGCGAGGCCCATGAAAACCCGGGCAAACGCTATGTGGCCGGGGTGGTGGGCGGTCTCTGTTATTTGGTGCTGGGGATCTTCGGCGCCACGCTGGTTTCGTTGTTTTCGGCGTTCCCCAAAGAACTGATCGCGGCCTTGGCCGGGCTTGCGTTGTTCGCTGCGATAGCGGGGGCACTGGCTGGCGCAATGGCGGTGCCGAGTGATCGTGAAGCCGCATTGGTGACCTTTCTCACCACCGCCTCGGGCATGTCGCTGTTTGGGTTGTCTGCCGCTTTCTGGGGACTGATTTTCGGCATGGTCACCCACTGGTTGTTAAACGCCCGGCGTCCCATCGCTCGCAGCGCAAATGCTGCGACTGAAGCACTTCAACCTGTCGATCAATAAAAATAAGAGAAAAAACGATGAAACAGATTTTTCCAACAACCGGGTCAGTGTTGTCCATCGCTGTCGTCTCGAGTTTCTCCACCGGTGCGGTGGCCGCCGAGGGCGGCTTCATCGAAGACAGCACCGCCACCTTGCAAGCGCGCAATTACTACTTCAGCCGGGACTTCTCCGACATCGTCGGGGCCAATAAACAGTCGAAGGCCGAAGAGTGGGCACAGGGCTTCATTCTCAACGTCAAATCCGGTTATACCCAGGGTCCTGTCGGTTTTGGTGTGGATGTCATTGGCCTGCTCGGCCTCAAACTCGACAGCAGCCCGGACCGGGTCAATACCGGTTTGCTGCCGGTGCGCAATGATGGACGCGCGGCGAATGAATACAGTCGTTTGGGGGGCGCGCTGAAGGTGCGTTACTCCAAGACCGAATTGAAGGTGGGGGAGCTGCAACCCAACCTGCCGGTGCTGGCCTTCAGCGATATCCGTCTGCTGCCGCCCAGTTATCAGGGTGCAAGCATCAGCTCCAATGAGATCGATGGCCTGACCTTACAGGGCGGTCATTTGAGTTCGACCAGCCTGCGCAACGAGGCTGGCGATGAAAAGATGCAAGCCATGCTCGGTCATGTACCCCAGCGTCAGGTCAGCAGCGATGGTTTCAACTTTGCCGGCGCCGACTACGCGTTCAATGATAAACGCAGCTCGGTCAGTGCCTGGTTCGGGCAATTGGAGGATATCTACAACCAGCGCTTTCTCGGCTTCAAGCACAGCGAGCCGTTGGGTGACTGGACCCTGGGCGCCAACCTTGGCTATTACGATTCGCGCGAGGACGGCAAAAAATTACTGGGCAACATCGACAACCGGGCGTTCTTCTCTTTGCTGTCGGCCAAGCGCGGCGGTCACACGTTTTATGTCGGCTATCAGGGCATGTTCGGCGACAGCGCCTTCCCGCGAGTATTTGCGAACATCTCACCGCTGGGCAATGAGGTGCCGACCTACGAGTTTGCCTACACCGATGAGCGTTCCTGGCAGGCGCGTTACGACTACGACTTCGCTGCCCTCGGTGTGCCGGGGCTGACCAGCACCGTGCGTTACATCACCGGCAATAACGTCGACACCGGCAAGGGGTTTGAAGGTAAGGACCGCGAGCGCGATCTGGACATCGGCTATGTGTTGCAAAGCGGCAGCCTCAAAGGCCTCGGGATCCGCGTGCGCAACGCCATGGCGCGTTCCAACTACCGCAGTGATATCGACGAAAACCGCCTGATTCTCAGCTACACATGGAAGTTGTTATGACCGGAGCGATCACAGATCGGTGGTGCAGTTGCCCATGACTTCGTACGTCACGCGATGGGTCTGGCCCTGATGGTCGATATATTCCATGGTCGCTGGCACGACTCCGCAGGCGGTTGCGGTGTCTGTCACTGAAACGACCTTGGCGATGTCCAGTGGCTGTGCCGGGTTGTACGGGGTGGCAGCGGCTGGCTCGTTGGCGGCCAGGGCCGAGGTGGCGGCGAGGGTCAGGAACAGGCTGGTCAGGGTTTTCATTTTTCTGTGCTCTGTGTGGGTTCCAGTGTCTGAATTTTAGTCTTTGCCTGTGGGGGATAAAGGGGGCTGGGTCTGATTCAGTCTTGCGGGAAATGTAACAATCGCTGTTGATTGTGTGCATATCCGTTTCTGCGGTAGTGCCGGCTGGCGGTTTCGCTCTTACAGCGAGTCACTTTGAAAAGCCCAAAGTAACCAAAGGCTCTTGCCCCTTTCGTTCGGCCCTTCGCCTAGGCTCAGGGTGCCCTCGCTCCGGTCCTGCTCCGTGGGCCCGCCGCCATCGGCCATCCATGGCCGGGGGCGGCTAACCCGGCATCCATGCCGGGTTGCCCACTGCGCAGAACCTCCACTCGGCCTCTCGAGGGGGCGTGCACCGCAAAAGCAAAAGCGAGGCGGCCTACCAGCCGGCCTGACTTCAAGAGAACGCGTTTCCCTGTAAGAGCTGCCGAAGGCTGCGATCTTTTGATCTTGCCGTTGCTTTGGTTTTTGATCTTGATCTATCCGCCCCTTTCCCAGAAGCCGAACGCAGGTATTGCGCAGGGGGCACCGCGGCAGGGATGCCGCGGTAGCCGCCCCCGGCCATGGATGGCCGATGGCGGCGGGCCCCCGGAGCAATGCCGGAGTGAGGGTATGCCGAGCCTAAGCGAGGCACCGAATGGCGGGGCAAAGCGCTTTGGTTACTTTCGCGCTTTTCGAAAGTGACCCGCCGTAAGGGCGGAACCCTAGGTGGTCGTTACCGCAGAAATGGATATGTACCCAATCGTGGAGCACCCCCGGGGCCGGTACAAATGTGTATACCAACCCGAAGTCGAAGGGAGTAAAGGCCGGTGTAGACTGATGACCTGTTCTCTTCTGGTAAGACAAAGGAGTGTGCCCAGCCATGATCGGTGCCGAGTTACTGTCATCCGAAACCCTGACGGTGGGTTGGCTGATCTATATACCGGCGCTGATCTGGGCAATTGCGCGAGCGCCATGGGTCGAACTGTTCAGCGACAGCCGCCGCCAGCATCTGTTGTTCGGTACGGTGTTTGCGCTGTTCATGCTGTGGCTGGTGCGACGGGACTTCGATACCGGTGTGTCCTATCACTTCATCGGCATGACCGCCGTGACCTTACTACTGGATTGGCCGTTGGCGATTGTCGGCGGGTTGGTCGCGCAGGTGGGCTTGGTGTTGCTCGGGCGTCAGGACCTAGCCGCTGTCGGGGTCAATGGCGCTCTGCTGATCCTGCTACCGGTGCTGGTCACCGAGTGCTGCGCCATCCTGGTGGAGCGCGCGCAGCCGCGTAATCCCTTCGTGTACATCTTCTGTTCCGGTTTTTTTGCCGCTGCGCTGTCGGCCTTGTTGTGCCTGATCCTGACGCTCACGCTGCTGTGGTACGACGAGCGATTCGTCATGCCGTACTGGCTGGAAGACTTTGTCGGTTACCTTTGGCTGCTGATTTTTCCGGAAGCGTTCATCAACGGCATGGTGGTCAGCGCGTTGGTGGTGTTTTGCCCAGAATGGCTGGAGACGTTCAATCGCACGCGCTATCTATCGGCGCCCTGGAAAGATGACGATCCCAAATCTTGATCCACATCAAATCCAAAAAACGTTGACGAATCCATGCTTCGGAAAACCTTCAGGAGCATCGAAATGAGTGTCTACGAGTGGGCCAGGCAGGAGTTGCGTCAGAGTCTGGATGTGGCGCAAGAGGTGGGCTTCGATCCGGGGTTGAGCCTGCGTGCCTTGCTCAGTGCGGTGGTGCAGCAGAGCAAGGCAGTGCGCAATCTTGAAGACCTGGCCGATGAGTTGCGGTTTCTCGCCGAGAACCTCGACGAGGGCCAGGACTATGGCTTTATGCGGCCCTGATGGCCGGGATCAGTGACGCGGGTCGAAGTCGCCGCTGAACAACTCATCCTCGGCATCGGGGGGCACCGGAATCTTGTGTTCTTCCGATGCCCAGGCGCCCAGATCGATCAGTTTGCAACGGTCCGAACAGAATGGCCGGAATTTGTTCTCGGGGCTCCATTCGACAGGGGCGCCACAGGTTGGGCAATCGACGGTCGGGGTTTGGCTCATGACTGGCCTCCACGCAAAGTAAGGTAAAAGTGATGCAGACGTTCGACCTCGCTGTGCAGCCAGGCGAGGTCGCGGTCGTTGACCACCACATCGTCGGCATGGCTCAAGCGGTCCTGTCGGCTGGACTGAGCCTTGAGGATCGCCTGGACTTGCTGCTCGCTGGTCTGGTCACGCTGCAGGGTGCGTTCGATCTGTAACTGTTCCGGGGCATCGATCACCAGGACCCGTTGGGTCATGGCGTACTGCCCGGACTCGATCAGCAGCGGCGAAACCAGAATCGCGTAAGGCGATTGTGCCTTGGCCAGATGATGGGCGATTTCCTCGGCGATCAACGGATGCAGTAGCGCTTCGAGCCAGCGGCGTTCTTCCGGCACCTCGAAGATCAGCTTGCGCAGGGCTGCACGATCCAGCTGACCATCGGCTTGCAACACGCCGGGGCCAAAGTGCTCGGCGATTTTTGCCAGTGCCGGGCGACCGGGTTCGACCACCCAGCGAGCCGCATGATCGGCGTCGACCACGTGCACGCCGAGGTCGATGAAGTGCTGCGCGGCCGCACTTTTGCCGCTGCCGATGCCGCCGGTCAGGCCGAGAATCCAGGGTTTTTCCACAGGGGTATTCATTTCAAACCGACAAACTGCCAATAGAAGCCGGTTATTTGACCACCCCAGAGCAAGGCAATCCAGCCGGCAATGGCCAGATAGGGTCCAAAGGGTAGCGGCGTCGAGGTTTTCGCATCCCGCAGGCGCAGCAAAATCACCCCGAGAATGGCCCCTACCAGCGATGACAGCAGAATGGTCATGGGCAGGATCTGCCAGCCGCCCCAGGCGCCGAGCATCGCCAGGAGCTTGAAGTCACCGTAACCGATGCCGTCCTTGCCGGTGACCAGCTTGAACAGCCAGAACACCGTCCACAGCGCCATGTAGCCGGCCACCGCGCCCCAGAACGCGTCATGCAGTGATACGAAGAGCCCGAAGCTGTTGAGGACCAGTCCCAGCCACATCAATGGCATCACCAGTACGTCCGGCAACAGTTGATGTTCGGCATCGATCAGGCTCATCGCCAGCAGGCCCCAACTCAGGACCAGCACCATGCAGGCCTGCCAGCCGAAACCGAAATGCCAGGCGACGAACGCCGACAGCAGGCCGCAGGCCAGTTCGGTCAGCGGGTAACGTTTACTGATCGGCGCTGCGCAGCTCGAGCATCGCCCACGTAAAAACAGATAACTGAGTATTGGAATGTTCTCCCACACTCGAATCCGATGGCCGCAGTGAGGACACTCGGAGTGGGGCAATATCAGGTTGTAGGTCGGACCGGGGGCTTCGACTGGCAAGTCCAGTACGTCATGGGCCTGCAGGCGCCATTCACGCTCAAGCATTTTCGGCAGGCGCCAGACCACCACGTTGAGAAAACTGCCGATCAGCAGGCCGATCAGCCCTGCGGTCATCACGAAGGCCAGCGGGTTGAGGCTCAGAAATTCGTTCAAGGACATATCAGACCGCTGAGCCGAGTTGGAAGATGGGCAGGTACATTGCAACCACCAGCCCGCCGACGATAACACCCAGCACCACCATGATGAACGGCTCCATCAGGCTGGTCAGGTTATCGACCATGTTGTCCACCTCGGCCTCATAGAAACCCGCGACCTTGTCGAGCATGTCGTCCAGCGCGCCGGACTCTTCGCCAATGGCCGTCATCTGGATCGCCATGGTCGGAAAGATGCCGGAGGTACGCATGGAAAAATTCAGCTGCATGCCGGTCGAAACGTCCTGCTTGATGCGCAACACCGCTCGCTTGAACACGATATTGCCGGTCGCGCCCGCCACTGACTCAAGGGCTTCGACCAGTGGCACGCCGGCGGCAAACGTCGTCGACAGGGTGCGGGCGTAACGGGCCACGGCGGACTTGTACATGAGCGCGCCAACCAACGGCAGTTTCAGCAGCCAGGTGTCCGTCCGGTCGCGAAAGCCCGGGGAATTCTTGAAGGCATGGCGCAGGCCGAAGATCCCCCCAGCCAACACGCCGAGTATCATCCACCACCAGTCCTGCATGAACTCCGACAAGCCGATGACCATCACGGTGAACGCCGGCAGTTCGGCGCCGAACCCCGAGAATACCGACTGGAATTGCGGCACAACCTTGACCAGCAGAATGCCGGTCACAATGATTGCGACGAACACCACGGCCAGCGGGTAGGTCATGGCTTTCTTGATCTTGGCCTTGAGGCTTTCGCTCTTTTCCTTGTAGGTCGCCACCCGTTCCAGCAGGGTATCCAGGGCACCGGCCTGCTCGCCAGCGTCCACCAGGTTGCAGTACAGCTCGTCGAAATACTGGGGCTTTTTGCGCAGGGCCGCGGCGAAGCTGTTACCGGCCGCGACTTCCTGTTTCACCTCGTCCACCAGCTTGCGCATGTTCGGGTTATCGAAGCCTTCGCCGATGATCTCGAACGATTGCAGGAGCGGTACGCCGGCTTTCATCATGGTCGCCATCTGCCGGGTAAACAGGGCGATGTCCAAGGGTTTGATGCGCTTGCCGGCACTGAAAATGGACGCGTACTTTTTCCGCACCTTGCCCGGATTGATGCCCTGCTTGCGCAACTGGGCCTTGATCAGCGCTGGATTTTGTCCGGTCAACTCGCCGGTCATTTTCGCACCTTTGCGATCCGTGCCTTCCCAGGCATACACGCTGATTTTCGCTGCTTTGACCGCCATATTCAGTCCTTCGTGACCCGGTTGATTTCTTCAAGGCTGGTGATGCCTTGCATGGCCTTGAGCAAGCCCGACGTGCGCAGGTCGTTGAAGCCGTCCTTGCGCATCTGGAGGTCGATCTCCAGTGAATTGCCTTCGGCCATGATCAGCCGTTGCAGGTCAGGAGTGTTCTTCACCACTTCATAAATCCCCACTCGCCCTTTGTAGCCAGCATTGCATTGATTGCAACCGACCGGTTCATAGATCGTGAATGAGCCGATGCGTTCCTCGGGGAAGCCTTCCTTGAGCAGCGTCTCGCGGGGAATCTCGATGGGCTTCTTGCAATGGCTGCACAACTTGCGCGCCAGGCGCTGGGCAATGATCAGGCTGACCGAGGTCGCAATGTTGAAGCCCTGAATCCCCATGTTGTGCAGGCGGGTCAGGGTTTGCGCAGCGCTGTTGGTGTGCAGGGTGGAAAGCACCATGTGCCCGGTCTGGGCGGCCTTGATGGCAATTTCGGCAGTTTCGAGGTCGCGGATTTCGCCGACCATGATCACGTCCGGGTCCTGGCGCAGAAACGAGCGCAACGCCTGGGCGAAGTCCATTCCCTGCCTGGGATTGACGTTGACCTGGTTGACGCCCTCCATGTTGATTTCCACCGGGTCTTCGGCAGTGGAGATGTTGATGTTGACGGTGTTGAGGATGTTCAGTCCGGTATAGAGCGACACGGTCTTGCCTGAACCGGTGGGCCCGGTCACCAGGATCATCCCCTGTGGTTGCTTGAGGGCGGCCATGTACAGGTCTTTCTGCTCCGGCTCATAGCCGAGGGCATCGATGCCCATTTGCGCGCTGGACGGATCAAGGATCCGGATCACCACTTTTTCGCCCCACAGGGTCGGCAGGGTGTTGACCCGGAAGTCGATGGACTTGCTCTTGGACAGGCGCATCTTGATTCGCCCGTCCTGGGGTTTGCGCCGCTCGGAGATGTCGAGACTGGCCATGACTTTGAGCCGGGAAGCAATGCGGTTGGCCAGTTGCGTTGGTGGCTTGGCAACTTCATGCAGGATGCCATCGGTGCGCATCCGCACGCGGTAGGTTTTTTCGTAGGGTTCGAAATGCAGGTCGGAAGACCCGCTCTTGATCGCATCGAGCAACATCTTGTGGACGAAGCGCACCACGGGCGCGTCATCGGTGTCCTGTCCGCCGATGGCGTCCTGTTTCTGGTCGTCGACCGACTCGATGTCCAGACCGTCGAGGTCGACATCGGCCATCTCTTGCAGGTCGGTGGCGTGGCTGTCGAAGAATCTTTCGATGGCGTCGCTAAGCTTGTCCTCTTCGACCAGGATGGCTTCGGTGTTCAGCCCGGTACTGAATTGGATGTCGTTGATGACCTGTTGATTACTCGGATCGGAAACCCCCACGAACAGTTTGTTGCCGCGTCGCCAGAGGGGTAGGGCGTGGTGCTGGCGGATCAGTTTTTCGCTGACCAGCCCCTTGGGTTGGGTGTCTTTTTCCAGGCAGTTGAGGTCCAGCAGGGCCATGCCGAAATGCTCCGAAGCCACCTCGGCGACCTGCCAGCTTTTCAGCAATTTGTTTTGCACCAGATAACTGACCAGTGAGACTCGATCGCGTTGGGCTTGCTGATACGCCTGTTGCGCACTTTGATCAGTGATCAGCTCGGCCAGCACCAATTGCTTGGCCAGACCGCTAAGGGCAATGTCATTCATTGGGATTCCGGACGCAGGCGGTTAATGACTTATAGCCTAGTCAAACAGTGGAACCAAACCAGCCGAGGTGAGGTGACAAAAAATGTCAGAAAGTGCGGA
This sequence comes from Pseudomonas sp. URMO17WK12:I6, assembly GCF_003253625.1. NCBI lineage: Bacteria > Pseudomonadati > Pseudomonadota > Gammaproteobacteria > Pseudomonadales > Pseudomonadaceae > Pseudomonas > Pseudomonas sp. URMO17WK12:I6. The sequence continues at coordinate 279,277 of NZ_QKYZ01000007.1, forward strand.
TCCTGGGGGTACGAAAGGTCTTTGTCGTGATCCCGAGCCCAGTCTGCAGGGGCGCATACGACTTGGCATGACCTGTGCTGCACCCTCTACAGATCATGAGATTTCGACTCATGCATGGAGCCTGTCTATGAAAAATCAAAATGGTTTTACCCTGATCGAACTGCTGATCGTGGTGGCGATCATCGGGATTCTGGCGACGTTTGCGTTGCCGCAGTATTCGAAGTACCAATCACGGGCGAAAGTTACCGCTGCGCTTGCAGAAATCTCGGCACTGAAGGTGCCTTTTGAAGACATTATGAATCAGGGTACAGATCCTACCCTCGCTTTGATCGGCGGTACGGCGACTACAGGTAACTGCACGATTACGGCATCGGGTACCACCGCTACCGGTGTGGGCACTATTGTCTGCACGATCCTCAATGCTCCAGGGCCTGTGCTCAGCAAGACCATTACGCTTTCGCGTACCCTCGCCGGTGGCTGGACATGCGCCACCACGGCTCTACAAGAGTACGCACCTAAAGGCTGCACCGGTACCTGATCCATATCACCCGGCATAAACAATGCCCCGCTTCTCACGACGCGGGGCATTTTTGTTGGTCATTTGGGCGGGGGGCGATTCGGATGATCACGAAAATCCCCGACAATTCATGCCCTTAGGCCTGCGTTAAAACCCGCAACTTGCATGTAGATAATGTCGCACTCATGCATTTTGCATGATTTCGAAAGTTGTCATTTTTATTAAGTTGTTGATTTATAGGTATTTATTTTTTGGTTGCTAGTTGGCACAGCGTTCGCACTCTCTCTGGTAACCCTGCTGACAAGACGACACGCAGCAGACTTTCCAGAAGAACAGGAGTTACTCGTATGAAAAAGTTCGCTATCACTGCCGTTACTGCTACCGCGCTGACCCTGACGATGGCCAACGCCGCATTCGCCCAGACCAGCCATACCACCCAGGCTCCCATGACGCTGGCCGCCGGTGAAGTGACCAAAGCCAAGGAAGCTACTTCCGATACCTGGATCACGACCAAAGTCAAAGCAGACCTGGTGACTGAAAAAGGCATCCCTGGCACCGACATCAAAGTCGAAACCAACAAAGGTGTCGTGTCGCTGTCGTCCACTGTTGCGGTGACTGAAGCTCAGAAAGCCACCGCCGTGGCCATTGCCAAGAAAATCAAAGGCGTCAAAGCGGTGTCCGCTGACGGCCTGAAAGCCGAGTAAGGCAAGGCTTCTCGCCTGGACCGGGAGAAGATGCGGCAGGCGGGCCAGGTCATACGTCTGTCGCTTTTTGAGAGTTCATGCGAAAGGCCATATGGACGTGGCCGTTACAGGCCCCGACATTCGTGTCGGGGCCTGTTCTATTGGGAGCAACGCAAAAAACTGTGGGGGCGAGTTCAGTTACCGCGCTTGCTGGTGATTTGAACCAACCGGTTTCCTTCAAAGCGCAGGTACTGGTACATCCCGCCGTTGGGCCCGTAGGTCCATTCCTCGACCTGAAACTCTTCCCGTCGATTGGCGCTGCGCTTGTAGCCAAGCAGGTCGCGGGCGACGGGCTCTCCGCATTTTTGCAGCACTTCGCTGGACCTGTCCCCGACGCTGATCAATTGACTGCCGCAGCGCAGGGTATCGGCCGCCGCAGCTTGGCCGGCAGCCAATACCAGGGCCAGGCTCATAAGCCATTGCGCGCCCATCATTCGGCATCCAGATGCAAGGCCGTCACCACGCGGCCATCGCTTTCGGCCTCACCGAGGTTGGCGTCGATGAAGTACACGCGGTCATCGGCCAACTGCCCTTTGTCCACCAGGTAGTCCTTGATGCTGCTGGCCCGTTCCTGGCCCAGCTGACGCAACAGAACCTCGCTGGAGCTCCAGAAGCCGATCACGCTTTCGCGCATTTTTTTGCTGCGTTCTTCCTTGCCCAGATCCTTCCATTCCGCGGGCGGCTGGATCTTGAGGCGTGTGCGGTAGATTCCTTCGAGCAGCGGGCCTTTCTCGCTGTCCGGCACTTCCAGCATGGAGGCCTGGGCCGGCACTTTGTCACCGCGGCGCTGGAGCATTTTGTAGTAGTTGTACTGGTATTCCCGTTCCAGGCGTTGCTCGGCGAGCAGTGGGCCGTCGCTGCTCTTGGCGGCAGTGCCTTCGATTTCCAGGCGCAGGGCCGGACGCTCCTTGAGCGCCTGGGACAGTTTGATCAGTGTCGCTTCGGCTTCCTTGCTCAAGTCGCTCGAACCTGGTGCAAACGCCACGGTGCCCAGCTCCTCTGAACCGCCGCCGCTGACCAGCCCGCCAATCATTTTGAACGGCGCCGCGGCCGCCTTCACGATCAGATTGCGCAGGGTCTGCCAGATGATCGGCATGATGCTGAACTGCGGGTTGTTCAGGTCGCCGCTCACCGGCAGTTCGATGGAAATCTTGCCGTCGACATCCTTGAGCAAGGCAATCGCCAGTTTCAGCGGCAGGCTCACTGCATCCGGACTGTCGACCTTTTCACCCAGTTGCAGCTGCTCGACCACCACTTTGTTTTCGGCCAGGAGCTGACCGTTGGTGATCTTGTAATGCAGATCCAGATTGAGCCGGCCCTTGCGGATGCGGTAACCGGCGAACTTGCCGGAATAAGGCGTCAGGGTCGTCAGTTCCACCCGTCTGAAACTGGTAGCGATGTCCAGACTGGCCATCGGGTCGAACGGGTTGACCGAGCCCTTGATGGTCACCGGTGCATAGCGGTCGACCTTGCCTTTGACGTCGACGTTGGCCGGTTTTACGTGGCGGCTGTCGATGGTGCCGATCTGCCCGTTCAGTTGTTGGACGGCCGTGGCGAAGTTCGGTGTCAGGCTGAAGTCGGCGAAGTTTGCCGAACCGTCATTGATGGCGATGCTGCCAATGTGGATGCCCAGTGGTTTTTCGTTTCCGGCTGCCGGTTTGGCTGCGGCAGTTGTGGTCGTTGTGGCGCCGGAGTCGGCCGGTTGCGGGATCAGCAGGTCATCGATGTTGGTGGTGCGGTCATCGTTGATCATGAAGCGGGCATAGGGCTGGAACAGATTGACCTTGTCGATCGACAGGCTGTCGCCGTGCTGATAGTTCAGGCCTTCGAGCGCCAACTGTTGCCACTTGAGGAAGTCACGGGTTTTCAGAGTGTCGAGGGTATGTAACTGATCGATCTGGGCTTTACCTGTAACGCTGAACGCCAGGGGCTCGGTGCTTTTCAAGTCAACCGCCAGATCACTGCCCAGCATGCCGCTACGCAGTTCGAGGCGAATGAACGGATTGATGTAGGACTGGGCGACGCGCAGGTCGATATCCCTGGTCTGCACGTTCAGTTTGGCGCTGATCGGGGCCAGATTGACCGTGCCGTCCGCCATGATCTTGCCTTGCTTGCCCACGCCCGTGTCGAGCTTGAGGTTGAAAGGGGAGCCGTTGAGGCTGTCGAAATTCTGCAGGTCCAGGTTCAGCGGGCCGAGCTCCAGCGCTACGGCGGGTTGTGCCTTACGGTCGGCCAGATGCACCTGATAATTACGCAGTTGCACGTCTTTGAGCAGCACCTGCCAGGGCTTGCTCGGCGCGGTCGGTTCGGGCTTCGGTGAATCGGCTGCCGCGGGTGTGTTGGTGGGTTCGGCGTTGGCTTTGGCCGCCTGTTTGGACGGCTGGCTGGCGAACAGTTTTTGCCAATCGAGTTGCCCATCGGCTTCGAGGGCTGCCCAGGTTTCCAGTTTCTGGCTGCGGATCTTGCCGACCACCACTTGCTGCTTGGCCAGATCCACGGTGGTGTCGCTGACGTCCAGTCGTTCGAGCTTCACCAGAGGTCGGCCGTCCGGCGCCTTGATGGCGAAAGGCGCGACGCTGACGACGACGTTGTCCAGCAGCAGTTCGGTGCCTTTGTTCAGATTGAGTTTGTAGTCGGTGCTCAGGTTCAGGACGCCGTTTTCCAGGACCAGTGGCACAGCATCGCGCACATAGGGCCAGAAGGACTTCATCTTGCCATCGGTGATTTTCAGCTTACCTTCAGAGGCGATCGGGCTCAGGCTGAAATTGCCGGTCCAGTCGATCTGCCCGCCGGCGGGGCCGACCGCGACCAGGGTCATGTCGGCGTTGTCGTCGGGCAGGGTACTGAGGTTCTTCAGCTCGAAATCGAGTTTGTCGTAGAGGAATTCGATGGGCTCGCTGGGCCGGGCATCTTCGAAATGCACGTAGCCGCCGGCCAGTTTGATCCGCTCCACGCGCAGCGGGAAGGGTTTGGCGTTCGGGTCGACCGGGGTCGGTTCGCTGGCGGGGATTTTGAACAGCCCGAGAAGATTGAGCTGGCCGTCCTTGCCGAAGCGTATTTCGGTCTTGGGTTTGTCCAGTTCGATATCGGACAGGTGCAGCGCCTTGGTCCACAGGCTGTCGATCTGCAAGTTGGCGTACAGGCGTTCGAAGCCCACTTGTTCCTTGCCCGGCTCGCCGATGATCAGGCCCCAAAGGGTTACTTCAAGGCTGAACGGGTTGAGTTCGATCCGCGAAATTGTCGCGGGCGTCATGGCGTAGTTGGCCAATTGCTGGTTGGCAACCCGCAACGCGATGCCCGGCAAAATCAGAAACCCCAGCAGGCTGTAAAGGGCCAGGGCTGTTAACAAGGCGCCGATAGCGCGGATCAATCCTTTGGGCATGTATGGCTTCATCTGTCGGAATCGGAGTGCCTTGGAGTATGGCATGCGTTTGCGGTTCCGAAGCAATCACGCTTTATAGGCGTTGTCTGATAATGGGTGTGGATTTTCAGAGCTGCAGGATCAGCGTTTTCAGCGGCGGTTGTTGGTCCGTCGACGGAAAGTCGCTGCCCGGTGTCAGCGCTGTCCACTCACGCACCGGGCGTCCGGCCTTCTCTGCGCAGCGCAGCACCTGTTCGCGCCAATCGTCCATGCTGACCTTCGCCAGGTTGTTGCAGCAGATCAACACGCCATTGTCGGCAGTGGTCAGCAGCGCCGGTTTGAGCAGGCTCTGGTAATCGCGCAACAGATCGACTGTGCCGAAAGCGCTCTTGGCCCAGGCCGGTGGATCGAGCAGTACCAGATCGTATTGACGCGGCTCCAGGCGCTGATAGCTCGGCAGTTTTTGCCCGCGACGCTGGCTGATCGGCAGGCCGGCCAATTGACGAATCGCCGGGAAGTAATCGGACTGGATGAACTCCATGGTCGGCAATTGCGGGTTGAGCAGACCGTTTTCGCGGCCGACCGCCAGGTTGCCTTCGGCAAAGTCCAGGTTGCACACCTCGCTGGCACCACCGGCCGCAGCGCAGAGACCGACGCCACAGGTGTAGGCAAACAGGTTCAGCACACTTTTGTTTTTGCTGTGCGCCTTGACCCAGCCGCGGGCGTTGCGCAGGTCGAGAAACAGCAACGGATCCTGGCCGGCATGGCGCCCGCGAACCCGGTAGTTCAGCCCCCATTCGTGGCCGATCAAGTCTTGCAGGGCGGCCTCGTCGGCGCGGTACACAGTGTCTTCGCGGTCGATGCGCGAGTTGCCGCGGGAGCGGTCGTTGTAGACCAGCAGGCTATCGAGGCCAAGCTGTTGATTGACGATTTCGTGCAATTGCAGCAGGGCGTCACGCTCCAGTGACTGATGAAAGCTTTGCACCAGCAGTTGCGGGCCATAGCGGTCGATGGTCAAGCCGCCGGCACCTTCCTGGCTGCCGTGGAACAGGCGATAGCAATCGGTGCCTTGCTGATGCAGCTCGGCGAGCAGGTCCTGGCGACGATCAAGGGCGGCGCACAGCGCCTGATTCAAGGAAGACATGCTGGGCGCCTTGCTGGAGGGAATTGAGGGCGCGGGAGTTTAACACTGTGGCGAGGGGGCTTGCCCCCGTTCCAGTGCGCAGCACTGGCAAAAATTCGAGGGAGCGCCAAGCTTTTTGGGCCGCTTCGCTGCCCAACGGAGGCAAGCCCCCTCGCCACAATAAGCCTCACAGCGCGGCCGGTGGCCGCGCGCAACATTATTGGTTCAGGCGTTGATCAATCAGCCCTTGCACCACGCTTGGGTCGGCGAGGGTCGAGGTGTCGCCGAGGCTGTCCAGTTCGTTGCAGGCGATCTTGCGCAGGATCCGTCGCATGATCTTGCCCGAACGGGTTTTCGGCAGGGCCGGGGCCCACTGGATCAAGTCCGGTTTGGCGAAGCTGCCGATTTCCTGGCTGACATGGGCCAGCAGTTCTTTCTTCAGATCGTCGTTGGGGTCGACGCCGTTCATGGGTGTGACGAAGGCGTAGATGCCCTGGCCTTTGATGTCATGGGGGTAACCGACCACGGCGGCCTCGGCAATGCTGTCGTGCAGCACCAGCGCGCTCTCCACTTCGGCGGTGCCGATGCGGTGCCCGGAGACGTTAATCACGTCGTCGATGCGCCCGGTGATCCAGTAATCGCCGTCCTCGTCGCGGCGTGCGCCATCGCCGGTGAAGTAGTAGCCGGGGTAGGGCTTGAAGTAGGTTTCGACCATCCGTTTCGGATCGCCGTAGACGCTGCGGATCTGCGCCGGCCAGCTGGACTTGATGGCCAGCACACCGCTGCCGGCGCCTTTGATTTCTTTGCCGTGCTCATCGAGCAACACCGGTTGCACACCGAACATCGGTTGGGTGGCGCAACCGGGTTTGACCCGTTGGGTGCTGACCAGCGGGCTGAGCATGATGCCGCCGGTTTCGGTCTGCCACCAGGTATCGACAATCGGGCAGCGTTGCTCGCCGACTGTATTGAAGTACCACTCCCAGGCTTCCGGGTTAATCGGCTCACCGACAGTACCGAGTAAGCGCAGGCTCTCGCGGGATGTTTCCTTCAACGGCCCGGGACCTTCACGCATCAACGCGCGCAGGGCGGTCGGGGCGGTGTAGAAGATGTTGACGTGGTGCTTGTCGATCACCTGCCAGAAGCGCGAGGTGCTGGGGTAGCTCGGTACGCCTTCGAAGATCAGCGTGGTCGCGCCATTGGCCAGCGGCCCATAGACAATGTAGCTGTGGCCGGTGACCCAGCCGACATCGGCGGTGCACCAGAAGACTTCACCGTCGCGATAGTCGAGCACGTATTTGAAGGTCATTGCCGCTTGCAGCAGGTAGCCGCCGGTGGTGTGCAGCACGCCTTTGGGTTTGCCGGTGCTGCCGGAGGTGTAGAGGATAAACAGCGGGTCTTCGGCGTCCATCGGCTCTGGCGGGCAATCGTCACCGACATCGCGCAGGGCCTGGTGATACCAGAGGTCGCGGTCTTCAACCCAATTCACCTGGTTTTGGGTGTGCTCGACCACGATCACACTGCTGACGTGCGGACAACTTTGCAGGGCCTTGTCGACGTTCTGTTTGAGCGGTACGAATTTACCGCCGCGCACGCCTTCATCGGCGGTGATTACGGTGCGGCAGTCGGCGTCGAGGATCCGGTCACGCAGTGAGTCCGGGGAGAATCCGCCGAACACCACCGAATGAATCGCGCCGATCCGCGCACAGGCGAGCATGGCGTAGGCGGCTTCAGGGATCATCGGCATGTAGATGCACACGCGGTCGCCTTTCTTCACGCCACGGCTTTTGAGCACGTTGGCCAGTCGACAGACGTTGTGATGGAGTTTTTTGTAGGTGATCTGGATGGATTCGGCGGGGTCATCGCCTTCCCAGATGATCGCGGTTTGATCGCCACGCTTTTCCAGATGACGATCGATGCAGTTGTAGCTGACGTTTAACTTTCCGCCGGCGAACCAGCTCGCTTCACCGGTTTTCAGGTCGTACCGCTGAACGGTCTGCCACGGCGTGCTCCAGTCGAGGAACCGTGTGGCCTGTTCGGCCCAGAAGGTGCTGGGGTGTTCAATGGATTCACGGTACAGGCGCTTGTAGTCGTCCTGACTCAACTGTGCAGCCCGGCGGACGGCATCGGCTTTGGGGAACGTGCTGATATCGAACATGACGGTTCCTTATTCTTGTTTTGCGACAAGAGGGGAGCTGCGCGACCCTCGTAGGAGCTGCCGAAGGCTGCGATCTTTTGATCTTGTCTTTTACAACCAGGATCAAAAGATCGCAGCCTTCGGCCGCTCCTACAGTGATAGCGCACGCCACCGATTTTGCAGTAAACCCGGTGCCGTGGAACTGTCGGTGCTGCAAGTTGAAGGGGCGGGTAAACCGCCCCTTCAGCCTATCACCCGCGGTGACGACCGCGGAAGTAGTTGATCAGGCCTTGGGTGGAAGCATCGTCGGCCGGGGTTTCTTCGCTGCCGACCAGGCGGTTGTAGACGCCTTTGCCCAGCTCTTTACCCAACTCCACGCCCCACTGGTCGAAGGCATTGATGCCCCAGACCACGCTTTGCACGAAGACTTTGTGTTCGTACAGCGCTACCAGTGCGCCAAGACGACGCGGGCTGATGCGTTCGAGCACCAGGGTGTTGCTCGGACGGTTGCCCGGGATCACCTTGTGTGCGGCCAGTTTTTGCACTTCATCCTCGGCCATACCCTTGTCACGCAGCTCGGCTTCAGCCTCGGTGCGGGTCTTGCCGAGCATCAATGCCTGGCTTTGCGACAGGCAGTTGGCGTACAGCCACTGGTGGTGGTCGGACACCGGGTTGAAACTGACGATCGGCACGATGAAGTCGGCCGGGATCAGTTGGGTGCCCTGGTGCAGCAACTGGTGGTAAGCATGCTGACCGTTGCAGCCAACGCCGCCCCAGATTACCGGGCCGGTATCGGTGGACACTGGCGTGCCGTCCTGGCGCACGCTCTTGCCGTTGGATTCCATGTCCAGCTGTTGCAAGTGCTTGGTGATGTTGCGCAGGTAGTGGTCGTACGGCAGGATCGCGTGGCTCTGCGCGCCCCAGAAGTTGCCATACCAGATGCCGAGCAATGCCAGCAATACCGGCATGTTCTGTTCGAATGGCGCGCTCTGGAAATGCTGGTCCATGGTGTATGCACCGGACAGCAGTTCCTTGAAGTTCGACATGCCGATGGCCAGGGCAATTGGCAAACCGATGGCCGACCACAGCGAGTAACGGCCGCCGACCCAGTCCCACATCGGGAAGATGTTCTCTTCACGAATACCGAACGCCACGGCCGCCGCGTTGTTGCTGGAGACGGCGATGAAGTGACGGTACAGCTCGGCTTCCGAACCGCCCTGAGCCAGGTACCAGGCGCGGGCGGCCTGGGCGTTTTTCAGGGTTTCGAGGGTGTTGAAGGATTTCGACGAGACGATGAACAGCGTGGTCTCGGCGCGCAGCTTCATGGTCAGTTCGTGGAATTCACTGCCGTCGATGTTCGCCAGGTAATGGCAACGCACGCCTTTCTGGGCGTAGGACAGCAGCGCTTCGGACACCAGCTCGGGGCCGAGGAACGAGCCACCGATGCCAATGTTCACAACGTCGGTGATCGGCTTCTCGGTGTAACCGCGCCACAGACCGTCGTGGATACGGCCCACGAGATCGGTGATCTGGTTCAGCACTTTGTGCACGTCGGGCATCACGTTGACGCCGTTGACCGACAGCTTGTCGCCCACCGGACGGCGCAGTGCGGTGTGCAGGGCCGGGCGTCCTTCGGAAGCGTTGACGATTTCGCCCGAGAACAGCGCTTTGATCGCGCCCTTGAGGTCGACTTCGTTGGCCAGGCCCACCAGCAGATTGCGGGTCTCGGCGTTGATCAGGTTCTTCGAGTAGTCGAGAAACAGGCCGCAGCTGCTGAGGGTGAATTGATTAAAACGCTGCGGATCGGCATTAAAGGCTTCGCGCATGCTGAAATCCTGCATGGCTTGGCGGTGGTCATTCAGCGCTTGCCAAGCGGGCAGAGCGGTAACGTCGTGAGGAGTGCGGTAATACGCCATCGCTGCGGTTTTCCTTTTACTTGAACGGCCTTTTGAACACTAAAAATCCCGGAGCGCTGTGGGTGGGCGTCCGGTCAACTGCGTCGACACGATTTCTGGCGCAGGGCGAATACAGTAAACCTCGCGCTGCAATCTGTCTTGACTTTGTCTGACCTGCTCCCGGTACTTTTTTAACATTTAACCAGGAGCGGTCCGACAAACGGAAAGCTGGCAGGGGGGGCGGTCCGGTCAGGCGACCTGAACCGGAATGGCATTGCTGGTGTGGCTCAGTTCGTTGCCCGGCGCCATGTAGAGCATGCGCGGCTTGAAGTTGAGCAGTTCGGCTTCGCTGTAGTGGGCGTAAGCGCAGATGATCACACGGTCGCCGACCTTGGCCTTGTGGGCCGCGGCACCGTTGACCGAGATCATGCGCGAACCTTCTTCGCCACGAATCGCGTAGGTGGTGAAGCGTTCGCCGTTGTCGATGTTGTAGATCTGGATCTGTTCGTACTCACGGATGCCGGACAGGTCCAGCCATTCGCCGTCGATGGCGCAAGAGCCTTCGTAATCGAGTACAGCATGGGTGACTTCGGCGCGATGCAGCTTGGCCTTGAGCATGATGGCGTGCATGAGTGTTTCCCCGGGTCGGAATCGAACGGGGGGCAGTTTGCCCGAAGGCTTTGTGGGCGGCAATACAACGCAAAAGATCGTCCTAACACGGCCCGAGCCTGCGGCGTCTCCTAAAGGTCTCCGCGAGACCGTGTAGGGGCTGCCGCAGGCTGCGATCTTTTGATTTTGCCGTTAAGACGTAGCGTCGAGGTTCAGATGCAGGTTGTCGATCAACCGCGTCGTGCCGAGGAACGCCGCCACCAGAATCACCAGATCCCGATCTTGCGCTGTCGCCGGACGCAAGGTCAGCGCATGGCGAATTTCCAGGTAATCCGGACGCAGGCCAGCGGCTTCCAGTTGCTTGATCTGCTCGTTGATCAGCGTCGGGTAATCGCGCTCGCCCTGTTTGATCGCGTCGCTGATCCGGGTCAGGGTGCGATAGACCTCTGGTGCGATGGCCCGCTGTTCTTCGCTGAGGAAACCATTGCGTGACGACAACGCCAGACCGTCGGCGGCCCGTACGGTCGGTTCGCCGATGATCTGGATCGGCATGTTCAGGTCGTGCACCAGGGCGCGAATCACCGCCAGTTGCTGGAAGTCTTTCTGGCCAAAGATCGCCAGGTCCGGCTGGACCATGTTGAACAGTTTGCTGACTACCGTCGCCACCCCTTCGAAATGCCCCGGACGGCTGGCGCCGCACAGGCCTTCAGACAGTTGTGGAACGCTGACGCGGGTCTGGCCGGCCATGCCGTCGGGGTACATTTCTTCGACGGTTGGGGCAAACAGCAGATGGCAACCGGCCTGGAGCAGTTTCTCCTGATCGGCGGCCAGGGTCCGCGGGTATTTGTCGAGGTCTTCGCCGGCGCCGAATTGCAGCGGGTTGACGAAAATGCTCGCGACCACGAAATCCACCCGTTGGGTGGCTTTGGTAATCAGCGCGATATGCCCGCTGTGCAGGTTGCCCATGGTCGGCACAAAGCCGATGCGCTTGCCTTCGCTACGGGCGCGGGCCACCGCGGCCCGCAGTTCGCGTACGGTTTTTACGGTGTTCATGCAGAGAATCCGTGTTCGATGCCAGGGAAAGTCGCCGCTTTGACTTCAGTGACGTAAGCGCTCAAGGCTGCTTGAATGCTGGTTTGGTCGGTCATGAAGTTTTTCACGAACTTTGGCACGCGGCCGGTCATGGACAAGCCCAGCATGTCGTGCAGAACAAGGACCTGACCGTCGGTGCCACTGCCGGCGCCGATGCCAATCACCGGGATCTTCACCGCCTGGCTGATTTCTTCGGCCAATTCGCTCGGCACGCATTCGAGCAGCAGCATGGCCGCGCCGGCCTGTTCCAGGGAAATTGCGTCGGCACGCATCTGCCGCGCCTGGTTCTCGTTGCGGCCCTGGACTTTATAGCCGCCGAGGATGTTGACCGATTGCGGTGTCAGCCCCATGTGCGCGCACACCGGGATGCCGCGTTCGGCCAGCAGACGGATTGAGTCCGCGAGCCACAATGCCCCTTCAACCTTGACCATGTGCGCACCGGCCTGCATCAACAGGGCGCTGTTGGTCATGGTTTGTTCAATGGTGGCGTAGGCCATGAAGGGCAGGTCGGCGAGGATCAGGGCATCGGTGTTGCCGCGTTTGACGGCTGCCACGTGGTAGGCCATTTCAGCAGTGGTCACCGGCAGGGTGCTGTCGTGACCTTGCAAGACCATGCCGAGGGAGTCGCCCACCAGCAGCACTTCAACCCCGGCCTCATTGCAGGCGTGGGCGAAGGTCGCGTCATAGCAGGTCAGCATGGTGATCTTTTCACCTGTCTGCTTGAGGCTCTGGAGCGTGGTCAGGGTGATGGCTGGCATGAAAAAAATCCTCATTACAGGCGCTATGAAAACTACTGCGAGTAACGCGCGTGATTCGTCATTTATACAGGCGCACCCTCTTTCGTGGTGCTTGTAAGGCCTGGACTGCGCCCTTTAGCGCCGCGTTGGCGGCAGCGGGACGCCTATAGTCGTGAGGAGAACCCGGGAAGTCAATTGCATGTGTTACCGCATTGTTACGTGGGGGGTGTTACCGACGTTACTGATGCGATTCAGCAGATTTGCGATGGGCTTGTATCGTCAAAAGCGGCAACTCAGGCTGCCGGGAGGCGTTCCAGGCCGACGAACGGGCAGGCGGCGAGTAATTCTGCGAGGGTGCGGCCGTCAGCCAGGCGCAAGTCCGCCGGTGCCAGTTCGGCCAACGGATAGAGCACAAAGGCTCGTTCCTGCAGGTGATAGTGAGGGACTTTGAGGCGCGGTTCGTCGATCAGTCGATCGCCGAACAACACGATGTCCAGATCCAGCGTGCGCGGGCCCCAGCGTTCAAGGCGCTGGCGGCCTTGTCCGTTCTCGATGGCTTGCAGGGCATCGAGCAGCTCCAGCGGCGCGAGGCGGCTGTCGAGAGCGGCGACCGCGTTGGTATAACGCGGTTGGCCGGGCAGCAGCGAGTCGCTTTGATAAAACCCGGAAACACCGACCAGTTCGGTCTGCGGCAAGCGTGCCAAGGCCTCGACAGCGCTGCGCAACTGTTCGGCAGGGTCAGCCAGATTGCTACCCATGCCGATGTAGATGCGTTCCATGGCCTATTCGCCTGTCGTGCTCGAAGCGCCGGCAGCGCGTTTGCGTTTGGCGCCGCCACTGCGGCGACGTTTGCGCGGAGCACCGCTGCCGTCGTCCTTGCCGCTGAGTTCGCGGATCATGTCCCGACGTTCGCTGTCGTTGGCGTCCTGATAGTCGGTCCACCATTCGCCCAGGCCATCAGTCTGTTCGCCAGCGCTTTCGCGCAGCAGCAGGAAGTCGTAGCCGGCACGGAACCGCGGGTTGTCCAGCAACAGGTCGGCCCGCTTGCCGCTGCGGCGCGGCAGACGCTCCTGCATGTCCCAGATCTCGCGGATCGGCATGGTGAAGCGTTTCGGAATCGCAATACGCTGGCACTGTTCGGCAATCAACTCGTGCGCTGCTTCCTGCATCGCCGGAATCGGCGGCATGCCACGTTCTTGCAAGCGCAGCACGCGGGCCGGCAGGGCAGGCCAGAGCAGGGCGGCGAACAGGAACGCCGGGGTGACCGGTTTGTTCTGCTTGATCCGCAAGTCCGTGTTGATCAGTGCTTCACTGATCAGCGTGTGGGTGTACGTCGGGTTGTACTCCAGCGCCTCGGCACTGGCCGGGAACAGCGGATCGAACAACTGCAGGTCGACCAGCATCTCGAAGGTGTCCGCGGCGTGGCCGGAGAGGAACAGCTTGAGCACTTCTTCGAACAGACGGGCTGATGGAATCTCGCGCAGCATCGGTGCCAGATCGCGGATCGGCAGGGCGCTGTGCTTCTCGATACCGAAATTCAGCTTGGCGGCGAAACGCACGGCCCGCAGCATCCGCACCGGGTCTTCCTGGTAGCGCTGCTTCGGATCGCCGATCAGGCGGATCAAGTGATTGCGGATGTCGTGTACGCCATTGGCGTAGTCGAGAATGCGCTCGCTGACCGGATCGTAATACAGGGCGTTGATGGTGAAGTCGCGGCGTTGCGCGTCTTCTTCCAGGGTGCCGTAGACGTTATCGCGCAGGATGCGCCCGCTTTCGTTGCGGGAAGACTGGTTGCTGTCTTCGTCCTCGTCGTTTTGCGGGTGATTGGCGCGGAAGGTCGCGACTTCGATGATTTCGCGGCCAAAGTGGATATGCACCAGTTTGAAGCGACGACCGATGATCCGCGCGTTGCGGAATTCGGCCCGTACCTGTTCAGGGGTGGCACTGGTGGCGACGTCGAAATCTTTCGGCGTGATGCCGAGCAGCATGTCACGCACACAGCCGCCGACCAGGTAAGCCTGGTAACCGGCGTTCTGCAAGCGTTCGACGATGTTGACCGCGTAACGGCTGAATTGCGCCTTTTGCAGCGAATGTTGGCCGCTATTGAGCACTTCAGGCGTGCTGCGGATGTGTTGCGTACGACGCAGGGGAGAACGGAATGACTGGAACAGCTTCTTCAGCATGGGATGCACTGTTTGAAGGAATGTTCGGCCATAACGAAGAATGACCGCATGATGGGCCGGGATTCTAGCATTTAGTCGGGGGATGGTGTAGGAAGCTGCGCAAGCGCTTGAAGGGAGATGTCTTGAGGGGCGGTTTTGTAGCAGCTGCCGAGCCTGCGTTCGGCGGCGAAGCCGTCGTAAAACCAGAAATTGCGGTGTGTCAGTAGGAACCGGTTGCCCGTATTAGCGACTGCTGCGCAGTCGAACGCAGCCTCGCACTGCTCGGCAGCTGCTACAAGGCAGAGAATGCCAAACGCCAGAAACCACAAGGGGAGCCGAAGCTCCCCCAGAAGTAGTTGCGTGCTCTATTTTTATTATTGGTTTCGGGCTTCTTGTTTTTGTTGAGCGCCCTCGCCATGAAGTTTTCCTTCATGACCCTCCCAATCGGGAGCCAAGAGCAAACGGATTGCTTTGGTCGCTGTGTTGCTATGATCGTGTGATCCAACCAGTTCAGGCACTGCCTAGGGACAGTTTTTTATTATTCTCGGCCTGGTTGCGGGGCAAGCCCCAAATGCAACGCCTCTCCAAAAGAATCAGTTAGCTACGCCTCTCGCCGTCTTGTTTTTATTGTGCGTGAGTCGATTCGTCTTATTTTTATTGTCTTGTGCATTACTTGTTATTGTTCTTGTACTGAACATATAGCAGGGTGCGTGCCAACTTTTGTGAGGCCCAGTAAAACAAGGGGTTAGGCGGGCTAATGGTGTTTTTCGAGGCCAAAAAAAACCGGGGCTTCGTTACCGTAAGCCCCGGCTTCTGTTACGTGAAAAAGCTGAGGTAACAGTTTTTCCACAATGTCACGTGTTACCCGCGCATCTGACAGGCGCGGTTCAGCTCTCGCTGGCCACCCCGGTCTTGCGCCGCGGGATGCCCAGGCGCTGACGGCGTTCCCACAAGCATTTGCGACTGACCCCGAGCTTGCGGGCCAGTTCGGTTTCGGTCATGTGATCCTGATGCTCGAGCACGAAGTGCTGGAAGTAGTCTTCCAGGGACAGATCTTCGGTCGGTTCGTGGCTGGTGTTACCGGCGCTGTTGCCCTGCTGGGGCGCGAGGCCGATGAAATCGTCGTCTTCCAGATCGCTGAGTTCGATGTCGATGCCCAGCAGCTCGGCGGAAATCTCCGGGCTCTCGCACAGAATCACCGCGCGCTCGACCGCGTTTTCCAGTTCGCGAACGTTACCCGGCCAGGAGTAATGCCGAATTGCTTGCTCGGCATCCAGGGCGAATTTCAGATCGGTGCGGTTGACCCGCGCGCTCTGCCGCGCCAGGAAGGCATTGGCAATTTCATTGACGTCCGCACCGCGCTCGCGCAGGGCCGGCAGTTTCAGGGCGATCACGTGGAGGCGGTAATACAAGTCTTCACGGAACTGGCCGATCTTCGCCAGGCTCTTGAGGTCCCGGTGGGTCGCGGCGATCAGGCGTACATCGACCTTCTGCGACTGGACCGAGCCAACCCGGCGGATTTCACCTTCCTGCAATACGCGTAACAGGCGGGCCTGGGCTTCCAGTGGCAGTTCACCGATTTCATCGAGGAACAAGGTGCCGCCGTCAGCCGCTTCCACCAACCCGGCACGCCCGGCGCTGGCGCCGGTAAACGCGCCTTTCTCGTGGCCGAATAGTTCGGACTCGATCAGGCTTTCCGGGATGGCTGCGCAGTTCACCGAAATCATCGGCGCCTTGGCGCGTTTGGACAGGTTGTGCAGGGCACGTGCTACCAGTTCTTTACCGGTACCGGATTCGCCCTGGATCAGGACATTGGAATCGGTCGGCGCGACTTTACGGATTTTGCTGTACAGGTCCTGCATCGGCGGGCAAGAACCGATGATGCCGATTTCGCCGTTGCTGTTGTCGACACCACTTTTTGCTGCGGCGCCATTGGACGCTTTGCCGACGACCGGCTCACCGCTGGCTTGCGCCGATTGCCGGTCACGCAGGATTCGCGCGACGGCCTGGAGCATCTCGTCGTGATCGAAAGGCTTGGCGATGTAGTCCACCGCGCCCATTTTCATGGAGTCGACGGCCGAACGCAGGCTGGCGTAACTGGTCATGATCAGCACCGGAGTGCCCAGGCCGAGTTTGATCAACTCGGTACCCGGCGCGCCCGGCAGGCGCAGGTCACTGACGATCAGGTCAAACGTGGGAATGCTGAAACGCTCTTGTGCTTCCTGCACGGATCCGGCTTCGCTGACCTGGTACTGGTTACGTTCCAGCAGACGGCGCAAGGCGGAGCGGATAATTGTTTCGTCTTCGACGATCAAAATGTGCGGCATTGATTCGATACTCTCGACGGTCTCAGTTCACAGCGGACGTCGCTTCGACATGACGCGGTAAGGTCACCCGGATACGGGTGCCGCGTTGGCTTTGAACATCAGCCGGGCTGTCGATGGTGATTTGTCCATAATGCTCTTCAACGATGGAATAGACCAGTGCAAGGCCCAGACCGGTGCCTTCGCCAGGATCCTTGGTGGTGAAGAAGGGTTCGAACAGTCGGTCCATGATGCTCGAGGGAATACCGCTGCCTTCGTCTTCGACGATCAGATCGACCGTGTGTTCGCCGGCTTCGCTCTTGACGCGCACTGCACTGCCCGGAGGCGAGGCGTCACGGGCGTTTGAGAGCAGATTGATCAATACCTGGGCGAGCCGCTGCGGGTCGCCTTCGACCCAGTGATCGGGGTCGCACAGGTTGTAGAACTGTACTTCGAAATTGCGCCGGTTCAAGGCCAGCAGGCCGATGGCATCCTGGGCCACTTCCGCCAGACAAACGGGCTCGTCGCTGTGCTGATGAGCGCCCGCGTGGGCGAAGCTCATCAGCGACTGAACGATGCGTGACACGCGTTTGGTCTGCTCGAGGATCTGCCCGCTGATTTCCGTGAGTTCGGCGTCTTCTTCACGTTCTTCGCGCAGGTTCTGCGCGAGACAGGCAATGCCGGTGATCGGGTTGCCGATTTCATGGGCCACGCCGGCCGCCAGTCGGCCAATGCTGGCCAGGCGCTCGGAGTGCACCAGTTTGTCTTCGAGCATCTGGGTTTCGGTCAGGTCTTCCACCAGCAGCACCAGGCCGCTGTTACCCGGTGCCAGCGGTTCGTCGATCGCCGCTTTGTGCAGGTTCAGCCAGCGGGTCTGGCCATCGAGGGCCAGGTGCTGCTTGTGCAAGTGTTCGTCCGGCAGATTGATGAAACCTTGCAGCAGCTCTTTCCACGGGTCGGCAATGGTGCTCAGGCGCGAACCGACCACACGCTGCGCGGCAATCCCGGTCAGCTCCTCCATGGCTTTGTTCCACATGAGGATTTCCTGATCCTTGGCCAGCGAGCACACGCCCATCGGCAATTCCTGCAGGGTTTGGCGGTGGTAGCGACGCAGGGCATCGAGTTCGGCGGCAAGGCCGGTGAGGCGCGAGTGGTAATCCTCGAGGCGACTTTCGATGAAGTGGATGTCTTCGGTGACGTAGTTTTCGCCGCCGGCCTTATAGGGCAGGAAGGTTTCGACCATGTCCTGCGCCACGCTCGGGCCCATCAGACCGGAGAGGTTGGCTTCGATACGGTCACGCAAACGACGCAAGGCGTAAGGCCGGCGTTCGTCGAACGGCAGATAAAGGTCACGCAGCGCTTGTTCGACTTCTTTCTGCGCCGCCTTGGCGCCCAGCGGTTTGGCCAGTTGCGTGGCGAATTCCTGAGGCGAGGCGGCATGCAGTTCGCGGCGTTGCGGGCGGCGAACGTTGTCCACCGCGCAGGCTTCGGCGGCGCTGGCCTCTTCGGGGCTGGCGTTGGTGAACAGTGAAATCAGGGTGAACATCAGCACGTTGGCGGCCAACGAGGCAATCGCCGCCATGTGCCAGCTGGTGTCGTCCAGCACGTAAATCATGTTCAGCAACGGAATGTAGAAGCCTTGCAGATTGCCGACCAGCGGCAACAGCATGGTCACCAACCACACCAGAATCCCCGCCAGGAGGCCGGCGATGAAGCCTCGACGGTTGGCGGTCGGCCAGTACAGCACCGACAACACACCCGGCAGGAACTGCAACGTGGCGACGAAGGCGACGATGCCGAGGTTGGCCAGGTCCTGTTCCGCGCCCAGCATCAGGTAGAAACCGTAGCCGGCCATGATGATCGCGACGATCAGTGCCCGGCGGGTCCATTTCAGCCAGCGGTAGATATTGCCCTCGGCCGGCGGCTGATAGAGCGGCAGCACCAAGTGGTTCAGTGCCATCCCGGACAGCGCCAGCGTAGTAACGATGATCAGCCCGCTGGCCGCCGACAATCCACCGACATACGCCAGCAGCGCCAGGGCTTTGCTGTTGGCGGCGATGCCGATGCCCAGGGTGAAATATTCCGGATTGGTGGTGGCACCGAGTTTCAACCCGGCCCAGAGAATCAACGGCACTGCCAGGCTCATCAGCAGCAGGAACAGCGGCAAGCCCCAGCTCGCGCTGACCAGCGAACGCGGGTTGAGGTTTTCGGTAAAGGTCATGTGGTACATGTGCGGCATGACGATCGCCGAGGCGAAGAACACCAGCAGCAGCGTGCGCCATGGGCCTTCCTGCAGTGGCGTGTGCAGGGCGGCGAGGGCGGTCTGGTTTTGCAGCAGCCACAGTTCCAGCTGTTGCGGGCCGTCGAACACGCCGTACAGCGCATACAGGCCGACACCACCAATCGCGATCAGCTTGATCACCGACTCGAAGGCGATTGCGAACACCAGGCCTTCATGTTTCTCACGGGTGGCGATGTGGCGCGAACCGAAGAAAATCGTGAACAGCGTAATCAGCGCGCAGAAACTCAGGGCCACGCGATGTTGCACCGGCTCGCGGGTGAGGATGCCGATGGAGTCGGCCACTGCCTGAATCTGCAACGCCAGCAACGGCAGCACGCCGACCAGCATGAAAATCGTCGTCAGCGCACCGGCCCAGGTGCTGCGGAAACGGAACGCGAACAGGTCGGCCAGCGATGAGAGTTGGTAAGTGCGGGTGATTTTCAGGATCGGGTACAAAAGCACCGGCGCCAGCAAAAACGCCCCGGAAACCCCGAGGTAGCTGGACAGAAAACCGTAGCCGTACTGATAAGCCAGGCCCACCGTGCCGTAAAACGCCCAGGCACTGGCATAAACGCCCAGCGACAGGGTGTAGGTCAGCGGATGGCGAATGATCGCCCGGGGGATCATGCCCCGTTCACTGATCCAGGCTACGCCGAACAGCACCGCCAGGTACGCGGCGCTGATCAGGATCATCTGGGTCAGGCTAAAGCTCATCGGCATCTTTTTGGCTCTGCAGGATGAAGGTCACGACGATCAGAATCAGCCAGAGCAAATAAGGGCGATACCAGGCGCCAGTGGCGTCGATCCACCAATCCATGATGGCCGGGGAGAACAGATAAATCCCCACTACCAGGAGCAGGACCAAGCGATAGATGTACATCCCGGCCTCTCTCTTTTATGCGCGTGCCCGAAAACGTGCGGCGATGGTAACGGATGGGTGCGCCACTGCAAGTGGCATCACTGCAGTTGCGCTTCAGGCAACGTCAGTGTGCGCGGGATCAGCGACGCATCCCAGTGGGCAATGCCCCAATTCAGCACTTCCCGTGGCGTGGCGTCATTGAGTTCGATAACAGGAGTGTGCCCCAGCGCCCGCAATGCGCGCAGCAACAGCGGCGTAGCCTGATCTTCGGTCAGCGGCGGCGAGCGATAGGATTTGCCGAGTTTGTGGCCGTCCGGCTGGGTAATCAGCGGGATGTGCAAGTAGCGCGGTTGCGGCAGGCCGAGCAGTTCTTGCAGATAGAGCTGGCGTGGCGTGGAGTCCAGCAGGTCGGCGCCGCGCACGATATCAGTGATGCCTTGCCAGGCATCGTCTAGCACCACCGCCAATTGATAGGCGTAGAGCCCGTCACGGCGACGAATCACGAAGTCGCCGACCTCACGGCCCAGATGTTGACGGAATTCGCCCTGTACCCGGTCGATGAAGTGGTATTCGAGCTCCGGTACACGCACGCGGATCGCAGCATTCTCGGTGCCGTGCCCCGCGTTGCGGCAGAACCCGGGATAGATGCCGTGATACGGCTCCAGTTGCTTGCGCGAGCAGGTGCATGCGTAGGCCAGGCCCTGGCTGAACAGGCGATTGAGGACTTCGGCGTAGGCCGCGTGCCGGTCACTCTGTCGGACCATCTCGCCATCCCATTCGAAACCATAGCTTTCCAGCGCCTTGAGAATCGCCGCCTGAGCACCGGGCTCCTCGCGTGGCGGATCTAGATCCTCCATTCGCACCAGCCAGCGCCCGCCGACCGAACGGGCGTCGAGGTACGAGGCCAGCGCTGCAACCAGCGAACCGAAGTGCAGATGCCCGCTGGGCGTGGGGGCGAAGCGCCCGATGTAGGCGGAAGAGGCGATGGCGGTCATAAGGGCGATGTCAGGCTGTCCAATCGTATTGAGCACGGCTTGAAGCCGCCTTCACGAGCAAGCTCAGCTCCTACAGGAGATTGCGCCAGCCTTTGTAGGAGCGAAGATTGTTCCGGGCGGCGATCCGACGAAGGCGATTTCGAAGTCGCAACAAATATCAGCAAATATCAGAAACAAAAACGGAGCGTTCGCACGCTCCGTCTTTCGTTCAAGTCGAGATTACTTGCCGACTTGCTTTTCCTTGATTTCCGCCAGGGTCTTGCAGTCAACGCACATGTCGGCGGTAGGACGGGCTTCCAGTCGCTTGACGCCGATTTCGACGCCGCAGGACTCGCACCAACCGTATTCTTCGTCTTCGATCAGTTGCAGGGTCTTGTCGATTTTCTTGATCAGCTTGCGCTCACGGTCGCGGGCGCGCAATTCGAGGCTGAATTCCTCTTCCTGGCTGGCACGGTCTGCCGGGTCAGGGAAGTTGGCCGCTTCGTCTTTCATATGATCAACGGTACGGTCGACTTCCTGCATCAAGTCCTGTTTCCACTTGTTCAGGATCTTGGTGAAGTGAGCACGCATGGGTTTACCCATGTACTCTTCGCCCTTCACTTCTTTGTAGGGTTCGAAGCCGCTGATCGACTGATTTTGCTGCTTTGCTTGGGTGGGCATGAAATGGACCGCCTCTACTCTTGTAATCCATTGCGCAGGATTGCTCCATCACCGACACCTGCCGGCCCTGCGGCTGCAAGCGGGCGAACTTACCAGATCAAATCGGACCGCGCTACTCCCGGATGTCGAGCCCGCGGCCCGTGGTGCTTGCAAAAGATTGCAAAGCTTCGTCTGGTGGCTAGGGAGACCTGATCAATTATTGATTTTAGCCAAACCTGAGACATACGCTTGAATCGATTGAGACCAGCATTATATGGCTCTGACCGCTTTAGGCTCTCGCTCGTTCCTGCGCTTGGGTAGAATCAATTCTTTTCCCCGTTGTAAGGAAGGCTAATGGCTCTGTCCTACAGTGCGCGCAGTCGCGCTATCGAACCGTTCCACGTTATGGCCCTGCTGGCGCGGGCCAACGAGCTGCAAGCGGCTGGCCACGACGTGATTCACCTGGAAATCGGCGAGCCGGACTTCACCACCGCCGAACCGATCATCCAGGCCGGCCAGGCCGCGCTGACGGCGGGGAAGACCCGTTACACCGCCGCTCGCGGCATTCCTGAGCTGCGTGAGGCCATTTCGGGTTTTTATCAGCAGCGTTATGGGCTGAACATCGATCCGCAACGCATCCTGATCACGCCTGGCGGTTCAGGCGCATTGCTGTTGGCCAGTGCCTTGCTGGTGGACCCAGGCAAGCACTGGCTGCTGGCCGACCCGGGTTATCCGTGCAACCGGCACTTCCTGCGCCTGGTGGAAGGTGCGGCGCAACTGGTGCCGGTCGGCCCGGACGTGCGTTATCAACTGACCCCGGACCTGGTCGCGCGTCACTGGGATCACGACAGCGTCGGTGCCCTGGTCGCATCGCCGGCCAACCCCACCGGGACCATCCTGACCCGTGATGAACTGGCCGGGCTATCCGCGGCGATCAAGGCCCGCCACGGTCATTTGGTGGTCGACGAGATTTACCACGGCCTGACTTACGGCACGGACGCGGCCAGCGTGCTGGAAGTCGATGACGGCGCTTTCGTCCTCAATAGCTTTTCCAAGTATTTCGGCATGACCGGCTGGCGCCTTGGTTGGCTGGTCGCACCTGAAGCAGCGGTCGGTGAACTGGAGAAGCTCGCCCAGAACCTCTACATCAGCGCACCGAGCATGGCCCAGCACGCGGCATTGGCCTGCTTCGAGCCCGCCACCATCAGCATTTTCGAGGAGCGCCGCGCCGAGTTCGGTCGACGTCGCGACTTCCTCCTGCCAGCCCTGCGGGAATTGGGTTTCGGTATCGCCGTAGAGCCGGAAGGCGCGTTCTATTTGTACGCCGATATCAGCAAGTTCGGCGGCGATGCCTTCGCGTTCTGCCGGCACTTCCTCGAAACCGAGCATGTTGCAATTACTCCGGGCCTGGACTTCGGGCGTCATCAGGCCGGGCATCATGTGCGGTTTGCCTACACCCAAAGCCTTCCGCGCTTGCAAGAAGCAGTCGAGCGGATCGCCCGCGGTTTGAAGAGCTGGCAAGGCTGATGCGTTTTCATCCTCCCCTTGAAGAGGGGCGCTTGATTCGTCGTTACAAGCGTTTTCTTGCCGATATCGAAACCGTTGGCGGCGAGTTGCTGACCATTCACTGCCCGAACACTGGCTCGATGCTTAACTGCCAGGTCGAGGGCGGGCAAGTCTGGTTCAGCCGCTCCACTGACCCCAAGCGCAAGTTGCCCGGCACTTGGGAAGTTGGCGAAACCCCACAGGGGCGGCTGTTCTGCGTGAACACCGGGCGCGCCAACGGCTTGATCGAGGAGGCGTTGCAGGCCGGCGTCATCACCGAGTTGAACGGCTTTACCGAACTGAAGCGCGAAGTGGCCTATGGTCAGGAAAATAGCCGCATCGATTTTCGTCTCGATTACCCGGGCGGGCCGGCTTATGTGGAAGTCAAAAGCGTCACCCTGGGCTTTGATGGCTCGGCGGTGGCGGCATTTCCTGACGCGGTGACCCAGCGTGGGGCCAAGCATTTGCGCGAACTGGCGCATTTGGCCAGGGACGGGATTCGGGCAGTGCAGTTGTATTGCGTGAACCTGACAGGGATCGACGCGGTGCGTCCTGCCGAAGAAATCGATTCGGCCTACGCAGCTGCGTTGCGTGAGGCGGTGGCGTGTGGAGTCGAAGTGCTGGCGTATGGCGTGCGCTTGACTCACGAAGAGATGGTGGTGGACCGGCGACTGGATGTGCTGTTGAACGGTTAGAGCGTGACCCAGATTCCTTGCTCATCTTCGTGGCAGGGGATGCTGGTCAGGGATTGTCCGGCGCAGGGGCCGGCGACGCATTCACCGTCCTCGATCAGAAACAGTGCGCCGTGGGTCGCGCACTGGATCAAGCTGTTGCTGGGGTCGAGAAACTGGTCGGGCTGCCATTCCAGCCCGACGCCCCGGTGCGGGCAGCGATTTTCATACACATACACCCGACCGCCCCGGCGTACGGCCAGGAGCTTCTGGCCGTTGACGTCGAAACCGCGACTGCTGGCGTCAGCCAATTCGGCGCCTGTGCAAAGAAGCTTCATGTCTATCCTCAAGTCCTGTGGCTCGTGACCTGGTACGTCCGAGCTTGACGTTCAAATGCAAGCAATTATCAAATGACGGCTCGCCCGTAGGGCGATTACCGGATGCCGAGAATACTTGGCCTGTCATGACTATGCCCGGGAAACCTTTGAAGGAGGCTGTTTATGCACCTGTTCGATCCCGGTACGACTGGCCAATGACCCTTCTGATTAAACCTCGTGCGTTGTTCATTGGCTTGAGCCTGTTGTGTTTGCTGGCGATCTGGCTGTCGCTGGCGTTGGGGCCGGTGAGTTTGCCGTTGTTCGACACCTTGCGCGCGGCGCTGCGCTTGGTCGGCCTGCCGATTGCCGCCGACGGGTTGGAGCAGGCCGAACTGATCCTCGGGCAAATCCGCCTGCCGCGAACCTTGCTCGGTTTGGCGGTGGGCGGGGTTCTGGCGCTGTCTGGTGTGGCAATGCAGGGGTTGTTTCGCAATCCTCTGGCCGATCCGGGCCTGATAGGGGTGTCGAGCGGCGCGGCATTGGGCGCGGCTATCGCGATTGTCGGCGGCTCGGTATTCGGTGGACTGCCTGAATCCTTCGGGCCATATCTGTTGTCGGTGTGCGCGTTTCTCGGCGGGTTGGGGGTGACGGCGCTGGTCTATCGACTGGGGCGACGCAATGGCCAGACCAACGTCGCGACCATGCTGCTGGCCGGTATTGCATTGACTGCCCTGGCTGGTTCGGCGGTCGGGCTCTTCACCTATCTGGCGGATGACGCGACCCTGCGCACCCTGACGTTCTGGAACCTGGGCAGCCTTAACGGCGCCAGTTATGCGCGACTCTGGCCGTTATTGCTGGTGAGTACCGGTGTGGCACTGTGGTTGCCGCGTCGGGCCAAGGCCTTGAACGCATTATTGCTGGGGGAGTCGGAGGCCGGCCACCTGGGTATCGACGTCGAAGGACTCAAGCGCGAATTGGTGTTCTGCACGGCGTTGGGTGTCGGCGCGGCGGTAGCTGCGGCGGGGATGATCGGGTTTGTCGGCCTGGTGGTGCCGCATCTGGTGCGACTGCTGGTCGGCCCCGATCATCGGGTGTTGTTGCCGGCGTCGGTGTTGGCGGGGGCCAGTCTCCTGTTGTTTGCTGATCTGGTGGCGCGGCTGGCGCTGGCGCCGGCTGAGTTGCCGATCGGGATTGTCACGGCCCTCATCGGCGTGCCGTTCTTTCTGTATTTATTGCTCAGAGGGCGTGCCTGATGTTGCGAGCGCAGAACCTGCAAATCCGCCGCGGTCGAAAAATTGTCCTGACGGACATCACCCTCGAGCTTAAACCGGGCGAAGTCCTCGGCGTGTTGGGGCCTAATGGCGCCGGCAAAAGCACGTTGCTCGGCGCCCTGTGCGGAGAATTGCCGGCGGACCATGGCAGCGTCTGGCTCGATGAGCGTGAGTTGAGTCATTGGAACGGAGCGCAGCGAGCCCGGCGTTTGGCAGTATTGCCGCAAGTGTCGACCCTGGACTTTGCCTTTCGCGTCGAAGAAGTGGTCGGCATGGGCCGTCTGCCTTATCAAAGCGGTCGGGTCCGGGATGAGGAGATTGTCGCCGCCGCGTTGCGGGCGGCTGATGCGGGGCACTTGAGCGGTCGCAGTTACCTGGCGTTGTCCGGTGGCGAACGTCAGCGGGTGCATTTGGCGCGGGTGTTGGCGCAGCTTTGGCCGGGCGAGGCGGGGCAGACGTTGTTGCTCGATGAGCCGACGTCGATGCTCGACCCGCTGCATCAGCACACTACTCTGCAAGCGGTGCGTGAATTCGCCGATCGCGGTGCGGCGGTGCTGGTGATCCTGCATGATTTGAATCTGGCGGCGCGTTATTGTGATCGCCTGTTACTGCTTGAAGGTGGGTGTCCTGTGATGCTGGACACGCCGGAACAGGTATTGCGCCCGGAACCGCTCAAGGCAGTGTTCGGGCTGGAAGTATTGGTGCAACCGCACCCGGAGCGTGGGCATCCGCTGATCATCGCCCGCTGAGGTG
Source organism: Pseudomonas sp. URMO17WK12:I6 (assembly GCF_003253625.1). NCBI lineage: Bacteria > Pseudomonadati > Pseudomonadota > Gammaproteobacteria > Pseudomonadales > Pseudomonadaceae > Pseudomonas > Pseudomonas sp. URMO17WK12:I6. The sequence goes on from NZ_QKYZ01000007.1 coordinate 305,284, forward strand.
TTTTAGGGATGAAAACACGCGTGATGGTTTTTCTGGCCGCGCTGTTACTGAGTGCTTGCCAGCATGTAGCGGTGCCGCCGGTCAGCGGCGAAATCCGGGATTTGCGCAGCGGTCAGACCCTGACCGCGCAAGAACTGCTTGCACGGTTGGCGGAACCTTCGCGGTTGATCGTCGGCGAGCAGCATGACAATCGTGATCACCATCAACTGCAATTGTGGTTATTGCAGGCACTGGGTGAGCGACGGCCTCAAGGCAGTCTGCTGCTGGAAATGTTGACGCCGGCTCAGCAACAGCGCGTCGATGACGTTCGGCATACCTCACCGCTGCCGACCGATTTGTCCGGGGCATTGGCCTGGCAGCCGGGATGGGACTGGAATCTTTACGGGCCGATCGTTCGTTTTGCCCTGACTCAGCCGTACCCGTTACTGGCGGCCAATCTGGACACGCCTGAAGTCCGTACTGTCTATGCCAAACCGCCAACATTGAGCGGTGCGCGTTCCAACGCTCCGACGGTCAGGAATGAGTTGCTGGCACAGATCAGCGATTCCCACTGCGGCTTGCTGCCTGAATCACAGATGCCCGCGATGCTGGCCGTGCAGCAGCAGCGTGACCGGCGGATAGCCGAGCGATTACGGGCGGCACCGATGCCTTCACTGTTGTTTACCGGCGCGTTCCACGCCCGCAAGGATGTCGGGGTGCCGATCCATGTGCTGGACCTGGGGGAGCCCAAGGCACCAACGGTATTGATGCTGGCGGAGCAGGGCGCTGAGATCACGTCGGCCATGGCCGATTACGTCTGGTATACGCCCACCACGCCGCCGCAGGATTACTGCGCGCAAATGCGCAAGCAGTTCGGCAAGCCGTCAGGCCAATAAAATCAGGCGAGTTTTCCACAGGCAAAAAAAGACCCGGCAAGAGCCGGGTCAAATAACCGTGATTAGCCTGATGAGGAGATAATCTGAGAGTCCGAACCAAGGGCTTTTCAGAATATCGACCAGTCTCGCGACCAGTTGTGATAATCATAGCAATTCTCATTACCAAGTCAACCGCTGATTTCTCGTATTCGTGAAACACGTCATTCCTTCGCTGGAAAGCCTCGTAATCATTGGGTTTCAGGCTGTGCGTTCGAGTGAAATTATCCGTTCAATTCTTGTGGCGAGACGAAATAGCATCCAGCTGTTTGTTCAAGGCTTCCTTGCGCTCGGCGGGAATGTCGTTCCAGTGGACATCCATCAACGCGCCTTCAATCGCATACAACAACACCTTGGACGCCCGAAAACCGCGAGTGCGCACGGCCCGATAAGCGTCCACAGCTCCCAGCCGACGCAAGTCCGAGGCACTGTGGATGCCCACGGCATGCAGCCATTGCGCCGACGTCTTGCCAAGATTCTTCAGGTGTTGCAGTTCATCATTCATCAAGCCTCCTTGCGACAGCCGAATGGTGCGTGGGCGAGCCTCTCAGCAGTGTAGCCATCAGTAGGAAAAGCGTGATTGTTTGGTCGGTTTCGACGCAAAAGCTTCTAAGAGGAAAACTCAAGAAGCGGCGTGAAAAGGCGGAGCATGTAGTCCGAGGGCGTGTGGGAAATTGAGTTTTCGAGCAAAAAAAGTACAACGTCCAGCGCAAGGCGGGGGCGCTGGACTGGGTGAGACGTCGCTTTTAGCGGGTGCGATAACGCAGGCGTGTACCGAAATTCATCGACATCAGGATCTCATCGGCACTCAGCTCCGGCGGGAAGTAGGCGCCGGAGATCTGCGCGTGGGCCAGGCTCGCGCCTTCCAGGGATGAGTTGCGAAAGTCGACGCCGCGCAAGTCGGCAGAGCGAAAGTAGGCATCGGTGAAGTCGATGCCGTCGGCGTTCAGTTCACGCAGATCGAGCCCGCGGAAGTCACCACCGACCATGTCGATAGGTCCATCTTTCGGGCGTTCATTGTTGAAGCTTGTGATGTCGTCTTTGTGCAGCAAGGCATAAAGCGGGGTGTCGAGAAGTTTTGGCTGGCTCATGTCACATCACCTGATGGTTTTATGACGCCAGTATAGTGCCACTATTTGGCAGCCGTGAAGCCGGTGAGGGCTTCACGGTTGAAATAGTTTCTTACAGACCAGGCAGGCGCTGGCGAATCTGCGCAACGACCGTATCGAGGGTGCCACTTTCATTGGTCTGGACGCGCTTGCTGCAGAGGATTTCTGCTGGCGTCAGTGCCTCGCGGCTGGCTTGCTGGGCGGCGATAACAGCCAGGTTGGCGTCGGACGGATCGTTGTTGTCCGCCTGGCGTTGCTTCAACCAGCTCTCGATCACCGCTTGTGGAGCGTCGCAATCGAGGATCAGGAACGGCGCGCCGGTGGCCTCGGCGATTTTTGCCGCGCTGTCGCGTTGGTCGCGCTTGAGATAAGTGGCATCGATCACCACCGGGAAGCCGGCACGCAGAATTACATTGGCAACCTCATGCAGGCGGGCATAGGTGGCGACGCTGGCGTCGGCGCTATAGATGCCGGCCTGCGGGTCGTTCGGTACGGTCTGTTCGCCGAACATGCGCTTGCGCTCGACATCCGAACGCAGGCGAATGGCACCCAATGCTTCCACCAGACGCATGGCCACATGGCTTTTGCCGACGGCGGAAACACCGTGGGTGATCGCCAGGAAACGCGAAGGAATGGTGCTGTAGCTTTCCGCCAGGTTGGCGTAGTTGCGGTACTGACGCAGAGTGGTAGCGCGCTGCACCGGGTCGGCCTCGGCCGGCATGCTGAACAGGCTGACCTTGGCGCGAACCAGGGCGCGGTAGGCTTTATAGAAGTTCAGCAGCTCAAGACCCTGGTAGTCGCCGGTCAGTTCCAGGTATTGGCTGATGAAACGGCGCGCCAGGCTCTTCAGGCCGCGGTCTTCCAGGTCCATTGCCAGGAAGCCGGTGTCGGCGTAAACGTCGGTGAAGCGGAACGGTTCGTTGAACTCGATGCAGTCGAAGATCACCACTTTGCCGTCGATCACGGTAGCGTTGCCCAGGTGAATGTCACCATGGCATTCACGAATGAAGCCGTCGGCCTTGCGCTGGGCGAACAGTGGCTTGAGGCGCTCGAAGCTGCTTTCGGCCCAGGCTTGCAGTGCCTCGAGTTGCAACAGATCGGCCTTGTCGCTGAGGAACGGAAGGATCTGTTCGAAGTTCTGCCGTACCGGCGCCATGACGCTGTCCGGCGTGCCGGCTTCGTGTTCGGCAGGCACTTTCGGCGCACTGAGGTGGAATTGAGCGATCTGCGCGGCCATCGCGTCGATGTGCGCGGTGGTCAATTCGCCGTTGGCTTGCAGGGTGCTGAGCAGTTGGCTTTGTGGGAACTGACGCATTTTCAGGGCGTAATCGACAACCGGACCATCGCCGCCCAGTTGTGGCGCCTCGGCACTGCCGGTGATCGGTAGCACTTCAAGATACAAGTCATGGGTCAGGCGCTGGTTCAGGCGCAGCTCTTCGCCGCAGAAATGCTTGCGAGCTTCGAGACTGGTGAAATCGAGGAAGCCGAAATTCACCGGCTTCTTCACTTTATAAGCATAGGGACCGGTGAGTATCACCCAGGAAATATGGGTCTCGATGACCTGGAACCCTTCTACGGGATGCGGGTAGAGGGCCGGGTTTTGCAGGGCAGCGATCAGGGACTGGCTCACAGGTGATCCTTCAGAGTCTGGGGGGAAATTCAAGGCCGTCATTATGGCTGCAAGTCCGTCCGACGCAAACCTCAGAGGGCTCCTGTTGAGTATGAATAAAGTGCGTATAATCCGCCGCCATGACTCGATCTCGATCCCCCCGCACCCCTAAAAAACCACCTTCCAAGGGCATGCGCCCCTGGCTGGGCTGGGCCCTTAAACTCAGCCTGGTCGGCCTTGTGGTGCTGGCCGGGTTCGCGGTTTACCTCGACGCCGTGGTTCAGGAGAAGTTTTCCGGCAAGCGCTGGACCATCCCGGCCAAGGTGTACGCGCGCCCGCTCGAGCTGTTCGTCGGACAAAAGCTCAGCAAGGACGACTTCCTCACCGAACTCGATGCCTTGGGCTACCGACGCGAAGCGGTCAGCAACGGCCCCGGCGCGGCAGCGGTCAATGGCAATACCGTCGACTTGAATACCCGAGGCTTCCAGTTCTATGAAGGCATGGAGCAGGCGCAGCCCGTGCGCGTGCGGTTCTCCGGCGATTACGTGGCCGAGCTCTCGGCGACCAACGGTTCGAAGCTTTCCGTGGTGCGACTGGAGCCGCTGCTGATCGGCGGGATTTACCCGAAAAACCTTGAAGACCGCATCCTGATCAAGATCGATCAGGTTCCGCCGTATCTGCTCGAAACCCTGGTTGCCGTAGAAGACCGGGATTTCTACAGCCACTGGGGCGTGTCGCCGAAGTCGATTGCCCGAGCTATCTATGTCAACACCTCGGGCGGCAAGATGACCCAGGGCGGTAGTACGCTGACGCAACAGTTGGTCAAGAACTTCTACCTCACCAGTGAACGCAGCCTGACCCGTAAGCTCACCGAAGCCATGATGGCGATGTTGCTTGAGCTGCATTACGACAAGAGCGAAATTCTTGAGGCTTACCTCAATGAAGTATTCGTCGGCCAGGATGGTCAGCGCGCGGTGCACGGCTTCGGCCTGGCCAGCCAGTTTTTCTTCGGGCAGCCATTGTCCGAGCTGAAACTGCATCAAGTCGCTTTGTTGGTGGGCATGGTCAAGGGGCCGTCCTATTACAACCCGCGCCGCAACCCTGAGCGGGCTCTGGAGCGGCGCAATCTGGTGCTCGATGTTCTGAAGGAGCAAGGCGTTGCCAGCGCCGAACAGGTTGAGGCGGCGAAGAAAATGCCACTGGGTGTGACCACTCGCGGCAAGTTGGCCGACAGCTCGTTCCCGGGCTTCCTTGATCTGGTTAAACGTCAGTTGCGCGAAGACTACCGCGACGAAGACTTGACCGAAGAAGGGCTGCGAATCTTCACCAGTTTCGACCCGATCCTGCAGATGAAAGCCGAAGCCTCGGTCAACGACACGTTCAAGCGCCTGGCCGGGCGCAAGGGTTCCGATGACGTGGAAGCCGCGATGGTCGTGACCAACCCGGAAACCGGTGAGGTCCAGGCCATGATCGGCAGCCGTCAGGCGAGTTTTGCCGGTTTTAACCGTGCGTTGGACGCGGTGCGACCGATCGGCTCTTTGATCAAGCCGGCGGTTTATCTGACCGCTCTTGAAAAGCCGAGCCAGTACACGCTCACCAGTTGGCTATCGGACGACTACTTCTCGGTCAAAGGCGCGGACGGTCAGATCTGGAAACCACAGAACTATGATCGCCGTTCCCACGGCACGGTGTTCCTGTACCAAGGGTTGGCGCATTCCTACAACCTGTCGACCGCGCGTCTCGGGTTGGCGGTGGGCGTGCCGAATGTCTTGAAGACCCTGGCACGCCTGGGCGTAAGCCGCGAATTCCCGGCGTTCCCGTCGATGTTGCTCGGTGCCGGCGGTATGACCCCGATCGAAGTGGCGACCATGTACCAGACGCTGGCCAACGGCGGGTTCAATACGCCGATGCGCGGGATTCGCAGCGTACTGACTGCCGAGGGCGAGCCGCTCAAGCGTTATCCGTTCCAGATTCAGCAGCAATTTGATCCGGCGTCCATTTACCTGATCCAGAACGCCATGCAGCGCGTCATGCGCGAAGGTACCGGTAGTTCGGTTTATAACGTGTTGCCGAAAACCCTGACCCTGGCCGGTAAGACCGGTACCAGTAACGATTCGCGGGACAGCTGGTTCGCCGGTTTCAGTCAGGATCTGCTGGCCGTTGTCTGGCTGGGGCGCGATGATAATGGCAAGACACCGTTCACCGGTGCCACCGGCGCGTTGCAGGTCTGGACCAGTTTCATGCGCAAGGCCGATCCGCTGCCGCTGGACATGCCGCAACCGGACAACATTGTTCAGGCCTGGGTCGATTCGCGCACTGGTCAAGGTTCCGAAGCCAACTGCCCAGGTGCGGTGCAGATGCCGTATATTCGCGGCAGTGAACCGCCTCCCGGTGCTGCTTGCGGTGGTGAAAGCCCTGCAGAATCGGTGATGGATTGGGTCAAGGGCTGGATGAATTAAGCAAAGAGGATTTGAAGTGAACAAGTGGTTGATTCCAGCGGTGACTGCCGTGGCTTTGCTCAGCGGCTGCTCCACTGTGCAGCGTGGTTCGATCCCGGTTGAGGATGCCGGCACTGCCGTCTCCAACAGTGAGCGGATTTCGGCGAATGGCGGTTTCCGTCAATCGACGGTGAAACGTCCTGTACAAGCTCAGACTCAGGCGATCCCGCAAGGTGACACCGGGGTCGTGGTGATGGTCCCGGGTGGTGGCGCCGTCTCCTCGGCACCGATCAGCACTTCGCCAATTACCCCAGGCCCGATTACTCCGGGGCCGATTGATACCTCGCCGGTTCAGTCGGCACCGATCAATCAGGGCAGTTACAGCATGCCGTCGACGCCCAGCGGGATTCCTTCGGCGAACTCCGGCGGTCTGTCTGCCGATGAGCAACTGGACGGTCCGGTCCTGGCATTGTTGACCACCGCCCAGCAGCAACAGGCCAGTGGCGACCTTAATGGTGCATCTTCCAGCCTCGAACGTGCCCAGCGCGTTGCACCGCGCGAGCCGCAAGTACTTTATCGCCTGGCCCAGGTGCGTATGGCTCAAGGTGATGCGGCTCAGGCCGAGCAGTTTGCCCGCCGTGGCCTGACGTTCGCCAATGGGCGTCCGGATCTTCAGGCCAGCCTGTGGGAATTGATCGCCCAGGCCCGAGAGAAGCAGGGTGACCCGGCCGGTGCTGCGTTGGCTCGTCAGAAGGCCAAGGTTTCGCTGTGATGGATATGCGCTTTCCGAAGATTGCCGAACAGTTGCTGTTGATCGAGCGCGAGCTGCGCGTTCAGGGCTGGTGGGATGAAGTACCGCCGTCTGCTGAGGCGCTCTCCAGCGTTGAACCGTTTTCGGTGGATACGCTGGATTTCGAGCAATGGCTGCAATGGGTCTTCTTGCCAAGGATGAAGTCGATCCTGGAGCAGGATCTGCCATTGCCCAATGCATCAGGGATTCAGGAGATGGCCGAAATGGTCTTCGCCTCCCGCAATGTCCAGGGCAAGGATCGGCAGCTTCAGGTCTTGCTCAAAGAGTTCGACGCGTTGATCACCGTCTCCCGCTGAATCGGAAACTGCCAGTGCTTACTGGCAGTTTTTCGCAATCTGTTTCTGTGCTTCGGTGAGGCGCTCCTGACGTTGTTGGTCGGTCAGGCGGCGCGTCTCGCCGTCGACTTCCTCCCGCAATCGCGGATTGTTCTGCAGTTGAGCCAGGTTCGTCCGAGCTTGTTCACAGAACACTCTTAGCTGGGCCTGCTGCTCGGCGACCTGCTTTTTCACTTTGTGATCGATGGCCTTTTGATCGCCGATGACGTTGCCGCGCGGTAGCGCGCCCGGCTTGCCGACGGGCGGGGAGGGCGTGACCATGACGGTGGCCTCCCGGCCTTGGGGCGGCTGTGCATCGAAATGGGTGACGCCCTGGGCATCGACCCATTTATAGATCTGACCCGCCATGCACAAAGGGCTCAGGCTGATCAGCAAGCTGGCGGTGAAGATGAGCGTTCGCATGCCATTTCCTTATCGGGGGTGCGCAATTGAAGCTAACACAGTTGCGGTTTAAAGGTTTTTTCTTGCGTTCTCATGCGCTTAGTTCAATAAAGCACATTGACGGCTTGACTTGCGATGGGCGAAACAGAAGAATCCAAAGTCCGCTGTAGAGGGACTGCCAGAAGCAGACCCACTCGGCAGATCATGAGGCGCACATCCGCGCCGACCTGTTACACCCGCAACGCGTTACCTCGCGCTGGGTGGGAAAGGCCCGCAACACTTGGGACGATCCCAATACTTGCTCAGTCAGTGCTGACGTAGTCGGCGACCACCGTCGCTCATGCTCTGCCGAGAAGTAAACCTATTAAGACCCGTCCTCTTGTATGTGGGCGGTATTCTGGCGTTTTAGAGGTGAACAACGTGGAGCTTTTATCTGGCGGTGAGATGCTCGTCCGCTTTTTGCGTGACGAAGGCGTCAAATATATCTACGGGTACCCGGGTGGTGCTCTTCTTCATGTCTATGATGCCCTGTTCAAAGAACCGGAAGTGACCCACATCCTGGTTCGTCACGAGCAGGCTGCGACCCATATGGCTGACGGCTATGCCCGTGCCACCGGTAAAGCCGGCGTGGTACTGGTGACGTCCGGCCCGGGCGCAACCAACGCCATCACCGGTATTGCCACGGCCTACATGGACTCCATTCCGATGGTGGTCATTTCCGGCCAGGTGCCTAGCACCATGGTAGGCACCGATGCGTTCCAGGAAACCGACATGATCGGTATCTCCCGGCCGATCGTGAAGCACAGCTTCATGATCAAGCACGCCTCGGAAATCCCGGAAGTCATGAAGAAGGCGTTCTACCTGGCGCAATCCGGTCGTCCTGGTCCGGTCGTTGTCGATATCCCGAAAGACATGACCAACCCGGCCGAAAAGTTCGAATACATCTTCCCGAAAAAAGCCAAGCTGCGTTCCTACAGCCCGGCCGTTCGCGGTCACTCCGGGCAAATCCGCAAGGCAGCCGAAATGCTTCTGGCGGCCAAGCGCCCTGTGTTGTATTCGGGCGGCGGCGTGATCCTCGGTGGTGGCTCTGCGCCGCTGACCGAGCTGGCGAAGATGCTCAACCTGCCAGTGACCAATACCCTGATGGGCCTGGGTGCCTACCCTGGCACCGACCGTCAGTTCATCGGCATGCTCGGCATGCACGGCAGCTACACCGCCAACCTGGCGATGCACCATGCCGATGTGATCCTTGCAGTCGGCGCGCGTTTCGATGACCGCGTGATCAACGGCCCGGCCAAGTTCTGCCCGAATGCCAAGATCATTCACATCGACATCGACCCGGCTTCGATTTCCAAGACCATCAAGGCAGACGTGCCTATCGTTGGCCCGGTCGAGAGCGTCCTGACCGAAATGGTCGCGATCCTCAAGGAAATCGGCGAGACCCCGAACAAGGAGTCCGTTGCCAGCTGGTGGAAGCAAGTTGATGAGTGGCGCGGTGACCGCGGTCTGTTCCCTTACGACAAGGGCGACGGCAGCGTGATCAAGCCGCAGACCGTGATCGAAACCCTGTGCGAAGTGACCAAGGGCGACGCCTTTGTGACCTCCGACGTGGGTCAGCATCAGATGTTCGCGGCGCAGTACTACAAGTTCAACAAGCCGAACCGTTGGATCAACTCCGGTGGCCTGGGCACCATGGGCTTCGGTTTTCCGGCGGCCATGGGCATCAAGCTGAGCTTCCCGGATGACGATGTCGCCTGCGTAACAGGCGAGGGCAGCATCCAGATGAACATTCAGGAACTGTCGACCTGCCTGCAATACGGTTTGCCGGTAAAAATCGTCATCCTGAACAATGGCGTGCTGGGTATGGTTCGCCAGTGGCAGGACATGAGCTATGGCAGCCGTCACTCGCACTCCTACATGGAATCGCTGCCTGACTTCGTCAAACTGGCAGAGGCCTATGGTCACGTTGGCGTGCGCATCACCGACTCGAAAGATTTGAAGTCGAAGATGGAGGAGGCGTTCGCCATGAAAGATCGCCTGGTGGTTATCGATATCTCGGTTGACACCAGCGAGCACGTCTACCCGATGCAGATCAAAGACGGCTCCATGCGTGATATGTGGTTGAGCAAGACGGAGCGTACTTAATCATGCGGCACATTATTTCCCTGCTTCTGGAAAACGAACCGGGCGCCCTGTCTCGTGTAGTCGGCCTGTTTTCGCAGCGCAACTACAACATCGAAAGCCTGACCGTGGCGCCAACCGAAGACCCGACTTTGTCGCGTCTGACGCTAACCACTGTCGGCCATGATGAAATCATCGAGCAGATCACCAAGAACCTGAACAAGCTGATCGAAGTGGTCAAACTGGTCGACTTGTCGGAGAGTGCTCACATCGAGCGCGAACTGATGCTGGTCAAGGTCAAGGCCACCGGCGCCCAGCGCGCCGAGATCAAGCGCACCACCGATATTTATCGTGGGCAGATCGTTGATGTCAGCGCCAGCGTGTATACCGTTCAATTGACCGGTACCAGCGACAAGCTCGACAGCTTCATTCAATCGATCGGCACTGCCTCGATTCTGGAAACCGTACGCAGTGGCGTCACCGGGATTGCCCGCGGCGACAAAGTACTGAGCATCTAAACCAAATTAGCGAATGGCCTGAGGGCCAGATATAAAGGGGAAATTCATGAAAGTTTTCTACGATAAAGACTGCGACCTGTCGATCATCCAGGGCAAGAAAGTTGCCATCATTGGTTACGGCTCCCAAGGCCACGCTCAAGCGTGCAACCTGAAAGACTCCGGCGTTGACGTTACCGTTGGCCTGCGTAAAGGTTCGGCCACCGTTGCCAAAGCTGAAGCCCACGGCCTGAAAGTGACTGATGTTGCTTCCGCCGTAGCAGCTGCCGACCTGGTCATGATCCTGACCCCGGACGAGTTCCAGTCCTCGCTGTACAAGAACGAAATCGAGCCGAACATCAAGAAAGGCGCCACCCTGGCCTTCTCCCACGGTTTCGCGATCCACTACAACCAGGTTGTTCCGCGCGCTGACCTCGACGTGATCATGATCGCGCCGAAAGCTCCGGGCCACACCGTGCGTTCCGAGTTCGTCAAAGGCGGCGGTATCCCTGACCTGATCGCTATCTACCAGGATGCTTCGGGCAACGCCAAAAACGTTGCACTGTCCTACGCTGCCGGCGTTGGTGGCGGTCGTACCGGCATCATCGAAACCACCTTCAAGGACGAGACCGAAACCGACCTGTTCGGCGAACAAGCCGTTCTGTGCGGCGGTACCGTTGAGCTGGTAAAAGCCGGTTTCGAAACCCTGGTTGAAGCTGGCTACGCGCCGGAAATGGCCTACTTCGAATGCCTGCACGAATTGAAGCTGATCGTTGACCTCATGTACGAAGGCGGTATCGCCAACATGAACTACTCGATCTCCAACAACGCTGAGTACGGCGAGTACGTGACAGGTCCGGAAGTAATCAACGCCGAATCCCGTCAGGCCATGCGCAACGCCCTGAAACGTATTCAGGACGGCGAATACGCCAAGATGTTCATCAGCGAAGGCGCCACCGGCTATCCTTCGATGACCGCCAAGCGTCGTAACAACGCCGCTCACGGTATCGAAATCATCGGTGAGCAACTGCGCTCCATGATGCCGTGGATCGGTGCCAACAAGATCGTCGACAAAGCCAAGAACTAAGTCACGAGCTTGTACGGAAAACGCGGCCTAGGCCGCGTTTTTTCGTTTGGATCCGCCGGTTCTGGTATAAAGCTGCATCGTTTGCGGTCGAACCGTCGTCCCAGACACCTGTCGAAACTTTCCACCCCGTTGCAAGGTAATGTCCATGAGCGAACGTCCCGAAGAGCCAAAGCAGGCTTCTGACGCCGAAAGCCTTCTGCCCATCGATGAGCACATCGAAGAAGGGCATGACGCTGAAGGCCGTAAAGTCCGGCATCGTGGTATCTATCTTCTGCCGAATCTGTTCACCACTGCGAACCTGTTCGCAGGGTTCTATTCCATCATCAACTCGATGAGCGCCCAGAGCGCCTTGAGTGCCGGTGATGCAATCGGCGCGAGCAAGTATTTTGCGTTTGCCGCGATCGCGATTTTCGTTGCCATGGTGCTCGACGGCCTCGACGGTCGCGTCGCTCGCATGACCAACACCCAAAGCGCCTTCGGTGCGGAGTACGACTCGCTGTCGGATATGGTTGCCTTTGGCGTCGCGCCGGCTTTGCTGGCATTCGGCTGGGCCTTGGGCGATATGGGCAAAGTCGGCTGGATGGTCGCCTTCATCTATGTGGCGGGTGCGGCGTTGCGCCTGGCACGCTTCAACACGCAGGTCGGCACCGCCGACAAGCGCTACTTCATCGGTCTGGCCAGCCCGGCCGCGGCCGGTGTGGTCGCGGGAATTGTCTGGGCGTTCAGCGATTACGGCATTCAGGGTTCCAAAATGTCGTTCCTGGTTGCACTGATGGTTGCCGCCGCAGGCATGCTGATGGTCAGTAACATCAAGTACAACAGCTTCAAGGAGCTGGACTTGAAGGGGCGCGTTCCCTTTGTCGCGATCCTGGCAGTGGTGCTGGTATTTGCCGTTGTATTCAGTGATCCGCCGCGCATCCTGCTGCTGGTTTTCCTTGCCTATGCGGCTTCCGGGCCGGTGCAGTACCTGCTGCGTCTTCGTCGGCACAAAAAAGCCGAGTGATGTAATTTCCCTCATACTCCGCAGTCTATGGGTGCATCTGTCCTCCAATGCTGCGGAGTTGCCATGCTGATCAAAGTCCCCAAAGCGTCTGACTGTCATGAGTCAGACGTCACGCCTGAATCTCTCTACCTTTCTCGTCGCAATGTATTAGGCGCGGCCGTTGCCGGTTTGGCTGTGAGTACGCTGCCGCGGTGGGCGAGTGCCGACGATGCTGCACGTTATGCCGATGTCGAGCCTGGCAAGGCGCCGTCCTGGTTTGCCGAAAAACTGCCTTCCACTAAATGGGGGGCGGTCAACGTCAAGGATGAAGCAATCACGCCTTTCAAGGATGCGACCCACTACAACAACTTCTATGAGTTCGGTACCGACAAAGGCGATCCTGCGGCCAACGCCGGTGCGCTAAAAACCGAACCGTGGAGCGTGGTGGTAGACGGGGAGGTGGGTAAGCCGGGACGGTATGCGCTGGAAGACTTCATGAAGCCTTATCATCTGGAAGAGCGTATTTATCGTCTTCGCTGTGTGGAGGCCTGGTCGATGGTCATTCCGTGGATTGGTTTTCCAATTTCGGCTTTGCTGAAGGAAGTAGAACCGACGTCCAAGGCCAAATTCATTCGCTTTGAAACCCTGCAAGATCCCAAGACTATGCCCGGGCAGCGTTCTGGCTTCGCCTTGATCGACTGGCCATATGTAGAAGGGCTGCGTCTGGATGAGGCGATGAATCCGTTGGCGATTCTCGCTGTAGGCATGTATGGACGTGAGTTGCCCAATCAGAACGGTGCGCCGCTACGTCTGGTGGTGCCGTGGAAATACGGCTTCAAGAGCATCAAGTCCATCGTGCGAATCAGCCTGGTCAGTGAGCAGCCGAAAACCACCTGGCAGAGCATTGCCTCGAATGAGTATGGTTTTTATGCGAACGTGAACCCTGCAGTCGACCACCCGCGCTGGACGCAGGCACGGGAAAGACGTTTGCCGAGTGGTCTGTTCAAGCCCAATGTGCGGGACACGCAAATGTTCAACGGCTACTCGGATGAAGTCGCTTCTTTATATGCAGGGCTCGATCTGCGGAAGAATTACTGATGCGATATCTGTTCTGGCGTATTGGTGTCTTTATCGCCGCAGCTATTTGGCCGCTGCTTTGGTTGTATCAAGCCTGGGCGGATGTGCTGGGACCTGATCCAGGAAAGGTGCTGGTTGATCGTCTAGGGTTGGGGACGCTTGTCCTGCTGCTCATTACGTTAAGCATGACGCCATTGCAGAGGCTCACCGGTTGGTCGGGGTGGATAGCTGTCCGACGGCAGTTGGGGTTGTGGTGTTTCGCCTATGTGGTTTTGCATTTGAGCGGCTATACGGCGTTCATCCTCGGCTTTGATTGGTCACAACTGGGTATCGAGTTGCGCAAGCGGCCGTACATTATCGTCGGGGTGCTGGGGTTTCTCGGTTTGTTGGCGCTGGCGGTTACCTCCAATCGTTACAGTCAGCGGCATTTGGGCGTTCGCTGGAAAAGACTGCATCGGTTGGTCTATGTGATTCTCGGGCTTGGGTTACTGCATATGTTGTGGATCGTTCGCGCCGATCTGAGGGAGTGGGCGATCTACGCTTCTATAGGTGCGTTGTTATTAGTATTGAGATTGCCGCCTGTAACCCGCCGAATTCCACGTTTAATCGTTAAAAAGGCACCTTCTGCAAGAAAGGCGTAATTAGAGGTTGACGGCAGATCCTGGACGTCTATAATTCGCCCCACTTCCGGCGCAGTCGAAACGGAAAACTCCTTGGTAAACAACGAGTTACGCAGTTTTCGACAGCGGCTACGCTTCAGTTCATCGAAGCCAGAAGGAGTTGATAGGGCAGGGGATTGTCGCCTTATTGACGATTCGATCTTCTCGGTCGAAAGCGGAGAAAAAGAGGTGTTGACAGCAGCGACTAACGCTGTAGAATTCGCCTCCCGCTAACGAGAGATCGGAAGCGCAAGTGGTTGAAGTTGCAAAGGA
>NZ_QKYZ01000008.1:0-311125 GCF_003253625.1 Pseudomonas sp. URMO17WK12:I6
TCTCTACCAGAAGTTGCACGCCAAACATGGAATCAGGTGCTCGATGACCGACGGGTATGACTGTTATCAGAACGCTTTGGCAGAGCGTGTGAACGGGATCTTGAAGACAGAGTTTCTGCTTCACCGACCTAGAGATCTGGCCGAGGCGATTCGAATGGTCGACGAGTCGATAAGCATCTACAACAGCAAACGTCCGCACCTATCGTTGAAATGCAAAACGCCCGATGCGGTGCATCGGGCGTTTTGAGGGTGAAACAGGTGTAAACCTATTTCAGGACTAGACACTACGCCATTGAATGTAGGAGCCGGCTTGCTGGCGATAGCGCTTTGAAGTTTGCCATCGCCAGCAAGCCGGCTCCTACAAGTGACCTTCGGTCACTTCTCGACGAACGCACGCTCGATCAGGTAATCACCCGGCTCGCGCATCCGCGGCGAAACAGTCAGGCCGAAGCTGTTCAACACTTCGCTGGTCTCGTCGAGCATGCTCGGGCTGCCGCACAGCATGGCGCGGTCGTCCTGCGGGTTGATCGGCGGCAGGCCGATGTCGCTGAACAGCTTGCCGCTGCGCATCAGGTCGGTCAGGCGGCCTTCGTTTTCGAACGGCTCGCGGGTCACGGTCGGGTAGTAGATCAACTTGTCACGCAGGGCCTCACCGAAGAACTCGTTCTGCGGCAGGTGCTCGGTGATGAATTCGCGGTAAGCGACTTCGTTGACGTAACGCACGCCGTGGCACAGGATCACCTTTTCGAAACGCTCGTAGGTTTCCGGGTCCTGGATGACGCTCATGAACGGCGCCAGACCGGTACCGGTGCTGAGCAGGTACAAATGCTTGCCAGGCTTCAAGTCATCCAGCACCAGGGTGCCGGTAGGCTTCTTGCTGATGATGATCTCGTCGCCTTCCTTCAGATGCTGCAACTGGGAAGTCAGCGGGCCATCAGGCACTTTGATGCTGAAGAACTCGAGATGCTCTTCCCAGTTCGGGCTGGCAATCGAGTAAGCGCGCATGAGCGGCCGGCCGTTGGGCTGTTGCAGGCCGATCATCACGAACTGACCGTTCTCGAAGCGCAGGCCCGGATCGCGGGTGCACTTGAAGCTGAACAGAGTGTCGTTCCAGTGATGAACACTGAGGACACGCTCGTGGTTCATGTTGCTCATGTACGTGGGACTCCTGGAGATTTTGCCTGCGCCAATGATGTGCACAATTGCATCGCATTCTAATGGCAGCGACAATATCTGTTAAATGGATTATTAAGATAAGGGTTATCGGTTATATCGATATGCGATTTACTCTCCGTCAACTTCAAGTATTCGTCGCCGTCGCCCAGCAGGAAAGCGTATCCCGTGCCGCGGGCCTGCTCAACCTCTCGCAATCGGCGGCGAGCACCTCGATCACCGAGCTGGAGCGCCAGTGCAGCTGTCAGCTGTTCGATCGCGCCGGCAAACGGCTGAGCCTCAACGCCCTCGGCAAACAGCTGTTGCCGCAAGCGGTGGCCCTGCTCGATCAGGCCAAGGAAATCGAAGACTTGCTCAACGGCAAGTCCGGTTTCGGCTCCCTGGCGGTCGGCGCGACCCTGACCATCGGCAATTACCTGGCCACCCTGCTGATCGGCAGCTTCATGCAGCGCCATCCGGAAAGCCAGGTGAAGCTGCATGTGCAGAACACCGCCAACATCGTGCAACAGGTGGCTCACTATGAAATTGATCTGGGTCTAATCGAAGGCGACTGCAGCCATCCGGACATCGAAGTGCAGAGCTGGGTCGAAGATGAACTGGTGGTGTTCTGCGCGCCCCAGCATCCGCTGGCTCAACGCGGTATTGCCACCATGGAGGAGCTGAGTCATGAGGCGTGGATTCTCCGAGAACAAGGCTCGGGCACGCGGCTGACCTTTGACCAGGCCATGCGTCACCACCGCAGCGCGCTGAACATTCGCCTGGAACTGGAACACACCGAAGCGATCAAGCGCGCGGTGGAATCGGGTTTGGGGATTGGCTGCATTTCGCGCCTGGCGCTGCGCGATGCGTTCCGTCGTGGCAGCTTGGTGCCGGTAGAAACACCGGATCTGGACCTGGCGCGGCAGTTCTATTTCATCTGGCACAAACAGAAATACCAGACCTCGGCGATGCGCGAGTTCCTCGAACTGTGCCGCGCCTTCACCGCCGGGGTTCAGCGCAGCGACGAGATCGTTCTGCCTGCCATCGCTTAAAGCAGGATCACCGCCCACACCAGCGCGATCATGCTCAACGCTACGAGTTGAGCGGCGCTGCCCATGTCCTTGGCGTTCTTGGACAGTGGGTGCCGCTCCAGGGAAATGCGGTCGATGGCCGCTTCGACCGCCGAGTTGAGCAATTCGACGATCAGCGCCAACAGGCAGACTGCAATCAGCAGCGCCTGCTCGACACGGCTGACATTCAGGAAGAACGACAGCGGAATCAGGATGGCATTGAGCAACACCAGTTGCCGGAAGGCCGCCTCGCCAGTGAAGGCCGCGCGCAGGCCGTCAAAGGAATAGCCGGAGGCGTTGAGGATGCGTTTTAGGCCGGTCTGGCCTTTGAAAGGTGACATAGAGTAAGCAACTGACCAAAAAGGAGTGGGAAAGCTAGAGCAAGCAAAGTCAAAAAAGCGTGAATACATAACACCTTAGTGGCTCGAAATTGACTCAAGTTGTTGCAAGAGCAGCGCCGCCTGAGTCCGGGTCCGTACATTCAGCTTACGGAAAATCGCGGTGACGTGGGCCTTGATCGTCGCTTCGGAAACGCTCAATTCGTAAGCAATCTGCTTGTTCAGCAAACCTTCACAGACCATGGTCAACACCCGGAACTGCTGGGGCGTCAGGCTGGCCAGGCCTTCACTGGCAGCCTTGGCTTCGTCGGAAACGCTGACGGCGTCGAAGGCCTGGGGCGGCCAGAAAACGTCACCATCGAGCACCGCGCGCACGGCTTTTTGAATAACACCCAAGTCACTGGACTTGGGAATGAAACCACTGGCGCCGAATTCACGGGACTTCACCATGATCGACGCTTCTTCCTGCGCCGACACCATCACCACTGGAATCTGCGGGTACTGACCGCGCAACAGCACCAGCCCGGAAAAACCGTAGGCCCCTGGCATGTTCAGGTCCAGCAACACCAGGTCCCAATCGGCCTTTTCGGTCAGACGGCTTTCCAGCTCGGCAATGCTCGCCACTTCCACCAGCCGGACATCCGGGCCCAGGCCCAGGGTCAATGCTTGATGCAAGGCACTACGAAAAAGAGGGTGGTCATCGGCAATCAGGATTTCGTATGTGGCCATTTTTCAAATGATCCTGTTTTTCAAACAACTTCAGGTGCAGCCACGCAGATGCACCAACAGGGCACGTTCAACGCCAATCACATGGCTATTCACGTAAAAATACGGCGTATCAAACGATGGCCGCGCCCCAATCGGCGCCAAGCATGCCCAGCGAAACCGGGGTGGTCAAGATACATAACCGGTACAGTTCTTTGCAGTATGGGCGACAATCAGAACATGGCGGGGACGTCGTTATGAACAAACCGCATCAGCTCGGCGTGGGCCGGTGTGGCGAGGTTCATGTCCAGCTGTTTTTTCGCGTCCAGATAATGCTGACTGAACACGTCAAAATAAGCGTCCAGCGCTGACGCAGCCTCGGTATCACCGGCCAGATCGAGACACAGTGCAGCCACTTCAGCGGTGCATAAATGTTCGCTACGGGTGGAGCGGCGCAGTCGATAACGTGACAGTTTTTCGGGCAGCAGGCTCAAGATCGGCAAGCGATCAAAATACGGGCTCTTGCGAAAGATCTTACGGGCTTCGGTCCAGGTGGCGTCCAGCAGAATGAACAGCGGGCGCTTGGTGCTATCGACCGCGACACTGTGGGTAACTCGCTCGGGTTCGACGTATTCGCCCGGAAACACCAGGTACGGTTGCCATTGCGGATCGGCCAACAGCGCCAGCAGTTGCTCATCAGTCTCGGTACGCGACCAGATGAATGCATGATTGTCGCGCACCACATCAGCGATCAGCCAACCGGTGTTACTTGGCTTGAATACTTCTTTGTTGGTCATGATCAGGCACACGCCCGAGCGGGCCTCGACCGACGGGCGCCAGGCACACAGGCAATGACTTTCAATCACGCGGCAATCACGGCATCGCGGCGCTCTCCAGCCACGGGCCTGAATCGGCTTGATGCCCTCCTCCTCTCGCTGATCGCGCAAGCGGGCGACGGCGTTTGCGGCAAAGCGCGGGGTGACAGGGTTCATCGCAGGCAGCACCGTAGTGGATGGAAAATCGACACGAAAAACACTCGCAAGGGCAAAAAGTCGCGGCAGTTTATCAGAGCAGCCGGTGCAAGCCTGTACCGCTCAGACCTCCTCCCCTATAATTCGCCGCCACTGAACGCACAGTCATGTGCCTGGTCGAACCACCAGTCACTGAACCAGGAGAGTTTCATGCTGCGCCTTATCGTTCCCACCGCTGCCATTTTGCTGGCGTCGTCCTTTAGCGCTCAGGCTGCATCCTTGAGTGAGCAGAATCTCAACAGAGAGCTGCGAAACGTCGCCGTACAAAGCAGCGTTGGCACTCCAAGGGCGATCAACGAAGACATTCTTGATCAGGGCTACACCGCCGAAGGAAAAGTGCTGATCAACCACTTGAGCGTGCAAAGCAGCCACGCCGAAAAAATGCGCGCCGATCCCAAAGCGGTGTACTTCCAGCTTGGCGCCTCCGTATGCAGAAACCCAGGGTTCCGCAAGCTGATGGCCAAGGGCGCGATCATGCGTTACGACTTCACCGAGGTGAAGACCAACCGTCCGGTCGGCTCCGCAAGCTTCCAGGACTCGGACTGCCCGAAAGAGACTCCCGCGAAGAAGAAATAATTACCTGGCATTGGCGCGCCGCTGTTCATCCTCGGCGCGCAGCTCTGCCAACAGCGCCTGCAAGTAACGCGAACGTCGCTCCCCACCCTCCAGACGTCGACAGCACTCTTCTTCGAGACTCAAATGATGGGTCTCGGCCGATGCTTTCAGCAATCGATACAGTTGCGCATCGATCTCCAGAGTCACTCTGGGCATGGTTTCCCGCCTCCCTGCATGCATTGATCGCCGTTGATCACGCGATAAATCCCTGAATTGCTTGAATGTTGCGTCCTGCCGTTGACGCAAAGTTGTCGTGTCACGCCTGTAACTTAGTAAATCAGAGCGCGAGACATGCGGCTTGCGTTCAGACGAGCGGTGAAAGCACCTTGCAAATCGTCAATAAGCGGTTGCCAGGAAAGACTTTGCGGCGCAATGATCAAGCCAGCGAAAATCGTTGCGAGGGTCTAAATTCAAAGTGTTCATGTTGTTTTTTTAAGGGCAGAAAAGGGGCTGCCCATTACGGTGTCTTATTGTGCGAACGTTTCTTTCATTCAAGGGATAAGCAGAGCCCGTATGGATGGCTCGATTGCAACCGAGTCAAGTAGAGCGCCCAGGCATGGGCTTGGGCAGACAGCGACACAAGGGGTGTCGCGGCGCCGACAATTGTTTTGTCGGGGCCGAGGGTTCTGTGCAGAAGGAGAAGTTGAATGCCTTACCAACCGAATGACCTACTGAGCCGTCATTTTCAAGAAAGCGGCCACGACCTCACCAGCAAGGTCGAAGAACAACTCAACCTGGTTTCACCCAACAGCCCCAACATCCCGATTTACCGCGACATGATCCTGACCGTGCTGCGCATGGCCCAGGAAGATCACAACCGCTGGAATGCCAAGATCACCCTGCAAACCCTGCGCGAACTCGAGCACGCTTTCCGTGTGCTGGAGCAGTTCAAGGGACGGCGTAAAGTTACCGTTTTCGGCTCGGCCCGCACGCCGATAGAACACCCGCTATATGGCCTGGCCCGAGAACTGGGCGCCGCCCTGGCGCGCTCGGACCTGATGGTCATCACCGGTGCCGGTGGCGGCATCATGGCGGCGGCCCATGAAGGTGCCGGCCTGGAACACAGCCTGGGATTCAATATCACCCTGCCCTTCGAGCAACATGCCAATCCCACGGTCAATGGCACCGACAACCTGCTGCCCTTCCACTTTTTCTTTACCCGCAAGTTGTTCTTCGTCAAGGAAGCCGATGCGCTGGTCCTGTGCCCAGGCGGTTTCGGTACGCTGGATGAAGCACTGGAGGTGCTGACCCTGATCCAGACCGGCAAAAGCCCGCTGGTGCCCGTGGTGCTACTGGATGCGCCAGGCGGCACATTCTGGCAAGGCGCGCTGGACTTCATTCACCATCAACTGGAGGAAAATCGCTATATCCTGCCGACCGACATGAAGCTGTTGAGCCTGGTCTATAGCGCCGAAGAGGCCGTGGAGCAGATCAACCAGTTCTACAGCAACTTCCACTCCAGCCGCTGGCTCAAGCATCAGTTCGTGATTCGCATGAACCACAAGCTCAGCGACCGGGCACTTGAACACATGCAGGAGGCATTCGCCGACCTGTGCCTGAGCGATCATTTCCATCAGCATGCCTACAGTGGCGAGGAGCACGACGAAGCGCAGTTCAGCCATCTGGTGCGCTTGTCCTTTACCTTCAACGCTCGTGATCATGGCCGTCTGCGAGAATTGGTGGATTACATCAACCTGCCGGAAAACTGGGCCCAGTCCAGACCCCAGGCGCAGCAACGCACACGGGAACCGTCCAAGGTAACGTGATGCAAAAAAACGGCCCGCTATCGAAATAGCGAGCCGTTTCAGTCAATCGTCCATCCCTCGGCCGCTGAACAAGCGGCTGATCATTTCCATGGAATATCCCCGATAACTCAGGAACCTGCCCTGTTTGGCACGTTCTCGGGCGTCTATCGGTAAATGCCCGGAAAACTTGCGCCGCCAGGTGTCTTCCAGTTGCTCCTGCCAATCGATACCACTCTCGCGCAAAGCGAGCTCAATGTCGGTACGTTGCAGGCCACGCTGGCTCAGCTCTTCGCGAATGCGCAAAGGGCCATAACCGGAACGGGCACGGTAGGAAACAAAGCTTTCGAGGTAACGGGATTCGGACAACAAGCCCTCTTCCGTCAAGCGGTCGAGTGCTGTGTCGATCATTTCAGGGGGGGCGCCGCGCTGACGCAGTTTACGCGTCAGCTCGACTCGACCGTGCTCGCGTCGCGCGAGCAGGTCCATTGCGGTTCGCCGCACCGCGACGAGTGTATCGAGTACGGCGGTCATCGGATCGATCAGATATCAGCGTCAGCCAGGTCGTCTTCGGTCTCTCTGACGGCCGAAGCCTTGACGTCCGGTGCCGGGGTCAGCAGCTTGTCGCGCAGCTGCTTCTCGAGAGTCGCGGCGATTTCCGGATTGTCTGCCAGGAACTTGGCCGAGTTGGCCTTGCCCTGACCGATCTTGGTGCCGTTGTAGGCATACCAGGCACCGGACTTCTCGACGAAACCGTGCAGCACACCCAGGTCGATCATCTCACCGTTGAGGTAGATGCCCTTGCCGTAAAGAATCTGGAACTCGGCCTGACGGAACGGCGAAGCCACCTTGTTCTTCACGACTTTGACGCGGGTTTCACTACCGACGACTTCATCACCTTCTTTCACCGCGCCAGTACGACGGATGTCCAGACGAACCGATGCGTAGAACTTCAGCGCGTTACCACCGGTGGTGGTTTCCGGGCTGCCGAACATCACGCCGATTTTCATGCGGATCTGGTTGATGAAGATCACCAGGCAGTTGGCGTTCTTGATGTTACCGGTGATTTTACGCAGCGCCTGGGACATCAGACGGGCTTGCAGGCCCACGTGCATGTCGCCCATTTCGCCTTCGATTTCAGCCTTTGGCACCAGAGCGGCCACGGAGTCGACGATGATCACGTCAACGGCGTTGGAACGCACCAGCATGTCGGTGATTTCCAGGGCCTGCTCGCCGGTGTCCGGCTGGGAAACCAGCAGGTCGTCGACGTTGACGCCCAGTTTGCCGGCGTACTCAGGGTCGAGAGCGTGTTCGGCGTCGACGAATGCGCAGGTTGCGCCGGCTTTTTGAGCCTGGGCGATCACCGACAATGTCAGGGTGGTTTTACCGGAGGATTCAGGACCGTAGATTTCAACGATACGGCCTTTTGGCAGGCCGCCAATGCCGAGCGCGATGTCCAGACCCAGAGAGCCAGTGGAAATGGCCGGGATCGCCTGACGGTCCTGATCGCCCATACGCATTACGGCACCCTTGCCGAATTGACGTTCGATCTGACCCAGGGCCGCAGCCAAGGCTTTCTTCTTGTTGTCGTCCATTAAAGTCCTCACGTAATCAATAAGGCCTGACGGCCAACACCTGTATAAGTAGCCAGTATTATTCCACAGCGTTTCAGGATCGCCTACCCCTGATTTGAGATTTCTCCAGCGGTATGCCGCAGCAGCCCCTCTAGCGCGGCCTTCACCGTTTGTCGGCGGACCTCGTCGCGGTTACCGGCAAAGTGCTGGACCTCGCTGAATACCTGCTCACCGACGCCCCAGGCCAGCCACACCGTGCCCACGGGCTTGTTCGGCGAACCGCCATCCGGCCCCGCCACACCGCTGACCGCCACGGCAAAACGCGCCCGGCTTTTTTCCTGTGCGCCTCGGACCATGGCCTCGACCACCTCGCGACTGACCGCCCCGACGGTTGAAAACAACTCGGCCGGGACATTCAATTGCTGGGTTTTCTGACGGTTTGAGTAGGTGACATAACCGGCCTCGAACCACGCCGAGCTCCCCGGAATGCGGGTGATCGCCTCGCTGATCCCACCGCCGGTGCAGGACTCGGCGGCAGTGACGTGGGCATTGAGAAGCTGCAAGCGTCTGCCGAGTAGATCGGCCAGATGAGTGATCTCTTTCACGGCTCTCTCCTGATCGAGCGGAATGAGGCCTACCGTACACGAGCGAATCGCACTTGCAAGGTTCAGGATCGATCAAAATGTTAGTGAGCCAGAGCCCTGACATAGGCCTGACAGGCCTGCAAGGCAATCAATCCGCTGTCACCGGCGTCGGTGATGGCGATAATTCGTTGAGCATGCGCCGGGTCAAGTCGGGCTCTCGCGGCGCCATGATCCACGCCGCAGGTGCCGGAGGCAGCTGGCACTGCACAGGTTGAGGCAGCGTCATGGGCATCGAGGAGGACTGACAGGCGCACATCAGCAGTGGCAAGACGATCGCGCAGGCGACCTTGATCACGTTCGGCATCGCTAAGCGCTCGATAATGGGTTTGTTCACTGGCCGACAGTCGCTGCTCCAGGGCCAGACGCCTGTTTTGTTCGGCCTGTTGCTCGGTGGCGGTCGCCAGAGTCAGTTGATTAAGGCTCTCGGCGTGCACCCTGGCCTGTTCCGCCAGTTGCCGGCCGTAGCGCCAATCCTGAAACTGCCAGGCCAGCGCCGCCGAACAACCGGCCAGCACCAGCAGACCGATCAATCGCCAGCCGTTCAGACCGAAGACTGGCATAGCACCGCCCTCGCCCGCGCCCAGATTTCCAGGCGATCCTGCAACCCGTTCAGCCCGCCGTTGATACGGCGAGTGATGCTGTTGAACTGGTCGCGATCGGCCAATTCATTCAGGCCGTTTTGTTCCCAAAACCATGCCGCTGACTCGGCTGCCCACTGAGGCTGCTCCAGCAATTCAGGTAACGCCAACAAACGTTCATCGCCAAACAGGCCGATGCTGCATTGACAGTAGTTGTTACGCCCGGTGATCTGAATCAAGCCTCGGCCACGGTACTTTTGACCGTCGCCGTCGGGTTCCGGAGTGTTGCCCAAACGGGCGGCCAGGGTGCCAGTGTCGTATTTGCTCAGGTATTGAGTGCTCCCCAGTTCACGCACGTACTGCAGCTGCCCCGATTCGTGACCGACTTGCGCGAGGAAGGCAGCGATGCGTTTCGGGGTGTTGATGTTGCGGTGGGACATGGCGGTGTTGAGGGCGGAAATGAAAACGCCCGCTTGGGAGCGGGCGTTGGGCATAACGATCTGTAGTTGTTGCTGCGTAACTGTCATATAGCCCTAGGCCCTGACGCGTGTCTGGTTCGTGTCAAAGATATCCAGCCAGCCAAAGTGGCGTACTGGGTCATTGCTCGCTGACAGGAAAGAACGACCCTTGCGGCCAATCCCGCCTGTACCTGATCGAAAAAATTCCGGGCTTTCAGCCGGCAGCCCTGTTTGGTACCGGTCCCCCGACCAGGATGACCATCGCACCATCGCCGCCCACATGGGTGGCCACGAGCGAAGAAAAAGCCGTCGGAAACGAGATCGGGAAGGTGATGTAGACATCGCCATTGGCATCCGTGGTGCCGACGCCCCATTGTTCAATGCTTCCACTGGGATACTTCTGGTAACCGACGTTGCCATAGACGCCGGAGAAGGACGAAGCGTACTTGTCTCGAACTGTGGCGCGGTCACAAACAGCTTGTTACTGCGCAACGCCGTCAGCAGTTGATCGTTACTCGCCTCTGACGGTTTGATACCGGCAGCCTCGATGACTTTCAACAACTCCAGAGTGACACCGTTGCCGCAGCTGGCAGGGATCAAAGAACCCGGAGTCCCCGTGATCGGGTTTCCATCGACAAACTTGACGTCCACCAAACTGGCGCTGGGGACACTATTGGGATAGTCCACGGTATGTCCTTCCGTTGGTATTTTGCAGGCAGCCGTGTGCTGATAACACACGACTGCGCTTCCAGTTATCAATAAGTTTCAGGGTTTATACGGTTACGCCACTGACAGGTGAAGCCGGCCAGTCAATGATCATCGGGAAGTCCGGTTGCTGTTCAATGTCCATCAACTTGAGCGCATAGCGTTTCCACTCTTGCAGAGTGGCCAGTTGAACACTGGTGGCCTCACCTAGTTCATAAGCGTATTGCAGCGGCGCGACGCGAATAACAATCTGAAACAGACGACTGTCTCGCTGGGCGTTGGCTTGAGCGGTTTTGCCTGTTAGTTCGGCAGCCAAGTCCAGCACCCAGTCATCATTCAACCAAAAATAATATTCGCCGGGACGAGGCTTGAGGGTCAGATAGTCAGGCAACGGGCCCAACTCGAACCAGATTTCAACGCCACCTGTGTCTTTGCGATACGCCTCGCGGTTGCGCAAATCGATCAGTTGCGACGCGGCACCGTTACGCCAAACCCAGACATAGCCAGTTTCGGCGGCCGGTAATGCTTCCGGCAACTCTATGGCATTGCCTGGCAGGACAACGCCCACACCGGGGATCACCGGCAACTCCACCGGACCGACGAGTTCCTTCGTTGTTTCAGAAACATAGTAATAAACCATAAACACCTCTATTGAAAAATCTTGAGCATCCATTAAAAACGCAGACGAGCGTTAATTTCAGATGAATTTTATTCCGCCTGGGTAGGCGACATTTCGTGAACGCGCTTCTATACCTCCGGTAACTACGGTAACTTGGGTAACTTCGGTAAAACCAAGACAGCTCGGAACTTGATTGAATAGAGCATCGGGAGCGACTGATCCGGCACCTGAGGGAACACCCAACATGTCGCTTTTTAGTTCATGCCTGTGTGACTTCAATATATCAACTTGCCAACTACCAGCCATTCGACCCTGCACCGAACACAGACGCGCCAGGGTTCTCGCCAATGATATTTGTTGGGGACATTCCCTGTGGTTTCGCCGCGTTCACGGCTTTGGTAGTGATATCGCCATCGGCCAGACGTCGACGCCACCAGGCGTTGTCCGGCACTTCACGGCCCTCGAGGGGCGATCTGTTGCCCCGGCAGATTGCGGCCGAGCTGGAATTCGGTGAAAAAGCGCAGGCGATAGAGCACACGGCTGCTGTTGATGGAAACCACTTCGCCGCCGTCGTAGGCGATGGCGCTGTAGTCGTTACCAGGCTTGAAACCCACCAGTGCGCGCCACAGTTCGGCGCGCAGGTCGTGCAGTTGATCCAGCGCTGCAACGGCGTCCGTGGTGTCGAGCACCAGGGTGACTTCGAAGCGGTCGCGGATCGGTTGCAGCATCAGGTTTTGCGCCACGCTTTTGCTCGCCACATCGGCGATGGGGACGACGTAGGCGCAAGGCGTGGCAAGCGGGTTGCTGGCTTGCAGGGTGCTGAGGTCGATGCCCACGGCCACACGATTGGCCAGGGTCGGGCATTGCGCACGCAGCTGCGTGAGGATCGGCGTGATCTTCATGAGGGCGCTCCAGGATCGAATGAAATGAGTGAGCAGCGACGCAGTTTTTGTAGCAGCTGCCGAACGCAGGCTTCGCCAGCTGCTACGGGTCGGGGTGATTTCGGACTGTGCTATGCCTTGGCGTCCAGGCAGGTCGCGTCAATCTTGCAGCGATAGCTTTTTTCCCGGTCGCCGGTGGCGGTGACCTTGTCGATCGACCATCGACCACGCATGAAATCCGGCCAGGTGGGGTCCAGCAGCACGACCCCTTCAGCGGACAACCCCGGATTGCCAGGGCATTCGATCGTCACCTTGAGTGCTTCGCGCATCATCCGGCGGGTCTCGCCTTCGGCGGCGGCCCGGGCATCGTCTGCGCTCTGAAAACGCTGGCGGAGGGTCTTGAACGGTGCGATGCCACTCTCCTCGACACGCACTTTGCCGGCCGCCGCGTCCCACCAACTGGTCTTGCAGCCCTGGTATTTCGCCCGGGCGGTTTCATCCAGAACGGCGGAGATAAAGGCGTGATCCCCTGGGCGATTGTTGCTCGTCACCGACAGCTTTATGGTCGGCAGAACTTTGCCCGATAACGATTTCGCCTGACCGCGCCGTGCCAGCACATACAGCTCGTTGACCGGTTTGGCGACGGCGTCATGCAGGTAGGCCAATCGCGTCAGAAAACCCATGTCGGTTTCGTTGGACTGGTCGATGTGCGCGATTTTTATCAGTGACAGGTCCGGGGCCACACGAGGGGAAAACCCGTGCCTGGACGTCAACTGACGAAACAGCGCACCCAAGGTCGTCGGACCATGGCTGACCGATCGGCGCTGTTTGAACCCGGTCTGATCCGCCGCACTGAACGGCGCCGCCGTGGCCACCAGCGTCAGACGCAGAGGGAACAGCGTCGGCGTGCGTCGGGTAATGACGAACTCGCCTTTATCCACCAGCCCCGACTCCAGATAACCGACCCGCAGACCGATTTTCCCGCCCAGGCTGGGCAACCCTTCAAGCCCATCCAGACTGATCACGAGCGTCAGTTGATCGGACTCGATCCCCGCTGCGTCGATGTGCGTCCAACTGAGCAATCGTTCGTTGAGCAGCGCAGCGTTTGCGCCGTAAATTTCTACCGCAGGTGTGAAACCCAGTGACATGCTGCCTCCTTAATCCCAGGCCGAAACCGGTGTGGGTGCGACGGGTTTCGAATCCACTTCCGGCAGCACAACCCACACACCCGCCGGCAATATCGGCCCCCATTCGGCAAGCTCCGGATTAAGACGCCAAAGCACTTCCTCGGTGGCATCGTCACAACGCTCAAGCTCGCGGTACAGCAACAGATTCACCGAATCACCGGCGATACTTCGAACCCTACGCATTGGCGAACTCCGTCAACTCGATAATCCAATCGACCACCATCGCGGTGCCGTCATCAAGGATGTTGTTTTGGGTTTCCGACACCTTGTTGATCTGCCACAGGCCCCAGTTGCGGCCGATGCCGTCAACCAAGGGCAAAGGGATGCGCAGCGCCTGCAAAGCACGCAGCTCATCGAGCCGATCCATGGCGGTCGCGTACATCGACTTGCCTGTTATCGTCAGCCCTTGCAGGCCTTGTCCGACCTGACTGGATTTGGGTTTGCTGGTGAGGATGTCGATGCTTTTCCAGCCGCCGTCCGAGGTGTGCAGCAGGGTGTGGTAAGCGAAGTTTCTGGACAGGCCGAAAATGAAACTGCCGAGTGCCATTTGCTGACGCATCACGTACCTCCGTCAGTCAGGGCCGCATCACTTCGCATGGCGAGTGAGTTGGGCATGGTCATGAGTCCGAATTGGCCCGTGATCTGTTGCACAACCAGGTTCGCCAATTGACTGGCGCTGGCCTGATCCTGGCCATTGATATAGATGTTCGCGTTAACCGTGTTCTGCTGATTACTCGTCTGGGCGTTGGTCAGGTCTTTGCTGACCTGATCTGGAGCGGCGAGCTTGTCGGCGGGTGTAGCGAGTTTCTCACCCAGCCATTCCCCTCCCCAACTGCCCGCCATCCCCCCCAACAAACCACCGATTACGCCACCGACCGCCGTGCCCAGAACAGGCACTACACTGCCAATCATGGCGCCGGCAGCAGCACCGGCATAAGTGCCGGCGAGCCCACCACCGGCTGAGCCCAGCGCCCCGCCGACCGCTTTGGTATCACCCGCCTGCAAGCCTTTGACGGCATCGTAACCAGCACTGAGCAGCATCAGCGGCGCGACCCGTCTGGTGACTGCCGAGCCCATTCTGGCGGCACCCAGCAAGCGACTCCCGGTCGACATACGTGGCAGTTTGGTAGCGCTTTTTGGGATGGGCTTGGTCGCGGCTTTTCCAGGAGCTGCGCTTTTTCCGGCCCTTGCGCCTCGGGATTGCTTTTTGCCCTTACCACCGCGTGCCTTGGCATCGGCTGTCAGATCCCCCGTTTCGGGAATCGGTCGCGCACCTGCCAGAACCAGAAGTTTTGTCGCCGCGGCGGTGATGGCCGAGGCCATCGCAACCTTGATTTCAGCACCACGCGCCAACGCAATGGCTCCCGCGAGCACCAGTAATCCTGCAGTAGCTTTCGGTTGTGCTTCAGCAACCCCGCTCAAGCCATCGGCCAATGCACCGAGCGACACCATCAAACCATCAGTCAACGGCGCCAGGGCATTGCCGCCCGCCGCAAACATCCGGTTCTTACTCGCATCCAGCGCATTCCAGCGCCCTTGCGAGGTTTCACCCAGCGCCTCGGCGGATTTCGCTACGGAGCCGTTGAATTTCGGCAACGTCCCGTCGGATGTTCGCTCGGACACCAGTAAAAACGCCTTTTGAACGTCTTCCGGTTTTTTCAGCAGTTCAAGAATCGCCGCGTTATCACCGAACAATGTCTTGGTCAGTGACTGCTGTTCTTCTGCTGGTTTTTTCTTCAGCGCTTCAAGCACCAGGTTGATCGTTCCCGGTGCGTCCTTGCGCAGGCCATCAGCCAACATCCCGGGATTGAGTTTGCCGTCCAGATCAGACCAGGCCTTGCGCTGTTCCGGTGAAGCCGCGCCCCCCTTGGCCAAAACCGTGGTGAAGCCTTTCAAAGCCTCACCGGCACCGGACTTGTCCGCGCCGCTGTTCAAGAACGCCGCCGCGAGCGCCGCCATCTGTTCCGGCGTCATTCCCGCGGCGATGCCCGCCTCGCCACTGCGTTGCACGACAGAACCGATGTCTGCCGCTTTGACATTCAGACCGCTGTTGCCGAGATGGTTGGTTGCATCCGCCAGACTCAGGCTTTGTCCGCGATCCAGCTTCATTGAGGTGCGCCAGCCCAACAGCATCTCGCTGGCGGCCTTGACGTCGAGATTGAACGCCGACGCCGTCACCGCGCTATCTCGGGTGAAGTTCAGCAGTTCGTCCTGCTTTTTAGCCGGGTCGAGCCCGTCCCCGATACCTGCCTTCGCCGCCGCCAACTCGACCTGGGTCAGTTGAACCGCCGTTGCCCCGCTCGGAGCAACCTGCTTGTCAGCGGCCATTTTCAGATTAGCCTGCGACAGTTTCTGCAACTGGACGTTGTCCAGTTTCAGCACCTGGTTGAGCTCAACCATCGCCAACTCGGTCGCCATCGCCGACTTGAGCAAATCCGGTGGCGTGCGCTGATCAACCTCAGCCTTTAACTTGGACTTTGGCTCACTGCTTGCCGCAGGCACCGAAGCAGTCGCCTTGAGCAGCGACTGCTGCGACGACAGGGCAATGTTCAGCAACGCCAGTGCTTCGCGAAGTTTTACCTGTTCCGACACCAGCAGACGGATGTCGAGGCTGGCCGTGGTCAGGGCCAGGTTCAGGCCCGACGTTTCAGAGGCGCTGCCCAGTTGCGGCAATTCGATGCTTGCCGCACCGGACAGCGAATACTTACTGCCTGCCATCCTGCTCTACTCCTGTTTCACGCCAAGGCGAGTGATCGCAATGTCGTAGCGGCGCAAGGCCTTGCCGGCGTCCCACTCCAGAATCTCCGCCTCACTTACCGAGTAAATGAGCGGCACCACATCGAGGATTACTTCGATGTCGCGCTCCGAAAGTAGTCCGCCGGTTTGTTTAAAAAATCGTCGATGCGTACCTGAAGCTGTGTCCAGTCGGGCACGGTCAGCAGGTCCAGATCGGGCAGCATCAGCCCGGTGCAATGGGCGGTGATGAACTCGGCGCGTTCTTTGGCCGTTTTCAGTTTCTTCATCGCTTTGGTCGCGCGCAGCACCGGCATTTCCAGGGTCAGCGAGGTCATGCTGCGGCCCGCCACGTTGAGTGGTTGCAGCAGTTGCACTTGATCGGGGTCTACCGATTGTTCGCCCTGCGCTTGCTGTTCCAGAAAGTACGAAGCAGGGCGAGTCGACATCTCATGCACGTACTGCGCGATGCTCACGTAGTCCGGGCGTTTGAGCTGGTCCAGTTCCTTGACCGACAACCCCGTGGC
Source organism: Pseudomonas sp. URMO17WK12:I6 (assembly GCF_003253625.1). NCBI lineage: Bacteria > Pseudomonadati > Pseudomonadota > Gammaproteobacteria > Pseudomonadales > Pseudomonadaceae > Pseudomonas > Pseudomonas sp. URMO17WK12:I6. The sequence continues at coordinate 16,560 of NZ_QKYZ01000008.1, forward strand.
CAACTTGGCCAGCTCGAAGAACTGATCGTCCTCATCATCGCCGGCACGGGCCAGGGCCTCTTTCTGCGCGGCGTAGTACAACGGTTTGAGTTGGATCTGCTCGATCTCGGATCCGTCATCACCGGTGATCGGCGACAACAGGACATGCTTGGGAGGCATCCAGGACATGTAAGTAATTCCTTGGTGATTCATGAAAGGGGCTGCACAGGAAACTGTTCGCCACAATCCTTGTGGGAGCGAGCTTGCCCGCTCCCACAGGTTGTGCGTCTTGGCTGGCCTTGGTGTTACGGCAGCAACACGGCGCGGCGGGCATCACCGAGAATGTCGACGCCGTTGAGCACGAACTTCTGGGTGCGCACGTCGACATCGATCACCGGAACGCCGTTTTCCAGGCGGTTGTAGGTGCGGCAGGACAGCTCGAGGGTGGTCTTGGGCTTTTCACCCATTTTCACGATGGCTTCTTCGAGGACCTTCAGCTTGCCGCCGACGGTGTGGTAGGTGAACCAGGTGTTACCGTCCTGATCCTGACCGGCTTCACGCACGTTCAGCAGAATGTCGTCGCCCAGCTTCACGCCCAGCGCCAGCATCACTTCGGGACCGGCGCCCTGCAGGATCAACTTGGCGCCCAGGGCCTTGGCGCTCTTGGCCATCTCCTCGACGATGAAGCGGCCGCCGCCCATGTTTTCCATGTCGAACTCGATCTTCGGCGGGGTGAACTCTTCCACGGTCGCCGACAACGGCAGGCCTTGCAGGGTGGCCGCGATGGCCTGTCTTACGCGGTTGGTAAACATTAGAGAACGTCCTCCAGGAACTGCTCGATGATTTCATCGCGGGCGTTGAGTTGATAAATCATGTGTTCGTTCGGCGCGTAGCGGCCGTAGTCGATGACCACGTACCAGGTACCGTTCTTGTACTTCTCGACGCTGTTCAATTCCGGGTGCAGGTACACGCTGCCGCCCGGGATGGTCTCGTCGGCGACCAGGGTTTGCAGCCAGTCGTTGATGCGCTTGACCTCCTGATCCATGAACGACTTGGTCAGGTTCTTGGCCATGGCCTTCTGACCGGCCTTCACCAGCTTGCGGCTGATCGCATCTTCAAGGCCCACGTAGCTGATGAACTTGCCGGTGACGGAGCGGTTACCCAGCAGCGAGAAGCCGCCGAGGATGGTCCGGGCGTAGTAGCTGATACCGTAACGGTTGAGCAGATCGCCTTCGGTGGAGGTGTCGAGGATGTTGTATTCCACGACGCGCGAAACGTCTTCGGCGTAGGTCACCTGGTTGCCCGGGCTCTCCCATTGCTTGACTTTGGCCAGCGCGGCGATGGCCAGGCTCGACGGTGCCAGGAACACGTTTTTCTTCGCGGCCTTGGAGTACACCGACGGCATGTTGTGCACCAGCAGGCAGCGGTCGAAACCGAGGTCCGCGCCGCCCAGCTCCTGGCTGTAAGTCACTTGATCGGCGACTGCGGCATCCTTGCCGTCGAGTACCACGCGAGCCTTGATGCGTTTGCCGAACGAGGCGAACTCACTGGCCACTGCTTTGGTGCCGGTGAAACCCGGTGCACCGATAATCGTCAGGTCTTCCGGTACACCGCCAAGCGCGGCCAGGCCCAGTTTGCGACCGGTCACTGGCTCGATGCCGCCGATCACGTTGTTCACGGTGTCGGCCGGGGTCGCGCCCTCTTCGACGATGACCACGTAGACCGGCACCTTGACCACTTTCAGGATCTGGAACACCGCGTGAAACAGCGTGCCCGACTCGGTACCGGTCGGGTCCAGCAGCGCCTGGGTGGTGAAACTGTTGATGCGGAACGGGGCGTTACGCGGAATCAGCAGATCCGCTTTCGGCGCAGTGCCGACCAGACCGATGACGTTGTCACCCAGGCCACCCATGGCCTCGGGGGATTCAGTGGCATTGACGGTAATGCCGTTGTGCTCGAAGTTCAAAACCTCAGCCATGGTTATTCAGCCTTCTTGGCAGCGGCCTTTTTGGCCGGGGTGGATGTAGAGGCCGACTCGACGGCCTCGGTTTTTTTCAGCTCCAGACGACCAGCGCTGCGCAACGCACTGGCCTCCACATCGAGCAGGTCGAGTTCTTGACCGACGCTCGACCAGTGACCACCTCCGGTGGGGAATGGGACGAGCACGGTGTAGGTTTGGCGTAGTGCCATTTGAGGTTCTCCAGAAACGAAAAAGCCCCTTTTGAGGAAGGGGCTGTCGGGTGTTGTTGGGTGTTGTTGGGTGTTGGGCGGAAAAGAAAACGCCCCGGTGGTTCGGGGCGTTACTCGGAAAGGCTGAAGGTCTCCATGGGTGGGTCGTCGAAACCCTGAGCTACCAGCCAGGCAGCCGCCAAAGCATCGTTCGGGCTGGTCGGCCATTCACTGTCTTGGGGTGCCCCTCCAACGATATCGACACGATTGAGTTCAACGCCGTAGATTTTCCAGGAGCGCAGATCCGCGATCTCGGTTTCAGTGGCAATATCCAAATCCACTGCGTTTTGCAATGTGGCAATCATGTTTGTGCTGAACTGCGTCAGGAGCGCTTTCTTCCTGGCGGCTTTCTTTTTCAGGGCGTCTGTAGTTGCGACCTCATCGACGACCCATTGATCGTCCTGCCACTTATCGAACTGGGTCGCTGGAGCTTCACGTGTATAACCTTCGGGCAAGTCACCCAACGTCTCCCAGACTTGCGCCTCACCGGTCTCGGTGCTGTAGACCGTCGTTCCACGGTAGTCCGCAACAATTTTCCACCCGTCGCCTGAAACCTTGACCGCTGTATGACCAGGCTCCAGCGTTGGCGGCTCACACTGATAAGCATGCGCGGGGATCAACCAGGTAAAAGGTTCCAGAGGACTGGGGTCCGCGACTCCAGCGCCAATGAACTCACCGGTAACGGGGTGCACATTACAGATGGTCGGTGGTGTGACCTCATCAGCGAGCCACCAGGACACCTCGCCTTTAACGGCCATGCGTTCGTCTGACATTCTCAAAAACTCCAATGTGGTTCTGATTAATATTTGATACAGGCGAGAAAAGCCGTGTTGAGTGGCCTGGCTTCAGTGCCACCGGAACTGGCAATGGTGATCGCGTGAGTGTGATCACCGGCGGCACTGGTCGGCGCCCCCGCAGACCCGTAGTAGGGCTCGTCACCCCACACCGCATTGCCGTCAGTGCCCGGCCCACGATCCAGGTTTATCCAGATCGAGTGTGTATGGCTCCCGGCTACGGCCGCGCTGCCTGTATGCACGTGAGCGGCGTTCTGGCTCGTCTGGGCGCTGCCGAGAACACGACCCGAATCGACGTTTCGCCCGTCATCGAGCCCACGATCGAAATGAGCACGAGAGTCCGGCAGGTTGAACGTCGTAGAACCATCCCCCGCCCCATACAGTGTGCCGATCCTGGCGAACAGCGCGGCATAGGTCGTTCGTGATACGGCTGCTCCATTGCGTTTCAAAAAGCCAGCCGGCGGCGTTGCCATGGCGAAGTGCGTGACCTCCCCTACACGATCACCCGCCACGCCAAGTGCAAATGCCTCGACCTGCACCTTGGTGTAAACATCTGTCAGTCCGTAACCCGCCACCGTGGTCGGGTTGTCCCCCGCAATGGCCCGACCGTACTTATCAACGGTCAACCCCCGATAGCTACCAGGCTGAATGCCTGTCCTGCCCGCAAGCATTTCGAAGGTCAGCGCGGTAGTACCCAGAGTGATGGGGCCGTTGGTTGTCAGGTGCCACAAAGAGTCGCCATTCGCGACCCCTTCTTCGACCATAACCGTCAGGCCGGGCGATACCTTGGCGCTGGTATTGGCATCAAAGGCCCGAGACCAACCGTTATTGGATACAACCCAGATGCCGCTATCTTTGGCCAACGTCTGATAGGGCAATAGCACACGATCACCCGCGACCAATGCGACACCGTCAATCTGCTGAGCCCCGCTCAACACCACGTTAGCAGTGGCGGCAACCCGCACCGATTGCTTGCCATCAAGTTTGCCAAGTTCTTCAGCGAGGTAACTCATCACCCACGCACGCGTCGCCTTGACCACCGTGTCGTCAATCAACAACGTCACCAGCGCCGCATTACTGGTCTCGAAAATCGAACGAATGTAAAACTCTTTCCCCGAGCCCGAAGTCGCCAACACCGGCTTGAACGACTCCGGATACTTGACGATCGCATACAGGATCCCGGTATCAGTCCAGATCCCGGCCTCACGCACATACCAGCCGCCCACTTCAGGCGGGATAGTCACTTCAGCCAGCAGCCAGCTCGGATTTTTCTCATCCTGGAACAGTGCATTGAGTGGCCCGCGCCACACTTCGCGTTTCAGTGCCGTGGCGGTTGCGGCCGGGTTGTAAACCGCGCCGCCGCCGTCGCCGACGGAAATCTGCGACAGTTTGATCGGTGTGCCCGCTGCCTTGCAGGCGGTTTCGTAGGCGATCCCCGCATTGGTGAGCAGGGTGTAATAGTCGGCCATTTAGGACCCCTGAGGATAAATAGTGGAGGTTTCGACGGTGTAGAGCCCGGCGGCCATGAAGGCCTGACCCGAGGCTTCAAGCCCTTCGATGACGATCGGATACACCGTGGTCAGCTCGCCGCAGACGGTGGCGGCGCCGATGACGTGACTGCCGAATGCGCTCAAGCCGACGGAAACCTTCAAGGTGTCGCGTTCGCTTTTGGCATCGGCCAGGCGTCGGTCGAGACGGGTGTCGATTTCTTCGCTGTAGGGCTGTTCGGTGAAGGCCCTGACGGAAAAGCTGTAAGGCGGGCCGGGTGGTGTTTGTTCGTACCAGGCGCGCACCTCAGGCATCAATTGCAATCCCTTGGCCGCGTTTTCCAGTGCTTTTCGCGTCCCGGCCTGCCGTGCGGTGGGCCAGGCCAGTTCCACCGTCAGGCGTTTTTCCGCCTCGGTCGCCTCGGTGCTCCATTCGCTGACCCCGCGATCCGCGCCCAGGTACGGCAGGAATGCCAGGGGTGTTTCGGCAGGATTCATCAGGTCGGGGAACGGTGGATCGATGCGCTCGAGCAACCGAGCGAAACCGAGATCAAGTGCCTTTTCCAGCGGTGAGCTGTTGGCCGGCAACAGGCTCGGGCGAGGTGTGTCATCACTCATAACGTATCCACCTCGACCTCGACGCCCGTGCAATACGGCGCTTGAAAAGCGCTCGTCACAATCGGTGCCACTGGCTCAAGAATTTGCAGTTGAACCGCGCCGGCGCTGTGCAGCGTGTAGTCGATCCAGCTCGGGTCCACTCGCCCTTCCAGGCGATGACAGGCATCGGCATACGCCTGCAGCTGCTGTTGCGCGGCAACCTTGGTCAGCCCGGAATCGGGGCCCGGGTTGATCTTCGCGATCACCCGGATTTTGTAGTTCTTGATTTGCGCGCCCTGCACAGTGACCAGGTCCGTTTCGGGCCGGACATCAGGCCGGGCGAAATGCTGGCGAACATCGTCGAGCAGCGCTTGGGATGGCGTGCCATCGCCCTCTCGGGAAAGCACCGTGACCGTGACTTCGCCGGGTGCGGTCCGGCGCCCGTTGCCGTCCTTGACCTGCGCGACATAGCCGCCCGGGTCGAAGGTGTAAGTGACCGTCACCACTCCCGCCGCGGTGGTTTCCACCTTCACGGCAGGCCGTTCGCCAAGGGTGAAGATCTCACGCCGATACTGCATCCGCGAGCCCGCCGCCGGTGCATGGGGCGCCAGGTAATAACGCAACCGGGCGTCGTCATCGCTCTCGTAGACCGGATCGATCGGCGGGAATGCCGCCGGATCGCCCGGGTCCAGCAACTGGCGCTCAAGCCCCATGTCCGCGAGGCGCGCGTCGAGGTTGGTGCCGGTGGCCCACCACGCCAGCATCTGCTTGATGCGAGCGTTGTATTTACGTTCGTGGGTTTGCAGCCGCACACAAAACGCCTCAAGGGCCAGGGTCAGCAACTCGCTTTCGTTTTCCAGGCTGACTGCAAGCTTGGCCGCGCTCTCGGGGGAACGGGCGCCGACGTACTCGACAACGAAGGTCTTGAACTCCGCGAGCAGATCCTCGAACGCTTCGACCGTGACGATTGCCGGTTCGGCCAACTGGTTCTGGCCAGGTATCAACATACTCATGCCACCACCTCGAAGGTCTGTTGGCGGTTTTTCCAGGTGCCGGCAAAGCGCAACAACAACCCGGCACCGTAGCGGCTGGCCACAATGACCTGCGGCTCGAAATCGTCGATGCCGTTGTACTTGTTGTAAAACGCTTGGGCGGCATGGCTCTGGGCGAGAATCAGCAGGTCGTCGCCAAGGTTCTGCCCCAGCAACTCAGTGAGTGCGCAACCATACAAAGGGCGCTTCTGACGCGTGCCCAACGGCGTGGTCAGCGCCCGGGTGGCGCGCTGCACAAACTGCAGCCAGTCGTCGACCGTTGCGCCGGTGTTTCTATCGATTCCGATCATGGGAAGCTCTTTATGCGGTACTGATGACGCGACCCTGGTGATCCACCAACGGGCCGCTCAGATGCACACCGGAAGCGTCAAGCCGCAGGCCGACGACACCCAGTTGCAATTCGATGGCCTCAGGCCTCATCGCCAGCCTCGCCGGGCCGATGTTCAACTCGAGGGATTCACGGGAACCGGTGAACGCCGCCGGGCCGTTCTTCCAGTGCAGGACATGACTGGCGTGGTCGTAACCGTTTTCCGTGCCGTCCTGATAAAGGCGGCGCGTCAGCGATGCCTGTGTCGAGACGGGCGGGAACTGACCGCCGTTGAGACCGAACAACGCCACCGACTGCCCGCCGCCCTCGCCACCGCCGTGGTTCAGCAGCAAACACTGCTCACCCACGGAAGGAATCCGCGACTCGCTCTGTGCCCCGGCGCTTGGGTTGAAAAACCGGATCGCCGGGGTGAGCAGTTCCCCATGACGGACCTTGCAGGTATTGCTGGCCGCATCGACTTCCTGACACACGCCGATGCGACAGAAACTGTCAGCACGCCGGTGCAAGTCTTCGAGCTCGGTTTCCATCTCGGCCAAACGCTCGATGATCGGCCCCAGTTGCATACGTAACAGCGCATCAAACATGGGTCAGCCCTCGAGTGCGGTGTATTGATCCGGGTCGTCGATGTTCGACACCTCCCAGGTACGGGCAAATTTCGGGATGCCCAACGGGTCTTCGAGCAGCGTCGGGCCGAGGTACAGGGTTTGGGTAAATGAAACGGTCCAGGCGGTGTACTCCCGTGCATCGCTAATGAACGTGGACGGGATGCCATCAATGTTCATCGGCAGATCGCATTGCTCGCCCGGCAGTTTCCAGCGGTTATCGACGACCAGACTTTTCAACTCACTGGCCAGATCGCACGCCGCCAACCCTGCGCCGGGCAACACGGCTTGCAAGGAAACCGTCAGGACATGAGCGATACGTCCGTCGTTGGCACGGATGCCCGGCGCATCGCGTTCGACGGCGATCAACACCCAGGGCAAATCGACAGTGCCATCAAAGTCTTGATGACTCCCGACCTTCAAGCCAGGAACGGCGATACGCAACGTCTCGGCAATGGCAGAAAACAGCTGCGACGGTTTTTCGATGACAGCGGGCATCAATGGCCTCCTATTCCTATGGCAATACGAAGATCAGCGACGCCGGTTCACTGTTGATCGGGGTGAGAATCGCGCGGTGGCACTTCACAAACGCCAATCCGCTTGGCGGCCCAACGTTCGTAAAGTCCGATGGCCACGTCCGCCCCGGCCATCGCCGTCAGGCAGCCAAAGGCGCCGGCGGCCCAGATCGACAGGCCCGCTGCGTACAACAGCATGATCGCCGAGACGCCGCAGATCATGCAGGCCCCGGACCGCAGGGCCAGGCGCCGCAGCAGTGACCAGCCACGGGCGCCCTCCTTGTCGGCGCGCCACATTTCGCCGGACACCCCACCCACTACCGCGAGGAGGATGACGAGCCAGATCGGCATGTCCAGCAACGCTTGTTGCTCGTTTGTCATGTCACGCCTCCTGGGGTAATTGATGAGTGATGTGTGTTGGATTCAATCGATGTCTCTTGAGGTAGGCATTCCAAAAAGCCCGGAGCATTCCGGGCTTTTCAGTAATGCGCTCCTTCGCCTTCCTTTAATCCTGTGTCAAAAAGGAAGCTGACTTTTCGGCGCTACTGGCGCGGTACGAGTCCATTCAAATTGTTTTTCCGACCGCGGTCCCTGCCCGCCGGATAACTGCTTCTGGTGCTTTACGCTGCACACCCGGGTCAGTTGCCAACCCTCTGAACCGTTGAGGCCGGTTCATCGCTGCCTTTGTGATGGAACTAAAGAGCTTCGTTTCGAGCCGCTTTGTTGAGCGGCTTGAGACAAAGAATATGCATGGATGCATATACAGTCAATGCATAAATGCATTTATTTATGCACTGAAAATGCACAGACGCATGAAAGCCCCACAGACAAAGGCGTTGGCGGTTTTTGCCAGGCGAAAAAAAACCCGTCGGCGACGGGTTTTATCTGACAGTGGTGAGGTTAGCGGGCGTACATGCCCCACCAGAAGACGTGACCAAGGATGACGATTTGCTCTTCCTGGATTTCCTGGAAGCTGTAGTCCTCGTCCGGATGCTCATCGCGATTGAAGCTGCGCAGGCGAATCCCGGTCGGCAGGCGATAAAGCTGTTTCACCCGCAACTGGCCATTGTGGTTGATGGCGTACAGGTCGCCGTCGATGATGTCGCCAATCCCGCATTTACCGGCATTCACCCCCACCGTGGCGCCGTCGCGCAGTACCGGCAACATGCTGTTGCCACGCACGGTCACGCATTTGGCCTGGTCGAACTGCACACCGTTGTGGCGCAAGCTGCGCTTGCCGAAGCGCAGGCTAGAGCGCTCACTCTCTTCGATGACGAATCTTCCTGATCCAGCAGCCAATTCAACCTCGCGAAGAAAGGGGACCGACACCTCGTCGTCATCGACAGGCGTGTCGTCGTCCCACAGGCTTATGTCCTTGAGTTCCGAATGCAATTCATCACGCCCGGCGCCGGCAGCCGGCGCGACATCCGCGCGGCCCCGCAACTGATCGGTGCTCACAGCAAAGTATTCGGCAATCTTCGAGATATGTTTATCCGAAGGATCGACGATTTTCCCGCTGAGGATGCGCGAGAGAGTGGATTGAGGCACGCCGGTGCGACGGTGAAGCTCCGTGGGGGAGATCCCGTGCTGATCGAGCAGTGCTCTTAAGACGGTAGAAACATTGCGTTTTTGCATAACGCGAATAGTGCTTGATCTTTTTTCGGAAGACAAATGCCAAATTGCATAATTTGTGCATAGACCCACGAAAAATAGCCTTGAGGCTTTCATGCCTGCGTCGGGCGGACTGCCCATGGTAACCTTGCGCCCATCGCGGAAAAGCCACCTGACCGGGCCTTTAAGGGTTTTTCAGACCAAAACTGTTGCGTCTCGTGCATAGATGGCATGGAACCGACAAGGAGGGATTTGCTTATGGAGGATGCAAGAGTTTCTACAGGGCAAGCAATGACGCCGGCAGAGCAGGAAATTTCGAACCAAGCGATAAGCTTTGCTCGCTCGAACAAGAAAGCCATCGCGAGACGACGTACGGACAAAACCATTTATCCGTTGGAAGAAGCTCCCGTGTCAGTGTTTATGGCTGGTTCCCCTGGAGCAGGTAAAACGGAAGCCTCTATCGCCCTTGTTAACCTTTTCGCCGATACGAAGATCTTAAGGATTGATCCGGATGAGCTTCGAAACGAGTTCTCTGAGTACTCAGGCGGGAATTCTTGGCTTTTTCAAGGAGGCGTTTCGATTTTGGTTGAGAAAGTTCTCGACTTCGCGATTGATCAAAGACAGTCATTTCTGCTGGACGGGACGTTTTCAAACATTGACGTGGCCCGGAGAAATGTCGAGAGGTCCTTGAAAAAAGGTAGGTTTGTACAAATCTTGTACGTCTATCAGAATCCTTTCCTTGCTTGGGACTTTGTCAAAGCTCGAGAAGAGGCTGAGGGAAGAAGGATTCGCAAGGAGCATTTCATCGATCAGTATTTTGCTGCGCGTGACGTAGTGAACTCACTTAAGCTAGAGTTCGGCAGCGATGTCCACGTAGATCTACTGCTCAAGCATATCGACAATTCGGGGCGTCTTTACAAAGCTGGTGTCGATAAAATTGACTACCATATACCTGAGCAATACACGCGGGCTGATCTAGAGGCCACGCTCGGGTTACCCATAGGAGCGCATCCATGATTTCGATTAAGCCAGGCTCTGCCAAGGGTGCTAAAAGCCCATTTGCCGACTTTATTCGTAACGCGAAGTCTGATCAGAAAAAGCGCGTCTATAGTGAAGTTTTGACCGAAGCGACCAAGCAACAGAACCTTGTGATGATGCAGGCCGAGGCAAAGCAAGCCTGATAGAACGCTCTAGAATCCCAGAAAGCCCGGCCAAGCGCCGGGCTTTTACTTTGTCTGTGCACCTGATGCGACGCCCGTGCGATCAGTCGCTGGCCAGTTATACACAAGCCGACAGCCGCTGCTCGTATGTTCGATGCTTTGACTGGTGCCAACTGCGGCCTTGACCAACTGCTTATGGGTTTAGGTGTGTAGACCGACCTATTTCACTATTTAAATTCACCCAATCGTGATGCCTGCGTCTGGCAGACCGCCCATGGTAACCTTGCGCCCATCGCGGAAAAGCCCGGCCAATGCCGCGCTTTTGCCTCACACCTTTGAACGAGTTTCCTGACAATCCGATGAATAAAGCCGTCTCCGATCTGTCCTCCCACACGCCAATGATGCAGCAATACTGGCGCCTGAAGAACCAGCACCCCGACCAGCTGATGTTCTATCGCATGGGCGACTTCTACGAGATCTTCTATGAAGACGCGAAGAAGGCCGCCAAGTTGCTGGACATCACCCTGACGGCTCGTGGGCAATCGGCGGGTCAGGCGATTCCGATGTGTGGGATTCCTTACCACGCTGCGGAAGGTTACCTGGCGAAACTGGTGAAGCTTGGCGAATCGGTGGTGATTTGTGAGCAGGTCGGCGACCCGGCCACCAGCAAAGGGCCGGTGGATCGTCAGGTGGTGCGGATCATCACGCCCGGCACGGTCAGCGATGAAGCCCTGCTGGATGAGCGCCGGGACAACCTGATCGCGGCGGTGCTGGGTGACGAGCGTCTGTTCGGCCTGGCTGTGCTCGATATCACCAGCGGCAACTTCACGGTGCTGGAGATCAAAGGCTGGGAAAACCTGCTGGCGGAACTGGAGCGGGTCAACCCGGTGGAGCTGATGATCCCGGATGACTGGCCGAAGGATTTGCCGGCGGAAAAACGCCGTGGGGTTCGTCGCCGTGCGCCGTGGGATTTCGAGCGTGACTCGGCGTTGAAAAGTCTTTGCCAGCAGTTTTCCACTCAAGACCTGAAAGGCTTCGGCTGCGAGAACCTGACCTTGGCCATCGGCGCTGCTGGCTGCCTGCTCAGCTACGCCAAGGAAACCCAGCGCACCGCCCTGCCGCACTTGCGCAGCCTGCGTCATGAACGCCTGGACGACACCGTGGTGCTGGACGGCGCCAGCCGGCGCAACCTGGAACTGGATACCAACCTGGCCGGTGGTCGCGACAACACGTTGCAATCGGTGGTCGACCGCTGCCAGACCGCCATGGGCAGCCGTTTGCTGACCCGCTGGCTGAACCGTCCGCTGCGGGATTTGACGGTACTACTGGCACGCCAGACGTCGATCACCTGCCTGCTGGACCGTTATCGTTTCGAGAAACTGCAGCCGCAGCTCAAGGAAATCGGTGACATCGAGCGGATTCTGGCGCGGATCGGCCTGCGCAATGCCCGCCCTCGTGACTTGGCGCGTCTGCGCGATGCCCTCGGCGCACTGCCAGAGTTGCAGGTGGCGATGGCCGAGCTTGAAGCTCCGCACATCATGCAATTGGCGACGACCACCAGCACCTATCCAGAACTCGCGGCGCTGCTGGAAAAAGCCATCATCGACAACCCGCCAGCGGTGATCCGTGACGGCGGCGTGTTGAAAACCGGTTACGACAGCGAACTCGACGAGCTGCAATCGCTCAGCGAAAACGCCGGGCAGTTCCTGATCGATCTGGAAGCCCGGGAGAAGGCCCGCACCGGCCTGGCCAACCTGAAAGTCGGTTACAACCGCATTCACGGCTACTTCATCGAGTTGCCGAGCAAGCAGGCCGAGTCGGCTCCGGCGGACTATATCCGTCGCCAGACCCTCAAGGGTGCCGAGCGCTTCATCACCCCGGAACTGAAAGCGTTCGAAGACAAGGCGCTGTCGGCCAAGAGCCGTGCCCTGGCGCGCGAGAAGATGCTCTACGAAGCACTGCTCGAAGACCTGATCGCTCAATTGCCGCCCTTGCAGGACACCGCTGCCGCACTGGCCGAACTGGACGTACTGAGCAACCTCGCCGAGCGTGCACTGAATCTGGACCTGAACTGCCCGCGCTTCGTCAGCGAGCCCTGCATGCGCATCAGCCAGGGTCGTCACCCGGTGGTCGAGCAAGTACTCACCACACCGTTCGTGGCCAACGACCTGAGCCTCGATGACAGCACCCGCATGCTGGTGATCACCGGTCCGAACATGGGCGGTAAATCCACCTACATGCGCCAGACCGCGTTGATCGTGCTGCTGGCGCACATCGGTAGCTTCGTGCCGGCGGCCAGTTGCGAATTGTCCTTGGTCGACCGGATCTTCACCCGGATCGGTTCCAGCGACGACCTGGCGGGCGGGCGTTCGACCTTCATGGTCGAAATGAGCGAAACCGCGAACATCCTGCACAACGCCACCGAGCGCAGCCTGGTGCTGATGGACGAAGTCGGGCGCGGCACCAGCACCTTCGACGGCTTGTCCCTGGCGTGGGCCGCGGCCGAGCGTCTGGCGCAACTGCGGGCCTATACACTGTTCGCCACTCACTATTTCGAGCTGACGGTGCTGCCGGAAGCCCAACCGCTAGTAGCCAACGTGCACCTCAATGCCACCGAGCACAACGAGCGCATCGTGTTCCTGCACCATGTGCTGCCTGGGCCTGCCAGCCAGAGCTATGGCCTGGCGGTTGCACAATTGGCCGGGGTGCCGAGCGAAGTGATCGTGCGTGCCCGTGAGCATCTGAGCCGACTGGAATCCACGGCGCTGCCCCATGAAGTGCCGACGCCGGCCAAAGGCAAATCCGTTGCGCCGCAACAGAGCGACATGTTCGCCAGCCTGCCGCATCCGGTGCTGGATGAACTGGCCAAACTTGATCTGGATGACCTGACACCACGCAGGGCTTTGGAAATGCTCTATACATTAAAGACACGGATCTAACGCACTTGCCTGCAAGCTGTTAGAATCTCGCGCGGTTTGGGATGCTGCAGGCTCATAGCCTGGCCTGCAGACTATCGCTCCCGAACCTGGCGACCCCGTCCTGAAGGGGCTCCGCTGCCGCCGCCTGAGGAGAAAATTAGAAATGACCTTCGTCGTCACCGACAACTGCATCAAGTGCAAGTACACCGACTGCGTAGAAGTCTGTCCGGTGGACTGCTTTTACGAAGGCCCGAACTTCCTGGTGATTCACCCGGATGAGTGCATCGACTGCGCCCTGTGCGAACCAGAATGCCCTGCCGTGGCCATCTTCTCTGAAGATGAAGTTCCCGCCGGCATGGAAAACTTCATTCAGCTGAACATGGAATTGGCCGAGGTATGGCCAAACATCACTGAACGGAAAGATCCATTGCCCGATTCCGCTGAATGGGATGGCAAGCCAGGCAAGATCGAACACCTCGAACGCTGATTTCCCTCGCGTTCCCGAAAAGGCCCCTTGCGGGCCTTTTTACTTTTCTGCAGGCAAAAAAAAGGGGCGGTTTGACCCGCCCACATTTTTTCCCTATTCCATGTATTCCTTTTCATCGTCCTGATGAATCGCATCCTGCGATGTCCGTTCCCCTCTTCCTTGAAGGGCGTGTCTATCCGTCGACACAGTTCAAATACTAGAGGATTCCCCACCAAGAGCAATCGGCCTCCATGACTGAAATCATCTGTAATATGCTGTTAACTCAATAAAATAATCATATAAATCAATAACTTATAAATACAGCATCCTTCGAATAGACAACTACCAGGGTGTAAAAATAATGAACACTTACGAAAGAGTAAGCAAAGACTTACACCACGAGACTACAAACCTGAGGTGGCGCCAATACCAACGCGCCTCTCTCATCTTGCCGACAACAAAAAGCCCCGAACCAGTCGGGGCTTTTGGTTGACGGTTGAGCGAATGGCTTATTGGAACAGCGACTCACTCGACAGGCCGTTTTTCTCGAGAATCTCCCGAAGACGCTTGAGGCCTTCAACCTGGATTTGCCTGACCCGCTCCCGGGTAAGGCCGATTTCCAGGCCGACATCTTCAAGCGTACTGCTCTCGTGACCTCGCAAGCCGAAGCGGCGTACGACCACCTCGCGTTGCTTGTCGGTCAGCTCCGAAAGCCATTGATCGATGCTCTGCGACAGGTCGTCATCCTGCAACAGTTCACATGGATCGGTCGGGCGGTCGTCGGTCAGGGTGTCCAGCAGGGTTTTATCCGAATCCGGACCCAGCGAGACGTCGACCGAAGAAACCCGCTCGTTCAGGCCAAGCATGCGCTTGACCTCGCCTACCGGTTTCTCCAGCAGGTTGGCAATTTCTTCGGGTGAGGGTTCATGGTCGAGCTTTTGAGTCAGCTCCCGTGCAGCCCGCAAGTACACGTTGAGCTCTTTGACCACATGAATAGGTAGCCGGATGGTCCGGGTCTGATTCATGATCGCGCGTTCGATGGTCTGACGAATCCACCAGGTGGCGTAGGTCGAAAAGCGGAAGCCGCGTTCTGGATCGAACTTTTCCACTGCCCGGATCAGGCCGAGGTTACCCTCTTCGATCAGGTCCAGCAGCGACAGCCCACGATTGACGTAACGCCGGGCGATTTTCACCACCAGCCGCAGGTTGCTTTCAATCATGCGCTTGCGTCCGGCCGGATCACCACTTTGCGACAGGCGTGCAAAATGAACTTCTTCTTCCGGGGAGAGCAATGGGGAAAAGCCGATTTCATTGAGGTACAGCTGCGTGGCATCGAGTGCCCGGGTGTAGTCGATGTACTTGTGTTGCTTTAACGAAGCGGAGTGTCTGGATTTGGCACGAACGGAAGGTGGTGCATCCCCTTCATCATTCGACATCGAATCCATTGCGATGCCGGTCTCCATAAGGAGAACCTCATCGTCGATGTCAAACTCCGGCACTTCTTTACTGAGAGCCATTGTTATAGTCCTTTGGTGAGTTCGACCTCAAGCTCAAGCGGCGCCTTGATCCCTGGCAACGCTGGAGCCTGTTCCCTCTACGTGACGGAACAGGCTTGGCTAACAAATCAACGACGTGGCAGGAACTGCAGCGGATCTACAGGTTTACCTTGTCGGCGAATCTCAAAATGCAGTTTCACCCGGTCTGTACCCGTTGACCCCATTTCGGCAATTGTCTGTCCGACTTTGACCTGCTGCCCCTCCCGAACCAACAGCCTGCGGTTGTGACCGTAGGCACTGACGTAGGTATCGCTGTGTTTGATGATGACTAATTCGCCGTAGCCCCTTAAGCCACTCCCGGCGTATACCACCGTCCCATCAGACGCAGCTAAAACAGGCTGTCCCAAATCTCCGGCGATATCAATTCCTTTATTCAAACTACCGTTTGAAGAGAATTTTCCAATCAGAATGCCATTAGAAGGCCACCCCCAGCCCGTCGGGGCCGGACCGGCAGGAGGCAGTGGAGCGGGTGCCGGTTTGCTGGCGACGGACGGTGCGAGCACCGTTGTACTGGTCGTTGTGCCATTTGCCTGACGCCGAATTACCGTGGTTTTGCTCGACGACGAAGGCGAGGAACTGGACGAACTCACCACCGCTGCCGGCGTTGAATCGTTGCGACCGTCGAAGCGAATCGTCTGACCCGGATGGATCGTGTAAGGCGTAGGAATGTTGTTCCTTGCCGCGAGGGCTTTGTAGTCCCAGCCGTAGCGAAAGGCGATGGAAAACAACGTGTCCTTGGGTCGAACAATGTACTGGCCGGTGGTTACGGCCGGACGCTGGGCGACCGCGTTGTTGCGATCGACAACTCCCGCGCTACTCGATTTGGTGCTGGAGCAACCGACCAGCAAGGTACTCAAGACAAGACCAGTCACCAGACGCTGAAAGCTCGTTATACCCATTCGCTGCGCAACGACTGTGAGACTCACCCGCCGCTCCCTTTGTGGTGGCTGAAAATATGAATTGCCGTGTTTCGGCACGAAATGTCGCAAGTATAACGGGCCGAACAGGCTTTACCTTTAATGAAGCGGATTCGCTTCACGCACACGTTTGCTGCCTGATGATGAATTCTGTTTAACCCATCGATGCCGCTGTAAGACCCGGGCAATCGAAGAGAATTCAGCACGTTGAAACAAATGCTCAGGCCAGCGGCCCGTTGAGTAGTGGCACAAAGCGCACTGCCCCCAGAACACGCCTGGAAAAGCCCTGTTCTTCACGGATGATCAGCATCAATTGTTGAACTTCACCAGAGCCGACCGGAATCACCAATCGCCCGCCCGGTGCCAATTGATCGAGCAGCGCCTGAGGCACGTCGGTGGCCACGGCGGTCACAATGATACCGTTGTACGGCGCCAGCGCCGGCCAGCCTTCCCAGCCATCGCCCCAGCGAAATACCACATTGCGCAGGTTCAGCTCCACCAGGCGCTCCTTGGCTCGATCTTGCAGAACCTTGATGCGCTCGACGGAAAAAACCCGCTCGACCAGTTGCGACAGCACCGCTGTCTGGTAACCCGAACCAGTACCGATTTCCAGCACCTTGTCCAACGGGCCGGCTTCCAGCAGCAGCTCGCTCATGCGCGCCACCATATAAGGCTGGGAGATGGTCTGGTTATGGCCAATCGGTAGCGCCGTATCTTCATAAGCGCGGTGGGCCAGCGCCTCATCGACGAACAGGTGACGCGGTGTGCGGCGGATGACTTCCAGCACCTTGGCGTTGGACACCCCTTCTTCATAGAGGCGCTGAATCAGACGCTCACGGGTCCGCTGGGAGGTCATCCCGATGCCGCGGTGCAGAATATCGTCTTGTTCACGAGCCATTAGCGCAGCCCCTCCAGCCAGCCATCGAGACTTCTGAAGGCATCATTAAAGGTGCGATCCAGTTGCAGTGGCGTGATTGAAACATAGCCTTGCATCACCGCATGGAAATCAGTGCCCGGGCCGCCATCTTCGGCGTCACCCGCCGCAGCGATCCAGTAACCGGATTTACCACGCGGATCGACCACTTTTATCGGCGCAGCGGCGCGGGCGCGATGGCCCAGGCGGGTCAGCTGGATACCGCGGATATGCTCCAGCGGCAAGTTGGGAATGTTCACGTTCAGTACCGTGCGCGGTGGCAGATCGAGGTCCGCGTGGGCCTCTACCAGTTTGCGCGCAAAATAGGCCGCCGTGGGAAGGTTCTCCACTTGCCGTGAGACAAACGAAAAGGCAAACGAAGGACGCTCCAGGAAACGTCCCTCAAGGGCCGCCGCCACAGTACCGGAATACAGCACGTCGTCCCCCAGGTTCGCACCCAGGTTAATACCGGAAACCACCATGTCCGGTTCAAACTCCAGCAAGCCGTTAAGGCCCAGGTGCACGCAATCGGTAGGCGTTCCGTTGAGGCTGATAAAGCCATTGGCCAAGGTATGCGGGTGCAACGGACGGTCGAGCGTCAGCGAGCTGCTGGCGCCGCTTTTGTCCTGGTCCGGGGCGATAACCACGCATTCGGTGTAATCCGCCAGCGCAGCATAAAGCGCGGCGAGACCGGGTGCGGTTACCCCATCGTCGTTAGAAATCAGAATACGCATGGGCTGTCCGTCTGCCCCACCGGCACCAGATCGACGAGTTCACGCACCAATACGGTGGCGAAGCATCCGGCCGGGAGGACGAATTCCAGTTGCAGAATGTCAGGCTCGGGATAATGCCACGTCAACCCGCCAATGGGCAGCCGCAGGATGCGACGTTCGTGGCTCATACCGGCGTTAATCAACCAATCGCGCAGATCCGCTTCGCGCGCGGCGATTGCCTGCTCCAGTTCATGGACAGCCCCCGACGCCGGCGAGTCACCTTCGCCCCACTGTGGGCCGGTCGGGTGCAAGTCGAGAATCGCCAGACGCGGGTCACTGCACTCGGCTTCACCTGCCGGGAAGAAACTGCGGCTGTCAGTGAACGCCAGCAGATCGCCGACCTGAGCACGCTGCCAAGTACCATCGGCGACGCGTGCCGCCAGCACCTGATTAAACAGAAAACTACGCGCAGTGGAGAGCAGGCGCGAACGCACATTGCGTTGTTCCGGCAGGGCCTTGCGCGCAGCCCAGGCACGGGCGTCGACGACGTTGCCGCCGTCATGCCCGAAACGCTGGGCGCCGAAATAATTGGGAATACCTTGCCTGGCGATCAGTTGCAGACGCTCTTCGATCGCGGCCTTGTCGCCAGCGAATTGAGTCAGGCGCAACGTGAAGCCGTTGGCCGAATGGGCACCGCGTTGCAGCTTGCGTCTGTGCCGACCGGTCTTGAGAATCTTCAGCGTGTCGTTTTCCGCTGCCGACAGATCTGGATCAGCCTTGCCGGGCAGTTGCACGCTGAACCACTGGCGAGTCAACGCCTGACGGTCCTTGAGGCCCGCGTAGCTGACGGTACGCAATGGCACGCCCGCAGCCTTGGCAATCCGCCGTGCCGCTTCTTCGGTATTCAGACCGCGCTTTTCCACCCAGATCCATAGGTGTTCGCCATCGCCACTCAGGGGAATATCGAGGACTTCATCAACCTGGAAATCTTCCGCCGTGGCTTTCAGCACCGCGCTGCCGAGAGCGTCACCGTAGGCCCGTGGGCCGAGCAATTGCGCCTCGTTCATGCGCGCAGCAACAAGGCAACGGAGTGCACGGCAATACCTTCTTCGCGACCGACAAAGCCAAGCTTTTCGGTGGTGGTAGCTTTCACGTTCACTTGATCCAACTCAACTTGAAGATCCGCGGCAATCAGCGCGCGCATCGATTCGATATGCGGGGCCATTTTCGGGGCCTGGGCGACGATGGTGTTATCGACGTTGCCGACTTTCCAGCCCTTGGCGTGGATCAGTGCGACGACATGACGCAACAGCGCGCGGCTGTCGGCGCCCTTGAATTGCGGATCGGTGTCCGGAAAATGCTTGCCGATATCACCCAGCGCGGCAGCGCCGAGTAACGCATCGCTCAAGGCGTGCAGCAGGACATCACCGTCGGAATGGGCAAGCAGCCCGAAGCTGTGTGCAATCCGCACACCGCCCAACGTGATGAAATCGCCTTCACCGAAACGGTGCACATCATAGCCGTGGCCAATACGCATAAAAAAACGCCCCGATTTTTGTCAGGGCGTGATTCTACCTGCTTTGTCAGACATTAGGCGCTTAGAGCGCGCGCGTGATGCTGCAAGTGGTCGTCGATGAAACTGGCGATGAAGAAATAACTGTGGTCGTAGCCGGGTTGCAAACGCAACGTCAGCGGATGACCGGCAAGTTTCGCCGCCTGTTGCAGGGCTTCTGGCTTGAGCTGGGTGGCGAGGAAATCGTCGCGATCACCCTGATCCACCAGCAGCGGCAGTTTCTCGTCGGCTTCGGCGATCAATGCACAGGCATCCCACTCGCGCCATTTCGACCGGTCTTCCCCCAAGTAGCGGGAAAAGGCTTTCTGCCCCCATGGGCAATCGATCGGATTGTTGATCGGCGAGAACGCCGACACCGACTGGTAACGCCCCGGATTGCGCAAGGCGCAGACCAGCGCACCATGACCACCCATGGAGTGGCCGCTGATGCCACGCTTTTCCGATGCCGGGAAATGCGCCTCAACCAATGCCGGCAATTCCTGCACGACATAGTCATGCATCCGATAGTGCCGCGACCACGGTTCCTGCGTGGCATTCAGATAAAAACCGGCACCGAGACCGAAGTCCCAGGCACCATCCGGATCGCCCGGCACTTCGGGACCGCGTGGGCTGGTGTCCGGTGCGACGATAATCAGCCCCAGCTCAGCGGCCATGCGCATGGCACCGGCCTTCTGCATGAAGTTCTCGTCGGTACAGGTCAGGCCAGACAACCAGTACAACACTGGTAGTTTACCGCCCTGCTCCGCTTGCGGCGGCAGGTACACGGCAAACACCATGTCGCAACCGAGCACGTCGGAGCGGTGCCGGTAACGCTTGTGCCAGCCGCCGAAGCTTTTCTGGCAGGAGATATTTTCCAGGCTCATAAGCGACCTCAGAAATGAATGACGCTACGGATGCTTTTGCCTTCATGCATCAGGTCAAACGCCTTGTTGATATCTTCCAGGCCCATGGTGTGGGTGATGAAGGTATCCAACGGGATCTCGCCGGTCTGGGCCATTTCGACATAGCTTGGCAACTCGGTACGGCCACGCACGCCACCGAACGCCGAACCGCGCCAGACGCGACCGGTGACCAACTGGAATGGACGGGTGGAGATTTCCTGGCCTGCGCCGGCCACACCGATGATGACCGACTCCCCCCAACCTTTGTGGCAGCACTCAAGTGCGGCACGCATCAACTGCACGTTGCCGATGCATTCGAACGAGAAGTCGACGCCGCCATCGGTCATGTCGACAATCACTTCCTGAATCGGACGATCGAAGTCTTTCGGGTTCACGCAGTCGGTGGCGCCCAATTGCCTGGCGATTTCGAACTTGGCCGGATTAATGTCGATGGCGATAATCCGGCCAGCCTTGGCTTTGACCGCGCCGATCACGGCAGACAATCCGATGCCGCCCAGACCGAAGATAGCGACGGTATCACCCGGCTTGACCTTGGCAGTGTTGATCACCGCGCCGATGCCGGTGGTGACGCCACAGCCCAGCAGGCAGACTTTTTCCAGCGGTGCTTCTTTAGGAATTTTGGCGACGGAGATTTCCGGCAGCACGGTGTACTCGGAAAACGTCGAGGTGCCCATGTAGTGGAAAATCGTTTCGCCCTTGTAGGAAAAGCGCGAAGTGCCGTCCGGCATCAGGCCTTTACCCTGGGTTGCACGAATCGCCTGGCAAAGGTTGGTTTTGCCCGACAGACAGAATTTGCACTTGCCACATTCCGGGGTGTACAGCGGGATCACATGATCGCCCACCGCAACCGAGGTCACGCCCTCGCCGATCGCTTCGACCACCGCGCCACCTTCGTGGCCCAGGATCGACGGGAAGATACCTTCCGGGTCCGCGCCCGAGAGGGTGTAGGCATCGGTATGGCAGACACCGGAAGCGACGACGCGCAGCAGGACTTCGCCCGCCTTGGGCATGGCGACATCGACTTCAACGATCTCGAGGGGCTTCTTGGCCTCGAAGGCAACGGCGGCGCGCGACTTGATCATGCTGACTCTCCAGTGAATAAAAACGAGACAGGGAGTGTAATACAGCCGCATACGATGAATAATCGGGACAAAAGCAAAACATTATTGCCATGCAGGGATAATCCTGATGTCCGAAAACCGCTGGGAAGGCATCGACGAGTTCGTCGCCGTCGCAGAGTGCAGCCAATTCACCGCCGCGGCTGAACGCCTTGGGGTGTCTTCCTCCCACATCAGTCGCCAAATCGTAAGACTGGAAGAGCGACTGCAAACCCGCTTGCTCTATCGCAGCACCCGCCGGGTCACGCTGACCGAAGCCGGGCAAACCTTTCTGCAACATTGCCAACGTTTGCAGGACGGCCGCGAAGAAGCGTTGCGCGCTGTCGGCGACCTGACCAGCGAACCCAAGGGCATGCTGCGCATGACCTGTGCCGTGGCCTACGGCGAACGATTCATTGTGCCGCTGGTGACTCGTTTCATGGGGCTGTATCCGCAACTGCGTGTCGACATCGAACTGAGCAACCGCCCGCTCGATCTGGTGCACGAAGGGCTGGACCTGGCCATCCGCCTCGGCCGCCTGCAGGATTCAAGATTGGTCGCGACTCGTTTGGCACCACGGCGCATGTACCTGTGCGCCTCGCCGTCCTACCTGGAACGGTATGGTCGCCCACACAGTTTGTCGGAACTGAGTCGCCACAACTGCCTCATCGGCAGCTCAGATATCTGGCAACTGGAACAGAACGGGCGGGAATTTTCCCAGCGAGTACAGGGAAACTGGCGCTGCAACAGTGGGCAGGCGGTGCTGGATGCCGCGCTACAAGGGGTTGGATTGTGTCAGCTGCCGGATTACTACGTGCTGGAGCACCTGAAAAACGGCGAATTGATCTCGCTGCTGGAAGCCCACCAACCGCCGAACACAGCGGTTTGGGCGCTTTATCCACAGCAGCGGCATCTGTCACCGAAAGTACGCAAGTTAGTGGATTATTTGAAGGAAGGGTTGGCCGAACGGCCGGAATATCGGGTTTAAGAGAAAAAAATCGCAGCCGGCATAGGCTGCGATCTTTTAACGGCGGTTCGCCCAGCGCTGGCGCAACCACTCAAGGTCTTCGGGGCGAGTGACTTTGATGTTGTCGGATCGACCTTCGATCAAACGGGGTGCCATACCTGCCCACTCCATCGCCGAGGCTTCATCGGTGATGACAGCATCCGCCACCAGGCTGTCCGCCAACGCCCGATGCAATGCTCCAAGGCGAAACATCTGCGGTGTATAAGCCTGCCAGATCACACTGCGATCCACTGTTTCCAGCACACGCCCGTGCTTGTCGACCCGTTTGAGGGTGTCGCGCGCAGGCACCGCCAATAGGCCGCCCACCGGGTCGTCAGCCAGTTCACTGAGCAATTTATCAAGATCATCACGCGCCAGATTCGGTCGCGCGGCATCGTGAACCAACACCCAATCCTCATCGTCAGCGCCCTGGGCATGCAGATGCAGCAAGGCGTTGAGCACTGATCCGGAACGCTCGGCGCCACCTTCAACCCGCTGAATACGCGGATCGGCAGCACAGGCCAGGTTCGGCCAGTAAGGATCGTCGATGGCAAGACTGACCACCAACCCCTTCAGGGCAGGATGATCGAGGAAACAGCCAAGGCTGTGTTCGAGAATAGTGCGCCCGCCCAGTTGCAAGTATTGCTTGGGACGGTCCGCGGCCATACGGGCACCGACGCCCGCGGCAGGAATCACGGCCCAGAAGGCCGGTAACGACTCAATCATTGGGCCAACTGGTAAAGGGTTTCACCATCCTTGACCATGCCCAACTCATGGCGAGCCCGTTCTTCAACGGTCTCCATGCCCTTTTTCAACTCACTGACTTCGGCGTCCATCACCCGATTGCGCTCCAGCAACGCCTCGTTCTCGGCGTGTTGATCCGCAATCTGCTGCTTCAGCTCGGCCACTTGCGCCAGACTGCCATTACCCACCCACAGGCGATACTGCAGGCCGGCCAGCAGCAAGAGCAAGACGAGGAACAACCAATTGGGACTGCGCATCGAATATCAGGTATCCAGTGAAAAAAGACAGCCATGCCAAACTTTGAAGCGTCTGATAGCACGAAGCCTGGAAGAACCAGGCTTGTGCTCTTAAGGCATCAGATTAGTGGCAAATCCGTCGCTGTCGCGATTTTTCCGACACAATCCGGTGTCTTTTTATCGTTTACCACTCAGCCGCGGAATTCGCTACGGCCGTTGTACTTGGCTTTGCCATTCAACTGCTCTTCGATACGCAGCAGTTGGTTGTACTTGGAAACGCGGTCGGAACGGCACAGCGAACCGGTCTTGATCTGGCCAGCCGAGGTGCCCACGGCCAGGTCGGCAATGGTCGAATCTTCGGTTTCGCCGGAGCGGTGCGAGATCACGGCGGTGTAACCAGCGGCCTTGGCCATCTGGATGGCTTCCAGGGTTTCGGTCAGGGTGCCGATCTGGTTGAACTTGATCAGGATCGAGTTGGCGATCTTTTTATCGATGCCTTCTTTCAGGATCTTGGTGTTGGTCACGAACAGGTCGTCGCCTACCAGCTGAGTCTTCTCGCCGATCTTGTCGGTGAGGATTTTCCAGCCAGCCCAGTCGGACTCGTCCAGACCGTCTTCGATGGAGATGATCGGGTAACGCTCGGTCAGACCTTTCAGGTAGTCGGCGAAACCTTCAGCAGTGAACACCTGGCCTTCGCCGGACAGGTTGTACTTGCCATCTTCATAGAATTCGCTGGCCGCGCAGTCCAGGGCCAGGGTCACGTCGGTGCCCAGCTTGTAACCGGCGTTGGCCACGGCTTCGGAGATCACTTTCAAAGCGTCTTCGTTGGAGGCCAGGTTCGGCGCGAAACCACCTTCGTCACCAACGGCAGTGCTCAGGCCACGGGCCTTCAGAACGGCTTTGAGGTGATGGAAAATCTCGGTGCCCATGCGCAGACCTTCCGAGAAAGACTTGGCGCCAACCGGCTGAACCATGAATTCCTGGATGTCGACGTTGTTATCGGCGTGCTCGCCACCGTTGATGATGTTCATCATCGGAACCGGCATCGAGTAAACACCCGGGGTACCGTTCAGGTTGGCAATGTGAGCGTACAGCGGCAGGTCCTGGTCCTGTGCTGCTGCCTTGGCCGCGGCCAGGGAAACGGCGAGGATCGCGTTGGCGCCCAGGGTCGCTTTGTTCTCAGTGCCATCGAGCTTGATCATCGCGTGATCCAGCGCTTTCTGGTCGCTTGGGTCTTTGCCCAGCAACAGGTCGCGGATCGGACCGTTGATGTTGGCTACGGCCTTGAGCACGCCTTTACCCAGATAACGGCTCTTGTCGCCATCACGCAGCTCGAGCGCTTCACGCGAGCCAGTGGAAGCACCGGATGGCGCGCATGCGCTGCCGATGATGCCGTTATCGAGAAGCACGTCTGCTTCCACAGTGGGATTGCCACGGGAGTCGAGAACTTCACGACCTTTGATGTCGACGATTTTTGCCATTGTTGTAAACACTCCAAAGTTGACGAAAACGACGCAGCTGAAGGAAATCTTTTATCGTCGGCAAGTGACAGACAGCGGGCAGGCTTGCGGACGATAAGGCTCAAGCCCGAGGGCCTGAGCATTTAAACCGTGCGGTACTTTACCGGAGAATTGAGGTTTACGCGGTTTCTACCGTCGGAAAACTCTTCACCAGTTCGTCCAGTGCTTTGAGCTGGGCCAGGAATGGCTCCAGTTTGTCCAGACGCAGGGCGCAAGGGCCGTCGCATTTGGCGTTGTCCGGGTCCGGGTGGGCTTCGAGGAACAGCCCGGCCAGCGACTGGCTCATGCCGGCCTTGGCCAGGTCAGTGACCTGGGCACGACGACCACCGGCGGAATCGGAGCGACCGCCGGGCATTTGCAGCGCGTGGGTCACGTCGAAGAACACCGGGTATTCGAACTGCTTCATGATGC
Source organism: Pseudomonas sp. URMO17WK12:I6 (assembly GCF_003253625.1). Lineage (NCBI taxonomy): Bacteria > Pseudomonadati > Pseudomonadota > Gammaproteobacteria > Pseudomonadales > Pseudomonadaceae > Pseudomonas > Pseudomonas sp. URMO17WK12:I6. The sequence continues at coordinate 41,886 of NZ_QKYZ01000008.1, forward strand.
CGAAGCCGAGCATGTCGACCACGAGATTGTTGTAGCCGAAGCTCGAACCACGCTCGCAGAGAATCAACTGATCGTTACCGGCTTCCACGCATTTGTTCAGGATGTGTTTCATTTCCTGGGGCGCGAGGAACTGGGCTTTCTTGATGTTGATCACCGCGCCGGTCTTGGCCATCGCGACCACGAGATCGGTCTGGCGCGACAGGAAGGCCGGCAACTGGATGATGTCGCAGACTTCAGCGACGACCGCGGCCTGATCAGGCTCGTGGACGTCGGTGATGATCGGTACGCCAAAGGCTTGCTTGATGTCCTGGAAAATCCGCATGCCCTCTTCCAGCCCGGGGCCACGATAAGAGGTCACAGAAGAACGGTTCGCCTTGTCGAAACTGGCCTTGAACACGTAAGGGATACCGAGTTTTTCGGTGACCTTTACGTACTCTTCGCAGACCTGCATCGCCATGTCACGGCTTTCCAGCACGTTCATGCCACCGAACAGCACCATTGGCTTGTCGTTGGCAATCTCGATATCGCCTACGCGGATGATCTTCTGCGCCATCAGGATTACGCCTTCTTCTGGTGTTGAGCCAAAGCGGCTTTAACGAAACCGCTGAACAACGGGTGACCGTCGCGTGGCGTCGAGGTGAACTCTGGGTGGAACTGGCAAGCGACGAACCATGGGTGATCCGGTGCTTCAACCACTTCAACCAGCGCGCCATCACCGGAACGACCGGAGATTTTCAGGCCGGCCTCGATGATTTGCGGCAGCAGGTTGTTGTTCACTTCGTAGCGATGACGGTGACGCTCGACGATCACATCCTTGGCGTAGCAATCGTGCACCAGGGAACCTGGCTCAAGCAGGCAGTCCTGAGCGCCAAGGCGCATGGTGCCACCCAGATCGGACGATTCGGTACGGATTTCGACGGCGCCGGTGGCATCTTCCCACTCGGTGATCAGACCGACCACCGGGTGACCGCTGGTGCGATCGAACTCAGTGGAGTTGGCATCTTTCCAGCCCATGACGTTACGAGCGAACTCGATAACGGCCACTTGCATGCCCAGGCAGATACCCAGGTATGGAACCTTGTTTTCGCGAGCGTATTGAACAGCAGTGATCTTGCCTTCAACACCACGCAGACCGAAGCCGCCCGGTACCAGAATCGCGTCGACGCCTTCCAGCAGCGCGGTGCCCTGGTTTTCGATGTCTTCGGAATCGATGTAGCGCAGGTTGACCTTGGTGCGGTTGCTGATGCCGGCGTGACTCATCGCCTCGATCAGCGACTTGTAGGCGTCCAGCAGTTCCATGTACTTGCCGACCATGGCGATGGTGACTTCGTGCTCCGGGTTCAGCTTGGCATCAACCACCGCTTCCCACTCGGACAGATCGGCGCTGTCGCATTGCAGGCCGAAACGCTCGACGACGAAATCATCCAGGCCCTGGGAGTGCAGAATGCCCGGGATCTTGTAGATGGTGTCGGCGTCTTCCAGCGCAATCACCGCACGCTCTTCAACGTTGGTGAACTGCGCGATCTTGCGACGCGAAGAAATGTCGATCGGGTGATCGGAGCGGCACACCAGCACGTCAGGCTGCAGGCCAATGGAACGCAGTTCCTTGACCGAGTGCTGGGTTGGCTTGGTTTTGGTTTCGCCGGCAGTGGCGATGTACGGCACCAGTGTCAGGTGCATCAGCATCGCGCGCTTGGCGCCGACTTCGAAACGCAATTGACGGATCGCCTCGAGGAACGGTTGCGACTCGATGTCACCCACGGTGCCACCGATCTCGACCATGGCCACGTCGGCATCGCCAGCGCCCTTGATGATCCGGCGCTTGATTTCGTCGGTGATGTGCGGGATCACCTGAATGGTTGCGCCCAGGTAATCACCACGGCGCTCTTTGCGCAGGACGTGTTCGTAGACACGGCCAGTGGTGAAGTTGTTGTTCTGGGTCATGGTCGTGCGGATGAACCGCTCGTAGTGGCCCAGGTCCAGGTCGGTCTCGGCGCCGTCGTGGGTGACGAACACTTCACCGTGCTGGAACGGGCTCATGGTGCCCGGGTCAACGTTGATGTACGGGTCCAGCTTCAGCATGGTGACCTTAAGTCCCCGCGCCTCCAGGATGGCCGCCAATGAAGCCGAGGCAATGCCTTTCCCCAATGAAGAAACAACACCGCCCGTGACGAATATGTAGCGCGTCATGAAAAACCCTAGAAGTCTGCGTTAAAGCGGTCCGAGCCGCCGGGGAAAGCGAAGGAAGGCCGAAGCCCCCGATCACCTGCATTAATCACAGTGCACCTTTCAAAAAAACCGCCGCGTTGGGACAGACCGGAAGATGAAACACCGGTAGGTTGCTCGCTACACATTTTTTGGAATCGCCCAGCAAAGACTGCTTGGTAATCGGCAACTCCTGCGATTCAGGCGAATCCACAGAAGTTGTATCAAGAAGGGAGCGTAGTCTACCGGAAAGCCCCTTTCAGCTCAAACCTTGATCTTCGATCGGCGGCTGCCAATGCAAATACCAGCCACTGCGCTCACTGCCATTCAGCCCCCGCAGGTTCGCCACCGCCAGCAATTGCTGGCCCCTGTAGACCAGCGGCAATCTGCCACGGGCGAAGCCCGGCACACCGCTTTCGTTAAGCAAACGCTTCAAGTCACGGTGACCGCGATCGGGCAAACTCATGACTTCGCCGCCCTCACGATAGCGGATCTGCAACGGGCCATCGGGGATCTGGCCGGTGAGTGTGAGCACGCCATTATCCGGTAACGCCAGCAATACCGCGGGGTCAGCCCAGGACACCGGGGATGGCGGAGTGCGCAACCATCCACCTGACAACCACCAGAGACGCCCACCAGCGCGATGCAGTTCGCCCGCCGCCAATCGCCAGACCGGACGTGCGTCGCCAGTCGCATCGCGCAAATCCTGCCAACCCGACCAATGGTCACTGTCCGGCAAAGACGTCAGCGGTTTGAGCCAATGACTCAGCGCATTGCGCTGGCGTGCATCAGATAGCTTTTCCAGGGGCGCCAGCTCCAGCGACGGCAACCCCAGCCAATCGAAATCACTGTCGGTGCCGGCCTGGGCCAGATCAATTTGCGCCAGATCGTCGAGCAACCCCTGCGCCTCACTCAGATGCGCAGCGCTGCGAGCCATGATCGCCACTGCTTGCGGCCAGCGCGCGGTCAACACGGGGAACACCTGATGACGCAGGTAATTGCGCGAGAACTGCCGGTCCTGATTCGACGGATCTTCGATCCAGTTCAGCTGATATTCAGTGGCGTAGGCCTCAAGCTCGGCGCGAGTGACATCAAGCAGTGGTCGCAGCAGATGCCCACGCCCCAAAGGACGCTCACTCGGCATCCCCGACAAACCTCTCACCCCTGCCCCGCGCATCAGCCGAAACAATAGGGTTTCCGCTTGATCGTCACGGTGCTGACCTGTGAGCAGTACTTCACCGGCGTGAGTCGCCGCGATGAAGGCGCCGTAACGCGCATCCCGCGCCGCACGCTCGAGGCTCGCGCCGCGCTCAACCTGAACACGCACAACCTCCAGCGGTACACCCAACGCATCACAGACCGACTGACAATGTTCCGGCCACGCATCAGCCGCAGCCTGCAGGCCGTGGTGGACGTGAATGGCGGTCAACGCCGGCAAGGATTCGGTTTTTGCGAGGTGTGCGAGAAGGTGCAGCAGGACGGTGGAATCGAGACCACCGGAGAAGGCGATTCGCCAGGTTGTGGCGTTACGCCACGGAACCAGCCCATGGAGAAGCCTGGCTGGCAGATCAATCTTCTTAGGGCTCATAGACGTCAGTCGCTTCACATAGACCCATTGTGGGAGCGAGCCTGCTCGCGAAGGCTGCTTAACATTCAACATATTTGTTGATTGTTATACCGCAATCGCGAGCAGACGAACGTCGCCCGGCTCTTCCCACAAGGCTATAGCGCGATCAGATCAGAGACCGTAGCTCATCAGACGCTCGTAACGACGGGCCAGCAGCGCGTCGTTGTCGAACTTCTTCAACATCGCCAGTTGCGAGCTCAGCTCGGCGCGGATCGAGGCAGCGGCAGCGGCCGGATCACGATGAGCGCCGCCCAACGGCTCGCCGATCACTTTATCGACGATGCCCAGGCCCTTCAGACGCTCGGCAGTGATGCCCATCGCTTCAGCGGCATCCGGGGCTTTCTCGGAAGTTTTCCACAGAATCGAGGCGCAACCTTCCGGCGAAATCACCGCGTAGGTCGAATATTGCAGCATGTTCAGCTGATCGCAGACGCCAATCGCCAGCGCACCACCAGAACCACCCTCACCGATCACGGTGGCGATGATTGGGGTTTTCAGGCGAGCCATGACGCGCAGGTTCCAGGCAATCGCTTCGCTCTGGTTGCGCTCTTCGGCGTCGATGCCAGGGTAAGCGCCCGGGGTGTCGATGAAGGTCAGGATCGGCATTTTGAAACGCTCGGCCATTTCCATCAGGCGGCACGCCTTGCGGTAGCCCTCAGGGCGCGGCATGCCGAAGTTGCGGCGAACCTTCTCGCGCACTTCGCGACCTTTCTGGTGACCGATAACCATCACCGGTTGGTCGTCCAGACGGGCAACACCGCCAACGATGGCAGCGTCGTCGGAGAAGTGACGGTCGCCGTGCAACTCATCGAACTCGGTGAAGATGTGTTCGATGTAGTCCAGGGTGTACGGACGTTTCGGGTGACGCGCCAGACGCGCGATCTGCCAGCTGGTCAGCTTGCCGAAGATGTCTTCGGTCAGCGTGCTGCTCTTGTCCTGTAGGCGGGAGATCTCATCGCCGATATTCAGCGAATTGTCATTACCGACCAAGCGCAACTCTTCGATCTTGGCTTGCAGGTCGGCGATCGGCTGTTCGAAATCTAGAAAATTCGGGTTCATAGGCGTCCGTCTAGGGTCGCGTCCAAGAGAGCTTGGGCCGGCCGGTTGTCTATTCGCGCCCTACCTTAAGGGACAGGCGCGTTCAGGTCGAGATTAAAAATTCGGGTCGGGATCAGGCGCGTTCCCATGGTAAGGAATGGCGCCTGACCGTCAACGGTATTGGAGGAAGACGTTGTCTCGCCCGAACTGGTCACGCAGGGCTTGAATCAAGGCATCCGCCGGGTCGATCCGCCAGGTCTCGCCAAACTGCAACAAGGCCTTCGCATCGGGGCTGGTGTAGTCCATGGTGATCGGGCACGCACCGCGATGACGCTTCAACAACTCGCCCAACCAGCGTAGCTGATCGCCCTTGAGATCCTTTGCATGCAACTTCAGGCGCAGGCTTTCGGCCAGGTTGGTGCGCGCATCTTCCATGCTCATCACCCGCTTGACCCGCAACCGCAGGCCACCGGAGAAGTCGTCGTTGCTGACTTCGCCTTCGACCACCACCATCGCATCGGTCTGCAACAACGACTGTGCGGAATGGAACGCATCGGCGAACAACGAGGCTTCGATCCGCCCGGAGCGGTCGTCGAGGGTGATGAAGCCCATCTTGTCGCCCTTTTTGTTCTTCATCACTCGCAGGGCGATGATCATGCCCGCGACCGTTTGCGTGTCGCGAGCCGGCTTCAGGTCGATGATGCGCTGACGGGCGAAGCGACGGATCTCGCCTTCGTATTCGTCGATCGGGTGGCCGGTGAGGTACAGGCCCAAGGTATCTTTCTCGCCTTTCAGGCGTTCCTTGAGGGTCAGCTCCTTGGCCTTGCGGTGATTGGCGTAGACGTCGGCATCTTCTTCAACGAACAGACCGCCAAACAGATCGGCATGCCCACTGTCGTGGGTACGAGCGGTTTGTTCGGCCGCCTTGATCGCCTCTTCCATGGCCGTCAACAACACCGCGCGGTTGCGGTCGATGTTGGCCTGATAGGCTTTCTGCTCATCGTGGAAATACGGGCCTAGGCGGTCCAGGGCACCACTGCGGATCAAGCCGTCGAGGGTGCGTTTGTTAATACGCTTGAGGTCGACCCGCGCGCAAAAATCGAACAGGTCCTTGAACGGCCCGTCTTGCCGCGCCTCGGTAATCGCTTCGACCGGGCCTTCGCCCACGCCCTTGATCGCGCCCAAACCGTAAATGATGCGGCCTTCGTCGTTCACCGTGAACTTGAACTCCGAGGTGTTCACGTCTGGCGCGTCGAGGCGCAGCTTCATGGTCCGCACTTCTTCGATCAAGGTCACGACCTTGTCGGTGTTGTGCATATCCGCCGACAGTACCGCGGCCATGAACGGCGCCGGATAGTGGGCTTTCAGCCACGCGGTCTGGTACGACACCAGGCCGTAGGCAGCGGAGTGGGATTTGTTGAAACCGTAACCGGCGAATTTTTCTACCAGGTCGAAAATGTTACCGGCAAGGTCAGCGTCGATATTGTTGGTGGCGCAACCTTCAATGAAACCGCCGCGCTGCTTGGCCATTTCTTCGGGTTTTTTCTTACCCATGGCTCGACGCAGCATGTCCGCGCCGCCGAGGGTGTAACCGGCCATGACCTGGGCAATCTGCATCACCTGTTCCTGATACAGGATGATGCCGTAAGTCGGCGCCAATACCGGCTTGAGGCCGTCGTACTGGTAGTCCGAGTGCGGGTACGCGAGTTCGGCGCGACCGTGCTTACGGTTGATGAAGTCGTCCACCATGCCCGATTGCAGCGGGCCCGGACGGAACAGGGCCACCAGTGCGATCAAGTCTTCCAGGCAGTCGGGCTTGAGCTTTTTGATCAGCTCTTTCATGCCGCGTGACTCGAGCTGGAACACCGCGGTGGTTTCGGCTTTTTGCAGCAGCGTGTAAGTCGGTTTGTCGTCCAGCGGGATGAACGCGATGTCCAGCGGCGGTTCGTTGACCTTGGCGCGGTCGCGGTTGATGGTTTTCAGCGCCCAGTCGATGATCGTCAGGGTCCGAAGTCCCAGGAAGTCGAACTTCACCAGACCGGCAGCCTCAACGTCATCCTTGTCGAACTGAGTTACCAGACCGTCGCCCGCTTCGTCGCAATAGATCGGCGAGAAGTCGGTCAGCTTGGTCGGCGCAATCACCACACCACCGGCGTGTTTACCGACGTTACGCACAACGCCTTCGAGCTTGCGCGCCATTTCCCAGATTTCCGCGGCTTCTTCATCGACCTTGATGAAGTCGCGCAGGATTTCTTCCTGTTCGTAGGCTTTTTCCAGGGTCATGCCGACTTCGAACGGAATCATCTTCGACAGACGATCCGCCAGGCCGTAGGACTTGCCCTGCACCCGCGCCACGTCACGGACCACAGCCTTGGCCGCCATGGAACCGAAGGTGATGATCTGGCTTACCGCGTTACGGCCGTATTTCTCGGCCACGTAATCGATCACGCGGTCGCGACCGTCCATGCAGAAGTCGACGTCGAAGTCGGGCATGGAAACCCGTTCCGGGTTAAGGAAACGTTCGAACAGCAGGTCATATTCCAGCGGGTCAAGGTCAGTGATCTTCTGCACATAGGCCACCAGCGACCCGGCACCCGACCCACGGCCAGGCCCCACCGGTACGCCGTTGTTCTTGGCCCACTGGATAAAGTCCATCACGATCAGGAAGTAACCGGGGAAGCCCATCTGGATGATGATATCCAGCTCGAAATTCAGCCGGTCGACATAGACTTGGCGCTTGGCTTCGTAGTCTTCGGTGGTGTCCTTGGGCAGCAGAACGCTGAGGCGTTCTTCCAGACCGTCGAAGGAAACCTTGCGGAAGTACTCGTCGATGGTCATGCCATCGGGAATAGGGAAGTTGGGCAGGAAGTGCTTGCCCAGCTTCACTTCGATGTTGCAGCGCTTGGCGATCTCGACTGTGTTCTCCAGCGCCTCAGGCAGGTCGCTGAACAGCTCGGCCATTTCCTCGGCGCTTTTGAGGTATTGCTGATCGCTGTAATTCTTCGAACGCCGCGGATCGTCGAGGGCGCGGCCTTCACCGATGCAAACGCGGGTTTCGTGGGCTTCGAAGTCTTCCTGCTTGATGAAGCGCACGTCGTTGGTCGCCACCAGCGGCGCGCCGATTTTCTCGGCCAGGGCCACGGCGCCGTGCAGTTGTTCTTCGTCGTTGGGGCGGTTGGTGCGCTGGACTTCCAGATAGAAACGATCCGGGAACACCGCCATCCACTCGCGAGCCAGGGTTTCGGCTTCGTCCGGGTTGCCGCCGAGCATCGCCAGGCCGATTTCGCCCTCTTTCGCCGCCGACAGCATGATCAAGCCTTCGCTGGCTTCGGCCACCCACTCGCGCTCTATGATGATCGAACCATTGCGCTGGCCGTCGATGAAACCACGGGAGATCAGTTCGGTGAGGTTGCGATAACCTGTGGCGTTCATCGCCAGCAGGCTGATCCGGCTCAAGGGGTTGTCCGGATCCTTGTTCGACAGCCACAGGTCGGCGCCACAAATCGGCTTGATCCCGGCGCCCATGGCGGCTTTATAGAATTTGACCAGGGAACACATGTTGTTCTGGTCAGTGACCGCCACGGCAGGCATGTTCATGCCGACCAGGGTCTTGACCAGCGGTTTGATCCGCACCAGACCGTCGACCAGGGAATATTCAGTGTGCAGGCGTAGATGAACGAATGAAGCCGGCATAGTGATCCTGTCTAGAAACTAGAAACGTGAAGACAACAAGGCCCGGATTGTACCGGGCCTTGAGTAAAACATCAGCCTGCGACTAACCCTCGATCAGGTTTTCCCGCGCTTCATACGCCAGGCGTACCGGGGCGAACGAGCGGCGGTGAATCGGTGTCGGCCCCAGACGCGTCAGCGCCTCCAGATGAACGGGCGTCGGGTAGCCTTTGTGGCCACCGATGCCGTAACCCGGGTAAATCAGTTCGAACGCCGCCATTTCACGATCACGGCTGACCTTGGCCAGAATTGACGCCGCAGCGATGGCCGGCACTTTGCTGTCGCCTTGCACCACCGCTTCGGCGCGCATCGAGAGTTTCGGGCAACGGTTGCCGTCGATCATCGCCAGCTTCGGCTGAATGTGCAGGCCCTCGACCGCGCGCTGCATGGCCAGCATGGTGGCATGAAGGATGTTCAACTCGTCAATTTCTTCGACTTCGGCGCGAGCAATGCACCAGCTCAGGGCTTTTTCGCAGATTTCGTCGTAGAGTTTTTCGCGGCGGGCTTCGGTGAGTTTCTTCGAATCGTTGAGGCCGAGAATCGGCCGGCTCGGATCAAGGATCACCGCGGCGGTCACCACGGCACCGCACAGCGGGCCGCGACCGACTTCATCGACACCTGCCACCAGATCTTCAACTTCATCGACCAGCATAAAATCCAGGCCCAGCTGCTTGCTTGCTTTGCTCATTATGCTCTGCCAATCAGGTTCAGTACCGCGTCCGCTGCCTGATTGGAGGCGTCCAGTCGCAGGGTTCGGTGGATTTCGTCAAAGCCTCGGGTCTGCTCCTCGCCACCTTCGATCAGCGGCGACAGAGTCTGGGCCAGGGCTTCGACTGTCGCATCGTCCTGCAACAACTCTGGCACCAGCAGGCGCTGGGCCAGCAAATTCGGCAACGAGACGTAGGGACTCTTCACCATCCGTTTGAGAATCCAGAACGTCAGCGGTGCCAGGCGATAAGCGACCACCATCGGCCGCTTGTACAGCAATGCTTCCAGGGTCGCGGTGCCCGAAGCGATCAATACCGCGTCGCACGCCGCCAGCGCCAGATGGGATTTGCCGTCGAGCAAGGTCAGCGGCAGATCGCGACCAGCCAGCAACTCTTCCAACTGGGCCCGACGCTCCGGACTGGCGCACGGCATGACGAATCGCACGCCCGGACGCATGGCCCGCAGGCGCTGGGCGGTGTCGAGGAACAACGCACCGAGGCGCCCGACTTCACCGCCACGACTACCCGGCATCAGGGCAACCAACGGCCCTTCCGGGAAACCGAGTTCGGCCCGCGCGGCGGTGCGATCGGCCTCAAGCGGGATCGCATCGGCCAGGGAATGCCCGACAAACCGTACCGGCACGCCCTTCTCTTCATAAAATTTAGCTTCGAACGGGAACAGCGTCAGCATCAGGTCGCAACCTTCGCGAATCTTCAGCACCCGCTTCTGTCGCCAGGCCCAGACCGACGGGCTGACGTAATGCACGGTCTTGATCCCGGCCTGACGCAGCTTGAGTTCGATATTGAGGTTGAAGTCCGGGGCATCGATACCGATGAACACGTCCGGCTTCGCGGCGATCAGGTCCGCAACCAGTTTCTTGCGACGGGCCAACAGCTCGCGCAAACGGCCCAGCACTTCCACCAGCCCCATGACAGAAAGGCGTTCCATCGGGAAATACGAGGTCAGGCCTTCGGCCTGCATCAGCGGACCGCCGACACCAATGAACTCGACCGCCGGATGCTGTGCCTTGAGCGCACGCATGAGACCCGCACCCAGAATGTCACCGGAAGCCTCACCCGCCACCAGCGCAATACGCAGATTGGCCATGATTAGCGGGTGATGCCGCGGGTCGAAGACTGGATGGAATCACGGAACACCGCGACTTCCGGGAACTGCAGCGAGGGTTCGGCCAGCTCGGCGAGCGCTTGCTCGACTGTCAGGCCCTGGCGGTAAACCACCTTGTAGGCACGACGCAGCGCGTGGATCGCCTCTTCGCTGAAGCCGCGACGGCGCATGCCTTCGAAGTTCATGCTGCGAGCTTCAGCGGGGTTGCCGAATACCGTGACGTACGCAGGAACGTCTTTGCCAATGGCAGTGCCCATGCCGGAAAAGCTGTGGGCGCCAATGTGGCAATACTGGTGAACCAGGGTGAAGCCGGACAGGATCGCCCAGTCTTCAACGTGCACATGCCCTGCCAACGCGGTGTTGTTGACCAGGATGCAATGATTGCCGATAACGCTGTCGTGACCGATGTGGGCATAGGCCATGATCAGGTTGTGATCGCCCAGGGTCGTTTCCGAACGGTCCTGAATGGTCCCGCGGTGAATCGTCACGCCTTCACGGATGACGTTGTGGTCACCGATGACCAGACGGGTTTCCTCGCCCTTGTATTTCAGATCGGGCGTGTCCTCACCTACCGAAGAAAACTGGTAGATGCGGTTGTGCTTACCGATTCGGGTCGGGCCCTTGAGAATCACATGCGGCCCGATCACTGTCCCCTCGCCGATTTCCACACCTGCGCCGACAATCGACCAAGGGCCGACTTCGACGTCGTCGGCCAGGATGGCCGTCGGATCGATGATTGCGCGAGGGTCAATCAAACTCATAGTTTGCGTTCCGCACAGATGATTTCAGCGGAGCAGACTGGCTTGCCATCGACCGAAGCCTGGCATTCGAACTTCCAGATCTGACGCTTGCAGCTGATGAACTTGGCTTCAAGGATCAATTGATCGCCCGGCAGCACCGGCTGACGGAAGCGCAGTTTGTCGGAGCCGACGAAGTAGTAAAGCGTGCCATCGGCCGGTTTCACGTCGAGCATTTTGAAACCAAGGATCCCGGCAGCCTGAGCCATCGCTTCGATGATCAGTACGCCCGGCATGATTGGATGCGCAGGGAAGTGACCATTGAAGAACGGTTCGTTGATGCTGACATTCTTGTAGGCGCGAATGCGCTTGCCTTCCACATCCAGATCCACGACCCGGTCCACCAGCAGGAACGGGTAACGGTGAGGCAGGTATTCGCGAATCTCGTTGATGTCCATCATTTCGGGGGGAAGCCTATGTAAAGATTGGGAGCGCGCGACTGACGCGCACTCCTCTAGCAAATCAAGGGAGGCAGTCTAGCGGCTGTGCACACTTGATATGGAAATGGTATCAGCCATCTGATGAAGCATTACCGTCAGGGGTCACGTCCCCTACACGCTTTTCCAGCTGTCGCAGACGTCGCGCGATGTCATCGAGCTGACGGATACGTGCCGCGCTTTTGCGCCATTCGGCTGCCGGTTGCATCGCCGTACCGGAAGAATAGGAGCCCGGCTCGGTAATCGAGTGGGTCACCATGGTCATCCCGGTCAGGAAAACGTTGTCGCAAATGTCGATATGCCCCACCAGCCCTACGCCACCGGCAAGCATGCAATGCTTGCCGATTTTGGTGCTGCCGGAAATTCCCACGCACGCGGCCATGGCCGTGTGGTCACCAACCTGGACGTTGTGGGCAATCTGAATCTGATTGTCGAGCTTCACACCATTACCAATGACGGTATCGGCCAGCGCGCCACGATCGATAGCGGTATTTACGCCTATTTCCACGTCGTCTCCGATCGAGACGCCGCCGATCTGGGCAATTTTCTGCCAGATACCTTTCTCGTTGGCAAAACCGAAGCCTTCACCACCGAGCACGGCACCGGATTGAATCACCACCCGTTTGCCGATGCGCACGTCGTGATACAGCGTGACGCGCGGGGCCAACCAGCCGCCCTCGCCAATTTCGCAGCGTGCACCGATGAAGCAATGCGCACCAACGGTCACACCGGCGCCAATGCGCGCTGCACTTTCGATGACCGCAAAGGCACCGATGCTCGCCGCCGGATCGACCACCGCATCCGCTGCCACTACCGCTGTCGGATGAATACCGGCCGGCGCCTTGGGCTTGGGATCGAACAGGTGGGAAATGCGCGCATAAGACAGATATGGATCAGCCACCACCAGCGCATCACCGACAAAACCTTCAGCGTCAGCGGCCTTCAGCAGCACGGCTGCGGCCTGACTGTCAGCCAGGTATTTACGGTATTGAGGATTTGCCAGAAAGCTCAACTGAGCTGGGCCAGCCTCTTGCAAAGTGGCCAGCCCAGTAATTTCTTTCTCCGGGTCGCCACGTAAGGTGGCGCCGAGGAACTCGGCCAACTGGCCGAGCTTTATAGTCGCTGTCATGGGTTACTTCAGCTGATTCATGCGCTCGATAACCTGGCGAGTGATGTCGTACTGAGGCTTGACATCAATCACTGCGCCACGCTCGAAGACCAGGTCATAAGCACCTTTCTTGATGACTTCTTCCACAGCGCTGTCCAGTTTCGGCTTGAGCTGCTTCAGCATTTCACGGTCGGCAACGGCTTTGGCTTCGTTCAGCTCCTTGGACTGGAACTGGAAATCACGGGCCTTTTGCTTGAACTCGAGCTCCAGACGTTCACGCTCGCCTTGCTGCATCTTGTCGCCACCGGCCATCAGACGGTCCTGGATACCCTTGGCGCTGCTTTCCAGGCTCTTGAGCTTGGTCAGTTGCGGGCCGAATTTTTTCTCGGCATCCACGGCGTATTTCTTCGCCGCATCGGATTCCAGCAGTGCCATCTGATAGTTCAGAACGGCGATTTTCATGTCGGCAAAAGCCGGACCTGCAACCAGCACGGTCGCCAGGAGAACCAATTGAGTCAACTTACGCACGATGCACTCCTACAAAATCCATTGTCATTATCTTGGGTCAGACGCTTAGAACGTCTGGCCGAGGGAGAATTGGAACACTTGAGTCTCGGCATTGCTGTCCGGTTTTTTGACTGGCATCGCCAAGGCGAAGCTCAACGGACCAAGGGCGGTAACCCATGTCACACCGACACCCACCGAACTGGCCATGTTGCTCAGGCTGACGTCGTTACACTGAGTGTTGGACTTGGAACCATCGGCGTTGGTGCTCTGCTTGCAAGTCGAATCGAACACATTACCCACGTCCCAGAATACCGAAGTGCGCAAGGAACGCTGATCTTTCACGAACGGCATAGGGAATAGAACTTCTACACCACCCTGAATCAGGACGTTACCACCAAACGGCAGTGGATCCTGGTCCGGGTCGGTTGCGGTGCCCGGGTTCACGCCCCGGCTCGGCGTACTACGAGGCCCCAGGGTGCTGTCCTTGAAGCCACGAACCGAGTTGAAACCACCGGCGTAATAGTTTTCATAGAACGGCAAGCCGTCGGTCGAACCATAACCATCGCCATAGCCCAGCTCGGTGTGGAGGCGCATGGTGTAGTTTTCAGACAACGGCTGGAACAATTGACCGCGATAATCGAGCTTGAAGAACGACAAGTCGCTGCCCGGTGTCGTGGCTTCCGCAGTCAAGCTCTGGGAGTGACCACGGGTCGCCAGTACCCCTTTGTTCAAGGTGGATTCAGACCAACCGGCCGATGCCTTGAAGTTGAGGTACTGATCACCTTCCTTGTTAACGAAGTCGAAGATTTCGTCGACGGTGTAAAGACCCGTCTTGATCTTGTCTTGTTGTGCAGACAAACCAAACGTCAGACGCGAAGTCTCGCTGATCGGATAACCAACGTTGACACCTGCGCCCAGGCTGTCTACGGCGTAGCTGGCTACGTTGACATCGAGGTCTTTGTAGTCGGTCGTACGATAGAAAGCGTTGTAACCCAGGCTCACACCGTCAGCTGTCCAGTAGGGGTCGACATAACCGAAGTTATAACGGCTTTGATACTGACTGCGAGTCAAGCCGATGCTGACCTTGTTACCGGTACCCAGGAAGTTGTTCTGAGTGATCGAACCACCAAGGATCAGACCGGCGCTCTGGGCGAAACCAACGCTGGCGGTAATCGAACCGGAAGCCTGCTCTTCAACGCTGTAGTTCACGTCAACCTGATCATCGACACCCGGCACGGCCGGCGTCTCGACGTTGACTTCCTTGAAGAAGCCCAGACGTTCCAGGCGGGTCTTGGATTGGTCGATCAGGTAGGTCGAAGCCCAGCCGCCCTCCATCTGACGCATTTCACGGCGCAGCACTTCGTCTTCGGACTTGGTGTTGCCACGGAAGTTGATGCGGTTCACGTAAGCACGCTTGCCCGGATCGACAGCGAATGTGATATCGACCGTGTGGTCTTCATCGTGAGGCTGAGGCACGCCGTTGACGTTAGCGAAGGTGTAACCCTCGTTACCCAGGCGGCGGGTAATCAGTTCGGAGGTGGTGGTCATCAGCTTGCGCGAGAACACCTGGCCTTTCTGAACCAGCAGCAGGGACTTGACCTGGTCTTCAGGCACTTTCAGGTCGCCGCTGAGTTTCACGTCACGAACGGTGTACTTCTCGCCTTCGTTGACGTTGACGGTGATATAGACGTGTTTCTTGTCCGGGGTGATGGACACCTGGGTCGAAGCGATATCCATATTGATATAGCCACGGTCCAGGTAATAGGAACGCAGACGCTCCAGGTCACCGGAGAGCTTTTCACGAGCGTACTTGTCATCGTTCTTGAAGAACGACAGCCAGTTGCTGGTCTTGAGTTCGAACAGGTCGATCAGGTCTTCATCAGGAAAGACAGTGTTGCCCACCACGTTGATGTGCTGGATCGCCGCTACGGTACCTTCGTTGATGTTGACCTTCAGGGCAACGCGGTTACGCGGCTGCGGCACCACTTCGGTGTCGACGGTAGCCGAGTAGCGGCCCTGAGCGACGTATTGACGCTGCAGCTCGTTACGCACACCTTCGAGGGTCGCGCGCTGGAAGATCTCGCCTTCGGCCAGACCGGACTGTTTGAGGCCCTTCATCAGGTCTTCAGTGGAGATCGCCTTGTTGCCTTCGATCTCGATACTGGCGACCGACGGACGCTCGACTACAGTAATGACCAGGACGTTGCCTTCACGGCCCAGCTGGATATCTTGAAAGAACCCGGTTTTGAACAGCGCACGAGTGGATTCCACCAGGCGACGATCATCCGCCTGCTCGCCGACGTTCAACGGCAAGGCACCAAAGACACTACCCGCGGAGACCCGCTGGAGGCCATTGACGCGAATATCAGAGATAGTGAAGGACTCGGCGTGAACTTCGGCGATCATCAATACGGTGAGAACCGCAGTTAGCAGCAGACGTTTCATGAAGTCCTTTCTTATTCCAACTGGCAATAAAAACTGCCGCAAAATGCGGCAGATTCGCAATTCAGCGAAGCGTTACAGTCGACCCAGATCATTGACCAGAGCAAGCAACATCACCCCGACCACCAAACTGATACCGATCTGTATCCCCCAACCTTGCACCCGATCCGACAAGGGACGACCACGCGCCCACTCGATCAGATAAAACAACAAATGCCCCCCATCCAGTACAGGAATGGGCAGCAAATTCAGAACACCCAGGCTAATACTCAGATAAGCAAGGAAATTCAGGAAATCAGCGATGCCCGACTGGGCAGAAGCGCCCGCCACTTTAGCAATGGTTATCGGTCCACTCAAGTTTTTTACCGAGAGCTCGCCGAACAACATTTTCTTGAGCGAGTCGAGGGTCAGTACGCTCATGGTCCAGGTGCGTCGGGCACCCTCCCCAATCGCGGCCACCGGACCGTAACTGACTTCGCGAATCATCTCTGGTGGCCAATCGACCGCTTTCACCCCTGCGCCCAGATAGCCAGTGGGTGCCTTGCTCTCGCCGCGCGCGGCCAGCGTCACAGGGACGTCGATTTGAGCACCGTCGCGCTCAACGCGCAGCATGATTTTGGTATCCGGATGCAAACGGACGATGTCGACTACTTGCTGCCAGTCATCCAGTGCCTTGCCATCAAAGGTCAACAGGCGGTCTCCAGCCTTCAAACCCGCAGCCTTCGCCGGCCCTTTCGGATCAATTTCGGCCAGCACCGGCGGCAATGCCGGACGCCAGGGGCGAATACCCAGCGAGTGAATAGGATCCGGCTCGTTAGCCCCCTTGAGCCACTTGTCCAGCACCAGCTCACGAGGCGAATCCACGGTGGAGCCCTGTTCGCGGACCAGCACTTGCAGGGAACCGCTCTCGCCCAGGCGGCGGACCAGTTGCAGGTTCACCGCAGCCCAGCCGGAAGTGGGCTCGCCATCGATGGCAATAATTTCCTGCCCCGGACTCAAACCTGCCCTGGAGGCGATACTGCCGGATTCGACCGCGCCGATAACCGGGCGCACCTGCTCGCTGCCCAGCATTGCCAATGCCCAGAAAAACACCATCGCCAATAGAAAGTTGGCAATCGGACCGGCTGCCACGATAGCAACGCGCTGACGGACGGACTTGCGATTGAAGGCGTGATCGAGCTGATCGGCCGGCACCTCACCTTCGCGCTCGTCGAGCATTTTCACGTAGCCACCCAGCGGGATGGCGGCAACCACGAATTCAGTGCCTTTGCTGTCGTGCCAGCGCAGCAGCGGCATGCCGAAGCCCACGGAGAAACGCAGCACTTTGACCCCACAGCGACGTGCGACCCAGAAATGGCCGAACTCGTGGAAGGTGACCAGCACGCCCAGCGCTACCAGGGTGCCGACAATCATATAGAGCGCGCTCATCTACTTTCTCCGCAATCCTATCGGTGCTGCATGGGCCAACGTATTGCAGCACTTATCGGCCGTGACGACTCAACCATTGCCCGGCCAGTACCCGTGCTTTCGCATCGGCCGTAAACACTGCCTCGAGATCATCAACCGCAACCACAGGCTCGAGGTTCAATACTTCCTCGATAATACTCGCGATTTCCAGATAGCGAACCCGTCCGTCGAGAAAGGCCGCCACAGCCACTTCATTCGCGGCATTGAGCATGGCCGGCGCGCTGTTACCAGCCTCGGCGGCTTGACGCGCAAGGCGCAGGCAAGGGAAACGCTCTTCATCGGGTGCCTGGAAATCCAGGCGAGCGATGGCGAACAGATCCAACGGCGCAACGCCCGAGTCGATCCGCTCCGGCCACGCCAGGGCATTGGCAATTGGTGTGCGCATATCCGGATTACCCAGCTGCGCCAGCACCGAACCATCGACATAGTCGACCAGCGAATGAATCACGCTTTGCGGGTGAATCACCACTTCGACCTGAGAGGGCGTAGCGTCGAACAGCCAGCAGGCCTCGATCAGCTCGAGCCCTTTGTTCATCATGCTGGCCGAATCCACCGAAATCTTGCGCCCCATGGACCAATTCGGGTGAGCACACGCTTGCTCGGGGGTAACATGCGCCAGTTCGGCCAGGGGCGTCTGCCGGAACGGGCCACCAGAGGCTGTCAGTAGAATCCGGCGTACACCGACCGCGCCCAAACCACGAGAGAAGTCCTGCGGCATGCACTGGAAAATCGCGTTGTGTTCGCTGTCGATCGGCAGCAGCACCGAACCGCTTTTACGCACGGCCTGCATGAACAGCGCACCGGACATCACCAGCGCTTCTTTATTGGCCAAAAGAATCTTTTTGCCGGCCTCGACCGCCGCCAGGGTCGGACGCAAACCCGCCGCCCCGACGATCGCCGCCATTACCGCATCGACTTCTGGATCCGAGGCGATCTGACACAAGCCCTCCTCTCCCACCAGAACACGGGTCGACAGGCCAGCCGCATGCAATTCGTCCTGCAAGCCTCGGGCAGCACCAGATTCCGGCACGACCGCGAAACGCGGCGTATGACGCACGCACAGCGCCAGCAGCTCACTCAAACGAGTGAAACCGCTCAAGGCGAATACCTGATAGCGTTCGGGGTGACGGGCGATGACGTCCAGAGTGCTCAGACCAATCGAGCCGGTCGCCCCCAGCACGGTAATCTGTTGTGGGCGACTCACGATGCCGCCATCCACAGCAGCACGGCGAACACCGGAATCGCCGCTGTCAGACTGTCGATGCGGTCCAGCACACCGCCGTGCCCTGGCAGCAGATTACTGCTGTCCTTGATCCCCGACTGGCGCTTGAACATGCTTTCGGTGAGGTCACCCACCACCGAAATGAACACAATGATCGCAGCACCGAACAGGCCCATCAGCATCTGAGCGAAACTCCAGTCCCGCGCAAAACCGACGATTGCCGTGATCACCAGGCTCAGCAGCAAGCCGCCGTACACGCCCTCCCAGCTCTTGCCAGGACTGACCTGTGGTGCCAGCTTGCGCTTGCCGAAGGCTCGACCGGAAAAGTACGCACCGATATCGGCGCCCCAGACCAACACCATCACGGCCATGATCAGCCAGTTGCCCAAGGGTTCCTGCTTGATCAGGATCAGACCTTGCCAGGCCGGCAACAGAATCAACAAACCGATCGCCAGCTTGCAGGCAGCGCTGGCCCAGTGTTCGCTGGACCGTGGATAAGTCAGCACCAGATAGGTGGCCACGCCCCACCAGAGCACCGAGGCACCCAACACCCAAGGCGCGAGCCCCGGCAGGATGTGCATGACAAACAGCATCAGCGCGACCACAGCTGCAAAAGCAACACGGATCGCCTGGCCGGCGAAACCCGCCAGGCGCGCCCATTCCCATGCCCCCAGCGTCACCACCAGCCCGATAAACAGTGCAAAACCGGACCCTTCAAGCAGGAAAAACCCGCACAGGGCAATCGGCAGCAGAATCAGTGCCGTGATGATTCGTTGTTTAAGCATTAAACCCGGGCTCCAGACTCGACCTGCTCGCTCGTTTTACCGAAGCGACGCTGGCGAGAAGCGAAATCAGCCAGCGCATTGCGCATGGCGTCGTGTTTGAAGTCCGGCCAGAACAGGTCGGAGAAGTACAACTCGGCGTAAGCCAGTTGCCACAGCAGGAAGTTACTGATGCGATGCTCGCCACCGGTACGGATGCACAAGTCCGGCAACGGCAGATCGCCGGTCGCCAGACAGGTTTGCAACAGCTCGGGAGTGATGTCTTCAGGGCGCAGATGCCCGGCCTGAACTTCGCGCGCCAGACGTTGCGCAGCTTGCGCGATGTCCCACTGACCACCGTAGTTGGCGGCGATCTGCAGGATAAAGCGATTGACGCCGGCAGTCATAGCCTCGGCTTCACGCATGGCAGCTTGAAGCTCCGGATGAAAACGCGAACGGTCGCCGATGATGCGCAAACTGATGTTGTTGTCGTTCAGGCGCTTGGCCTCGCGACGCAGCGCCCTGAAGAACAGATCCATCAAGGCACTGACCTCATCGGCCGGGCGTTGCCAGTTCTCACTGGAGAACGCAAACAGGGTCAATACCTCAACCCCGGACTCCGCACACACCTCGATGACCGCACGAACAGCATCCACACCCGCTTTATGCCCGGCGACACCCGGCATAAAGCGTTTTTTCGCCCAACGATTATTACCATCCATGATGATCGCGACATGGCGCGGCACCGCGGACGGCGCAGTCTGCTTGGTCTTGTCCATTTGAAACTCGACCCTTATACGGCCATCAGGTCTTTTTCTTTCTCCGCCAACTTAGCGTCGATTTCAGCCACGAATTTCTTGGTCAGATCGTCGATCTCGCCAGTGGCACGACGCTCTTCGTCTTCGCTGATTTCCTTTTCCTTGACCAGGTCCTTCAGCGAGCTGTTTGCATCGCGACGGATGTTGCGCACGGCAACACGGGCATCCTCAGCGACATCACGAGCCTGCTTGGTGAAGCCCCGGCGGGTTTCTTCGGTCAGGGCCGGCATGGAGATCAGCAGCAACTCACCCAGGTTGGTCGGGTTGAGATTCAGGCCAGCGCTACCGATAGCCTTGTCGACCGCGCCCAGCATGTTGCGCTCGAAGGCAACGACTTGCAGGGTACGGGCGTCTTTAACGGTGATGTTCGCCACTTGCTTGATCGGAGTGTCGGCGCCGTAGTACGGAACCATCACGCCTTCCAGAATGCTTGGGTGCGCCTGGCCGGTACGGATACGCCCGAAGTTGTGCGCCAGCGATTCTACGGATTTCTGCATGCGCTCTTTAGCGTCTTTCTTGATTTCGTTGATCATTGTTGAACTTCCTCGATCAGGGTTCCTTCAGCGCCGCCATGTACGATATTCAACAGGGCACCGGGTTTGTTCATATTAAACACGCGCAGCGGCATCTTGTGGTCGCGGCACAGGCAAATGGCCGTCAGATCCATCACACCCAGCTTGCGATCCAGCACTTCATCGTAGGTCAGATGATCGAACTTCTCGGCATGCGGGTCTTTGAACGGGTCAGCGGTGTAGACGCCATCAACCTTCGTTGCCTTGAGCACCACATCGGCATCGATTTCGATTGCGCGCAGGCAGGCAGCCGAGTCCGTTGTAAAGAACGGATTGCCAGTACCGGCCGCGAAAATCACGACTTCCTTGGAGTTCAGGTGGCGCATGGCTTTGCGGCGATCATAGTGATCGGTCACGCCAACCATGGAAATGGCCGACATCACGATGGCCGAGATATTGGCACGTTCCAGCGCATCGCGCATCGCCAGGGCGTTCATCACAGTGGCCAGCATGCCCATGTGGTCGCCAGTGACCCGATCCATGCCGGCGGCGCTGAGCGCTGCGCCACGGAACAGGTTACCCCCGCCGATCACCAGACCGACCTGAACACCGATGCCAACCAGTTGGCCAACTTCCAGTGCCATGCGATCCAGAACTTTCGGATCGATCCCGAACTCTTCCGAGCCCATCAGGGCCTCGCCGCTAAGCTTGAGTAGAATGCGTTTATAGCGAGCCTGATAACCACTGCCCTGCTGAGCCATTGCGAATCTCTCCTGCGGCGTATTTTAAAAATTCTTTGCGAGCTGTTTACAGCTGGCGTTCACTCTAGCTTGGCGCTGCTTCAGCGCCATCGGAACATGGCTTTGTAAGCCAGTTCCAAAAGGAAACCAAATAAAATTGGCAACCCCATCTGAAAAGAGGCTGCGCGCGTAAGCGGGCAGCCTCTTCAGGGCGACAGTTAAAAAACCGTCTTATTGCTTGCTGGCAGCCAGCTGGGCAGCAACTTCTTCTGCGAAGTTGTCTACTGGCTTCTCGATGCCTTCGCCTACTTTGAAGTAGGTGAAAGAAACGATTTCAGCACCGGCTTTCTTGGCCAGGTCGCCGACCTTGATTTCAGGGTTCTTGACGAACGCCTGCTCAACCAGGCTCGCTTCAGCCAGGAACTTGCTGATACGGCCTTTGACCATGTTTTCAACGATGTTTTCTGGCTTGCCGGCAATCTTGTCAGCGTTGAGGGTCAGGAACACGCCTTTCTCGCGCTCGATCGCTTCAGCGGAAACTTCCGACGGCAGCAGGAATTCAGGGTTGGTAGCCGCTACGTGCATAGCGATGTCTTTGGCCAGCTCAACGTCGCCGCCCTTGAGAACAACCGCAACACCAATCTTGTTGCCGTGCAGGTAGCCACCAACAACATCGCCTTCAACGCGAGCCAGGCGACGAATGTTGACGTTTTCGCCAACCTTGCCAACCAGAACCAGACGATCAGCTTCACGCGCTTCGATCAGCGGAGCAGCATCGGTCAGTTTGTCAGCGAACGCTTTTTCAATGCTGGCAGCAACAAATGCCTTGAAGTCGTCCTGCAGAGCCAGGAAGTCGGTCTGCGAGTTCACTTCCAGCAGAACGGCGGATTTACCGTCTTCCTTGAGAGCGATTGCGCCTTCAGCGGCAACGTTGCCGGCTTTCTTGGCAGCCTTGATGGCGCCCGAAGCGCGCATGTCATCAATGGCTTTTTCGATGTCGCCGCCAGCCTTGGTCAAGGCCTTTTTGCAGTCCATCATGCCTTCGCCGGTACGCTCGCGCAGTTCTTTGACCAACGCTGCAGTAATCTCTGCCATTTTCAAATTCCTCTTGGATAGGTTTTCAACCATTCCACCCGATCGAACGGGCGATCAATTCTTCCCGAACCACCCTTGTTAGCTGCCGCACGTTACAGATAAAGCAGTGGGCGCCGACAAATGGTTTTCGAGGTGGCAAAAAGGGGGCCAAGCCCCCTTTTTGCTTACTGAGTCAACGCCAGGGCGTCAATTACTCAGCTGCAGCCTGAGTTTCTTCAGCTACGAATTCTACAGTGCCGCCAGCAACATTGTTGCGACCACGGATAACAGCGTCAGCCATCGAACCCATGTACAGCTGGATAGCGCGGATTGCGTCATCGTTGCCTGGGATGATGTAGTCAACGCCTTCCGGGCTGCTGTTGGTATCGACTACGCCGATAACCGGGATGCCCAGCTTGTTGGCTTCGGTGATCGCGATGCGCTCGTGATCAACGTCGATAACGAACAGAGCGTCTGGCAGACCGCCCATGTCCTTGATACCACCCAGGGAACGATCCAGCTTCTCAAGATCGCGAGTGCGCATCAGCGCTTCTTTCTTGGTCAGCTTGGCGAAAGTACCGTCTTCAGCTTGCACTTCAAGGTCACGCAGACGCTTGATGGAAGCACGGATGGTTTTGAAGTTGGTCAGCATGCCGCCCAACCAGCGGTGATCGACGTACGGCGAACCGCAACGTGCTGCTTCTTCAGCAACGATCTTGCCAGCGGAACGCTTGGTGCCGACGAACAGAATCTTGTTTTTGCCCTGGGCCAGACGCTCTACGAAAGTCAGAGCTTCGTTGAACATTGGCAGGGTTTTTTCAAGGTTGATGATGTGAATCTTGTTACGCGCGCCGAAAATGTACTTACCCATTTTCGGATTCCAGTAACGGGTTTGGTGACCGAAGTGCACACCGGCCTTCAGCATATCGCGCATGTTGACTTGGGACATGATAGTTCCTTAATAAGTCGGGTTTGGCCTCCACGTATCCCAATGACCAACCAGCAGCATCAGCTGAAGGCACCCAGGTCATCGTGTCGACACGTGTGTGGATTTAAGCTTTTCAGGGTACCCCGGAAAGCGGCGCATTTTATATCACAAGGCCGGAAAAAACGGAACCCGCATTCTGAAAACCTGGCGAATGCTTTTGATCCCGCCCTTGGAATCCCCCAAGAATGCGCCATCCTATAGAGAGAAGCGATGCACAGAAGCTCAGATTTGCCCTGATCGTCTGGTAGAATTGCGTTTTTCAGGGCCGCGACGATCGTTCGCGCAATGCCCATTTCGTTTTAGAAGGCGCCATTGAGCGCAGAGAGAGCCTGTATGACCGTCACCCTCAAAACCCCAGAGGACATCGCAAAAATGCGGATCGCCGGCAAATTGGCCGCCGATGTGCTGGAAATGATTGCCGATTATGTCAAGCCGGGCGTTACCACCGAAGAGCTGGACCGCATCTGCCACGACTACATCGTCAACGAGCAGAAAGCCATTCCTGCCCCGCTCAACTACAAGGGCTTTCCGAAGTCGATCTGCACCTCGATCAACCACGTGGTCTGCCACGGCATCCCGAACGAGAAGCCGTTGAAGGATGGCGACACGCTGAACATCGACGTCACAGTGATCAAGGACGGCTACCACGGCGATACCAGCCGCATGTTCCACGTCGGCACCGTGCCAGTCTGGGCCGAGCGTCTGTCCCAGGTGACACAGGAATGCATGTACAAGGCCATCGAACTGGTGAAACCCGGCTGCCGCCTGGGCGATATCGGTGAAGTGATCCAGAAGCACGCGGAAAAGAACGGTTTCTCGGTGGTTCGCGAGTTCTGCGGCCACGGCATTGGCAAGGTGTTCCACGAAGAACCGCAGATCCTGCACTACGGCCGCGCCGGCACCGGCATGGAACTGAAAGCCGGCATGACCTTCACCATCGAGCCGATGATCAACCAGGGCAAGGCCGACACCAAGGTGCTGGGCGATGGCTGGACCGCGATCACCAAGGACCGCAAGCTGTCGGCGCAATGGGAACACACTCTGCTGGTGACCGATACCGGCTACGAGATCTTCACCCTGCGCAGCGACGATACCATCCCGCGCGTTTCGGCCTGATCCCGCCCGCGCCGTTCCCAGCCTTATAGAAAGGAAAGCCAATCGATGCCGCAGGTGGATCCCGAACTCTTCGACCGCGGCCAGTTCCAGGCTGAACTGGCCCTGAAGGCAAGCCCTATCGCTGCTTTCAAGAAGGCGATCCGTCAGGCCCGCGAAGTGCTCGACGAGCGGTTTCGCAGCGGCCGGGAGATTCGCCGGCTGATCGAGGATCGTGCCTGGTTCGTCGATAACATCCTGCAAAAGGCCTGGGAGCAATTCAACTGGAACTTCGAAGCCGACATCGCGCTGGTCGCGGTCGGCGGCTACGGTCGTGGCGAGTTGCACCCCTACTCTGACATCGACCTGCTGATCCTGCTGGGCGGCGCCGACCACGAAATTTTCCGTGATTCAATCGAGCGTTTTCTGACGTTGCTGTGGGACATCGGCCTGGAAGTCGGCCAGAGCGTTCGCTCGGTTGACGAATGCGCCGAGGAAGCCCGCGCCGACCTGACGGTGATCACCAACCTGATGGAAAGCCGCACCATTGCCGGTCCCGAGCGCCTGCGCCAGCGCATGCTGGACGTGACTAGCACAGAACACATGTGGCCCAGCAAGGAGTTCTTCCTGGCCAAGCGCGCCGAACAGAAAGCCCGTCACCACAAGTACAACGACACCGAGTACAACCTGGAACCCAACGTCAAGGGCTCGCCCGGTGGCCTGCGGGATATCCAGACGATTCTGTGGGTTGCCCGTCGTGAGTACGGCACCCTCAATCTGCGGGCCCTGGCCGGCGAAGGTTTCCTGGTGGAGAGCGAGAACGCCCTGCTGGCTTCGTCCCAGGAATTCCTGTGGAAAGTGCGTTATGCGCTGCACATGCTCGCCGGCCGCGCCGAAGACCGCCTGCTGTTCGATCACCAGCGCACAATTGCCGGGCTGCTGGGTTTCGTCGGCAATGACGCCAAGCACGCCATCGAAAACTTCATGCAGCAGTACTACCGGGTGGTCATGAGCATTGCCCAGCTCAGCGACTTGATCATCCAGCACTTCGAAGAAGTGATCCTGGCCCCCGAAGACGAGGCACCGCCCCAGCCGATCAACTCGCGATTCCAGCTGCACGACGGCTACATCGAGGCGCGCAACAACAATGTGTTCCGCCGCACGCCGTTCGCCATGCTCGAAATCTTCGTGCTGATGGCCCAGCAGCCGGAGATCAAAGGCGTACGCGCCGACACCATCCGCCTGCTGCGCGAGAACCGTCATTTGATCGACGACGACTTCCGCAACGATATTCGCAATACCAGCCTGTTCATCGAATTGTTCAAGTGCAAGATCGGCGTCCACCGCAACCTGCGGCGGATGAACCGTTACGGGATCCTTGGGCGTTATCTGCCGGAGTTCGGCTTTATTGTCGGGCAGATGCAGCACGACCTGTTTCACATCTATACGGTCGACGCGCACACCCTGAACCTGATCAAGCACCTGCGTAAGTTGCAGTACACCCAGGTGTCGGAAAAATTCCCGCTGGCCAGCAAGCTCATGGCCAAACTGCCCAAGCCGGAGTTGATTTACCTGGCCGGCCTGTACCACGACATCGGCAAGGGCCGGCATGGCGACCACTCGGAAATCGGCGCAGTGGACGCCGAAGCCTTTTGCCAGCGCCATCAGTTGCCGATCTGGGACAGCCGCCTGATCGTCTGGCTGGTGCAAAACCATCTCGTAATGTCGACCACCGCCCAGCGCAAGGACTTGTCCGACCCGCATGTGATCCACGATTTCGCGCAGATTGTCGGCGATGAAACCCGCCTCGATTATCTGTATGTGCTGACCGTTGCCGACATCAACGCGACCAACCCGACGCTATGGAACTCCTGGCGCGCGAGCCTGTTGCGCCAGCTCTACACCGAGACCAAGCGCGCCTTGCGTCGCGGCCTGGAAAACCCGGTGGATCGCGAAGAACAGATCCGCCAGACCCAAAGCGCAGCGCTGGACATTCTGGTACGCGGCGGCACCGACCCGGACGACGTCGAGCAGTTGTGGGCACAACTGGGCGATGACTACTTCCTGCGTCACACCGCCGGCGACGTGGCCTGGCACACTGATGCAATCTTGCAGCAGCCGGCCGACGGCGGCCCGCTGGTGCTGATCAAGGAAACCACCCAGCGCGAGTTCGAGGGCGGTACGCAGATCTTCATTTATGCGCCGGACCAGCACGACTTCTTCGCCGTGACCGTAGCGGCGATGGACCAGCTCAACCTGAACATTCACGACGCCCGGGTCATCACCTCCAGCAGCCAGTTCACCCTCGACACCTATATCGTGCTCGACACCGATGGCGACTCGATCGGCGACAACCCGGCGCGGGTCAAGCAGATCCGCGAAGGCCTGACCGAAGCCCTGCGCAATCCGGACAACTACCCAACGATTATCCAGCGTCGGGTGCCGCGTCAGCTCAAACATTTTACCTTTGCGCCACAGGTGACAATCCACAACGATGCCCAGCGTCCGGTGACCGTGCTGGAACTCAGCGCACCCGACCGTCCTGGGTTACTGGCGCGGATCGGCACGATCTTCCTCGAGTTCGACCTGTCGCTGCAGAACGCCAAGATCGCCACCTTGGGCGAGCGCGTGGAAGACGTGTTCTTTATCACCGACGCCAACAATCAGCCGCTGTCCGACCCCTTGCTGTGCAGCCGCTTGCAGGATGCAATCGTCAAACAGCTGAGCGTCAACCAGGAACCCGATATCAAACATTCGCGCATCAGCATCTGAATCAACCCAATCCCCCTGTGGGAGCGGGCTTGTGTGGCGAGGGAGCTTGCTCCCGCTGGGTCGCGAAGCGACCCCAAAAGCTTGCGACTGCTGCGCAGTCCAACGGGAGCAAGCTCCCTCGCCACACAGGCCCGCTCCCATATTGAACGAGGCCCCCATGAACAACGCTCTGAACCAGTTGCAGCCCTACCCGTTCGAAAAGCTCCGCGCCCTGCTCGGCAGCGTCACGCCAAACCCGGACAAACGCGCCATCGCGTTGTCCATCGGCGAACCGAAGCATCGCTCGCCAAGCTTTGTCGCCGAAGCCTTGGCAAGCAATCTGGATCAGATGGCCGTATACCCGACCACCCTCGGCATCCCGGCCCTGCGTGAAGCGATCGCCGCATGGTGCGAACGCCGTTTCAGCGTTCCAAATGGCTGGCTCGACCCCGCGCGCAA
Organism: Pseudomonas sp. URMO17WK12:I6; assembly: GCF_003253625.1. Classification (NCBI taxonomy): domain Bacteria; kingdom Pseudomonadati; phylum Pseudomonadota; class Gammaproteobacteria; order Pseudomonadales; family Pseudomonadaceae; genus Pseudomonas; species Pseudomonas sp. URMO17WK12:I6. Next base: position 69,493 of record NZ_QKYZ01000008.1, read on the forward strand.
CGTGCTGCCGGTCAACGGCACCCGCGAAGCGTTGTTCGCATTCACCCAGACCGTGGTCAACCGTGGTGAAGACGCGCTGGTGGTCAGCCCGAACCCGTTCTATCAGATCTACGAAGGCGCGGCGTTCCTGGCCGGAGCCAAGCCGCATTACCTGCCATGCCTTGACGAAAACGGCTTCAACCCGGATTTCGACTCTGTTTCGCCAGACATCTGGAAGCGTTGCCAGATCCTGTTCCTGTGCTCGCCGGGCAACCCGACCGGCGCGTTGATCCCGGTTGAAACCCTGAAAAAACTGATCGCCCTGGCCGACGAATACGATTTCGTGATCGCCGCTGACGAGTGCTACAGCGAACTGTACTTCGATGAACAGACCCCACCACCCGGCCTGCTCAGCGCCTGCGTTGAACTAGGCCGCAAAGATTTCAAGCGTTGCGTGGTGTTTCATAGCCTGTCCAAGCGTTCCAACCTGCCAGGCCTGCGTTCGGGCTTTGTGGCCGGCGATGCAGACATCCTCAAGGGGTTCCTGCTGTATCGCACTTACCACGGCTGTGCGATGCCGGTTCAAACGCAACTGGCCAGCGTTGCCGCGTGGAACGACGAAGTGCATGTGCGGGCCAACCGTGCGCTGTACCGTGAGAAATACGATGCGGTATTGGAAATCCTCAGCCCGGTGATGGATGTGCAGCGCCCGGATGGCGGTTTCTATCTGTGGCCAAACGTAAATGGCGACGACGCGGCGTTCTGCCGGGATCTGTTTGCCGAGGAACACGTGACGGTCGTACCAGGGTCTTACCTGTCTCGCGAAGTGAACGGCTCAAACCCCGGAGCAGGCCGAGTACGTATGGCGCTGGTTGCACCGTTGGCAGAATGCATTGAAGCCGCAGAGCGAATTCGCGCGTTTATTACACGCAATAAATAACTCATATAAGCTCCGCACTATGCAATGTAGTGCGGAGCATCATCAACCAAGCCATTTATTTAATAACACCTCCACACCCAGCACACACAACAACACCCTCCCCCCCACAAAAACAAACTTACATATCCCTTTCGCTCGCCAATTGACGACACCAAGCAACACACACTATAAAACCCGCCTGAACATTAGACCAAAACAAAATCACATAGACAAACAAACCAATGCATCTCCAATAACGGAGACCTCAAACAACACACTCACAAGGATGACGAGTATGAACTTATGCAAGTGCATTGAGCCCGATGATATTCAGGCTTCTTATGATGCGGCAATCAATGAAGACCTAGCGAACGCGCCCCAGACAATACCAGGAGGCCGACAAAAACGCGCTGTAGGCGACCACACCAAATTCTGGAAAAAAGGTCGGACACTAAAAGTGGCTTTTCTGAGCACAAACCGTTGGTTCATCGAGGCCACACAAGGAGCAATCCACCAATGGATACCTGCCGTCTTTGACGTTCGCATCCTTTTCGTCGAAGGTTCAGAGGGTGATATCCGGATATCTGACGAGTTCCATTCAGGGAATTGGTCCGTTGTTGGCACTGACGCACTGCTTGTACCGAAAGATGAACCGACCATGAATTTGCAATGGCAAGGACTAAATCAAGTTTTCTTCGGTAACGTGCTGCATGAGTTTGGTCACGCTCTTGGGCTTAAACACGAACATCAACATCCAGATGCCAATATTAACTGGAACGAAACTGCCGTTTACGAATTCATGAGCCGAACACAAAAATGGTCAAGAGAGGAGATCTATTCCAACCTGTTAAAAAAATTGGAAAAACCAAAAACCCGAACATCGCCTTATGACCGCACCTCAATCATGCACTACCCTATCCAGGCTGAACTTACTCTCGACGGTGTAGCGATAGCGCGTAACAATCGCTTATCTGCAAACGACGTAAAGCTGATGACAGAAATTTACAGCGGGAGATAAACCCAAACACTGTCAGGGGTGGATAAGCTGCCTCTGACAGTCAATATAAAGCTACACATTATAGAGCCTTATACTTCATCCACACCGTCAATAAAAACCCAGCCAACGCTGCTTCAACCATCAGGTCTCGACGCAAGCGCTCGCTCGTCAGCTACTCAAAGCTGTGGGCAAACGGCCGTACACTCAACATCGCGCATAAAGCGCGGTTCACGAGCAATCGACAGCATTGAAGTGCCATATTAGCGGCTTAGACTGCAGGCCGATCGTTGCACCTATGTCGTATAGAACAGTCGATTGCCAAGACAAAAAGACAAACCCGACCACAGTCGACGCGAAACTGTCCGGTCATGGCATAATCCGTCACCTTTTATTTTCAGCACCTGCAAAGGGGGCAATTCCTTGACCGTTTCAAGCAAAACGTTGCACCTTTTCGGCATCAAAGCCTGCGACACCATGAAAAAGGCGCGCACCTGGCTCGATGAACACGCTGTCGGCTATGACTTCCATGATTACAAAGCGGTCGGAATCGACCGTGAACACCTGACCCAATGGTGCGAGGAGCACGGCTGGCAAGTGGTGTTGAACCGTGCAGGCACGACCTTTCGCAAGCTCGACGACGAACGCAAAGCCGATCTCGACCAGCCGAAAGCCATCGAACTGATGCTCGCACAACCCTCGATGATCAAGCGCCCGGTGCTCGATCTCGGTGACAGAACCCTGATTGGCTTCAAGCCAGATATCTACGCGGCCGCACTCAAGTAAGGCAGCCCGTTCCATTTTGTTAGAGGTATCAACATGTCCACTACCCTGTTCAGCCTGGCCTTTGGTGTCGGCACTCAAAACCGTCAAGGCGCATGGCTGGAAGTGTTTTACGCGCAGCCACTGCTCAATCCGTCGGCCGAACTGGTCGCTGCCATTGCACCGGTTCTGGGCTACACCGAAGGCAATCAGGCCATCGCCTTCAGCACTGCTCAGGCATCGCAACTGGCTGAAGCGCTGAAAAGCGTCGACGCTGCACAAGCTGCGCTGCTGACCCGTCTGGCCGAGAGCCACAAGCCGCTGGTCGCCACGCTGCTGGCCGAAGACGCACAGCTGAGCTCCACGCCTGAGGCTTACCTCAAGCTGCACCTGCTGTCCCACCGCCTGGTCAAGCCGCACGGCCTGAACCTGGCCGGGATCTTCCCGCTGCTGCCGAACGTGGCCTGGACCAGCCAGGGTGCGATCGACCTGTCCGAACTGGCCGAGCATCAACTGGAAGCCCGCCTGCGCGGCGAGCTGCTGGAAGTGTTCTCGGTGGACAAGTTCCCGAAAATGACCGACTACGTGGTACCGGCCGGCGTGCGTATCGCTGACGCGGCACGTATTCGTCTGGGCGCCTACGTGGGCGAAGGCACCACCGTGATGCACGAAGGTTTCGTTAACTTCAACGCTGGCACCGAAGGCCCGGGCATGATCGAAGGCCGCGTGTCGGCTGGCGTGTTCGTCGGCAAGGGTTCGGACCTGGGCGGCGGCTGCTCGACCATGGGCACCCTGTCGGGTGGCGGCAACATCGTGATCAAGGTGGGCGAAGGCTGCCTGATCGGCGCCAATGCCGGTATCGGCATCCCGTTGGGCGATCGCAACACCGTTGAGTCGGGCCTGTACGTGACGGCCGGCACCAAGGTGGCGCTGCTGGACGAAAAGAATCAGCTGGTCAAAGTGGTCAAGGCCCGTGAATTGGCCGGTCAACCTGACCTGTTGTTCCGTCGCAATTCGGAAACCGGTGCCGTGGAGTGCAAAACCCACAAGTCGGCCATCGAACTGAACGAAGCGCTGCACGCTCACAACTAAGCAGAGCGTCAAACGATCACCTTGTAGGAGCGCCGCATCGCTCGCTCCTGCAAGGTCAGGCGTACACCCGCCCATGTCACCAGGGCCGAACAACATGATGATTCCTTCTCCCTGGCGCGCCGATTTTCCGGCCATCGCCGCACTGCAACGGCAAGACCAGACCTATCTGGACAACGCCGCCACCACGCAAAAACCTCAAGCCCTGCTGGATGCCCTGGCGCATTACTACGCCAACGGCGCGGCCAACGTGCATCGGGCGCAACACTTGCCCGGCGCCCATGCCACCCAGGCGTTCGAGGACAGCCGCCGCAAAGTTGCACAATGGCTCAATGCCGGCGATTGCGGACAGATTATCTTTACCCACGGTGCGACTTCCGCGCTGAACCTCCTGGCCTATGGCCTGGAACACCTTTTCAATCCAGGCGATGAAATTGTCATCAGCGCTCTGGAGCATCACGCCAACCTGTTGCCGTGGCAGCAACTGGCCCACCGTCGCGACCTGAAGCTGGTGATCCTGCCGCTGAATGTCGATGGTTTGATCGACCTGGATGTCGCCGCGCAGTTGATCGGTCCGCGAACCCGTTTGCTGGCGGTCAGCCAGCTGTCCAACGTGCTGGGCGCCTGGCAACCGTTGCCCGCGCTGTTGGCGATGGCCAAGGCACACAACGCGCTGACCGTGGTCGATGGCGCTCAAGGCGTGGTTCATGGTCGGCACGATGTGCAGTCACTGGGCTGCGACTTCTACGTATTTTCCAGCCACAAACTCTACGGCCCCGATGGCCTGGGCGTGCTGTTCGGGTGCAACGAAGCGCTGCAACAGCTACGCCCCTGGCAGTTCGGCGGCGAAATGGTGCTGGACGCCAACTACCAAGATGCTCGCTTTCGGTCCGCACCGCTGGGGTTCGAGGCCGGTACGCCGCCGATCGCCAGTGTGATCGGTCTGGGCGCAACGCTGGACTACCTGACCGGGCTGGATCAGGACGCCGTGTCCGCCCACGAAGCGGCGCTGCATGACTATCTGCTCAAAGGCCTGGAAGCGCGCAACGGCATTCGCCTGCTGGGCAAACCGCAACTGGCGCTGGCCAGTTTCATCGTCGAGGGTGTGCATAACTCTGATCTGGCGCATTTGCTGACTGAACAGGGCATCGCCGTGCGCGCCGGCCATCATTGCGCCATGCCGTTGCTCAAAAGCTTTGAACTGGCCGGGGCGATTCGGGTGTCGTTGGCGCTGTACAACAATTCCGAAGACCTTGAGCGCTTTTTCGAAGCACTGGATCAGGCCCTGGAGTTGTTGCGATGACCTTGCCCGTCGATGCCGTTACAGCGCTGGACACGTTTCAGCAGGCGGCGAGCTGGGAACAGCGGGCGCGACTGTTGATGCAGTGGGGCGACCGTCTGCCAGCGTTGAGCGATGTGGATAAAGTCGACGCCAACCGCGTGCATGGTTGTGAAAGCCAGGTCTGGCTGGTCGGCACGTTGCAGGACGGGCACTGGCAATTCAGCGCCAGCAGCGATGCGCGATTGATTCGCGGGTTGGTGGCGTTGCTGCTGGCGCGGGTCAACGGGTTGTCCGCAGTTGAGTTGCAACAGGTGGATTTGGCGGATTGGTTCAGTCAGCTGGGGCTGGGTCGCCAGTTGTCCCAGTCCCGTAGCAATGGCTTGAATGCGGTGTTGCAGCGGATGCGTGAGCTAGCGCACTGATCGTTCCCACGCTCTGCGTGGGAACGATCGAACCACAACCATTAAACCTGAGGTTTGATCCGATCCGCCGGACGCCGCACGCCCGCCACAATCTTATCCACAGCCTTGGTCGCCGCGACCATGCCAAACGTCGCCGTCACCATCATCACCGCGCCAAAGCCCCCGGCGCAGTCGAGCTTCACGCCGTCCCCGACAAAACTCTTCTGCAGGCAAATGCTGCCATCGGGTTTCGGGTAGCGCAGTTGCTCGGTGGAAAACACGCACGGCACGCTGTAGTGGCGGGTCACGGTACGGGAGAAGCCATAGTCGCGGCGCAATGTAGAGCGCACTTTCGACGCCAGCGGATCGTTGAACGTGCGATTCAGATCGCAGACCTGGATCAGCGTCGGGTCGATCTGCCCTCCCGCGCCGCCGGTGGTGATGATCTGGATCTTGCGCCGCTTGCACCAGGCAATCAGCGCCGCCTTGGCGTTGACACTGTCGATGCAGTCGATCACGCAGTCGATGTTCGGCGTGATGTATTCGGCCATGGTTTCGCGGGTGACGAAGTCCGCCACCGCATGCACCGTGCAGTCCGGGTTGATCCCGCGCAGGCGCTCGGCCATCACCTCGACCTTGGGCTTGCCGACGGTGCTGTCCAGCGCATGCAGCTGACGGTTGACGTTGCTGACGCAGACGTCGTCCAGGTCGAACAGCGATATCTCGCCCACGCCACACCGGGCAACCGCTTCCGCCGCCCAGGAACCGACACCACCGACGCCGACGATCGCCACATGGGCCGCGCGCAAGCGCTCCATGCCTTCAATGCCATACAAGCGGGCGATACCAGCAAACCGCGGATCTTCTGTACTCATGACCATTACCCCAAAAACCGGCGCGCATTATAGGGCTGTCGGCGGCCAAGAGCATCTTTGCACTTTGAACGGCGGTGTCGACTGCTTTAATTGACAAAAAATTGATCGGAATTGGACTACAACGCTCTGGTCAAAGAACTTAAGTCGACCTGGACTGCCCAATGTCGTGCGTTTCCCTGTTCGCTGTACGGTCAGAGAACCTCCAGTGTAGGATGCGCGCCCCTGCCACCTGGCAGCCGGCCGCCAACCGTTCCTTCGTTCCACAGCCTTTGGAACCCGAAAAAGCTATGTCATCGCGTAAATTTGGACTCAACCTGGTAGTGGTTCTAGCAATCGCCGCCTTGTTCACCGGTTTCTGGGCGTTGGTCAATCGCCCGGTCTCCGCCCCCAACTGGCCTGAACAGATCTCCGGCTTCTCGTACTCGCCGTTTCAACAAGGCCAGTACCCGCAGAAAGACCAGTATCCGACCGACGATGAAATGCGTCGCGACCTGGAGATCATGAGCAAGCTGACGGACAACATCCGGACCTACTCGGTCGACGGCACGCTGGAGGACATTCCCAAACTGGCGGAAGAGTTCGGCCTGCGGGTGACCCTGGGGATCTGGATCAGCCCGGATCAGGAGCGCAACGAGCGCGAGATTCAGCGCGCCATCCAACTGGCCAACACCTCCCGCAGCGTGGTTCGCGTCGTGGTCGGTAACGAGGCGATCTTCCGCAAGGAAATCACTGCTGCCGAGCTGAGCGTGATCCTGGATCGCGTGCGCGCAGCCGTTAAGGTTCCAGTCACCACCTCCGAACAGTGGCACGTCTGGGAAGAACACCCGGAACTGGCCAAGCACGTCGACCTGATCGCAGCTCACGTTCTGCCCTACTGGGAGTTCATCCCTGTGGACAAGGCCGGCCAGTTCGTTCTCGACCGCGCCCGTGACCTGAAAAAGATGTTCCCGAAAAAACCGTTGCTGCTCTCCGAAGTCGGCTGGCCGAGCAACGGCCGTATGCGCGGTGGCGCCGATGCGTCGCCGGCGGACCAGGCCATTTACTTGCGCACACTGGTCAACAAGCTCAACCGTCAGGGTTTCAACTACTTCGTGATCGAAGCGTTTGACCAACCGTGGAAGGCCACTGACGAAGGCTCGGTAGGCGCGTACTGGGGCGTGTTCAACGCCGCGCGCCAGCAGAAATTCAACTTCGAAGGCCCGGTGGTCGCGATCCCGCAATGGCGTGTGCTGGCGATCGGCTCTGCCGTGTTGGCCCTGCTGTCCCTGACCTTGCTGATGATCGACGGCTCGGCCCTGCGCCAACGTGGTCGTACCTTCCTGACCTTTATCGCGTTCCTCTGCGGTTCGGTGCTGGTATGGATCGGTTACGACTACAGCCAGCAATACAGCACCTGGTTCAGCCTGACGGTAGGCTTCCTCCTCGCCCTCGGTGCACTCGGGGTGTTTATCGTTCTGCTGACGGAAGCCCATGAACTGGCCGAAGCGGTCTGGACCCACAAACGCCGGCGTGAATTCCTGCCCGTGGTGGGCGAATCAGACTACCGACCGAAGGTGTCGATTCACGTGCCCTGCTACAACGAGCCGCCGGAGATGGTCAAACAGACCCTCAACGCGCTGGCCAACCTCGACTATCCGGACTTCGAAGTCCTGATCATCGACAACAACACCAAGGACCCGGCGGTCTGGGAACCGGTGCGTGATTATTGCGAAACTCTTGGCCCACGCTTCAAGTTCTTCCACGTCGCACCGTTGGCCGGCTTCAAGGGTGGCGCACTGAATTACCTGATTCCACATACCGCCAAAGATGCCGAAGTGATTGCGGTGATCGACTCGGACTACTGCGTCGACCCGAACTGGCTCAAGCACATGGTGCCGCACTTCGCCGACCCGAAAATCGCCGTGGTGCAATCGCCACAGGATTACCGCGACCAGAACGAAAGCACCTTCAAGAAGCTCTGCTACGCGGAATACAAAGGCTTCTTCCACATCGGCATGGTCACCCGCAACGACCGTGACGCGATCATCCAGCACGGCACCATGACCATGACCCGGCGCTCGGTGCTCGAGGAACTGGGCTGGGCCGACTGGTGTATCTGTGAAGACGCCGAACTGGGCCTGCGTGTGTTCGAAAAAGGTCTGTCGGCGGCGTACTACCACACCAGCTACGGCAAAGGCCTGATGCCCGATACCTTTATCGACTTCAAGAAACAGCGTTTCCGCTGGGCCTATGGCGCGATTCAGATCATCAAGCGTCACACCGCCAGCCTGCTGCGCGGCAAGGACACCGAGCTGACCCGTGGCCAGCGTTACCACTTCCTCGCAGGCTGGCTGCCGTGGGTGGCGGACGGCATGAACATCTTCTTCACCGTCGGCGCGCTGTTGTGGTCGGCGGCGATGATCATCGTGCCGCAACGGGTCGATCCACCGCTGCTGATTTTCGCGATCCCGCCATTGGCGCTGTTCGTGTTCAAGGTGGGCAAGATCATCTTCCTGTACCGCCGCGCGGTCGGGGTCAACCTGAAAGACGCCTTCTGCGCCGCGCTGGCCGGGCTGGCGTTGTCGCACACCATCGCCAAAGCGGTGCTGTACGGATTCTTCACCAGCAGCATTCCGTTCTTCCGCACACCGAAGAATGCCGATAACCACGGCTTCTGGGTGGCGATTTCGGAGGCTCGCGAAGAGCTGTTCATCATGCTGCTGCTGTGGGGCGCGGCACTGGGGATCTTCCTGGTGCAGGGTATACCAAGCAACGACATGCGCTTCTGGGTGACCATGTTGCTGGTGCAGTCGCTGCCGTACCTGGCGGCGCTGATCATGGCGTTCCTGTCGTCGCTGCCCAAACCTTCGGTAGAAGCTGCGCCGGTACCGGCGTAATCCGTTATTAGATAACGTCAAACGGCGGCCTTCGGGCCGCCGTTTTGCTTTAGAATGATCGCCTTTTTCAATGCCAACAAACTCGGTAGGAGCTGCTTCGGCAGCTCCTACATGTTTACCGTGCGCACCTCGGAGTTCTTACATGACGGCCCACGCCGACCTTTCGCCGACACTTCAACTCGCCATCGACCTGATCCGCCGTCCATCCGTGACGCCGGTCGACGCCGATTGCCAGAAGCAGATGATGCAGCGCCTGGGCGATGCCGGTTTTATGCTGGAGCCGATGCGCATCGAAGATGTGGATAACTTCTGGGCGACCCACGGCAAACATGACGGTCCGGTGCTGTGCTTCGCCGGTCACACCGACGTGGTGCCGACCGGTCCGGTGGCGGCCTGGCAGATCGATCCGTTCAACGCGGTGATCGACGAACACGGCATGCTCTGTGGCCGTGGCGCGGCAGACATGAAAGGCAGCCTTGCGTCCATGACCGTGGCGGCCGAGCGTTTCGTCGCCGACTATCCGGATCACAAGGGCAAGGTCGCGTTCCTGATCACCAGCGACGAAGAAGGCCCGGCCCATCACGGCACCAAGGCTGTGGTCGAGCGCCTTGCCGCCCGCAAGGAACGTCTGGACTGGTGCATCGTCGGCGAGCCGTCGAGCACGACCCTGGTGGGTGACGTGGTCAAGAACGGCCGTCGCGGCTCCCTCGGCGCCAAATTGACCGTGCGCGGTGTGCAGGGCCACGTGGCGTATCCGCACCTGGCGAAGAACCCGATCCACCTCGCCGCCCCGGCGCTCGCCGAACTTGCCGCCGAGCACTGGGACCACGGCAACGATTTCTTCCCGCCGACCAGTTTCCAGATCTCCAACGTCAATTCCGGCACCGGTGCGACCAACGTGATTCCGGGTGATCTGGTGGCGGTATTCAACTTCCGCTTCTCCACCGAGTCCACCGTCGAAGGCCTGCAAAAGCGCGTCGCCGACATTCTCGACAAGCATGGCCTGGACTGGCACATCGACTGGGCGCTGTCCGGCCTGCCGTTCCTCACTGAGCCGGGCGCGCTGCTCGACGCGGTGTCGGCGAGCATCAAGGACATCACCGGTCGTGACACCAAAGCCTCCACCAGCGGCGGCACTTCAGATGGGCGCTTCATCGCGACCATGGGCACCCAAGTGGTTGAACTGGGCCCGGTCAACGCGACGATCCACCAGGTCAACGAGCGTGTACTGGCGGCCGACCTCGACGTGCTGACCGAAATCTACTACCAGACCCTGATCAAGTTGCTCGCCTGATGCTCGCCTGTCCGATCTGCAGCGAACCGCTGAACGCGGTGGACAACGGCGTGGCCTGCCCCGCCGGGCATCGTTTCGACCGCGCACGGCAGGGTTACCTGAACCTGCTGCCGGTGCAGCACAAGAACAGCCGAGACCCTGGGGATAACCAGGCGATGGTCGAAGCCCGTCGCGACTTTCTGAACGCCGGCCATTACGCGCCGGTGGCCAAGCGTCTGGCGGAACTGGCGGCCGGTTATGCGCCGCAGCGCTGGCTGGACATCGGTTGTGGCGAGGGGTATTACACCGCGCAAATCGCCGAAGCCTTGCCCAACGCCGATGGCTATGCCCTGGACATTTCCCGGGAAGCGGTCAAACGCGCCTGCAAACGCAACCCTGCGCTGACCTGGTTGATCGCCAGCATGGCGCGGGTGCCATTGGCCTCGGGCAGCTGCCAGTTTCTGGCCAGCGTGTTCAGCCCGCTGGACTGGGAAGAAGCCAAACGTCTGCTCAGCCCCGGTGGCGGCTTGATGAAAGTCGGGCCGACCAGCGACCATCTGATGGAATTGCGTGAGCGGCTGTACGACGAGGTGCGCGAGTACACCGACGACAAGCACCTGGCGCTGGTGCCGGAAGGCATGGCGTTGCAACACAGCGAAACCCTGGAATTCAAACTGACGCTGGTCAATGGTCAGGATCGCGCGAACCTCTTGGCGATGACACCCCACGGCTGGCGCGCCAGTGCCGAACGCCGGACAGCAGTCATTGAACAAGTGGAACCGTTCGAGGTCACCGTTTCGATGCGCTACGATTATTTCGTTCTGCAGTAGCAGTTAGAGAACAACTTTAATTTTTGGTCTTGAGTAAAGGCTCAAGGCCGGCTAAATCCGCGAATGGATTTTTCAGACCCGCAGTGAGGACATCCATGCGCCAACCGGACATCGAGATTTACCTGAAAGACGCCGACGTCGATCACAAAGCCATCGCGGCCTGGCTCGGCGCGGCTCTAGGCCCGTGCACCGACTGGGTTCAGAAAGGCCAGACCTACAAGTGCAAGGCTGGTAGCGTGCCAGTGACCTGGCTGCCCAAAGCCGTAGGCAAATGGAACAGCCTGTACCTGGAAAGCGACCAGACCCCATGGGAAGACGACATCGCTTGCGCCCGCGCTGCATTTGCCGCATTGAACGTCGAAGTGCGTTGTGCGCCGGGTAGCTGGGTCGAGGAAGAAGGTGAGGAAACGGCAGATCGCTGGATTCGCATCAGCGTCGATGGTGAAGAAGAGATCACCTGGAAAACCGCGTAAAACGAAAAAGATCGCAGCCTTCGGCAGCCCCTACAGAGTTTTGTGTCCCTCTGCAGGAGCTGCCGAAGGCTGCGATCTTTTGATCTTAAGCTTTACAGACCTACAACATCCTCAGCCTGCAATCCCTTCTGCCCTTCCACCACCGCATATTCAACCTGCTGACCTTCAGTCAGCGAGCGATGCCCTTCGCCACGGATCGCGCGGTAGTGCACGAACACGTCCACCCCGTCCTGGCGCTGAATGAAGCCATAACCCTTGGCGTCGTTGAACCACTTCACGTTGCCGGTTTCGCGTGTTGCCATCTGTTCATACTCCCTTTTTATTATTGAATGGGCTTTTCGCAGGAAAGCCTTGAGGAACGTCAGCCTGCATCCGACGTCCATTGAAGGGCCTCGGCGACAGACCGCCGAGTATATGACAGGTGCGAAAACTCTCAACAGGAGTTTACTTCGCCGCTTTTTTGCCGATTTTCGATGAATCCGGCACACTATCGACCGCCCGAGCAAACGCTCGGTTTTATTCACTCACGCAGAAGCCGTATGACCCGTTCCCCGTTCCGCCGTCTTGTGTTTGGCACCCTGCGCCGACTGCTGTACCTCTGGGTTCGCTCAGAGACGATCAACCAGTCGTCGTTCACCCTTAACCTCGACCGCAGCCGGCCGGTGTTCTACGTCCTGCAAAATCCTTCGCTGACCGACCTTGCCGTGGTCGATACCGAATGCAGCAAGGCCGGCCTGCCCCGTCCGGTATTGCCGGTAGCGGTGGGTGCGCTGGTGGAGCCCGCCGCGTTCTTTTACCTGACACCGGATCCCGACTGGCTCGGCCGTCAGGACAAACGCGGTGCGCCGCCGACCCTGACCCGTCTGGTCAGCGCCCTGAGCCAAAACGCCGCCGAAGACGCGCAGATCATTCCGGTCAGCGTGTTCTGGGGCCAGTCGCCAGACAGCGAGTCGAGCCCATGGAAGCTGCTGTTCGCCGACAGCTGGGCGGTCACCGGGCGGTTGCGCCGGTTGCTGAGCATCATCGTGCTGGGGCGCAAGACCCGGGTGCAGTTCTCGGCGCCGATCCATCTGCGCGAACTGATCGAACACAACAAGGGCCACGAGCGCACGGTACGCATGGCCCAGCGGATTCTGCGGGTACACTTCCGCAATCTGAAAGCCGCGGTGATCGGCCCGGACATTTCCCACCGGCGTAACCTGGTAAAAGGCCTGCTCAACCAGCCGCTGGTCAAGCAAGCGATCCTCGACGAAGCCGAGCGCGAAAACATCTCCCCGGAAAAAGCCAAGGCCCAGGCCTTGCGCTACGGAAACGAAATCGCCTCCGACTACACCTACACCGCGATCCGCTTCATGGAAGTGGTGCTGAGCTGGTTCTGGAACAAGATCTACGACGGGATCAAGGTCAACAACATCGAAGGCGTGCAAAAGGTCGCCCCGGGTTACGAAGTGATCTACGTCCCCTGCCACCGTAGCCACATCGACTACCTGCTGCTGTCCTATCTGCTGTTCCGCAACGGCCTGACCCCGCCGCACATCGCCGCCGGGATCAACCTCAACATGCCGGGGATCGGCGGTCTGTTGCGTCGCGGCGGTGCGTTCTTCATGCGCCGCACCTTCAAGGGCAATCCGCTCTATACCTCGGTGTTCAACGAATACCTGCACACTCTGTTCACCAAAGGCTTCCCGGTCGAATACTTCGTCGAAGGCGGCCGTTCCCGCACCGGGCGCATGCTGCAACCGAAAACCGGGATGCTCGCGATCACGCTGCGCAGCTTCCTGCGTTCGTCGCGCATGCCGATCGTGTTCGTGCCGGTGTACATCGGTTACGAGCGCGTGCTGGAAGGCCGCACCTACCTCGGCGAATTGCGTGGCGCGAGCAAGAAGAAAGAGTCGATCTTCGACATCTTCAAAGTCATCGGCGCGCTCAAACAGCGCTTCGGTCAGGTCGCGGTGAACTTCGGTGAGCCGATCAAACTGGCGGAGTTCCTCGACAGCGAACAGCCAGACTGGCGCCAACAGGCGCACGGCCCGCAATTCAAACCGGCCTGGCTCAACGAAACCACCAACCGCCTCGGCGAGAAAGTCGCGCAGCATCTGAACGAAGCGGCGGCGATCAACCCGGTGAATCTGGTAGCCCTGGCGCTGCTGTCCACCAGCCGCCTGGCCCTGGACGATCGCGCCATGGCGCGGGTGCTCGATTTGTATCTGGCGCTGTTGCGCAAGGTTCCCTACTCGCCGCACACCACCCTGCCGGACGGTGACGGCCGCGCGCTGATCGAACATGTGAAGGACATGGACCTGCTGTCTGAGCAGAACGATGCGCTGGGCAAGATTCTGTACCTGGACGAACAAAACGCCGTCCTGATGACCTACTACCGCAACAACGTGTTGCACATATTCGCGTTGCCGTCGCTGCTGGCGAGTTTCTTCCAGAGCGCGTCGCGCATGAGCCGCGAGCAGATCCTGCGCTACACCCGTGCGCTGTATCCGTACTTGCAATCGGAGCTGTTCATTCGCTGGACACTGGACGAACTCGATGGCGTGATCGATCAGTGGCTTGAAGCCTTCGTCGAGCAAGGCCTGCTGCGTTTCGAGAAGGATGTGTACCTGCGCCCGGCGCCAAGTTCGCGGCATTTCGTATTGCTGACGCTGCTGTCGAAAAGCATTGCCCAGACCTTGCAGCGCTTCTACATGACCGTTTCCCTGCTGCTCAACAGCGGCCAGAACAGCATCAGCGCCGAAGAACTGGAAGACCTGTGCACCGTCATGGCCCAGCGCCTGTCGATCCTCCACGGCCTGAACGCCCCGGAGTTCTTCGACAAGAGCCTGTTCCGTCATTTCATCCAGACAATGCTGGACCTCGACGTGCTGCGCCGCGACGAAGCCGGCAAGCTGAGCTACCACGAACTGCTGGGGGAACTGGCCGAAGGCGCCGCCAAACGGGTGCTGCCAGCGGAGATTCGCTTGTCGATCCGTCAGGTGGCACTGCATCGCAGTGAAGATGCGGCGGACCAAGTCGCGACGGCGGCGCAAACCGACTAAATTTCAACATCGTTCCCAACCTTATTTACGAACAAGGAAGCCACCATGCTCCGCCCTACCCTTCGCTTCGCCGGCCTGTGCGCAGGCTTGATGATTTGCGCCAACGCCCTGGCACTGTCACTCAGTGACCTGTCGCAACAAGACGCCACCGGCGGGCTCAAGGACGCCCTGACCCAAGGCGCGCAGCTGGCTGTCAAACAACTGGGCACACCCGGCGGCTTCAGCGACAACCCGGACGTGAAAATCGAACTGCCGGGAAAACTGGGCAAGGTCGCCAAGAAAATGAAACAGTTCGGCATGGGCGATCAGGTCGATCAACTGGAAACCAGCATGAACAAGGCAGCTGAAGCGGCGGTAACGCAGGCTCAGCCGATTCTGGTGGATGCGGTGAAGAAGATGACCGTGGAAGATGCCAAGGGGATTCTCAGCGGCGGCCAGGATTCGGCCACTCAGTACCTGAGCAAAACCAGCCGCGAACAGATCCGCACCAAGTTCTTGCCGATCGTCAAGCAAGCCACCGACCAGGTGGGTTTGGCTCAACAATACAACGCGTTCGCCGGGCAAGCCGCGACGCTGGGTGTGCTGGATGCGAAAAATGCCAACATCGAAAGCTACGTCACCGAGCAGGCGTTGAACGGGTTGTTCGAGATGATTGGCAAACAGGAAGAAACCATTCGCAAGAACCCTGCGGCAGCGGCGACCAGTTTGGCGAAGAAAGTTTTCGGC
Organism: Pseudomonas sp. URMO17WK12:I6; assembly: GCF_003253625.1. Lineage (NCBI taxonomy): Bacteria > Pseudomonadati > Pseudomonadota > Gammaproteobacteria > Pseudomonadales > Pseudomonadaceae > Pseudomonas > Pseudomonas sp. URMO17WK12:I6. Next base: position 85,016 of record NZ_QKYZ01000008.1, read on the forward strand.
ACACTCTAAACCCACTGGCAGCGGGCTTGCTTGCGAAGGGGTCAACGCGGTCTATCTGAACGACCGCGTTGCGTGCATCGCGGGCAGGCTCGCACACAAAGAGCCAGACCGCCGGCACCGTCACAATTTGTCTCATCTTCAGTTATGCTCGCCGTTCGTCGTGAACGCCGGAGCCGCTGATCTTATGTCCCCAACTCGCCTGTTTGTCCCCCTCGCCCTTGCTCTGCTGAGTGCTTGCGCCTCGCAACCGAAACAGAACCTGACCGTGGAAAAACAAAGCGAATGCCCGGCGAAACTGCACAACGGGCAAACCCTGATCCTGACGCTGCCGAGCAACCCGACCACGGGTTACCGCTGGGCGATCCAGGATTCAGCCGGTGGTGTGTTGCGCGCGCTCAGCCCCGAGGTTTACAGCAACCCGGAAGACGCCGGGATCGTCGGCAGTGCCGGCGTCTCGACCTGGCGTTTCCAGGCCTTCGCCACCGGCACTGGCCGCCTGCGGCTGACTTACTCACAACCGTGGGCACCGGAAGTACCGGCGGTGCAAACCTTCGACTGCGCCATCGCGGTTAACTGATCGTGGGCTGGCTTATTCTGGCGCTGATGGGCGCGGTGACCTTTGTGTATGGCCTGAGCGTGCATGCCGCGCTGCTCTGCCTGCTGGTCAAACCGATGCCTGTGCTGGCCCTGCTCGGCTGGTTGCACGATGCACCGCCCAGCGAGTATCGGCGCTGGATCAGCCTGGGTTTGATTTTCTCCTTGGTCGGCGATGTGTTGCTGGCATGGCCGCAAGACTTGTTTGTGTTTGGACTTGGAGCATTTTTGCTCGCGCATCTGGCGTATCTGAAGGCTTACTTGAGCGATTGCCGGCGTCTGGCTGTGTTGCCGCTGATCCTCGCCTTCGGCGTGGGTGCCGTGCTGCTGGGGGTTCTGATTTCCAATGGCTTGGGGCCGCTGCTGGTCCCGGTGATCGTCTACGGCCTGGCCATCAGCGCCATGCTCTGGCGCGCCCTGGCCCGACTCGGCACCGATGTGCCCAAACGCTCGGCGCTGCTGGCTGCGGCGGGCGCGGTGGCGTTTGTGTGTTCTGACAGCGTGATTGGCATTAACCGGTTTGTGATGCCATTTCATGCCGCGCCTTACGTGATCATCCTGAGTTACTGGCTGGGGCAATGGGGGATTGCGGCGTCGGCGTTCACCCAGGAACCGCGCTGAATCCTGTGGCGAGGGAGCTTGCTCCCGCTGGGCTGCGAAGCAGCCCCAACCCAGGCGACACCAACTTCCCAGACAAAACCCACTTACCGGATGACGACTGCTGCGCAGCCGAGCGCGAGCAAGCTCCCTCGCCACAACAGCATGTCTCTGCGTTAACCGAGGTTAGTCCGGCGGTTTATCAGCAAACCCGCGCATCCCCGCGCCAAGTTGGCTAAAATGCCGGCCTTTTCCACCTACACCGCTGGAACCGCCGTGAGCAAAGAATCCGATCGCCTTTTCGCCCAGCCTTTGGCCCAGGTGCCTGACTTCGCCTTTAACGAGGACGTGGTGCGGGTGTTCCCGGACATGATCAAGCGCTCGGTGCCGGGTTATCCGACCATCGTTGAAAACCTCGGCGTGCTCGCCGCGCAATTCGCTCAGCCAAACAGCGTGCTCTACGATTTGGGCTCGTCGCTGGGTGCCGTGACCCAGGCCTTGCGCCGCCACGTGCGCACCGACGGCTGCCGCGTCATCGCTGTGGATAACTCCGCGGCCATGGTCGAGCGTTGCCGCGAATACCTCAACGGCCAGGACTCGATGTTCCAGGAGTTGCTGCCGGTGGAAGTGATCGAAGGCGACATCCTTGCCTTGGAATTTCAGCCGGCCTCGGTGGTGGCGCTGAACTTCACCCTGCAATTCATCGCCCCGGACCAGCGCACCGCGCTGCTCGCGCGTATCCGCCAATCGTTGCTGCCCGGTGGCGCGCTGATTCTTTCGGAAAAGCTGCGCTTCAATGACCCCGAAGAACACGCGCTGCTCACCGACCTGCACGTGGCCTTCAAACGCGCCAACGGCTACAGCGAACTGGAAATCGCCCAGAAGCGCAGCGCCATCGAAAATGTCATGAAGCCCGACAGCCTCGAAGAACACCGCGAACGCCTGTTGGCCGCCGGTTTCTCGAAAGTCGTGCCGTGGTTCCAGTGTCTTAACTTTGCCTCGTTGATTGCCTTGCCATGATTGATTTGTCTCCCCTCGCCCGCCGTCTGGCCGGTACTCCGCTGGCCGAATGGGCCAACACCCTGCAAGTGCAACTCGACAAGAAAATGGAAAAAGGTCACGGCGATCTGGAGCGCTGGCAGAGCGCTCTGGATGCGTTGCCGAAGATCCAGCCGAGCGAAGTCGACTTGTTGAACGGCCTTAAGCTGGACACCGATTGCGACGATGAAACCCGCGCGCAAATGCGCACCGCGCTGATGGGCTTGTCACCTTGGCGTAAAGGGCCGTTTGACCTGTTCGGCGTGCATGTCGACACCGAATGGCGCTCGGACTGGAAGTGGTCCCGGGTGTCTCCACATCTGGACCTGAAGGGCAAACGCATCCTCGATGTCGGCTGCGGCAACGGCTATTACATGTGGCGTATGCTCGGCGCCGGGGCCGACAGCGTAATTGGTGTCGATCCGAACTGGCTGTTCTTCTGCCAGTTCCAGGCCGTACAGCGTTACCTGTCCGAGCCCAATGCCTGGCACCTGCCCTTCCCTTTCGAAGACCTGCCGCCGAATCTGGAAGGGTTCGACACCGTGTTTTCCATGGGCGTGTTTTACCACCGCCGCTCGCCGATTGAGCATTTGCTGGCGCTGAAGGATTGCCTGGTCAAGGGCGGTGAACTGGTGCTGGAGACGCTGGTGATCGAAGGCGATCAACAACAGGTATTGGTGCCGGAAGATCGTTACGCACAGATGCGCAATGTCTGGTTCCTGCCGTCGGTGCCGGCGCTGGAGCTGTGGCTGCGTCGCGCCGGGTTCAGCGATGTGCGTTGCGTGGACGTGAGCATGACCACGGTCGAGGAACAACGCGGGACGGAGTGGATGAAGTATCAGTCGTTGAGCGATTTCCTTGATCCGGATGACCATAGCAAAACGATCGAAGGGCTGCCGGCGCCGATGCGTGCGGTGATTGTTGCCCGCAAATAAAACCCTATAGCCCAGGCATCAGAAAAACCTGTGGGAGCGGGCAAGCCCGCTCCCACAGGATCAGTGTTTAGTCTGAAGGTTTTGCTCTTCGGGCCTTGAAGAACTCGCTCAACACTGCCCCGCACTCCTCGGCCAACACCCCGCCTTCGTACAGCACCCGGTGATTCAAAAAGCCCTGGGTAAAAAACTGCCCCTGGCTCTGCACAATTCCGGCCTTGGGCTCCAGCGCGCCATACACCACCCGCGCAATCCGCGAATGCACGATCAGCCCGGCGCACATGCTGCACGGCTCCAGCGTCACGTATAGCGTACTGCCCGGCAGGCGATAGTTGCTGGCGGCCTGGGCGGCGGCGCGGATCGCGACCATCTCGGCGTGGGCGCTGGGGTCATTGCCGCTGATCGGGCAATTGAAACCGCGCCCGATGATTTCACCGTCCTGCACCAGCACAGCACCCACCGGCACTTCACCCAGCGCCGCGCCTTCGGCGGCGAGGGCCAGGGCTTCGCGCATGAAATCACGATCACGGCTGCGGTCGATAATTGCCGCGGGGCGTATCTGACGCATCACGCCACCTCGATGGCGGCCATCAGGCCGGTTTCCATGTGGTCGATCACATGGCAGTGGAACATCCAGACGCCCGGGTTATCCGCCACCAGCGCCACTTGCGCGCGCTCGTTCTTGCCCAACAGGTAAGTGTCGGTGAAGTACGGGATAACCTTGTGCCGGTTCGAAGAAATAACCTTGAAGCTCATGCCGTGCAAATGGACCGGGTGCTGATACTGAGTCATGTTTTTCAATTCGAAAATATAGCTTTTGCCCTTTTCGAGCTTGGCAATCGGTCGGTCGGCGCAGGTCTTGTCGGTGATATCCCAGGCCTTGCCGTTGATCTGCCACAGGCTGGGCGGCTTGCCATTGTCGACGTTGACCGACACCGAGCCCACCCATTCAAAATTGAAGTTGAGTTTCTCGGCATTGGCCAGGTCTGGCTCGGCCACCGGGTTGGCGGGCAGTGCCGGCGGCCACTCGGTCGGCGCGTCGGTATTGGCCACTGAGCGCAAGGTGCCCAGGCGTACCGGACCGTTGCGCAGGGACAGTTCTTCGCCGGCCGGCGGAGCCTTGATTGCCAGGCAAATGCGCATGCCCGGGCCGAGCCAGTATTCCTTGCCCAGTGGGCGCGGTTCGATGGGATTACCATCCAGCGCATAGATCTGCGCCTCGACGCCGGGGATGTTGAGGCGATAAGTCAGGGTGTTGTCGAGGTTGAGCAGGCGTACGCGGGTGATCTGCCCGGCAGGCAAGTCGATCACTGCTTGCGAGATGCCATTGATGGTCGACAGGCGCCCAGCCGTACCGCCACGGGCCGCTTCACGAGGAATGCTGAACGGCACGAAAGCGCCTTCTTCATCGACATGCCAGCTCTTGAGGCTCAAGGTCTTTTCGTACTTGAAACCGGTGGGCTCGCGCTCTTCGATGATCAGCGGACCGACCAGCCCGCGACCGAGTTCTTCGCTGCTGTTCACGTGCGGGTGATACCAATAGCTGCCGGCGTCGGGCACACGGAACTTGTAGTCGAAGTATTCGCCCGGCAGTACCGGCAATTGCGACACGTAGGGCACGCCGTCCATTTCCAGCGGCAGACGGATGCCGTGCCAGTGAATGGTGGTCGCCACTGGCAAGTGGTTGATGAAGCGCACCCGCAGCCATTCGCCCTGACGCACGCGCAACTCAGTGCCCGGCGCCGAGGGGCCGAACGCCCAGGCCTCGGTCTTGTGCCCGGCCACCAGTTCGACGTCCAGCGGGGCGGCGATCAGCTCATAGTCGTGGCCGGCCTCAGCGTCGGCCATCTTGCCCAGCCAGTAACGCGACGCGCCACCGGCCCCCACGCCAACCACCACAAGACCGGCCAGACCACCGAGTATTTGTCGACGGGTAAAGGACATGAACTCAACTACCTCACGTATCAGCCACAGGCGCGGTGCCTGCAAAAGGCGAATACGATACACCTGCGGATGAGAAACAGTAAGGGCAACGCGTGGGAACGATCACTGCAAACCGGTGAGCAGATGCACCACTCCACCGTCCAGCATCATCACGCCTGGCACTCCAGCCGCCGTCAACGCCTGCCGATCCATCCGCGCCACATCCCGTAACTCCACCCGCATCCGGGTCAGCGCCATGGGCTGATGTGACTTGAGGTTATCCGCACCGCCCAGTGCGGCCACGACATTCGGTGCCAGACCGGAAACGGCTTGAGCCACCGGTTTTGGCTCATCTACCACCAGATCCGGGGTCAACGCTTTCCAGAACGCCCGCTGCATTTTCTCGAACATGCTCAGTTCTCCAGAACCAGTGAAGTATCGACCGTCGCCTCGTGGTGCAGCCGCAATGCCTCGCGTACCTGCTCGGCACTTTCCAGCCCCAGCACTTGCTGGGCGATGGCCTGACAGTCCAGCAGGTCCACTTCGCGAACCGCCGCCTTGATCGCCGGAATCAGCGGCACGCTCACCGACAACTCATCCACGCCAAGCCCCAGCAACAACGGCACCGCCAGATGTTCCGAAGCCAAGGCACCGCACACACCGACCCATTTGCCATGGGCATGGGCAGCTTTCACTGTACCGGCGATCAAGCGCAGCACCGATGGATGAAAGCTATCCGCCTGACTGGCCAGTCGCGGGTGATCGCGGTCCATGGCCAGGGTGTATTGGGTCAGGTCGTTGGTGCCAATGGAGAAGAAATCCACCTCGGGCGCAAACAGATCCGCCATCAGCGCCGCTGCCGGCACTTCGATCATGATCCCCAGTTTCGGCAGTTCCGTGAGCCCTGCTGCCAGCGCTTCCTCTTCAAGCAGCTGACGGGCCAGCCGCAACTCCGACAATTGCGTGACCATCGGCAACATGATGTGCAGCCGAGCCAACCCGGCACTGCTCAGGATCGCCTTGAACTGATCGCGCAACAGCTGCGGACGCTCCAGACACAAACGAATGCCGCGCATGCCCAGGAACGGGTTGGTTTCGCGGTCCATCGGCACGTAGGCCAATGGTTTATCGCCGCCGACATCCAAGGTCCGCACCACCAGACTGCGCGCTGGCCCCAATGCTCGAGCGATAGCGCTGTAGGTGGACGCTTGCTCGTCATGGCTCGGTGCATGGTTGCGATCCAGATAAAGAAACTCCGAACGCAACAGACCGACGCCTTCGCCGCCCAGTGTCATGGCCTGTTCGGCTTCGGCCAGCGAAGCGATGTTGGCGGTGATTTCAACGTGATGACCATCGCGGGTACAGGCAGCCAGCGCGGCATTTTCCAATTCATATTGCCGGCGTTTCTTTTGTCGCTGACGATTGGCTTGCAACTGCTCGATGGCGGCCAGCTCGGGATCCAGCTGCAACTCGCCCTGGTCGGCATCGAGCAAAACCCGGGTGCCATTGGCCAGTGCCAGCACCTGAACCGGCAAACCGCAGATCGCCGGCAAGCCGAAGGCCCGGGCGAGAATCGCCACGTGGCTGGTGGCGCCACCGCCGACCGTCGCGAACCCCAGCACCTTGCGCGTGTCCAGGCCAGCGGTCTGGGAGGGCGTCAGTTGCTCGGCAATCAGAATCGCCCCTTCCGGCAACTCCATCGCTTGATCCTCTACGCCGAGAATCAACTTGAGCACCCGTTGACCAACGTCGGCCAAATCCGCTGCCCGTTCGGCCAGCAAGGCATTGCCCAGTTTTTTGAACAAGGTAGCCGTCGACTCTGTGGCCGCCCGCCAGGCGAAACCGGCGCTTTTGCCGGCGTCGATCAGTGCCAGGGCCTGATCCAGCAGGCTTGGGTCTTCGAGCAGTTCCTGATGCGCCTTGAAGATATCTGCCTGGGCGTCCCCCGTGGCCTGGTCACGCAACTGCTGCAGGTCCAGGACCGCCGTCGCCAACGCCTGGGACAGGTGCTCGCGCTCAACTTGCGCGCCCCGACCGGATTCAATGACTTCAAGGGTCTGCTGCGCGATCTGCACCACCTGACCAAACGCCGACCCCGCCGATGCACAGACGCCGCGCAGCACCTTCAGCGATGAAGCATCAGCCGCAACCGTTTCAACCTCTGCCATCACCGTCACGGCTTCTCCGCACCCGGCGGCCAACAACTCGACCAGGGTCTTGATCGCCACTTCGGCATCCGCGCCCGCCGCGCTGACTTGCACGATGTCGCCGTGAGCGGTCTGCAACGCCATGATCGCCACCAGGGATTTGGCGTTCGCGCTGTCCTGCTGTTTATGCAAACAAATACTCGCCGAAAAACCTTTCGCCGCCTGGGCAAACACCGCCGCAGGGCGGGCGTGCAAGCCATTGAGATTGGGCAGCGTCAGCGGTTTTGAGAACAGTGCCTCGCCCTCCGCCGGCTCATCGGCCACTACTTCAGACGGATTCAAGCTCAGCAACGGCTGACCGTTTTGCACCACCCCCGTTTCAGGGGCCAGCCAGGTAAACGGCTCGCCGCTGACCACCAGCATCAAGGTCAACAAACTGCGGGCGTTCAAGGCAATGTAATCGGCATCGAACTCGATCAGCGCCTGCCCCACCTCAACCCGCTGACCTTCCTCCACCAACCGGGTGAAGCCCTTGCCAGCCAGGTTCACAGTGTCGAGGCCAATGTGCATCAACACCTGCACGCCGTTGTCGTCGGTGATGCTGACGGCATGCCCGCTGGCCTGCACATTGCTGATCACTCCAGCCAGCGGTGCGCACAAGGTGGACGAGGTCGGGTCGATGCACAGACCGTCACCGATCACGCGACTGGAAAACACCTGATCGGGCACCTGGTCCAGCGGCATCAGCACGCCGGACAAGGGTGCCAGCAGTTGCAATTGTTGGGGTGTGGCCATGACGTCACCTGCTGTTTTGTTCTTTGAAGTGCCGATGGAGCGCGAGGCCCCGACAGCATCGCTTATTTCCACCAATACTCGACCTGCAATCCGACGTTCGAACCATGCCGCGCCGTGCCGAAGGCACCGGTGTCGGATAACGCCGAACCTGCCGCCAGTTCATTGGCCGCCCGTTTGGCCGCCTCGTTCCAGCTGGCATAGGTGTAATACAGACGCACCTCGGGGCGCGCCCAGAATTCCGGGCCCTTGGGTGACCAGGTCGGAGCGATGGTGAACTTGCTCAGTTTGCGCGTGCCGCCTGTGGCCTCGACCTGATCGTGGCCCAGTTCGGTCACCAGTTTGATTTGCTCGGTGATCGCATAGGCCGGGCGAATCCCGAGGGAAATCCAGTTCTGGTCAGCGCCGTCGGGGCGAATGTCCTTCTGATAAACCGCCTCGACCTGCCCGCCGAAGCGCGGCGTCACTTGCCAGTCGAAGAACTCCACCACGCGATAACTTTTACTGCTGTCGTCCAGCTTCACGTTACCGGTATAGCCCAACCCCGTGCCGGGGCCTTCGCCGTACTGAAAGGCCAGTTTGTTCTTGCCGCCCAGAAAGCCCTTCTGCACATGCTGGGTGGTGATCGCCCAGCCACGGTGAGCGTCGCGGCTGTCGGGCTTGTCGATGTAGCTCAAGCCGAACTCCAACTCACCGCCGGGGTTGGTGTTGAAGCCGGCGACGTTGAAATCGTGACGGTTGATGTAGTCCTTCTGGTACAGGTTGTCCTTGCGCGAGAAGGCGTAGCTGTACTTCAGATCGCCGATCAGCACGTCCTCGATACCGCCGCCGGTGGCGCTCTGGTTCCAGTAGTAAAAGTCGGAAATATGGATGTCATTCCGTTTGTAGTAACGCCGACCGGCCCACAGCGAACCACCATTGAGGCTGGGCATGTTCGACCATTGCGCGTACATCTGCGGCATGCGCACCGAGCCGTTGTCACCGTTGAACGTCAGGTCCTTGTCGTACTGGTTATACAGCGATGCCATGCCGTCGACGCTGAGCACCGAACCATCGTCCAGGGTGTACAGATCCTGGCGCAATTCAAGTTCAGCGTACTGCTCACACTCGTTACCCAAGCGGTATTTGGTCTGCGCTCCCGGTAGCTGGAAACACTGCTGTTTACCGCTGTTAACCGAGGTCCCGACGCCGCTGCGCAAGTAACCGGCGAATTCCAGCGCCTGGGCTGACAGTGGTAATGCCAGGCACATGCCCGCCGCTACAAGACTGCGATTTATTGTTGTTTTCAAGAACCACCTCATTATTTTTATTGTGTGATGCAGCAAAACCGGCGCGCAAAACTCCCCCGCGCAGTGTTCTGCGTGTTGTTCGAAACAGTGTTTTTAAATGTTGGTCAGGTGCAGAACGAACGACTCATAGGGCCGTAAAAAGACCTGCCGATGTTGTGGCGGACAGTCCGGGTAATTGCTGATCACCAGACGTTGTGCCATCGCTTCGCTGATCACCTCCGGCGGCAGTTCAACTTCGCACGGTGTGCCATAAAAGTTATTCAGCACCAGCAAACGCTCACCATTGCCTTCACGCACGTACGCCCAGATTTGCGTGTGTTCAGGCAACAACTGTCGGTACACACCATCGGACATCAGCGCTTCACTGCGGCGCAGGGCAATCAGCAGACGGTAGTGATGCAGCACCGAGTCCGGGTCGTCGAGTTGGTGGGCGACGTTGATTTGCGCGGCATTGGCCGGCACCCCGATCCACGGTTCGACAGCGCTGAAACCAGCGTTCGGCTCGGCGCTCCAGTGCATCGGCGTGCGACTGTTGTCCCGGGACTTCTGCATGATCGCCGCCATGTTGTCGGCGTCGCTGGCACCGGCCTCGCGCTTGAGCCGGAAGATGTTCAGAGTCTCGACATCGCGGTACTGATCGATGTGATCGAACCCCGGATTGGTCATGCCCAGCTCTTCGCCTTGATACACAAACGGCGTGCCCTGGAGGAAATGCAGCGCGGTGCCGAGCATCTTCGCCGACACCACCCGATGCTCGCCGTCATCACCAAACCGCGAAACCACCCGTGGCTGGTCGTGGTTACACCAGAACAGCGCGTTCCAGCCACCGCCGGCCTGCATGCCGGTCTGCCAGTCGGAGAGGATGCGCTTGAGTTCGAGGAAATCGAAATCGGCGCGAATCCACTTTTGCAGGTTCGGGTAATCAACCTTCAAGTGATGAAAGTTGAAGGTCATCGACAGCTCTTTCGACTCCGGCCGCGAGTAGCGAATGCAGTGTTCCAGACTGGTGGACGACATCTCGCCGACGTTGATCAGGTCATGACCTTCGAACACTTCGCGGTGCATCTGCTGCAAGTACTCGTGGACGTTCGGGCCATCGGTGTAAAAGCGTCGACCGTCAGTGTTGTCCTCAGGGAAATCCGCCGGTTTGGAAATCAGGTTGATCACATCCAGACGGAAACCGCCCACGCCTTTGTCGCGCCAGAATCGCATCATCTTGAAGACTTCAGCGCGCACCCTGGGGTTGTCCCAGTTCAGGTCGGCCTGCGTGTGGTCGAACAAGTGCAGGTAATACTGGCCGGTCTGGGCTTCGTACTCCCAGGCCGAACCGCCGAACTTGGATTCCCAGTTGTTCGGCTGGTCGCGCCAGATATAGAAGTCGCGGTAAGGGCTATCGAGGCTGCTGCGGGCCTGCTGGAACCAGGTGTGTTCGATCGAGGTGTGGTTGACCACGATGTCGAGCATCAGCTTGATCCCGCGCTTGGCGGCTTCGGCAATCAGCAACTCGCAGTCAGCCATGGTCCCGTAACTCGGGTCGATGGCGTAGTAATCGCTGATGTCGTAACCGTTGTCACGCTGGGGCGAACGCAGGAACGGCGTAATCCACAGGCAATCGACACCCAGCCAGTGCAGGTAATCGAGCTTGGCCACGACGCCGAGCAAATCCCCCGTGGGGTTGCCGGCGTGGCTGTGAAAACTCTTCGGGTAGATCTGGTAGATCACCGAACGTTGCCAGTCTTGCATGGCGGATTCCTTTTTGAATAGGTACTGGCGAATGCGATCTATCAGGCGACCCGATACCCGGGCCGGACAATCTTCATGCTCAACCCGCAGGTCAAAACAAACGGCACGACCATGGCAATCACCATCCCGACCACGAACATCGGAATGAACTGCGGAATGATCGAGATGAAGCCAGGCAAGCCACCGACGCCGATTGCCGAAGCCTGGACCTTGTTCAGCGACAGGAAGATGCAGCCCAGGGCCGAACCGATCAGGGCGGCATAGAACGGAAACTTGTAGCGCAGGTTGACCCCGAACATGGCCGGTTCGGTGATGCCGAAGTAGGCAGAAATCGCCGAGGTCGAGGCCATGCTTTTGTCCCGCACACTGCGGGTCATGTAGAACACCGCCAGTGCCGCGCTGCCTTGGGCGAGGTTGGACATGACGATCATCGGCCAGATGAAGGTACCGCCCTGGGTGGAGATCAGTTGCAAGTCGACCGCGAGAAACATGTGGTGCATGCCGGTGATCACCAGCGGTGCGTAGAGCAGACCGAAAATCGCGCCACCGACCATGGGCGCCAGGTCGAACAGAGTGACGACGCCTTCGGTGATGAGAATCCCCAGATGCCGGGTCACCGGGCCGATCACGGCCAGTGCCAGCACGCCGGTGACCACGATGGTGGTGATCGGCACCACCAGCAATTGCACCGCGTTCGGCACCCGCGCCCGCAGCCATTTTTCGATGACGCTCATCACGTAGGCCGCCAGCAGGATCGGCAGGATCTGCCCCTGATAGCCGACCTTTTCGATCTGGAACAAACCGAGGATGTCGAAGTACGGCAGGCTCTGGCCGTCGAGACCTGCGACTGCCTTGCCGTAGTTCCAGGCGTTGAGCAGATCCGGGTGCACCAGCATCAGGCCGAGCACAATGCCGAGGATTTCGCTGCCGCCAAAGCGCTTGGCCGCCGACCAGCCCACCAGCGCCGGGAGGAACACGAAGGACGTGTTGGCCATCAGGTTGATCAGGCTCCAGAGCCCGTCCAGCGTCGGATAGGCGTCCAGCAGGGTCTTGCCCTCGATGAACATGCCCTTGGCGCCGATCAGGTTGTTGATGCCCATCAGCAGGCCGGCAATGATCAGCGCCGGGAGAATCGGCATGAATACGTCGGAAAACACCCGCACCAGTCGCTGCATGGCGTTGATCTTGTCGGCGCTTTTCTGTTTGACGTCGGCGATGGTCGAGACGGCGAGACCGGTCTGTCGGCGCAGCTCGGCGTAGACCTTTTCCACTTCGCCAGGGCCGATCACCACCTGGAACAGGCCGCCGGTATAGAACGAACCCTTGACCAGATCGATCCGGTTCAGCGTGGCGCTGTCGACCAGGCTCGGGTCCTTGAGGGCCAGGCGCAGCCGTGTGACACAGTGCGCGGCCTGCTCGAGGTTGTCGCTGCCACCGAGGCTGTGCAGCAGCTCGGTGACGATGTTCGGATAGTCATGGCTCATGCTTGTTCTTCCGCTGTAGTTTTTTGTTATTGGCAGCACGCCGAAGCGAAAAATACTCGTCTGTACGAGTTAAAGCAACAACTCGTACAGACGAGTTTGATTTTGTTTATCCTGAACCCGACAGGCGGCGATATTTCCTACCCCCTAAGTCAAAGAAACCCAAAGCCGCATGGACAAACCCCTACCCTGCCCTTAAGGTTCAAAACCTTGAGCACAACGCGGCACAGAGCCATCCCCATGAGTAAATACAACCAGATCTACAGCGATCTGCTTGCCAGCATTACCACCGAACGTCTGGAACGCGGCGCCCGATTGCCTTCCGAAACCGAATTGATGGACAGCTACCAGGCCAGTCGCGGCACCGTGCGCAAGGCCATCGAGCAATTGCAGGAGCGCGGTTTCGCCCAGAAAGTCCACGGCAAAGGCACCTTCGTGCTGTCCACCAACCCGATCGAGTTTCAGCTCGGCGGCATCGTCAGCTTCCAGGAAACCTACCCGCGACTGGGCAACGACGTCAGCACCGAAGTGGTCGAATTCACCCAGATTCCCCTCGAAGGCCCGCTGCTCGAACACATCAAGGCGGCTGAAGGCAGCTTGATCACGCGGATCAAGCGTGTACGGCGGATCGACGGCAAACGGGTGATCCTCGACATCAACCATTTCGTCAGCGACGTGATTCCCGGCCTGACCCGCGACATTGCCGAGCAGTCGATCTACGCCTTCATCGAACAGACCCTGCAACTGCAAATCGCTTACGCCCAACGCACCATCGAAGCGGTGCCCCGGAGCAAGGATGACCAGCAACACCTGGACCTCGACGGCCAGAGCCATGTGATCGTGGTCAGTAACCAGACGTTCCTGCAGGACGGCCGCCAGTTCGAGTACACCGAATCGCGGCATACCCTCGACAAGTTCTACTTTTCGGATGTGGCACGGCGCTGACCCTACACGTTCCAGAATCGTGTTTGTACATAACTATGTAGTGCACTTCCCTTGAGCAAATGGGCAATCCTCTCAGCCCATTTCTCAAGGAGCGAGAACATGCCTACCGATCAAACAAGTGAAACGCTGCCCGATACCGCAGACAAACAGCACCTGCGGACCATCGCACCCGTCATCGTGACTGCCTGTCCCGATTTGCACGAAGAAGCCCATGTGATGGCCACTGAAATCCTGAAAAAACACGGCATTACCGGCCTGGACCCGGATCAGGTCTGGTGGCATCGCTTTGGCAATGTCACGGCCAGCAGCACCCAGACCTTCCTGGGTTGGGAGCACTACCCTAAACCCAGTCAGTCAATGACCCTGACGCAGCTGGTGATTCATCGGTACTACGTCACTGATCAGGACTATTTCGATCAGCTGGACTGTTACGGCGGGTTTTACACCGCCGACGCAACCGCCAGCATTTACAACGAAACCAACGAAGTCCGGATGTACCCCAGCGCAGTGCTCAAGGATTTCTGGCACGAGACCTTCAGTGACCGTTACCGGGACAAGCTGAACGCCTACTGGAGCGCGCATTTCGATGACTACCGGACCTTGGCGAAATGCAACTATCTGAGTAAAGCCGTCCAGGCACGGGAAAACGGTGCGCTGCAGGAGGAAGAGTTCCAAATCGTCATCCGAGCCGTCGCCGCTGACAAATGCTGGCCGATCTCCCTGGAGACCTTGCGTGCGCAAACCTCTGCACCAGCAGATCTGCGGGTGTGCGCCCTGGACGTCGCAGGGCATGTCGCCACGGATATTCTGCGTATCGATGACGGTAGCGGACGGCAAATCACCTATGTCCCGGGGGCCACAGAAGCGTTTCACGTGCACCCGACGTTGACGGACATGCACTGGTGGATCCTGCTGCAAATGAACGATGACGCGCGTTATACCGAGTTCATGACTCACTTCCCGCTGTCGGTGCGTCAGGAGATCCACGACAACATTACGCCCCTGATGAACCAGTTGGTGGGCACGTGGGGCAAATACGATCACCATCTGATCAATCAAAAAAACATCACCATCAGTGGTGACGCGTTCTCCTGGTTGAGCCGTAATGTGCAGAGCGCAATGTCGCAAGAGGCCGATCTGTCTCTGGTAACCAACGGACAACTGCGTAAAGGCATGTGGCTGGGTTACCTGAGCGCCGGCCTGCACGTCTTCGGGCCGCTGGCGCTGCTCGGCTGGCCGATTGCACTGCCGGTGATTGGCGCCAGCATCGCCTCAATGGGCTTGAACATCGACAAGGCCGTGAACGGCAAAACGGTAGCGGAGCGCAAGGCCGGCGTAAAAGGCGCCGTGCTGGCTGGCATCAACCTTCTGTTCAACCTTCCGCTGCTCAAGGAGGTCGATGTTCTGGAAGAGGTCGGCGCTTCGGCCGAGGCCGCCGAAGCCGCCGAAATGGCCAGGCTGCGGGAGGCCAACAATCCTGCCGAACCGATCGGTACGCAAGAACAGGAGTTGTCCGACGGTTCAGGGCGCGCAACCACTCAACTTCCAGAGTTCATCCCCCTGAAACCGGCGCCGGCACAGAACCTTGAAGTACCGGAGCACTGGCAAAGTAACGAGATTCTGGAAAGTGAGGCGCCACTTGCCACCAGCGGCAAGTTCCAGGGCATCTACTCGCTCAACTCCAACCCCTCGACTGCCATCATGATGAACGACGCAGCCTATTACGTGCGTTACGAAACCGACATCAACGGCGGCGGCACCTGGGCCATCATCGACCCGGCAAACCCTCACGCGTCCTCAGGATCGATCCCCGTGCGTTTGAACGCCGATGGCGAGTGGGAGTTGACGCCCAAATCCGGTTTGAAGGGTGGTGGCAACGACGACCTCGCCGCTGTTCCGGGTCCTTCCCGGTTTCCCGACCATGTCCGACCACCGGAATCATTTAGCGTGCCCTCGACGAAGTACGACACCTCCAATGGGCGGTCGCTCAACTTCCTGGGGCTAGGTAAGAAAGAAACGCACATAAAAATAATCAACCTTCCCAACGGACGCATACAAGGGGTGACACCCTATGAAGAGTTCGTCGCGGGACATCGCACAGCTCTATTGAGAGATGCTCGTGCTTTCTTCTCCAAAGAAAACTTTTTTGCCTCATTGCCGACACGCCCGGTACAACCCGTCATCACGCCGTCGATGACTGTCCCGGAACTCATTCAGGAAATATTCGATGCTTCGCCGGGATTAGTGATTGGAGAAAGCCAGGATCGTATTGCCAGCATGCGGTTCCTCATCGAGAACATGCAGACGTTGGCCAGGCAAGGCGTCAAGACGATCTATATGCATCGCTTGCTCAATGACTTCAATCAAATGGACCTGAATATTTTCGGCAGAGGCGCAAAGATGGACGGCATGCTCGAAAAGTATTTGAAACAGTTACAAAGCGATCCTGCCGGGCAGTTCACCCCTCTTGAGGTCGTCAAGGTGGCTCGCGAGAACGGTATCCGGATCCAGTCGACCGATTGCCTGGCAAGTTACCGATATCCAGAATCGTCCCTCATTGATGTTCAGGAACAATCCATTAAAAACTACCTCACCACCACGATCATGCGTGCCAATGAAGCGCTTGGCAGATCAGGTAAATGGGTCGTGCTGACGGGCCAGGAAAACACCAATACCTTTAGAGGCATTGCCGGCCTCAGTGAAATGAATGGCGGTATCGGCTTGCGTATCGAGGAAGTACTTCCCGAGCGCAGCCTGCATATAGAGATAGACCACGGCATAGAGGTGGGCCGCAATGCCAGCCCGCCCCCCGTTAACTTTCATGGAGATTTCGACACCTTGTATGCCGATATCAACCTGCAAGTACCGATGCCCATGCTGCAACGAACCCCGGACGAAATCGCTCAACTGCTGTTCCGCCAGGGAATGTTCACTTTCAAGGAATCTGACGGAACCTGGACATTGGTCCATCGCAGCAGAACCGGCCTGATCACAGAGACTCTGGTTGAACGAACGGCCGATGGGCAATACCTGGTCAATCGCCCCGCCTGGACTGACATCCATCAAAAACCTTACCCCAACCTGATCAGCCTTTCCCATGCGCTCACCGGCATGGGCATGAAACTCGAAGGACGCTTGCCAGTGTAGGGAAACACCGCACCGTGAAACGCGAAAGGCCCCGTGAACTCACATTCACGGGGCCTTTCGGTTGTTACCGACGATCAGTCAGAGCGGGATCACTCCCACTCAATCGTCGCTGGCGGCTTGCTCGACACGTCATAGGTGACGCGGGAGATGCCTTCGATTTCATTGATGATACGACCGCTGACGGTTTCCAGCAGTTCGTAAGGCAGGTGTGCCCAACGCGCGGTCATGAAGTCGATGGTTTCCACGGCACGCAGGGCAACGACCCAGGCGTAACGACGGCCATCGCCGACAACGCCAACCGATTTCACCGGCTGGAACACTACGAACGCCTGGCTGACCTTGTGGTACCAGTCGGCCTTGCGCAGTTCTTCGATGAAGATGTGGTCGGCACGACGCAGCAGGTCGGCGTATTCCTTCTTCACTTCACCGAGGATCCGCACGCCCAGGCCCGGACCCGGGAACGGGTGACGGTAGACCATGTCGTACGGCAGGCCGAGTTCCAGGCCCAAACGACGGACTTCGTCCTTGAACAGCTCGCGCAGCGGTTCAACCAGCTTGAGGTTCATTTCTTCCGGCAGGCCACCCACATTGTGGTGCGACTTGATCACGTGCGCCTTGCCGCTTTTCGCGCCAGCCGACTCGATCACGTCCGGGTAGATGGTGCCCTGGGCCAGGTACTTGATGTTGTCCAGCTTGCAGGATTCGGCATCGAACACGTCGATGAAGGTACGGCCGATGATCTTGCGCTTCTTCTCTGGATCGGACTCGCCAGCCAAGTTGTTGAGGAACTGGTCCTCGGCGTTGGCGCGGATCACTTTGACGCCCATGTTCTCGGCGAACATGGCCATCACTTGCTCGCCTTCGTGCAGACGCAGCAGGCCGTTGTCGACGAATACGCAGGTCAGCTGATCGCCAATGGCCTTGTGCAGCAGCGCGGCAACCACCGAGGAGTCCACGCCGCCGGACAGACCGAGCAGTACGTTGTCGGTGCCAACCTGGGCACGGACCTGGGCGATGGCGTCTTCGGCAATCTTCGACGGCGTCCACAGGGCTTCACAGCCACAGATGTCGAGGATGAAGCGCGACAGGATGCGACCGCCCTGCTTGGTGTGGGTCACTTCCGGGTGGAACTGCACGCCGTAGTAGGCACGGTCATCGTTGAACATGCCGGCAATCGGGCAGCTCGGGGTGCTGGCCAGGATGTGGAAGTCTTCCGGCATCTTGGTGACCTTGTCACCGTGGCTCATCCATACGTCGAGGCCGAACAGGCCATCAGCGTCGATATGGTCTTCGATGCCGTCGAGCAGGCGGCTCTTGCCGACCACGTCGACACGGGCGTAACCGAACTCACGCAGGTCGGAACCTTCAACCTTGCCGCCCAGTTGCTCGGCCATGGTCTGCATGCCATAGCAGATACCGAAGACTGGCACGCCCAGGTCAAACACCGCTTGCGGGCAGCGAGGGCTGTCAGCTTCGTGCACGGACTCGGGGCCGCCGGCGAGGATCACACCTTTTGGAGCGAATTCGCGAATGGCTTCCTCGTCCATGTCGAACGGATGCAGTTCGCAGTAAACACCGATTTCACGCACGCGGCGGGCGATCAGTTGGGTGTACTGGGAACCGAAGTCGAGGATCAGGATGCGGTGAGCGTGAATGTCGAGGGCCATGATTCAGTCTCGTCTAAGTAATTCAGAAACAACTCGGGGCTGAATAGAACAGCCCCGGTTGCTTAACGATTTGCTTGAAGCCTCAACCTACGCGGTAGTTTGGCGCTTCTTTGGTGATCTGTACGTCGTGGACGTGGGACTCGGCCATGCCAGCGCCGGTGATCCGCACGAACTCAGGCTTGGTGCGCATTTCTTCGATGTCGGCGCTGCCGGTGTAACCCATCGAGGAACGCAGGCCGCCCATCAGTTGATGGATGATGGCGCTCAGGGTGCCCTTGTAAGGAACACGCCCTTCGATACCTTCCGGAACCAGCTTCTCGGCACCCGCGGAGGAGTCCTGGAAGTAACGGTCGGAGGAACCTTGAGCCTGGGACATGGCGCCCAGCGAACCCATGCCGCGATAAGCCTTGTACGAACGGCCCTGGAACAGTTCGATCTCGCCTGGCGCTTCTTCAGTACCGGCGAACATCGAGCCCATCATCACGCAGGAGGCGCCCGCCACGATGGCCTTGGACAGGTCACCGGAGAAACGGATGCCGCCGTCGGCGATCAACGGAACACCGGTGCCTTCAAGGGCAGCGGCGACGTTGGCGATGGCACTGATTTGCGGGACGCCGACACCGGCGACGATACGGGTGGTGCAGATCGAGCCTGGGCCGATACCGACCTTGACTGCGTCAGCGCCGGCTTCGGCCAGGGCCTTGGCGGCAGCGCCGGTGGCGATGTTGCCGCCGATGACCTGCACTTCAGGGAAGTTCTGCTTGACCCAGCGAACGCGGTCGATCACACCTTTGGAGTGACCGTGGGCAGTGTCGACCACCACCACGTCAACACCAGCATGGACCAGGGCAGCTACACGGTCACCGGTGTCTTTACCGGTGCCGACCGCGGCGCCAACGCGCAGACGACCTTGATCGTCCTTGCTGGCCAGCGGATAAGCCTTGGCTTTTTCGATGTCGTTGACGGTCATCATGCCTTTGAGGGCAAATTTGTCGTCGACGATCAGCACGCGCTCGATGCGGTGCTTGTGCAGCAATTCACGCACATCGTTCTTGTTGGCGCCTTCCTTGACCGTGACCAGACGCTCTTTAGGCGTCATCACTTCACGGACGCTGACGTCCATGCGGTTTTCGAAACGCACGTCACGGGAAGTGACGATGCCGACCAGGTCGCCATCGTGTAGTACCGGAACGCCGGAGATATTGTGCAGGCGGGTCAGTTCGAACAGTTCACGCACCGTGGCATCGGCCTCGATGGTGATCGGGTCCTTGACCACACCGGCTTCGTAACGCTTGACCTTGCGCACTTCGGCAGCTTGCTGCTCGATGGTCATGTTCTTGTGGATGATGCCGATGCCACCTTCCTGAGCCATGGCGATTGCCAGACGGGCTTCAGTAACGGTGTCCATAGCGGCGGAAACCAGTGGAATATTCAGCTCGATGCCACGGGTAAGGCGGGTCTTGAGACTGACTTCGTTAGGAAGCACCTCGGAATAACCGGGCACTAGGAGAATGTCGTCGAATGTCAGAGCTTCTTGGCTGATACGCAGCATCGCGGGGGCTCCCGAGCGGGAAAATGGAAGCGCGCCATTATAGTCAGACACCCCCTCGGGTTCAATGTAAAACTCTGTCTATTATTGGCATTACTGACATACGGAGAAACATTGTCCCCCATAGGGGACCAACGCCGGCATTTAGAGTTCGACTTTGACCCAACTCACGGGCTGATCCAGCCAATCGGCAAACTCATCGATAAAGTCCTGCTTGAACCCGGCCTCGAGCCAATTGTTGAAGATGAACCCCAGGTTGGAAAAGCCGCATTCCTGCAAAAACAGAAAGCCGTTGATGTCGTCCTCATGCCCGCACTCAGGGCAGGTGAAGTTATCGGTGCGCCCCGGCATCCAGTCTTCCAGGCTTTCGAACAGCGCTTCGCCGATCTCCTTGCGGCACTCGGCGCAGCCGGCTTCTTCGAGAAAACCCTTGGCCGGTGTATAGATGCAACGCTTGGTGATGACCTCCAGCCCATTGATCGGCTCGCCGAATGGCAGCGCTTCAGGGTGCAGGACCACGGCGCGAGCGCCGTCGGCGATGGCGTGGGCCATGTGATTGCCGGTGCGGCCACAGGTGGTCAGCTCTTCTTTAATAATGTTCTTGCGCACCAGCCACCGCACGACCGCCCGGGCCCGGGGTTCGTGTACCGGCAGTGTGGAGATTTTCGGGACGATGATGCTTTGCGAATTCATGGTGCAAGCCTACTGCGTCAAAGGGATGTTGCTGCGGTGCGCCGATTGTCAGGGCGGCCGGCAGCTTAATCCCTGACGAAATCTGGTCAAGTGCTCAAATAACGCCCGATCAAGGCAATCCCGCTGGCCAGCACCAGCCAGGTCACCAACCGCACGAAAGCCTCGCGGGACAACTTCATGATCAATCGCCGACCGATCCACAGCCCCAGCGCCATCGCCGGCAACAAACACAGCGCCAATACCAACAAGGGTAGCTCGGCATACACACCGGCGACGGCAAACAGGCTCAAACACACCACGGTGCTGCAACTGATCAACGCACTCTGGGTGGCCCGAGCCTCGTCCTTGGGTAACCGACTGTTCAAATAGATCGCATATAGAAAGCCGCCACTGCCAAACAGCGCCCCGAACATCCCGCCCACCGTGCCCATCGGCACCGCCCACCCGGCGGATAATCGTGTCGGACGGGTTTTGATCCACAGGCTGTAAATCGCATAGGCGCTGATAAACAGCCCCATCAACAGCAGCAACACATCGGATTTCAGGTTCAGCAGAAAAATCACCCCCAACGTGCAACCCACCGCCATGCACGGCAGCAGTCGCAGCAATTCGGACCGCTCTACATCTCGACGCGAGGGCAGCAGATTGCCGAACGCGGCGACGAAATCCAGCAGCACCAACAGCGGCACGATTTTCGACAGTGGCATGAACAGAATCAGAATCGGCCCCGCCACCAGCGCGGTGCCAAAACCGGCAATGCCGAACACGATGTAGGCCAGGGCAACACCCAATCCGATCACCAACCAATCCACCACACCCCACGGCCATTGGCTCAATAACTCCAGCACATTCATCGACACGGCTTCCTTTTATTCCTGTGATGACTTTAGCCAGCGCCGGGCGTTGCGACTAATATCTTCAAAATCGATCACCCATCTCAAAAAGGCATACCTGGTGCTTTCAACCCGCCAATTGCGTTACTTCGTGGAAATCGCCGAGAGCGGCAGCTTCAGCGCAGCGGCCGAACGACTGTTTATTGCTCAGTCAGCCTTGAGCCGGCAGATCAAGGACATGGAAACCCGCCTGCAAACGCCACTGTTCGAACGAACCGCCCGCCAGCCCCGCCTGACGTCAGCGGGTGAAGCCTTTTTGCCTCGGGCCAGAAACCTGCTGAACGAACTGACCAAGGCCAGCGAAATGGCCACTCAAGTGGGCACCGGTCAACTGGGCGTCTTGCGCCTGAGCCATTCCAGCACCGTGCCCATGAGTGGTCGACTGCTGCGCGGCATCAGCGTTTATCTGGATCTGCATGCCGGGGTGTCGATGGACATCGTCAAGCTGTCCTCGGAAGCACAACTGGAAGAATTGGCCGAAGGTCGCCTGGATGTGGGTCTGTTGCGCCTGCCGGTGCTGCGCCAGCGTGAAGGGGTGCAGATTGTTCCGCTGTACAGCGAGCGTCTGTTGTTGGCAGTGCCGCCGAATCATCGGCTGGCTGTGGAAAAGTCCGCACACGGCATCGATCTGGCACAGTTGAAGGATGAAGCGTTTATTTCCATCCCTCATCCACAGCGCGGCGGTCTGAGCTATCTATCTGCCGAGCTGTGCATGCGCCAAGGGTTCTTTCCCCGGGCGGCTCGGGTGGTGTCACGCAAAACCACGCAACTGCAATTGATCCAGGCCGGGTTCGGCATCGCGCTGTTACCGGAATCGATGCAGGACATTGCGCCGCCGGACATCCATTTTCTCCCCTTGGCCGATCCGGATTGCCACAGCACCGTCGCCCTCGCCTGCCGGCAAGATCCCACCGCGCTGGTTCAGCAATTCGTTGAACACTTCACCCGGCTGCCGTAAGCAAACCTGTGGGGAGCGACCTGTGGCGAGGGGGCTCCCACAGGGGATTTTCGCCGGATCATGGAGATTGATCGCCGAATGCCTTTAAACTGCGCCCCATGATTAAAGATCCCTTTGCAAGACTCGGCCTGGACCGGGAAGTCCTGACTGTCAGCCAGCTCAACGGCCGCGCGCGGGTGTTGCTCGAAGACGTGTTCAGCAACATCTGGGTCGAAGGCGAAATCTCCAACCTCGCCCGCCCGGCGTCCGGCCATGTGTACTTCACCCTCAAGGACAGCGGCGCCCAGGTGCGTTGCGCACTGTTCCGGCAGAACGCCGCGCGGGTTCGCCAGGCGCTGAAGGATGGCCTGGCGGTCAAGGTTCGTGGCAAGGTTTCGCTGTTTGAAGGCCGTGGTGACTACCAACTGATTCTCGACACCGTGGAGCCGGCTGGTGACGGCGCCCTGCGTCTGGCCTTCGATGCTTTGAAGGAAAAACTCAGCGCCGAAGGCCTGTTCAGTGCCGAACGCAAAGTGCCGCTGCCGGCGCACCCGCAACGCATCGGCATCATCAGTTCACCCACCGGCGCGGTGATCCGCGACATCATCAGTGTGTTCCGCCGCCGTGCGCCGCAGGTGCAACTGACGCTGATCCCTACCGCCGTACAAGGTCGCGAAGCCACTGCGCAAATTGTCCGCGCGCTGAAACTGGCGGACGCCCGTGGTTTCGATGCGTTGATCCTGGCCCGTGGCGGCGGCTCGCTGGAAGACCTCTGGTGTTTCAACGAAGAAGCCGTGGCCCGCGCCGTGGATGCCTGCGTGACGCCGATCGTCAGCGCCGTCGGCCATGAAACCGACGTATCGATCAGTGACTTTGTCGCCGACGTTCGCGCGCCGACGCCGTCCGCCGCCGCCGAACTGCTGGCGCCTGACTCCAGCGATCTGGTGCGTCGAGTCGAAAGCCTGCATCGACGACTGGTGATGCGCATGCGTGACCGCTTGATGCGCGATCGGCTGCGTCTGGAAGGCATCTCTCGGCGCTTGCGCCATCCCGGCGAACGCCTGCGTCAGCAAGCGCAACGCCTGGATGATCTGGACATGCGCCTGCGCCGCGCTTTCGAACGTAGCCTCAACACCCGTCGCGAGCGCTTGATCCGCCTGGAAACCCGCCTCGCCGGGCAACATCCCGGGCGACAACTGGCGATGCTTCGCCAGCGCCTCGACAGCCTCGCCGAGCGCCTGCCCCGGGCCATGCGCGAAGGGCTTAAATCCCGTCGCCTGCAACTGCAAAGTCAGATGCAGACGCTGCATGTGGTCAGCCCGTTGGCGACCCTCGCTCGTGGCTACAGCATTCTGCTGGACGAGCGCGGCAACGCGATCCGCAGCGCCGCGCAAACCCACACCGGCCAGCGCCTGAAAGCCAAACTCGGCGACGGCGAACTGCAAGTGCGGGTCGAAGACAATCACCTGACGCCTGTCACCCTTTCTTTACTGGATTGATCCATGCCGCGCTTTTTTGCTCCATTGCTGTTGCTGTGCCTGACCTTCAACGCCCACGCCGACAGTTACATCACCCGCCTGTTGAACAAACCGGTGCCGGGCGGCGTGGCAGTGGTTGATCTGGGCAGCTCCGCCCAGGCGCCGAAAGCCAGTTATCAAGGCAAACCCGTATTGGTGGTCAAAGAGCAGAACAACTGGCTGGCCATCGTCGGCGTGCCGCTGACGGTCAAACCGGGCAGCCAGTCGCTGAGCAGCGGTGGTCGCAACCTGAGCTTCACCGTCGGCAACAAGAAATACCCGGAACAGCACATCACCCTGAAGAATACGCAGCAGGTCAATCCGAACCCGGCGAATCTCAAGCGCATCGAGGGCGAGTTGGCCGAGCAGATCCAGGCTTACCGCAGTTTCAGCCCGAATACCCCGAGCAACCTGTTGCTGGACAAACCAGTCGATGGGCCGCTGTCGAGCAAGTTCGGCGTGCGCCGCTTTTTCAATGGCGAAGAGCGTAATCCCCATGCGGGCCTCGACTTTGCCGTACCCGCCGGCACGCCGATCAAAACCCCGGCCGCCGGCAAGGTAATCCTGATCGGGAATTACTTCTTCAACGGCAATACAGTGTTCGTCGACCACGGCCAGGGCTTTATCAGCATGTTCTGCCACATGTCGAAGATCGACGTGAAAGTCGGCCAGCAACTGGCGCGTGGTGAGGTGGTCGGGAAAGTCGGCTCAACTGGCCGCGCGACCGGACCGCATATGCACTGGAACGTCAGCTTGAACGATGCGCGGGTGGACCCGGCGATTTTCATTGGTGCGTTTCAGCCATAAGCAGTGGTTGAGGCAGATGGCCTCTTCGCGGGCGAGCCCGCGAAGACGGCCTGAGCATCACCGAAACCCTCAGGTAAACCGAACACTCTCAACCCACTCAACCCCTCTTCTATCGATTGCGCATGGCTGAGACACTGCGCAAGCGACAAAACGATCCTGCTTCTTACGAGCAATAAAATCTCGCAAAAACCCGATTTTCGAGTATTCCTCTCAAAGTTTTTCGACTGCTTGCCATCCTTTCCCCCCGCGGTTAGGGTTGAAGGCATGAAAACCTCTCACACCCTCATTCAGCTCCGCCAGCACCGCAGCCTGTGCCTCGTCAGTGCACGACTGCCAGGCTGAATCGCGGTGCCTCGTCTGATGCTTTACCAGAACATTTGATCCACCGGCAGGCCGCCTTTTTTCGGCCCACACAATAAGGATTTTCCAATGAGCATGCTCAAAGACCCGTCTTCGAAATACCGCGCGTTCCCGACCATCAACCTGCCGGATCGCACCTGGCCATCGAAGACCATCACTGCAGCGCCGATCTGGTGCAGCTCGGACCTTCGTGACGGCAACCAGTCGTTGATCGAGCCAATGGACGCGGTCAAGAAGCTGCGTTTCTGGAAGACCCTGGTGCAAGTCGGTGTGAAAGAAATCGAAGCCTCGTTCCCGGCTGCTTCGCAAACCGACTTCGACTTCGTGCGTACCCTGATCGAAGGCGGCCACATCCCGGACGACACCACCATTCAGGTGCTGACCCAGGGCCGTGAAGACTTGATCGCGCGCACGTTTGAATCCCTGCGCGGTGCCAAGAAGGCCATCGTTCACCTGTACAACGCGACCTCCCCTTCCTTCCGCCGCATTGTCTTCAACCAGGACAAGGACGGGATCAAGGCCATCGCCGTGAACGCCGCCAAGCTGTTCGTCAAATATGCCGCCCAGCAGCCGGACACCGAGTGGACCTTCGAATACTCGCCAGAAACCTTCAGCGCCACCGAACTGGAATTCGCCAAGGAAGTCTGCGACGCGGTGATCGAGGTGTGGAACCCGACGCCTGAGCACAAGGTGATCCTCAACCTGCCCGCCACCGTCGAATGTGCCACCCCGAACATCTATGCCGACCAGATCGAATGGTTCGGTCGTCACATCAACCGTCGTGACAGCGTGATCATCAGCCTGCACACCCACAACGACCGTGGCACCGGCGTGGCCGCCACCGAGCTGGGCCTGATGGCCGGCGCCGACCGTGTCGAAGGCTGCCTATTCGGCAACGGCGAACGTACCGGTAACGTCGATCTCGTCACCGTGGCATTGAACCTCTACACCCAGGGCGTCAACCCTGAGCTGGATTTCTCCGATATCGATGGCGTGCGCAAAGTCGTCGAAGAGTGCAACCAGATTGCGGTGCACCCACGTCACCCGTACGTCGGCGACCTGGTTCACACCGCGTTCTCCGGCTCGCACCAGGATGCAATCCGCAAGGGCTTCGCCCAGCAGCAACCGGACGCCCTGTGGGAAGTGCCGTACCTGCCGATCGACCCGGCCGACATTGGCCGCAGCTACGAGGCGGTGATTCGCGTCAACAGCCAGTCGGGCAAGGGCGGTATCGCTTACCTGCTGGAACAGGAATACGGCATCAGCTTGCCGCGTCGCATGCAAATCGAGTTCAGCCAGGTCGTGCAGCGTGAAACCGATCGCCTGGGCCTGGAGATGACCGCCCAGCAGATCCACGCGCTGCTGCACAGCGAGTACTTGCAGGCCAACACCCCGTATGCGCTGGTCAGCCATCGCCTGCAGGAAGAAAACGGACACAGCGCCGTGGAAGTCGAAGTTTCCAGCAAAGGTCAGGGCGAAACCAACCTGCACTGGCGCGGCAAGGGCAACGGTGCCCTGGAAGCACTGGTGGCCGGCCTGCCGATCCCGGTGGAAATCATGGACTACAACGAACACGCCATCGGCGCGGGCACCAATGCCAAGGCCGCGGCCTACATTGAATTGCGGGTGAATGGTGAGCGTGCGGTACATGGCGTCGGCATCGATGAAAACATCACCACTGCCAGCTTCAAGGCCCTGTTCAGCGCACTGAACCGCTCCCTGAGCCAGCCGGAAGCGAAAGCGGCGTAAGCTTCGCTGCAAATGCAAAAGGCCCCGGGGTGAAAACCTCGGGGCCTTTTTTGTTGCTCAACGATCGGTCAGGTGAACTCGAAGGTATCCGCATCCAGATTCGCCGGGAACCGTTTGCGATATGCCGCCAGTTCCGCCGCGTCGAGCACGACCTTGAATACGCCATCGGCATCGCCTGCACCGAGCAACGTCTCGCCCTGAAAATCCAGGACCTGACTGTCACCGGTATACGCAAAGCCTTTGCCATCGGTACCGATACGGTTCACCGCCGCCACATAGCAGAGGTTTTCGATCGCCCGTGCCGGCAGCAATCGGTTCCAGTGCTGACGCCGTGCGCCCGGCCAGTTGGCGGTGTACAGCAGCAAGTCAGTGTCTTGCGGATCGCGACTCCAGACCGGGAAGCGCAGGTCGTAGCAAATCAGCGGCCGCACTCGCCAACCCTTCAATTCGAACTGCACCTGACGCTCGCCCGGGGTGTAGTGATTGTTCTCCCCGGCCATGCGGAACAGGTGACGCTTGTCGTAGTGCCACACCTCCCCGTCCGGCCGTGCCCACAACAGACGATTGCGATGGCTACCGTCAGCCGCCTGGACGATGATGCTGCCGGTCACCACCGCGCCCAGCTTCGCCGCCTGAGCCCGCATCCATTTACTGGTGGCGCCATTTTCCGGCTCGGCGAGGGTTTCCGATTCCATGGAGAAACCGGTGGTGAACATCTCCGGCAGGATGATCAGGTCCGCACCGCGAGCCTGTTCCAGCAACGGCTCGAAATGCTCCAGATTGGCCTGACGATCGTGCCAGGCCAAGGTGGTCTGGATCAGCGCAAGATTCAGATTGGGCAGAGTACTCAGATCAGGCATAGTTTTGCCGCTGCTTCACGCAGGGTCTCCTCGCGCTTGGCAAAGCACAGACGCACCAGGCGCTGGCCTTCAGGTGGAGTCTGGTAGAACACCGAGATCGGAATGCTCGCGACGCCATGCTCTCGGGTCATCCACAGCGCCATCTCGACGTCATTGAGGTCCGGGCGAATCTGCGAGTAATCGACCAACTGGAAATAAGTACCGGCCACGCGGGTAAAACTGAAGCGCGACGGCGTCAGCAGATCGCAGAACAGATCGCGCTTGGCCTGATAGAAGCCCGGCAACTCTTCGACGTGTTCCGGGTGCTCGGCCATGTAATCGGCCAACGCGTACTGCAACGGCGTCACGCCACAGAAACTGACGTACTGGTGCACCTTGCGCAGCTCCGCGCTAAGGGCCGGCGGCGCCACGACATAACCGGTTTTCCAACCGGTGACGTGGTACGTCTTGCCGAACGAACTGACCACGAAAGCGCGCTGATACAGCTCTTCATGGGCCAATACGCTGGCGTGAGACACACCGTCGAACACCAGGTGTTCATAGACTTCGTCGCTGATCACATAGATGTCGCGGTCGCGGATCAACGCCGCCAGCTGATCCAGCTCGGCACGGCTGATCAGCGCACCGCTTGGGTTGTGCGGGGTATTGAGGATGATCATCCGCGTGCGCGGGCTCAGGGCTTCGGCGAGCTTCTGGAAGTCGATGGCGAAGTCCTTCAGGCCGAGTTGCACATGCACACAGCGACCACCGGCCAGCTCGACCGAGGGCTCGTAGCTGTCGTAGCACGGATCGAACACGATCACTTCATCCCCGCTGTGGATCACCGCCTGAATCGCGCAGAAGATCGCCTGGGTCGCGCCGGGGGTGACCGTCACTTCGCTGTCGGCATCAACATGCGCGCCGTAGCTGCGAGCGATCTTCGCCGCGATCTGCTGACGCAACGCCGGTAAGCCGGTCATCGGCGAATACTGGTTGTGGCCACTGGCGATATGCCGACCGACCGCATCGCGCAGGGCCTGCGGGCCGTCGAAATCGGGAAAACCCTGGGACAGGTTGATCGCCCCGGTCTGCGTCGCGAGCTGAGACATCTGCGTGAAGATAGTGATGCCGACATTCGGCAGCTTACTGGTGATCATCGGTGATTCCCTGGGCTACACCCGGCTCTAACGGCGGCACGGGAGAGCCCGAGGATAGCCCAAACGACGCCCACAAAAAAAGGGCGCCAACCGGCACCCTTCTTCTAATGTACACCGCATAACTTGTGGCGAGGGAGCTTGTCGGAACGCCGCACCGTCCCGCTCGGCTGCGCAGCAGTCGCAAATCAACCGATGCGTTCCAACTAACGATCTCGGTTGCAGATACTGGGGCCGCTTCGCGGTCCAGCGGGAGCAAGCTCCCTCGCCACAACAAGCCCTCACAAAAAGAGTGAGGCCTTGAATCAGCGCTTGTCGCGGCGCTTCTTGTCGGCCTTTTTGTGGTGCGACATCAAACGACGCTTCTTGTTGACCTGACGGTCGGTGAGCGAGTTCTTGTTGCCTTCGTACGGGTTCTCGCCGCCCTTGAACTCGATGCGGATCGGCGTACCGACCAGCTTGAGCACACGACGGTAAGTGTTTTCCAGGTAACGGACGTAAGACTTCGGCACCTTCTCGATCTGGTTACCGTGGATCACGATGATCGGCGGGTTCGCACCACCCAAGTGGGCATAACGCAGCTTGATCCGGCGGTTGTTGACCATCGGAGGCGCGTGCTCGCCGACCGCATCTTCCAGAATCTGGGTCAGGCGGTTGGTCGGCCAGCGGGTGACCGCGGACTTGAACGAGTTCTGTACCGACGCGTAGAGATTACCTACGCCAGTGCCGTGCAGGGCCGAGATGAAGTGGATGTCGGCGAAGTCGACGAAGAACAGTCGACGTTGCAGTTCGACCTTCACGAAGTCGCGCTCGCTCGGCGTCATGCCGTCCCACTTGTTGATCGCGATCACCAGCGCACGACCGGCTTCAAGGGCAAAGCCCAGCAGGTTGAGGTCGTGATCCACCACGCCTTCGCGGGCGTCCATCACGAAGATCACCACGTTGGCGTCTTTGATCGCCTGCAGGGTTTTGACCACGGAGAACTTTTCGACTTCTTCGTGAATCTTGCCGCGCTTGCGCACACCAGCGGTGTCGATCAGCGTGTACTTCTCATCGTTACGCTCAAACGGGATGTAGATACTGTCGCGGGTAGTACCGGGCTGGTCATACACGATCACCCGGTCTTCACCGAGCATGCGGTTGACCAGGGTCGACTTGCCGACGTTCGGACGACCGATGATGGCGATCTTGATACCGTCTTTTTCGCTTGGGCCAGGAATGCGCTTGGCTTCCTCACCTTCGGCAACGATCTCTTCCTCTTCGCCTTCTTGCGGTTCTTCTTCGTCTTTCGGGAAGTCGCTCAGGGCGATTTCCAGCATCTGGGTGATGCCACGACCATGGGCACCGGCGATCGGGATCGCGTGGCCCATGCCCAACGGGGCGAATTCGGCGCGGGCCATTTCAGGGTCGATGTTGTCGACCTTGTTGGCGACCACGTAGGAACGCTTGTTACGCTTGCGCAAGTGCTCGGCGATCATCTGGTCGGCGGCGGTAAAACCGGCCTTGGCATCTACCAGGAACAGAACGACATCCGCTTCTTCAATGGCCAGCAGCGACTGCTCGGCCATTTTTTCGTCCATACCGTGCTCGTCACCGGAGATACCGCCAGTGTCGACCAGAATGTAGGAACGCCCTTGCCACTTGGCCTCACCGTATTGGCGATCACGGGTCAGACCGGACAAGTCGCCGACGATGGCGTCGCGAGTCCTGGTCAGGCGGTTGAACAAGGTGGACTTGCCGACGTTCGGTCGGCCCACCAGGGCGATTACGGGAACCATGCGGCTCTCCACTTCGTTATTTCAGAAAATACAAAAGCCGCTGCGAGGCAGCGGCTGGTGCTCGGGGCAGCGCTTGAAAGCGCTGCGAGCCTTGCAGAACAAGGCCGCTTGGGGGTTAAACCCCAAGCATAGTCTTTACTTGATGGTCAGGGCTTCCAGTTTGCCGCTGTTGCCATACACATAAATCGTGTCACCCACCACCAGCGGACGGGCACGCAGGCCGTCGCTGTCGATGCGCTCGCGGCCGACGAAACGACCGTCCACCTGACTCAGCAGGTGCAGGTAACCTTCCAGGTCACCGACTGCAACGTAGCTGGAGAACACTTCCGGAGCCGACAGTTGACGGCGGGCCAGCGAATCGTTGCTCCACAATGCAGTGGTGGAACGCTCGTCGACGCCTTCAACAGTGCCCGAAGACAGGCTCACATAGACGCTGCCAAAACCCTGGGCGACGCCGGCATAGCTGGAAGCATCACGCTGCCAGAGCTGACGACCGCTTTCCAGGTCCAGTGCCGCGACGCGACCCTGGTAGCTGGCGACATACAGTGTACCGCCGGACAGCAGCAAGCCACCGTCGATATCGACCACACGCTCCAGCTCCGAACGACCTTGTGGAATCGCTACACGCTGTTCCCAAACCGGCACGCCGTTGGACACATCAAGAGCAACCACTTTACCGGTCGACAAGCCGGCCACCGCGAGGCGGTTGGTGACGATCGGTGCGCTGGTGCCGCGCAGGGTCAGGACCGCTGGCGTGCTGTCATACAACCAGCGCTGGTTGCCGGTAGAGGCATCCAGACCGATCAGACGGTCATCCTGGGTCTGAACCACAACAACGTCACCGTTGGTGGCCGGTGGTGCGAGAACTTCGCTGGTCACGCGAGCGCGCCATTTCTCTTCACCGCTGCTGGCATCCAGGGCAACGATTTCACCCTTGAGCGTGCCGATCATGACCAGACCGTAACCCACGCCAACGGCGCCGGAGACAGGCAGTTTGAGATCTTTCTTCCACTTGACGTCGCCATTGCTGCGATCCATCGCCATCACCACACCGGTGACGTCGGCGGCATAGATGGTATCGCCATCGATCGCCGGAACCAGCATGTTGTAGGTTTCGCCCTGACCGTTACCGATCGAACGACTCCACTGCTTGTGCAGAACCACTTCTTCCTTGAAGTCGGTCAGCTCGGCCGGTGGCAACTCTTTTTTGCTGTTGCTGCTGCAACCCGCGGCCAGAATGGCCAGAGCCAGCAATGCTGCATGTTTCCAACGGATCACGTCACGCATCCCCTTTGGCCAGGTCGTCCAGCTTGATTTGTAGGCCACCGACCGCCGCTTCATCCGACAGTGCCGCCTTGGCTTTTTGATACGCTGCGTTCGCTTCGTCGGTACGACCCAGTTGCACCAGCAAGTCGCCCTTGAGTTCTTCGCGAGTGGCCAGGAAGGCCTTGTCGGCATCGCCTTCGAGCAGTTTCAGGGCTTCATCGACCTTGTTCTGCGCGGCCAGCACCTGCGCCAGGCGCTGACGGGCGATTTCACCCAGAGCCGGGTTGGCCGGCTTGTCGACAATGGCTTTCAGCTCGCTGGCAGCGTCGTCCAGCTTGCCGCTGTCGACCGCGACTTTCGCCACGAACAGGCTGCCGTATTGCGCGTAGGCAGTGCCGCCGAACTCGCTGTTGAGCTTGCCGGCCAGATCCGAAACACGTGCAGCATCAGGCTTGCCGTCA
Source organism: Pseudomonas sp. URMO17WK12:I6 (assembly GCF_003253625.1). NCBI lineage: Bacteria > Pseudomonadati > Pseudomonadota > Gammaproteobacteria > Pseudomonadales > Pseudomonadaceae > Pseudomonas > Pseudomonas sp. URMO17WK12:I6. The sequence continues at coordinate 117,314 of NZ_QKYZ01000008.1, forward strand.
GGCGTCAGCGTGGTTTCCAGCAACTGCTGGTAGAGAATCGAGGCGCCTTGCGACTGATTGCTCTGATACTTCTGAAAGGCCTGCCAGCCGAACACGATGACCAGCGCCAACAGGCCGCCAGTAACCAGGGGCTTGCCGTTGCGTGTCCACCACTCCTTCAACTCCGCCACATGTTCGTCTTCGGTACTCGACACCCCAATACTCCTTAATCGCTAAATCGGCTGTTTGACAGCTTCAACCCTGCACGACGCAGGTGGCCAGGTGTGCAGCAAGCGCATCCCAGGCAATGCTTTGTTGTTCGCCCTGGCCACGCAGGGGTTTGAAACCTACCACTTGCTGGGCCATTTCGTCGTCACCGAGGATCAATGCGTACAGCGCACCGCTCTTGTCGGCTTTCTTGAACTGGCTTTTGAAGCTGCCGCCCCCGGCATTGATTTGCAGGCGCAGGTTGGGCAGTTGATCACGAACACGCTCGCTCAGGGTCAGACCGGCCAGCTCGGCAGCTTCACCGAAGGCGCAGAGGTAGACGTCAACCTGACGGGAGATCTCTTCGGGGATCTGCTCCAGGGTTTCAAGCAGCAGCACCAGACGCTCGATGCCCATGGCGAAACCGACGCCCGGGGTCGGCTTGCCGCCCATCTGCTCCACCAGACCGTCGTAACGACCACCGGCACATACCGTGCCCTGGGCGCCCAATTGGTCGGTGACCCATTCGAATACGGTCTTGCTGTAGTAATCCAGCCCGCGAACCAGCTTCGGGTTGATCACATAAGGAATGCCGGCGGCGTCCAGGCGAGCCTTGAGGCCCTCGAAGTGCACGCGGGATTCTTCGTCGAGGTAGTCGGCCATTTTCGGCGCGTCGGCCAGCACCGCTTGAGTGTCGGCGTTCTTGGTATCCAGGACCCGCAGCGGGTTGGTCTTCAGACGGCGCTGGCTGTCTTCGTCCAGTTGATCCAGGCGAGCGGTCAGGTACTCGACCAGTGCTTCGCGATAACGACCACGGGATTCGGCAGTGCCCAGGCTGTTGAGTTCGAGCTTGACCGCATCGCGGATACCCAGCTCGCCCCACAGGCGCCAGGTCAGCACGATCAGCTCGGCGTCGATGTCCGGACCGTCGAGGTTGAAGACTTCACAACCAATCTGGTGGAACTGGCGATAACGGCCTTTCTGCGGACGTTCGTGGCGGAACATCGGGCCGATGTACCAGAGTTTCTGCACCTGGCCGCCGCCGGTAATGCCGTGTTCGAGCACCGCACGCACGCAGGCCGCTGTGCCTTCAGGGCGCAGGGTCAGGGAATCGCCGTTGCGGTCTTCGAAGGTGTACATCTCTTTTTCGACGATGTCGGTCACTTCACCGATGGAGCGCTTGAACAGCTCGGTGAACTCGACGATCGGCATGCGGATCTGCTTGTAACCGTAGTTATCCAGCAAACGCGAAACGGTGCCCTCGAAATGACGCCACAGGGGAGTCTGTTCGGGCAGGATGTCGTTCATGCCACGAATGGCTTGCAGAGACTTGCTCACTTTAAATCCTTAAATTCGTTCGGCTCTTCAGTCAGGCTCAGCCGCGAGCGATTACAGCCGCGTCGGCTTCGACCTTTTCGGCCGCTTTCTGGCGGATCAAGCGTTCAAGCTCATCCACCAGATTGTCATTCGTCAGTTTCTGCGACGGCTTGCCGTCGATGTAAATCAGGTTTGGCGTGCCGCCGGTCAAGCCGATATGGGCTTCCTTGGCTTCGCCCGGCCCGTTGACCACGCAACCGATTACCGCGACATCCAGCGGCACCAGCAAGTCTTCGAGGCGCCCTTCCAGCTCGTTCATGGTTTTGACCACATCGAAGTTCTGCCGCGAGCAGCTCGGGCAGGCGATGAAGTTGATGCCACGGGAACGCAGGTGCAGGGATTTGAGAATGTCGTAGCCGACTTTCACTTCCTCGACCGGGTCGGCCGCCAACGAGATGCGAATAGTATCGCCAATCCCTTCGGCGAGCAGCATACCGAGGCCCACGGCGGATTTCACTGTGCCTGAACGCAAACCACCGGCTTCGGTGATGCCCAGGTGCAACGGCTGGACGATTTCCTTGGCCAGCAAGCGGTAGGCTTCAACGGCCATGAACACGTCGGAAGCTTTTACGCTGACCTTGAAGTCCTGGAAATTCAGGCGTTCGAGGTGTTCGACGTGACGCAGGGCGGACTCGACCAGCGCAGCCGGAGTCGGCTCGCCATATTTCTTTTGCAGGTCTTTTTCCAGGGAACCGGCGTTCACGCCGATACGGATTGGAATCCCGCGATCACGGGCGGCATCGACCACCGCACGTACGCGGTCTTCACGACCGATGTTGCCTGGGTTGATGCGCAGGCAATCGACGCCCAGTTCGGCTACGCGCAGAGCGATCCTGTAGTCGAAGTGGATGTCAGCCACCAACGGCACCTTGACCAGTTGCTTGATCTTGCCGAAGGCTTCGGCGGCGTCCATGTCCGGCACCGAAACCCGAACGATATCGACGCCGGCGGCTTCCAGACGATTGATCTGGGCCACGGTGGCGGCTACGTCATTGGTGTCGCTGTTGGTCATGCTCTGCACAGCGATGGGCGCATCGCCGCCAACAGGCACGTTACCGACCCAGATTTTCCGGGATTCGCGACGCTTGATTGGAGATTCGCCGTGCATGACTTATTGACCTAACTTCAGGCGAGCAGTCTCGCCACTGGTGAACGGAGCGACATCAACCACCTGCCCGTTGTAGCTGACCTGCGCGCCACGGGCAAAGCCCAGACGCACGGCAAAGGGCGGCTTGCCGCTGACGGAAACACTTTCGCCTTTACGCTTGAGACCACTCAACAACACTTTACCCGTGCCGTCGGTCACTTGAGTCCAGCAATCGGCGCTGAATTGCAGTTGAACCTGGCCCTGGCCCGCAACCGGAGCTGCTGGAGCAGCAGCTGCAACGGCCGGCGCAATCGGAGCCGTCGCAACCGCTGCCGGTACAGCGGCAACAACTGGCGCTGCCGGTGTCGCGACAACCGGAGCAGTATTGTGGGCCGGAGCCGCAGGTGTTGCTACCGGGGCTGCTGGAGCGGGTGTTGGCGCCGGCGCGCTTGCTTCGGCGTTGGCAGGCTCCTCCGCCTGCGGCAACGCCAGAGGCGTTTCACCTTCAGACTCACCTTGCGCAACCGCCTGGTCTTCCGGCTCGTCCAGCGGATGGATCTGGGTGGTGCCATCGGCGCCTTCGACTTCAACGTGTTCCGGAGCCAGGCTGACCAGGTCCTTGGTGCGCGATGAGGTTTGATCCTGCCACCAGACAAAACCACCACCAATCACCGCGATCAGCAACAGCAGGCTGACAATTCGCAAAATGGTGTGGGAAACCCGAACCGGCTCTTCGATACGCCCCAGGCTGTGGACGTTGCTGCCCTGGGAGTCGGTGCCGGTGGATTGGTCGAACTGCTGAACCAGAACAGCCTGGTCCATGCCCAGCAATTTGGCGTACGCGCGAATATAGCCACGAGCAAAGGTGTGGCCAGGCAGCTTGTCAAAAGCGCCGGCTTCCAGATTACTCAGGGAATTGACGGTGAGGTTGAGCTTGAGGGCCACTTCGGCCAGCGACCAGCCATTGCTTTCGCGGGCCTGGCGCAAAGTCTCACCGGGGTTAACGCGATTCGCTGCTACAACTTCGGGATGCGCCGCTTTCATCATTGCTCCGACAGGTATTGCTGATATTCCGGCGTACCGGGATAGAGTCGTTTTAATTGCAGGCCATAACTGGCGGCCTTGTCGCGATCTTCAAACACTTTTGCCAGCCGAACGCCGAGCAATAGACTACGTGCATTTTGCTCGGTGAGCAGGCTAAAACGATCGTAATAGTCACGCGCGGGCACATAATGCCTGTCTTCGAATGACAACTCAGCCATTTCCAGCAAGGCACGTGGCTGTTGGCGGTTCAAACGCAGGGCTTTTTCCAGTTGCTGGCGAGCCAGGTCACGCTGGCCCAGCTTTGAAGCGGTCATGCCGAGGTTCTCGAAAACCCGCGAACGCTCAGGATACAGAGTATCGGCGGCCGCCTGTTCAAAGCGCTCGTACGCCTCTTTGTAACGTTTTTCTTCGAACAGAAAACTGCCGTAGTTGTTCAGGATTCGCGCATCGGCGGGACGGGAAGACAGCGCCTTGCGAAAATGCTGATCGGCCAGTTCCGGCTCCATCTCGGCCTGGAACACCAGCCCCAAGGCCGCGTTGGCGTCAGCATCCGAGTCATCCAGTTCCAACGCCTTCTTCAGCGGGACCTTGGCGCGCTCGGTCATGCCCTGCTGCAAGTACCCCAGGCCCAGCTGCACGTAGGCGGCACGCGCTTCATCACGGCCCTTGCTGGTCTTCATCGGGTTGAAATCGCCCGACAGGACACAACCAGCACACAGGCTGGCCAACAGCACAAGCAGCGCGAAGCGCAGGGACATAGAGATCCTCTCTTAATTATTGTTCGCAGCGTTTTGCGGCATATCGTTGTCGGCGCTCAACTCACGCACGGCGATATAACGTTCGCTGCGACGGGTGCGATCCAGCACCTGCCCTACCAATTGGCCACACGCGGCATCGATGTCTTCACCGCGAGTGGTACGCACGGTGACGTTGAAGCCTGCATGGTGAAGCTGATCCTGGAAACGGCGAATCGCATTGTTGCTCGGACGCTCGTAACCGGAATGCGGGAACGGGTTGAACGGAATCAGGTTGATCTTGCACGGAACATTCTTGAGCAACTCGATCATTTCGACCGCGTGTTCGACCTTGTCATTGATGTCCTTGAGCAAGGTGTACTCGATGGTCAGTACGCGCTTTTCGCCCAGGGACGACATGTAGCGCTGACACGATTCCAGCAGCATCTTAAGCGGATACTTCTTGTTGATCGGCACCAATTGGTTACGCAATGCGTCATTTGGTGCGTGCAGGGACAACGCCAGGGAAACATCGATGTGCTTGGACAGCTCATCGATCATCGGCACCACACCCGAAGTCGACAGGGTTACGCGGCGCTTGGAGATGCCATAACCCAGGTCATCCATCATCAGATGCATGGCGGCCACGACGTTGTCGAAGTTCAGCAGCGGCTCACCCATGCCCATCATCACCACGTTGGTGATGGCACGGTCGACGGTTGCCGGGACGCTGCCAAAGGATTTGTTGGCAATCCACACCTGGCCGATGACTTCCGCGGCGGTGAGGTTGCTATTGAAACCTTGCTTGCCGGTGGAGCAGAAACTGCAGTCCAGGGCACAGCCTGCCTGGGACGAAACGCACAAGGTGCCGCGTTTGCCCTGGGGAATGTAAACGGTCTCGACGCAGCTGCCGGACGCCACGCGCACCACCCACTTACGGGTACCGTCGCTGGAGATGTCCTCGCTGACCACTTCCGGACCACGAATTTCAGCAACAGCCTTGAGCTTTTCGCGCAAGGCCTTGCTGACGTTCGTCATGGCGTCGAAATCATCGACGCCAAAGTGGTGAATCCATTTCATTACCTGACCGGCACGGAAACGCTTCTCCCCGATCGAGTCGAAGAATTTTTCCATTTCCTGTTGAGTCAGACCCAGCAGGTTGGTTTTTACAGTCGATGTAGTCATGGATTCACCTTCACTCTTAAGCCAATGCTTAGCGAGTGGTTACTTCAGTAGCTGCGAAGAAGTACGAGATTTCGCGAGCAGCAGCGGCTTCGGAGTCCGAACCGTGTACGGCGTTGGCGTCGATGGAATCAGCGAAGTCAGCGCGGATGGTGCCAGGAGCAGCTTCTTTAGGGTTGGTAGCGCCCATCAGCTCACGGTTCAGAGCGATAGCGTTTTCGCCTTCCAGAACCTGAACGACAACCGGACCGGAAATCATGAAAGCAACCAGGTCGTTGAAGAAACCACGAGCGCTGTGCTCAGCGTAGAAGCCTTCAGCTTCGGCTTTGGACAGTTGCTTCAGTTTCGAAGCTACAACGCGCAGGCCTGCTTTTTCGAAACGAGTGGTGATCTCGCCGATGACATTTTTAGCAACAGCGTCAGGCTTGATGATGGAGAAAGTACGTTGAACAGCCATGGTGTAACTCCAGAAACGGTAATTTGCGAAAAATTAAACCCGCGAATTATACGCGGGTTCTTTGGTATTGCCTAACTGCGTACGGTGCAGACTCAGTCTGCTTCTTCGATCCAGGCGGCCTGAATGGCTTCAAGCACCTTCTCGCCACCGCGTGTCGGATCATCACTGAACTCCGGCAATGCCAGCACCCACTGGTGCAGATCGACGAAGTTCACGTAACGCGGGTCCACATCCGGCTTTGACTCAGCCAGCTGGATCGCGATTTCCAGCACATCAACCCATTTCAGGCTCATGAAAGTTCCTTGAATCAGTGCGGCGCTTCGGCGGCATGGTTGAGCGAGTATTTCGGAATTTCGACGGTCAGGTCTTCAGTCCCGACTTTTGCCTGACAGGCCAGACGCGACTGGGCTTCCAGCCCCCAAGCCTTATCAAGATAGTCTTCCTCCAGCTCATCAGCCTCTTCCAGCGAGTCGAAACCCTCACGAATGATGCAGTGACAAGTGGTGCACGCGCAGACGCCGCCGCAAGCGCTTTCCATCTCGATATGGTGTTCATGGGCCAGCTCGAGAATGGATATGCCGGGCTCAGCCTCCACAACCATGCCTTCCGGACAGAACTTCTCGTGTGGCAGAAAAATGACCTGCGGCATCAATTATTCCTCGATTTCATTCAGATTGCGCCCCGCCAGAGCGGCTTTCACCGTCGAGTCCAGGCGGCGGGCAGCAAAGGCATCGGTCACTTGCGACAGACGCTTGGTCTGCTGCTCAATGGCGTAACCATCGGTGCCTTTCATCAATTCGGTCAGTTCCTGCATCTGCAATTCGATGACCATGCGCTCTTCGGCGTCGAGCAAGCGTTCGCCGTCGACATCCAGAGCGCCCTGCACTGCTTCGATCAGGCGCTGGGCATCGACCTGCTGCTCACGCAATACGCGGGCAACCTTGTCGTCATTGGCGTGCTGGAACGAATCCTTGAGCATTTTGGCGATTTCGCCGTCGGTCAGGCCGTAGGACGGTTTGACCTGAATGCTGGCTTCGACACCCGAACCCAATTCGCGGGCCGAGACACTGAGCAGACCGTCGGCATCGACCTGGAAGGTCACGCGAATTTTCGCCGCACCAGCAACCATCGCTGGAATACCGCGCAATTCGAAGCGTGCCAGGGAGCGGCAGTCGCTGATCAACTCACGCTCGCCCTGCAATACGTGGATCGCCATGGCCGACTGGCCGTCTTTATAAGTGGTGAAGTCCTGGGCCCGGGCGACAGGGATGGTGGTGTTGCGCGGAATCACCTTCTCCATCAGGCCGCCCATGGTTTCCAGCCCCAGGGACAACGGAATCACGTCGAGCAACAGCAGTTCGCCGCCGTCACGCTTATTGCCAGCCAGGGTATCGGCCTGGATCGCGGCACCGATGGCCACGACTTGGTCCGGGTCGATTTCGGTCAGCGGTTCGCGACCGAAGGCTTGCGCAACGGCTTCGCGAACGCGCGGTACGCGAGTCGAGCCGCCGACCATGACCACCGCATGAACGTCTTCCAGCTCAATGCCGGAATCACGCACCGCGCGACGACAGGCTTTCAGGCTGCGGGCAACCATCGGCTCGATCAGCGCATTGAACGCTTCACGGGTCAGCCCGGCCTTCCAGTCGCCATACGCGACTTCGACGGACGAGGCACTGGTCAGGGATTCTTTGGCCGCACACGCGGTTTGCAACAGATTGCGTTGCTCGCCCGGATCGAGGTCGGCCGACAGACCAGCACTCTCGATGATCCAGCCAGCAATGGCGTGATCGAAGTCATCGCCACCCAACGCGCTGTCGCCACCGGTAGCCAGCACTTCAAACACACCGCCGGTCAGACGCAGAATCGAAATATCGAAGGTGCCACCGCCCAGGTCATAAATGGCAACCAGGCCTTCAGCCTGTTGATCCAGACCGTAAGCCACCGCAGCAGCGGTCGGTTCATTGAGCAAGCGCAGCACGTTCAGGCCGGCCAGCTTGGCCGCATCCTTGGTGGCTTGACGCTGAGCATCATCGAAATAGGCCGGAACGGTGATCACTGCGCCGACCAGTTCGCCACCCAAGGTCGCTTCGGCACGCTGACGCAGCACCTTGAGGATATCGGCGGAGACTTCGACCGGGCTTTTCGGGCCTTGCACCGTGTCGATGAACGGCATGTGCGACTCGCCGTCGACAAAACGGTACGGCAGCTGATCGCCCAATTGCTTGACGTCGGACAAACCTCGTCCCATCAAGCGCTTGACCGACAGCACAGTGTTCAGAGGATCGGTAGCGGCAGCCAGTTTGGCCGATTCGCCGACTTCGACGCGATCGGCGTGATAGCGCACGGCAGACGGCAGGATAACCCGCCCTTGCGCATCGGCCAGAGGCTCGGAAAGACCACTGCGCAATGCAGCGACCAGCGAATTGGTAGTGCCCAAGTCGATCCCCACAGCCAGACGACGCTGGTGCGGTTGAGGACTTTGGCCGGGTTCGGCGATCTGCAGTAGGGCCATCGTGATCAGGACTTATCTGTATATCAGGCGTGCGACCGGAGCGGCACTGGGTTAATCGTCGAGGCGCTCTTCTAACTGGCGCACTTCGTAGGTGAGCTTGTCGAGGAACTGCATGCGCCGCATCAGGCGTTCGGCCCGTTCGCGTTGCGCCGCATCATTCCAGCAAGCTGCGAAGCTTTGGTTCAGTTCATCCTGAGCTGCCTTGAGGCGGCGCTTGAACGTGGCGATACCCGCCATGTCGGCGCTGTCCTGCAGATCCTCGAGCTCTTCACGCAACTCCATCTGCTGCAGAAGAAACTCCGGATCATGCACCGTGACCTCCAGCGGCAACTCGCCACCACTCAATGCGAGCAAGTATCGCGCGCGCTTGGGGGGGCTTTTGAGCGTCTGGTAGGCCTCGTTGAGGCTCGCGGATTGCTCGAGCGCCAGCCGCTGCTCACGCTCGGAAGCGTCGGCAAAGCGGTCCGGATGAACGCCGCGCGCCAACTCACGGTAGCGCGTAGCCAGCTGATCGAGGTCCAGATTGAAGCTCGGCTGCAGCTCAAATAAAGCGAAATGACAAGGAGTACCCACGAGCAGCCTCAGATGTTGAAGCTTTCGCCGCAGCCACACTCACCGCGCACGTTGGGGTTGTTGAACTTGAAGCCTTCGTTCAACCCTTCCTTGACGAAATCAAGCTCGGTGCCGTCCAGGTAAGCCAGGCTTTTCGGGTCGATGATCACTTTCTCGCCGTGACTTTCGAACACCTGATCGTCCGCGCCCACCTCGTCGACAAACTCCAGCACATAGGCAAGGCCGGAACAGCCCGTGGTGCGAACACCCAGACGAATCCCATCACCCTTGCCGCGCCCGTTGAGGGAGCGTCGCACGTGTTGAGCAGCCGCTTCTGTCATGCTGATAGCCATCGGTGACTCCTTACTCGTCGCCAAATCTTGAAAGTCAGATCAAGCCTTTCTTCTGCTTGTAGTCGCGAACGGCCGCCTTGATAGCGTCTTCAGCGAGTACAGAGCAGTGAATTTTCACTGGCGGCAGGGCCAGTTCTTCGGCCAGTTGAGTGTTCTTGATGGTCTCTGCTTCATCCAGAGTCTTGCCTTTCATCCACTCGGTCGCCAGGGAGCTGGAGGCGATTGCCGAACCGCAACCGTAAGTCTTGAACTTGGCGTCTTCGATGATGCCTTGTTCGTTGACCTTGATCTGCAGACGCATCACGTCACCGCACGCCGGAGCGCCGACCATGCCGGTGCCGACATCAGGATCTTCTGCATCCATCTTGCCGACGTTGCGCGGGTTCTCGTAGTGGTCGATGACCTTTTCGCTGTAAGCCATGATTCTTAATCCTCACTCATCAGGAGTCGCTCTTGAAGCCCTGCCAATCGTGGATTCGCAGGGCCCGGTTGCGGCGACTTGAATATCAGTGTGCCGCCCACTCGATTTTCGAAATGTCGACGCCGTCTTTGTACATGTCCCACAGCGGCGACAGAGTGCGCAGCTTGGTGACGGCCTCGCAGACTTTCTGCGCGGCGTAGTCGATTTCTTCTTCGGTGGTGAAACGGCCGAAGGTGAAGCGAATCGAGCTGTGTGCCAGTTCGTCGTTGCGGCCCAGGGCGCGCAGCACGTACGAAGGCTCAAGCGATGCCGAGGTGCAGGCCGAACCCGACGAAACCGCCAGATCCTTGAGCGCCATGATCAGCGACTCGCCTTCGACGTAGTTGAAGCTCAGGTTCAGGTTGTGCGGTACGCGGGCGGTCATGCTGCCGTTGACGTACAACTCTTCCAGGCCTTCAACCTGTTTGAAGAAACGGTCGCTCAGCGCTTTGATGCGTGCATTCTCGGCAGCCATGTCTTCCTTGGCCACACGGAACGCTTCGCCCATGCCGACGATCTGGTGAGTCGCCAGGGTGCCGGAACGCATGCCACGCTCATGACCGCCGCCGTGCATGGTCGCTTCGATGCGCACACGCGGCTTGCGGCTGACGTACAGCGCGCCGATGCCTTTAGGGCCATAGGTTTTGTGGGCAGAGAACGACATCAGGTCAACTTTCAGTTTCGACAGGTCGATCTCGACCTTGCCGGTGGACTGAGCAGCATCGACGTGGAACAGAATACCCCGGGAGCGGGTCAGCTCACCGATGGCGGCGATGTCGTTGATGGTGCCGATTTCGTTGTTCACGTGCATGACCGATACCAGAATGGTGTCGTCACGCAGGGCAGCTTCGACCATTTCCGGAGTGACCAGGCCATCTTCACGAGGATCGAGGTAGGTCACTTCGAAACCTTCACGCTCCAGTTGGCGCATGGTGTCGAGGACAGCCTTGTGCTCAATCTTGGTGGTGATCAGGTGCTTGCCTTTGGTGGAGTAGAAATGCGCCGCACCCTTGATTGCCAGGTTGTCGGACTCGGTGGCACCGGAGGTCCAGACGATTTCACGCGGGTCGGCGTTAACCAGGTCAGCGACCTGACGACGAGCGTTCTCGACGGACTCTTCGGCTTTCCAGCCGAACACGTGGGAACGGGACGCCGGGTTACCGAAGTTTCCGTCGACCAGCAGGCATTCACTCATCTTTTGCGCGACACGCGGATCAACCGGGGTGGTCGCAGAGTAATCAAGGTAAATCGGCAATTTCATGGACTATCTCCTAAATCAGGCTGGCTGGCGTGCCGCTAGCTCTTTGGCTGTCATTCGACGGCGGACGCTTCAATCTTGTCCAGGCGTGGCGCCTTGCTGTTGCAACGACGCTGGTCCTGACGCTGGGCTACTTCTTGCACCTCACGGCGAGTTACAAGGTCAGCCAAGCTGATACCGCTCAGAAATTCGTGAATCTGCAGGCTAAGATCGCACCACAAATGGTGAGTCAGACAGGTGTCGCCGGAATGGCAATCGCCCTGGCCCTGGCACTTGGTTGCATCGACCGATTCGTTGACCGCATCGATTACCTGGGCGACCTGGATGCCCTGCATGTCGCGGGACAATTGGTAGCCACCGCCCGGACCGCGAACACTGGACACCAGATTGCTACGGCGCAATTTGGCGAAAAGCTGCTCGAGGTAGGACAGGGAGATGCCTTGGCGCTCGGAGATATCGGCCAGGGACACCGGCCCGTGCTGCGCGTGTAACGCCAGGTCAAGCATGGCGGTCACGGCGTATCGGCCTTTTGTAGTCAGTCGCATGGACAATTACCACGGAGTTCGGAATGGGGCGAGTATGCAATTCCCGAGTATTTAAGTCAACTATAAGACCTAGTGTATTACTCAGGTTTACCCGCAAAAGAGCGCGCGCATCATAGCAGGGTCTGCGGCGCAATGGCACACCAACCAGCGCGGTGCAAATGCCTGAATGCGACCCTGCCGTGAATCAGCTGGCCTTGCTTTCGTCCTTGCCCTTCACACAGGCAAAGTCTTCTTCACGCAGTTCAGGCAGATCCTTGGCACAGTAATTACTGCCCAGATCCTTCAGCGCTCCACACATACCCTCCAGACGCCCATCGACCGCCTGCAAGTGATCGAGCAACTGACCGATCGCCCGGGCCACCGGATCCGGCATGTCTTCGCCGACACCGTAGGCATCGAACCCGATCTTCTCGGCCATGGCCTTGCGCTTGGCATCCTGCTCATCGTCGGACTTGACGATAATCCGCCCCGGAATCCCCACCACCGTCGCACCCGGCGGAACTGCCTTGGTGACCACGGCATTGGAACCCACCTTGGCCCCGGCACCGACAGTGAATGGGCCGAGCACCTTGGCGCCCGCGCCAACCACCACGCCGTCTTCCAGGGTCGGGTGACGCTTACCCTTGTTCCAGCTGGTGCCACCGAGGGTCACGCCCTGATAAAGGGTGACATCGTTGCCGATCTCAGCAGTCTCACCAATAACGATGCCCATGCCATGGTCGATAAAGAAGCGACGACCGACCTTGGCCCCCGGATGAATCTCGATCCCGGTCAACCAGCGACCGAAGTTCGACACCAGCCGCGCCAGCCATTTCAGCTCTGTGCGCCACAGGAGCGATGACAGGCGATGGATCCAGATGGCATGCATGCCCGGATAGCAGGTCAGGACCTCAAAAGCATTACGCGCCGCCGGGTCACGATGAAAAACACTTTGGATATCTTCACGCAAACGCTCGAACATCATTAATCCTTCCGCTTTAGAAGCTCGCCACGGGCCGCCTTCTGGGTTTCCGTGAGGATGCCACGCAATATATTCATTTCCGCTCGGCTGACCGAGCTGCGTCCGTACAACCGGCGCAGGCGCGCCATCAAGTGCCGTGGCTTTTCCGGATCGAGGAATTCGATGGCCACCAGGGTTTGCTCCAGGTGCTCATAGAATCGCTCCAGCTCATCCATGGTCGCCAGCTCACCACTCTTGGTGGACGCCACTTCCTCCTTCTCGACCTTGCTCGGCTGACCCTGGGCCGCTAGCCAGGACATGCGCACTTCATAGCTCAACACCTGCACCGCCGCCCCGAGGTTCAGCGAACTGAACTCGGGGTCTGATGGAATGTGCACGTGATAATGACATCGCTGCAGCTCTTCGTTGGTCAGGCCGGAATCTTCACGACCGAACACCAATGCGATCTCGGCACCCTGCCCCGCCTCCTCGACCACCCTTGCACCGCACTCACGGGGATCGAGCAACGGCCAGGGAATGCGACGATCACGAGCACTGGTACCCAGCACCAGATTGCAGCCGACCAAGGCATCTTCCAAGGTGGCGACGACTTGCGCGTTTTCAAGGATGTCCCCGGCGCCGGACGCACGCGCATCGGCCTCGTGGTGCGGGAACAACCGCGGCTCGACCAGCACCAGTCGCGACAGGCCCATGTTCTTCATGGCACGCGCAGCACCACCGATATTTCCGGGATGACTGGTATTGACCAGGACGACACGAATGTTTTGCAGCAAGGGAGGCGCTCTCGAACATTGAATGGGGGAGCCGAATCTTACAGCTCCTCCTACCGTTAAGCCATGAAAGCGAACGTCGACCTTCTCCTGTAGAAACTTTCTGATAGAATGCCCGGCTTTCTTTAACAACCTTAGGTGACACATCCATGCAGCCCATGCTGAATATCGCGCTGCGCGCCGCCCGCAGCGCCAGTGAATTGATCTTCCGCTCCATCGAGCGCCTGGATACCATCAAGGTCGACGAAAAAGACGCCAAGGATTATGTATCCGAGGTGGATCGCGCCGCCGAACAGAAAATCATCGACGCACTGCGCAAGGCCTACCCGAATCACTCGATCATGGGTGAAGAAACCGGCCTGCACGCCGGCACCGGCATCGAAGGCGAAGAATACCTGTGGATCATCGACCCACTGGACGGCACCACCAACTTCCTGCGCGGCATTCCTCACTTCGCTGTCAGCATCGCCTGCAAATACCGCGGCCGCCTGGAACACGCTGTTGTTCTGGACCCGGTTCGCCAGGAAGAATTCACCGCCAGCCGTGGTCGCGGCGCTCAACTGAACGGTCGTCGCCTGCGCGTTAGCGGCCGTACCAGCCTGGACGGCGCCCTGCTGGGTACCGGCTTCCCGTTCCGTGACGACCAGATGGACAACCTCGACAACTACCTGGGCATGTTCCGCGCCCTGGTTGGCCAGACCGCCGGCATCCGCCGCGCCGGCTCGGCAAGCCTCGACCTGGCCTACGTGGCTGCCGGCCGTTTCGACGCCTTCTGGGAGTCAGGCCTGTCCGAGTGGGATATGGCTGCAGGCACCCTGTTGATCCAGGAAGCCGGTGGCTTGGTGAGCGACTTCACCGGCGGTCACGACTTCCTGGAGAAAGGTCACGTCGTCGCCGGCAACACCAAGTGCTTCAAGGCAGTACTGACAGCGATCCAGCCACACCTGCCAGCTTCGCTGAAGCGCTAAGCACCCAAGCCCAAAAAGCCGCAACACTTAAAGCAAACGCCCCGACTGGTTCGGGGCGTTTTCTTTTGTGCGACTAATACGACCAAGTTAAGCCGTAACGCAATCCGTAGCAGCTGGCGAAGCCTGCGCTCGGACGCAGCAGTCGCATAATCAGAGATTACGGCACGCCAGACAGACCGCATTAGCCGGATTCACGACTGCTTCGCAGCCGGACGCAGCCTCGCTGGAGCTCGACAGCTGCTACAGCCAGACGCAGCCTTCGGCAGCAGCTACAGAAAGAGCGCCGCAGTTTTTTATATATGCAGCCATAACGAAAAATGCCCCGCATCTTTCGATACGAGGCATTTTCTTGAAAAGCCAACCTGAGCAGGCCGGCCTTTCGGCATCGGAAGCTGGACTTAAGCCAGTTTTTCCTTGATGCGAGCTGCTTTACCGGACAGGTCACGCAGGTAGTACAGCTTGGCCTTACGCACATCACCGCGACGCTTGACAGCCATGCTGTCGATTTGCGGGCTGTAGGTCTGGAAAGTACGCTCTACGCCAACACCGTTGGAGATTTTACGAACGGTGAAAGCACTGTTTACGCCGCGGTTACGCTTGGCGATAACTACGCCTTCGAACGCTTGCAGACGCGAACGATCGCCTTCCTTCACTTTCACCTGAACGACAATGGTGTCGCCCGGGGCAAAGGTAGGGATCTCTTTAGTCATCTGCTCTGCTTCGAGTGCAAGGATGATTTTGTTAGTCATGCTGTGCTCCTAAGGTAAATCGTCGGATCTACCATCGATACGTTGTTAACTATCGTCCCGCTCGCGGATGTATTCCTCGAGCAGCTTCTTCTCTTCTCCAGAAAGCGAGCGGCTTTCCAGAAGATCGGCGCGTCGTTCATAGGTCCGACCAAGGGACTGCTGTAAACGCCAACGCCGGATGTGCGCGTGATTGCCACTTAGCAATACGTCGGGAACACGCTGATCCGCATACACCTCCGGTCGGGTGTAGTGCGGGCAATCCAGCAAACCATCCGTAAAGGAATCTTCCTCAGCGGAGTCCGCATGCCCTAAAGCTCCAGGCAGCAGTCGTGTAACCGCATCGATCAGGACCATCGCCGGCAGCTCGCCGCCAGACAGTACATAGTCGCCAATCGACCACTCTTCATCGACATGAGCATCAATAAAACGCTCGTCAATGCCTTCATAGCGGCCGGCAATCAGGATCAATGCATCCAGATTCGCCAACTCGCGCACCGCCGACTGTGTCAGTTGACGGCCTTGGGGGGACAGGTAAATTACCTTCGCCGCCTCCCCGGCTGCTGCCTTGGCCTGAACCAGAGCATCTTCCAGGGGCTTGATCTTCATCACCATGCCCGGACCACCGCCAAATGGGCGATCATCCACAGTGTGATGTCGATCCGTCGTGTAGTCTCGCGGATTCCAACAGGTAAGCTGCAACAGCCCCTGTTTCACCGCCCGACTGGTGATGCCGTACTCGCTGATGGCGGAGAACATCTCGGGAAACAAACTGATCACTTCTACGCGCAGGTTAGCCACGTTTAGAAGTCCGCATCCCATTCCACCTTCATCTCGCCCGCTGCCAGATCGACGGCCAACACGCATTGCTCGGTATACGGCAACAGGCGTTCGCGATCATCCAGGCTGCCAGCGCAAGGCTTGACCACCATTACATCATTGGCGCCGGTTTCCAGAAGATGATCGATTTTCCCGAACAATTGCCCGTGAGTATCGATGACCTTCAGACCTTCCAGCTGGTACCAGTAGTACTCGCCATCGGTCAATTCAGGGAACAGGTTGCGCGGCACGCAGATCTCATAACCAGCCAGAAGACGAGCTTCTTCACGATCATCAAGACCCTTGAGCTTTGCGACCAGGAACTTGTCGTTCCCGCGTCCGCTGACCAGCTCGACCTGTTTTACGTTGCCTTCGCGCCTGAGCGTCCAGGTTTTGTAGTCCAACAGGTTTTTAATCGGATCAGTAAAGGAATACACCTTCACTTCGCCGCGAACGCCGTGAACAGAGTAAATCTTGCCGATAACGATCAAATCATCAGCAACAGCTGGCGTCGCGTTCATATTGCTCAGGCCGCAGCCTTAGCAGATTCCTTCAACAACTGAGCAACGCGCTCAGAAGGCTGTGCACCAACGCTCAGCCAGTAGGCTACGCGCTCTTGGTTCACGGACAGACGAACTTCTTGACCACGAGCAACAGGGTTGAAGAAACCAACCTGTTCCTTGTGCGAACCGTCACGCGGGTTGCGGCTGTCGGTTACGGTCAAGTGGTAAAACGGGCGCTTTTTGGAGCCGCCAAGGGCAAGACGGATTGTTAGCATGTGAACATCGTTCCTGTAGTCGGTGCTGCAAATCTAAATGCACAGCGGGCATAGGTGCCCGAAAGGCCGCATATTCTAAGGAATATCCGGACTTTTGCAAATGTCTTTTTCCGGCGCCTATCGGCGTGCCATCCAGATTTGCTATAGAGCCATCGCTGAAGATGGCCAGTCAGCTCCCGCCAAGTGCGGGTTTGCTGGAGATCCCACGTCCGTGTGGGTCGGCGCAGGAGCAAGCTCCTGCGCGAATTCTTTACATCTTGGGCATGCCGCCGCCGGGCAACATACCGCCCATGCCGCGCATCATTTTGGCCATTCCGCCTTTCGCGGAGAATTTCTTCATCATCTTCTGCATCTGCTTGTGCTGCTTGATCAAGCGACCGATGTCCTGCACCTGGGTGCCGGAACCCATGGCGATCCGGCGCTTGCGCGAACCACTGATCAGCTCAGGGTCGCGGCGCTCGGCCGGGGTCATGGAATTGATGATGGCTTCCATCTGCTTGAATTGCTTCTCTGCCGCACCCTGGGCATTGCCCATCTGCGCCAGGTTCACACCACCGATATTCGGCAGTTTGTCCATGAGGCCGCCGAGACCGCCCATGTTCTTCATCTGTTGCAGCTGATCGCGGAAGTCTTCGAGGTCGAAGCCCTTGCCCTTCTTCAGCTTCTTGGCCAGCTTGTCGGCCTTGTCCTTGTCGAGGGTCGCTTCGGCCTGTTCGATCAGGCTGAGCACGTCGCCCATGCCGAGGATGCGCGATGCGATACGCTCAGGGTGGAACGGCTCGAGCGCTTCGCTCTTCTCGCCCATACCGATGAACTTGATCGGCTTGCCGGTAATGGCACGTACCGACAGTGCGGCACCGCCACGGGCATCACCGTCGACCTTGGTCAGGATCACACCGGTCAGCGGCAATGCATCACCGAAGGCCTTGGCCGTGTTGGCGGCGTCCTGGCCGGTCATGGCATCGACCACGAACAGGGTTTCGACCGGATTGATCGCGGCGTGCAGCGCCTTGATCTCGCCCATCATCTCTTCGTCGATGTGCAAACGACCGGCGGTGTCGACGATGACCACGTCGATGAATTTCAGCTTGGCTTCTTTAATAGCCGCTTGCGCAATGTCAACCGGCTTCTGGCTCAGGTCGGACGGGAAGAACGTCACGCCGATATCGTTGGCCAGGGTTTCCAGCTGCTTGATCGCCGCAGGACGGTAAACGTCCGCGGACACGACCATGACCGACTTCTTCTTGCGCTCTTTAAGGAAGCGCGCCAGTTTGCCGGCGGTGGTGGTTTTACCCGCACCCTGCAAACCGGCCATCAGAACCACGGCCGGTGGAACGGCGCTCAGGTTCAAATCTTCGTTGGCTGCGCCCATCAAGCTTTCGAGTTCGGCCTGGACGATCTTCACGAAGGCCTGGCCCGGCGTCAGGCTGCGCGACACCTCGGTGCCGACAGCGCGCTCCTTCACCGAATTGACGAAGTCTTTGACCACCGGCAAGGCGACGTCGGCTTCGAGCAACGCCATGCGCACTTCGCGCAGGGTGTCTTTGATGTTGTCTTCGGTCAGCTTGGCCTTGCCGGTGACATGGCGCAGCGTCTGCGAGAGACGGTCGGTTAAGTTTTCAAACATTGCGCGATCCTTTCAGGCCCTGTGTAGACCGGGATAATGGCGGCCCAGACCGGAATCAACATGTGCTCGGCGAGCCTGCGGCGTGGGCAGGTCGCGGATTATAGCGAAGACTGCGTCTGGCGGACACCTCGCTGTCAGCTTGTATGGTCTTTCGTGCCGTATGGGTTCTATGCCAAACTCAACGCCTTTCGGGCCTGCCTAACAGGATTTATGCTCCCCTTGTCACCCAGCTTGCTTACCACCCTCGCCGCCGCCTGCTTATATGCCGCTGCGACCTTCTATCAAGGCACTCGCCTGGCCACCGGTGCCAAGGCGAACAAACGCCTGCTGGTCACGCTCGGCGTACTGGCCGTGCTGGCCCACAGCGCCAGCCTGATCAGCTATCTGCTGACTCCGGTCGGCCTGGCCCTGGACTTTTTCAGCGCCGCCAGCCTGATTGCCGCAGCGGTCATCGCCCTGACCCTGCTGGCCTGCTCACGGATTCCAGTGGAAAACCTGCTTGTATTGCTGTTCCCGCTGGGCGCCGCAACAGTGTTGCTGGCACAGTTCGCCCCCGCCGGCACGGTGCAGGTCATCGACGAAGAGCCAGGCATTCTCGCCCACATTCTCTTGTCGATCCTCGCTTACGGCATGTTCACCATCGCGGTGTTCCAGGCCTTGCTGCTGCTGGTTCAGGACCATCAGCTCAAGCACAAGCATCCGTCCGGGCTGATCAAGAACTTCCCGCCGCTGCAAACCATGGAAAGCCTGCTGTTCGGTTTCCTCTGGGCCGGCTGGAGCCTGCTGTCGTTGTCGCTGATTTCCGGCTGGCTGTTCGTCGAGAACCTGTTCGCCCAGCACCTGGTGCATAAAACCCTGCTGGCGTGCCTGGCCTGGATCGTGTTCAGCGTGCTGCTCTGGGGGCGCAACCGTCTCGGCTGGCGCGGACACAAAGCCATCCGCTGGACCCTTGCCGGTTTCTGCCTGCTGATGCTGGCGTATTTCGGCAGCAAGCTGGTCCGCGAATACATTCTGCACATCTGACGGGCGGCATTAATGGACGACTTGCCCATAGGACCGATGCTCGCGGTGCTGGCCCTGCTGATTTTATGGTCGGGGCTGTTTACCGCCATCGAAGTTGCGCAACAGCAATTACTGGCCCAGCGCACGGCCTCGCGTTCCAGCGACAAACCCGTGGCCAAGCTGAGCTTCCCGCTCAACAGCCTGATCCTCTGCAACACCTTGTGCCGCGCGCTGGTGGTGGTCATCAGCACCTTGCTGGCGATTTTCACCTGGGCGCAAAACGGCCCCTGGATTGCCTGCCTCGGTGCCGGCGCAATGTTGCTGGTGTTCGCCGACTATCTGCCACGCGCCCTCGCCGCCCGCCACCCGGATGCCGTCCTGGCCTTGGGCAACACACTGCTCGGCATACCGCTGAAAATCGTCTATCCCGCCGCATGGCTACTTAATGGCATCAGCCAACTGCTGATGCGTCCATTCGCCCGCAAAATCAACGTGGTGCAGCAAAGCGAAGACGAGGCACCGGCAGATCGGCACGACGATCACGAACATGCAGCTTATCGCCCACTGTCAGGTATCCACGCACTGGATAACATCACGGTCAACGATATTCTGGTGCCACGCAGCGACGTCGACGGGATCAACCTGGACGACCCCCTCGAAGAAATCATCGAGCAACTGCGCCACAACAGGCGCACCCGCCTGCCGGTATTCCACAGCGACATCAACCAGGTCGAAGCGGTGCTCAACACCCGGCAGATCCGTCATTTGTTGCCGGATTCAAGCCTGACTGTGGAAGCGCTGCTGGCGGCCAGTCACGAACCGTACTTCGTGCCGGAAAGCACACCGTTGCAACTGCAATTGCTGAATTTCCACAAGCAGCAGCGGCGCTTGGGCATGGTGGTCGACGAGTACGGGGAAGTACTGGGTATCGTGACCCTGGAAGATATTCTCGAAGAAATCGTCGGAGAGTTCGAAAGCCAGCACAGCCTGGATAACCCGCACATTCACCCGCAGGCCGATGGCCGACTGGTGATTGATGGCGCAGCGTCCATCCGCGAGCTGAACAAGAGCCTCGGCTGGCATTTGCCCAGCGATGGTCCGAAAACCCTAAACGGCTTGGTGACCGAGGCGTTGGAGACGATTCCGGACAGTGCGGTGTGCCTGAAGATCGGACGATACCGGCTGGAGATTCTGGAGACTGAAGAAAATCGCGTCACGCGCGTGCTGATCTGGCATACCAGCTCAGCGCCTGCGTTTATCCGTTAACGGGTTAAAACAACCGCCCCTCTTGTTCGATAGTTAGCCACCTTCCTATAATCGAGCCGGCTTACCCAAGCCTCCCACCGAACCACATGCTTACCCCGCATGCAGCAGGTTCCGGCCAGATCTTCGACACCATCCGTACCACTGCGGCGACTGTTCCTACCTTGAACAGCGACCGATCCTCAACCCACATCCCTGGGTATTCGACCATAATAATTCGCTCCACTGGGGCACATGACTGTCAGGGATAACGACATGACGACCAGCACAACGTTCAGCGACACCGCGCCTGCCCAACCGACGAACTCCGCCACCCGCGTGGCTACCGCGAGTTTCATCGGCACGGCCATCGAGTTCTACGACTTCTACGTCTATGCCACCGCCGCAGCATTGGTGATCGGCCCGGTGTTCTTTCCACAAACCTCCGGCACCGCACAGATGCTGTCGGCATTCCTCACCTTCGGCATCGCTTTCCTTGCGCGGCCGTTGGGTTCGGCGCTATTCGGCCATTTCGGTGACCGTATCGGGCGAAAATCGACACTGGTTGCGTCCTTGCTGCTGATGGGCGTGTGCACCACGCTGATCGGCGTACTGCCGGGTTACGACAGTATTGGCGCCTGGGCGCCGATCCTGCTTTGCGTGCTGCGCTTCGGCCAGGGCCTGGGGCTTGGCGGTGAATGGGGCGGCGCCGCATTGCTGGCCACGGAGAACGCGCCCAAAGGCAAGCGCGCCTGGTTCGGCATGTTTCCACAACTCGGCCCATCGATCGGGTTTCTGGCGGCCAACGGCCTGTTCCTGACCCTGGCCATGAGCCTGAACGACGAGCAGTTCCGTTCTTGGGGCTGGCGGATTCCGTTCCTGCTCAGTGCCGCGCTGGTGATGGTCGGCTTGTACGTACGCCTCAAGCTCCACGAAACCCCGGTGTTCGCCAACGCCGTGGCTCGCCAGGAGCGGGTGAAGATTCCGCTGGTCGAGCTGTTCAGCCAATACTGGGCACCGATGCTGCTGGGCGCCGGGTCGATGGTGGTGTGCTATGCACTGTTTTACATCTCGACAGTGTTTTCGCTGAGTTACGGTGTGTCGACGCTTGGCTACACCCGGGAAACCTTTCTCGCCCTGCTGTGTTTCGCGGTACTGTTCATGGCGGCCGCAACACCGCTGTCGGCCTGGGCCAGCGATCGTTTCGGGCGTAAGCCGGTGCTGATCATCGGCGGCGTGCTGGCGATTCTGTCCGGATTCTTGATGGAACCGCTGCTGACCCATGGCTCGACCTGGGGCGTGGCGTTGTTCCTGTGCATAGAACTGTTTCTGATGGGCGTGACGTTTGCGCCGATGGGCGCGCTGCTGCCGGAGCTGTTTCCGACCCACGTGCGCTATACCGGCGCATCGGCGGCTTACAACCTGGGCGGTATTGTCGGTGCCTCGGCGGCACCGTTCTTTGCGCAGAAACTGGTGGCGATGGGTGGCTTGAGTTATGTCGGCGGGTATGTGTCGGGGGCGGCAGTACTAAGCTTAATCGCAGTGCTGTGCCTGAAGGAGACACGCAATAACGATTTGAATCGGGTTGCCTGAAGCCAAAAGCTTCGCGGGCAAGCCTCGCTCCTACGGGTCATTTGTCGAACGCACTTGCGTCTTGACGTGATCCCTGTAGGAGCGAGGCTTGCCCGCGAATGCCGCGCCTCGGTTTACAGCTCGACTACAACAGCCTGAGCAGCACGGGTCGCTTTTGCACGAGCAGCTTCGATAGACTCGTCGCGAGCCAACGCAACCCCCATCCGCCGCTGGCCATTGACTTCAGGCTTGCCGAACAGACGCAACGCAGTATCCGGCTCGCTCAACGCTGCACCCAGGTTGGCGAAAGCGGTCTGAGTCGACTGCCCTTCCACCAGAATCACCGCCGACGCCGATGGGCCGAACTGACGGATCAGTGGAATCGGCAGGCCCAGGATCGCCCGTGCGTGCAGTGCGAACTGCGACAGGTCCTGGGAAATCAGGGTCACCAGACCGGTGTCATGCGGGCGCGGCGAGACTTCGCTGAACCACACCTGATCACCCTTGATGAACAACTCGACGCCAAACAGGCCACGACCGCCCAAGGCTTCGGTGACCGCTTTGGCGACGCGCTCGGATTCGGCCAAAGCAACCGGGCTCATGGCTTGTGGCTGCCAGGATTCCTGGTAGTCGCCCTTCTCCTGACGGTGACCGACAGGCGCACAGAACGTAGTGCCGCCGACGTGACGCACAGTCAGCAGAGTGATTTCGTAGTCGAAGTCGATGAAGCCTTCGATGATCACGCGACCTTTACCGGCGCGGCCGCCTTCTTGAGCGTAATCCCAGGCTTTCTGCACGTCATCGACGCTGCGCAGCAGGCTCTGGCCCTTGCCCGAGGAACTCATGACCGGTTTGACCACGCACGGGAAGCCCAGGTCTTCGACTGCCTTACGGTAGTCCTCGAAGGTGTCGGCGAAGTGGTACGGCGATGTCGGCAGGTCCAGCTCTTCAGCGGCCAGGCGACGGATGCCTTCGCGGTTCATGGTCAACTGTGCGGCGCGGGCAGTCGGGATCACGGTGAAGCCTTCGGACTCCAGCTCCACCAGGGTCGCGGTGGCGATGGCTTCGATTTCCGGCACGATGAAGTGCGGTTTCTCGGCTTCGATCACCGCACGCAGGGCGGCACCGTCGAGCATATTGATCACATGGCTGCGATGGGCGACTTGCATGGCCGGCGCATTGGCGTAGCGATCCACGGCAATCACTTCAACGCCCAGGCGTTGCAGCTCGATCACCACTTCCTTGCCCAACTCACCACAGCCACACATCAATACGCGGGTCGCGGTTGGCGACAATGGAGTTCCGATACGGGTCATCTCAGGTCCTCAAAGGAGCGGATCATCGAGGGAAGCGCGCTTCCCATGGGGAGAAAGCGCGGCATTTTACATGAACCTGAGGGTTTGGCTTCAGCTGACGACAGCCTGTTTGCGCAGGCGCCATGCCATGGCCAACCAGACCACGGTGATGCCCGCGAACTTCGAACCCAGCGCAGTGAAGATCACGCCCGGTGTGAGCGCATCGATCATGCCGAAGAAGATGAAGGTGTCCAGCGGGATGCTCAGGGCCGAACTTATCCACAGGCGATCGTGCAACGGGCGCTTGGTGAGGCTGAACACCAGCCAGTCGATGCACTCGGACACGGCGAACGCCGTGGCACTGGCGAGAGCAATTGAGGGATCGGAGGTAACGTAAGACAGCCCCAGCGCCACCAGCATCGCCGCGATCGCGCCATGGCCGAAGCGGGTTTGCACCATGTCGCGCAGCACGAACACCAGGCCACCCCAGGCCGACCAGATGATGTCCAGGTGCGGGGCGGTGGAAAAGGCGTAATTGATCAGCACGACACTGCTGATGTAGGCGATCAGGAAGAGCATGGACGGGAGATACCTGTCAATTTTGTGCACAGGGTACTTCATCTTCAGCGCACAGATAACCTGTGGCGAGGGGGCTTGCCCCCGTTCGGCTGCGCAGCAGTCGTGAAATCAGCAAACGCCGTACGCCTGAAAGAATGAAGTCGCAGGTTTAGCGCCGCTTCGCAACGCAACGGGGGCAAGCCCCTTCGCCACAAAAGCCGCGCTACCACAAAAAATCAGGAATCGGATTTGGAAGGCAACATCCAGATCAGCCCACTCGATTTCGCCCGCTCATGACACAACCCCAGCACCTTGCGCCGCTCCTCGTTGTCCATCCGGCTCCAGCGGGTGATCTCTTCCACCGTGCGTTGACACCCGGTGCAAATGTCATCTTCATCCAGCGCACAAATGTTCACGCACGGCGACGGGACCGGTCGCTCACGTTCAGGTGTGCTCATTGTTCCTGCTCGACCAGATCGCGGGCATAACGCTGCGAGTTGTGCACATAGTGCGCGGCGCTGGCTTCGAGCATCTTCTTCTGCGGCTCGGTCAGTTCGCGTACCACCTTGCCCGGCGAGCCCATGACCAGCGAGCCGTCCGGAATTTCCTTGCCTTCACCGATCAGCGAGTTGGCGCCGATGATGCAGTTCTTGCCGATTTTCGCGCCGTTGAGGATCACTGCGTTGATGCCGATCAGACTGTAATCGCCCACCGTGCAGCCGTGGAGCATGGCATTGTGACCGATGGTCACGCCGGTACCGATGGTCAGCGGATAGCCCATGTCGGTGTGCATCACGGTGCCGTCCTGCACGTTGCTGTTCTTGCCGATCAGGATCAATTCGTTGTCGCCACGCAACACGGCGTTGAACCAGACGTTGGCGCCCTCTTCCAGTTTGACCTTGCCCACCAGCACGGCATTGGGTGCGACCCAGCTCTGCGGGTGGGTCTCGACGCGGGCGTCGCCCAGGCGGTATTTCATCTTGTTGTCCTCACGACCAGGCTGGCTCACTAGCGAAAAGCAGGATTCACGCCATACGAGCGATGGCTTCAGGTGTTGATAAAACTCTTGGGCGGTTGATGCAGGCTGATTTTCGCGTCATAGAGCAGGTTGATCAACTCGACGATCATGATCGCCGTCAACCCCCAGATCTTGTACTCGCCATAACGATAGCTCGGCACATACCAACTGTGGCCCTGATAGTCGATGCGGTGGGTGTGCTCGCGCGGGTCCTTGCGGAAGAATTCCAGAGGCACGCTGAACACTGCGGCGATCTCGGCATCGTTGGCTAGGTATTCGACGAAATCCGGAATCACGCCGACATAGGGCGTGACCTTGATGCCGTGCAGGGAGATCAGCGGGCTCAGTGGGCCGATCACTTCGACCAGCCCCGGCGGCAGGCCGATTTCTTCTTCGGCCTCGCGCAGAGCGGTAAAGATCAGATCAGGGTCTTCAGGGTCGCGTCGACCGCCGGGAAAAGCGACTTCACCGCCATGGGTCGAGAGCCCGCTGGCGCGAAGGGTCAGGACCAGTTCAGGTTCGTCACTGCGCGTGATGGGCACCAATACCGCGGCTTCGGGGAAACGTCGGTCGGTTTCCAGCGTACGCGGTGTGTGATTGCTTACCCGGTGCAGTAGCTCGTCCAGCATGAGTCTTCTCGATCTGTGCCTTACCCTGCATCATGCACCAATCGCACCGGCCGCCCAACCCCCGAAAAGCCTCATGTCGCGAAACGACAACTTGCCGACCGACACCGCTGCACGCCAAGATAGGCGCAGCATTCAGGAACCCAAGCATGAAATATTGCAGTCAATGCGGCAACCCGGTAACCCAGCGCATTCCCGAAGGCGATTCGCGCCTGCGTTTTGTCTGCGACAGCTGTCATACCATTCATTACCAGAACCCCAATATCGTCGCCGGTTGCGTGCCGACCTGGGGTTCGAAGGTATTGCTGTGCCGTCGCGCCATCGAGCCACGGCTCGGTTATTGGACCCTGCCCGCCGGTTTCATGGAAAACGGTGAGACCATCGAACAGGCCGCCATTCGCGAGACCGCCGAAGAAGCTTGCGCCCGGGTACGCAACCTGAGCATCTATACGCTGATCGATGTGCCGCACATCAGTCAGGTGCATGTGTTCTTTCGCGCCGAGCTTGTGGATCTGGATTTTCGCGCAGGCCCCGAGAGCCTGGAAGTGCAGCTGTTCGAAGAGGCCGACATTCCTTGGGGCGAACTGGCTTTCCGCACGGTCGGCCGTACATTAGAATGCTTCTTCGCTGACCGGCGGACCGAGGTCTACCCCGTGCGGTCCGAATCGATCCCGCCACTCGCTCAGCCTGCCATCATCTAAGCACTTGTTAGTAAAAAACCATCTATAAATAAAATAGTCGCGACACCTCTTAGGGATATCGTTTCAATGCGCTGGTTGCTTGCCCTGTTTTGCTTATCGTTCGTCGCAGTCTCCCAGGCTTCCGTCGCGGCCGCCCCGGACGGCAAAGTCATCGAAAAAGTTCTGGTCCTAAAATCTGCCCATCAGTTGCAGTTGATCAACGACGGCAAGCCGTTCAAGACCTATCGCATTTCCCTGGGCAAACGCCCCATCGGCCCAAAACTGATGGAAGGTGATAAACGCACCCCCGAAGGCCTTTACTGGCTGGACTGGCGCAAGACCAGCGAACGTTTCAACCTGGCGATGCACATCTCCTACCCCAACATCAGCGACTCCGCCCGCGCCCGGCGCGAAGGCGTCGAGCCTGGCGGCATGATCATGATCCACGGTACTCCAGACACCGAAGAGAACCCGGAAAACCTGTTCCACACGCTGGACTGGACCGATGGCTGCATCGCCATGCGCAACATGGACATGCGTGAAGTCTGGGGTCTGGTACCGGACGGCACGATGATCGAAATCCGCCCGTAACTTCCCCCCCCATAATGATCATTCCCACGCAGAGCGTGGGAATGATCAAGTGTGTTCTGGCTGCTACCTTCGGTCGGCTTCGAAAAAATAGATCAGAAGATCACGGATCAGGTCAGAGGTTAAATCCCGAGCAATAAAAAACCCGCTGAAGAATCAGCGGGTTTCTCATTGCAGCGGCCAGAGAATCAAAAATCCTCTAACCGCCATACCTCGTAAGCCGGCGTCTCATAGGGATGACTCTCTTTCAGAGCCACCACCACCGCCCGGATCAACTCATCGCTGACCACAAGCTCAACCTTCCATTCCTCAACCTGCTCGACCTGCCCAGCTTCACCAATGAACGGCTGACTGCCCTCCAGCGGACGAAACTGACCCAAGCCAAACACCTGCCACGCACAGTGGTCATAAGCCCCGATCCGCCCGCCACCGGCGGCGAATACAGCGCTTTTGACCACTTCAACATGACTGGCCGGAACAAAAAAGCAGAGCTTGTACACGGCAATCAGCTCCCCGCTCTTAGTTCACCCAGACGCGAGCGTTACGGAACATACGCATCCAAGGTGCGTCTTCGTTCCAGTCTTCCGAACGCCACGAGTTCTGCACCGCGCGGAACACACGCTCCGGGTGCGGCATCATGATGGTCACGCGACCGTCGCGGCTGGTCAAACCGGTGATACCGCGCGGCGAGCCGTTCGGGTTGGCCGGGTATTTCTCGGTGACCTTGCCGTGGTTGTCGACGAAACGCATCGCCACGCAACCCGACAGATCGGCTTGCAGCAACGCTTCTTCGCTGGCGAATTCGGCATGGCCTTCACCGTGGGCGATGGCGATCGGCATGCGCGAACCGGCCATGCCCTGCAGGAAGATCGAGTTCGACTCCTGGATCTGAACCATGGCCACGCGGGCTTCGAACTGCTCGGAACGGTTACGCACGAAGTGCGGCCAGAACTCGCTGCCCGGGATCAGCTCGTGCAGGTTGGACATCATCTGGCAACCGTTGCACACGCCGAGGGTGAAGCTGTCGGTACGTTCGAAGAAGCCCTGGAAGGCATCGCGAGCGCGACTGTTGAACAGCGCGGACTTGGCCCAGCCTTCACCGGCACCCAGTACGTCGCCGTAGGAGAAACCGCCGCAAGCGACCATGCCCTTGAAGTCGTTCAGGTCGACACGGCCAGCCAGGATGTCGCTCATGTGCACGTCGATCGCGTTGAAACCGGCACGGTCAAACGCTGCCGCCATTTCCACCTGACCGTTGACGCCCTGCTCACGCAGCACGGCAACCTGTGGGCGAATGCCTTTCTTGATGTAAGGCGCGGCGACGTCCTGGTTGACGTCGTAGCTGAGTTTGACGCTCAGGCCCGGGTTGTCTTCTTCCAGCAGCACGTCGAATTCTTGTTCGGCGCAGTCGGCGTTATCACGCAGACGCTGGATCTGGTAGCTGGTTTCAGCCCACTGACGTTGCAGCAGACGACGCTGACCTTCGAATACGGTATCGCCGTTAAACGTGATGCTGATCTCGCCGTTGTTCATCGGCTGACCGATCACCGATACGCAGTCGCCCAGGCCAGCAGCGCTGAACTGCGCGAGGATATCCGCGGTGGCGTCCTGGCGAACCTGGATCACAGCGCCCAGTTCTTCGTTGAACAGGATCGCGGCGATATCGGCGGAAGTCTCTGCCAGACCGTCGAGGTTCAGGCTCAGGCCGCAGTGGCCGGCAAACGCCATTTCCACCACGCTGGTCAACAGACCACCGTCGGAACGGTCGTGGTAAGCCAGCAGGTGACCGTCGGCGTTGAGGCCCTGGATCACTGCGAAGAAGGCTTTCAGGTCTTCGGCGTCATCGACGTCCGGTGCCTGTTTGCCGAGTTTGCCGTGAACCTGAGCGAGGATCGAGGCACCCATGCGGTTCTGGCCGCGACCGAGGTCGATCAGGATCAGGTCGGTGGTGCCCTTGTCCATGCGCAGTTGCGGGGTCAGGGTCTGACGGATGTCAGCCACTGGCGCGAAACCGGTCACGATCAGCGACATCGGCGAAGTGACCGCCTTATCGACACCTTCGTCGTTCCAGCGAGTGGCCATGGACATGGAGTCCTTGCCCACCGGAATGGTGATGCCCAGCTCAGGGCACAGTTCCATGCCGACCGCTTTCACGGTGTCATACAGACGTGCGTCTTCACCTGGGTGACCGGCAGCGGACATCCAGTTCGCCGACAGTTTGATGTCGGAGATCTTGGCGATGCGCGAGGCGGCGATGTTGGTCAGGGTTTCGCCGATGGCCATGCGGCCCGACGCCGGAGCGTCCAGCAGGGCCAGCGGAGTGCGCTCGCCCATGGCCATGGCTTCACCGGTATAAACGTCGAAGCTGGTGGCGGTAACGGCAACGTCGGCCACCGGAACCTGCCACGGGCCGACCATCTGGTCACGGGCCACGAGGCCGGTGATGGTGCGGTCGCCGATGGTGATCAGGAAGCTTTTGCTGGCCACGGCCGGGTGATGCAGGACGCGCTCGACGCAGTTGGCGATGTCGAGGGTCGACGGATCGAAATCGTCGCCCAGCTCGTTTTCACGAACCACCGAACGGTGCATGCGCGGGGCTTTGCCCAGCAGCACTTCGAGCGGCATGTCCACCGGGCTGTTGCCGAAGTGGCTGTCGGTCACGGTCAGTTGCGGCTCGGCAGTGGCTTCGCCGACTACCGCGAATGGGCAACGCTCACGCTCGCAGATCGCCTTGAAGCGTTCGAAGTCCGCCGGGCCGACTGCCAGAACGTAGCGTTCCTGGGATTCGTTACTCCAGATTTCGTGCGGGGCCATGCCCGGCTCGTCGTTTGGAATGTTGCGCAGTTCGAAACGGCCACCGCGGTCGCCATCGTTGACCAGTTCCGGGAAGGCGTTGGACAGACCACCCGCACCGACGTCGTGGATGAAGCTGATCGGGTTTTTGTCGCCCAGTTGCCAGCAACGGTCGATGACTTCCTGGCAACGACGCTCCATCTCTGGGTTTTCACGTTGTACGGAAGCGAAGTCCAGGTCTGCCGAGCTGGTGCCGGTGGCCATGGAGGAAGCCGCGCCGCCACCCAGACCGATCAGCATCGCCGGGCCGCCAAGCACGATCAGCTTGGAGCCAACGACGATTTCGCCTTTCTTGACGTGTTCTTCACGGATGTTGCCCATGCCGCCAGCCAGCATGATCGGCTTGTGGTAACCGCGAACTTCGTCACCATGAGGGGTGGTGATCGACTGTTCGAAGGTACGGAAGTAACCGGTCAGCGCCGGACGGCCAAATTCATTGTTGAATGCAGCGCCGCCCAACGGGCCTTCGATCATGATGTCCAGCGCGGTAACGATGCGCTCGGGTTTGCCATACGGCACTTCCCACGGCTGTTCGAAGCCCGGGATCTGCAGGTTCGACACGGTGAAACCGGTCAAGCCAGCCTTTGGCTTGGCGCCGCGACCGGTGGCGCCTTCGTCGCGAATCTCGCCGCCACTACCGGTGGATGCGCCCGGGAACGGGGCAATCGCAGTCGGGTGGTTGTGCGTTTCGACTTTCATCAGGATGTGCACCGGTTCCTGCACCGCGCCGTACTGGCGGGTTTCAGGGTCCGGGAAGAAACGACCGGCCACGGAACCGACGATGACCGAGGCGTTGTCCTTATAAGCCGACAGAACACCTTCGCTATGCATCTGGTAGGTGTTCTTGATCATGCCGAACAGGCTTTTTTCCTGGCTCTGACCGTCGATGTCCCAACTGGCGTTGAAGATCTTGTGACGGCAGTGCTCGGAGTTCGCCTGGGCGAACATCATCAGTTCGATGTCGTGCGGGTTGCGCTTCAAACCAAGGAAGGCGTTGACCAGGTAGTCGATTTCGTCTTCGGCCAGGGCCAGGCCCAGCTCGGTGTTGGCTTTTTCCAGCGCGGCGCGGCCGCCACCCAGCACGTCGATCGCGGTCAGGGGCTTGGGTTCGGCGTGGCTGAACAGGCCGGAGGCTTGTTCGAGGTTGCCCAGCACGATCTGGGTCATGCGGTCGTGCAGCGCGTCTGCGATCAGCTGCGCTTCGGCGTCGCTGAACTGGCCGGCGACATAGAACGCGATGCCGCGCTCCAGGCGCTGGATCTTGGTCAGGCCGCAGTTGCGAGCGATATCGCTGGCTTTACTGGACCACGGCGAAATGGTGCCGAAACGCGGCAATACCAGGAACAGACGACCAGTGGGCTCTTGTACCGGAACGCTAGGGCCGTACTTCAGAAGGCGCGCGAGCACCTGCTGTTCGTCGCCGGTCAGGACGCCGGTAACTTCGGCGAAGTGAGCGAATTCAGCATACAAGCCGCTGACAGCTGGAACCTTCTGGCTCAGTTGCTCAAGGAGTTTGCTGTGGCGAAAGGCAGAAAGGGCAGGAGCGCCGCGCAGGATCAACATCTTCGGGACAGCCTCGGGAAGGGGTGTGCTTTGAGGCCGTGCATTCTAGCCTAAACCGCCCGCGACATCACCCGAAACGGTACACGCGGTTGCACCCGAACGTCGGGCCGGGTATTCGGGCCCTGAACAGGTGCGCGCCGGGGGTTATTTTTTCTGTCATAAAATGCTGTTCGGGCCCATTCCTGCGGGCTCCAAGCGGGTTTTTGAAGCCCTAGCAGACAAGCCCTTCTCTGTCGAGATATGGCGCTCGTGGTCCTTTGCGTATACTGCGCAGATGTTTTTCCCAACGGCTTTGCGTCCGCGGTACGCCAAATGGCTGATCGCAACCGGACTCTTCCTGATGCTCAGTGGCTGTGTTGATAAACCCAACACGCTGGAGCGCGTAAAGGAGGATGGCGTGCTGCGGGTGGTTACCCGGAACAGCCCCGCCACCTACTTTCAGGATCGCAATGGTGAAACCGGCTTCGAATACGAGCTGGTGAAGCGCTTCGCCGACGATCTGGGGGTCGAACTCAAGATCGAAACCGCCGACAATCTCGACGACCTGTTCAATCAGGTGGGCAAGCCAAATGGCCCGGTGCTGGCCGCTGCCGGCCTGGTCAGCAGCGAGGACCGCAAAAAGCAGGTGCGGTTTTCCCATTCCTACCTCGAAGTCACCCCGCAGATCATCTATCGCAACGGCCAGTCGCGGCCGACCGACGCAGGCGATCTGGTCGGCAAGAAGATCATCGTGCTCAAGGGCAGCACCCACGCCGAGCAATTGGCAGAGCTGAAAAAGAAATATCCCGGCATTGAATACGAAGAGTCCGACGCAGTTGAAGTCGTCGACCTGCTGCGTATGGTCGACGAAGGTCAGATCGACCTGACCCTGGTCGACTCCAACGAAGTGGCGATGAACCAGGTCTACTTCCCCAACGTGCGGGTCGCCTTCGACCTCGGTGATGCCAGCAACCAGAGCTGGGCCGTGGCCGCCGGCGATGACAACAGCCTGCTCAACGAAATCAACACCTACCTCGACAAAGTAAAGCAAAACGGCACCCTGCAACGCCTCAAAGACCGCTACTACGGACACGTCGACGTACTCGGCTACATGGGCGCCACCACCTTCGCCCAGCACTTGCAGCAACGACTGCCCAAATACGAACAGCACTTCAAGGCGTCCGCCAAGAAAGAAAAAGTCGACTGGCGCCTGCTGGCGGCGATCGGTTATCAGGAATCGCTGTGGCAAGCGGCGGTCACGTCCAAGACCGGCGTGCGCGGATTGATGATGCTGACCCAGAACACGGCGCAAGCCATGGGCGTTTCCAACCGCCTAGACCCCAAGCAGAGCATCATGGGCGGCGCGAAATACCTGGTCTACATGAAGGATCAACTGGACGAGTCGATCCAGGAGCCGGATCGTACGTGGTTCGCGCTGGCCGCCTACAACGTGGGCAGCGGTCACCTGGATGACGCGCGCAAACTGGCGGCCAAGGAAGGGTTGAATCCGGACAAATGGCTGGACGTGAAGAAAATACTGCCCCGCCTTTCGCAGAAGCAGTGGTACAGCAAGACTCGTTATGGCTACGCCCGTGGCGGCGAACCGGTGCATTTCGTGGCGAACATCCGTCGCTACTACGACATCCTGACGTGGGTCACGCAGCCGCAGCTCGAAGGCACCCAGGTCGCCGAGGGCAACCTGCATGTGCCGGGGGTCGACAAGACCAAGCCGAGCCAGGAAACCCCACCGCTTTAAATTATTGTTGTCTCCGATGACGCCTTCGCGGGCAAGCCTCGCTCCTACAGGTTTGCGTCGAACACACAATTGCGTATCGACACGAAACTGTAGGAGCGAGGCTTGCCCGCGAAGGCAGCACCGCCGATCTCAACCCTTTAGTGCAGCAGCCAGAATCAGCGCCTTCATCTCCGACACTGCCGACTTGAACCCGACGAACAATGCATGGGCCACCAGCGCATGGCCGATGTTCAGTTCGTTGATGCCCTTGATTGCCGCAACAGCCTCGACGTTGTGATAGTGCAAACCGTGGCCGGCGTTGACGATCAGGCCTTGGGCCAGACCGAATGCCACGCCATCGGCCACACGCTTGAGCTCTTCAGCAACTTCGGTTGGCGTCTCGGCGTCCGCGTAACGCCCGGTGTGCAATTCAATGGCCGGCGCGCCGACACGGCGGGACGCCTCAATCTGCCGCTCGTCAGCGTCGATGAACAGCGACACTTCGCAGCCAATCTTCGCCAGGCGATCCACCGCCGCCTTGATCCGCGCTTCCTGCCCCGCTACGTCCAGACCGCCTTCAGTGGTCAGTTCCTGACGGGTTTCCGGCACCAGGCAAACGTGCGCCGGGCGGATACGCTCGGCGAACGCCATCATTTCTTCGGTGACGCCCATTTCGAAATTCATGCGGGTTTGCAGCACGTCCTTGAGCAGCAGGACATCGCGCTCCTGAATGTGCCGGCGGTCTTCACGCAGGTGCACGGTGATGCCGTCAGCGCCCGCCTCTTCCGCGTCCAGCGCTGCCTTGACCGGATCCGGGTAACGAGTACCCCGGGCCTGACGCAGGGTGGCAACGTGGTCGATGTTCACGCCAAGAAGAATGCGATTGCTGGTGGTCACGGAAGCGCTCCTGAAGAAGGGGGAAGTTCGGTGCACAGCATACGGGGAGACTACGGCTTTCGAAACAACTCACGACTAACCAATGGACGCCCACCCAAGTGAACGGCCAACGCCTGACGCATCAAGCGCTTGGCGGCGGACAGCGCACCGGGCGCGGACCAGTCGGCATCGGCCATGGCCAGCAGTTCGGTACCGTTGAACAGGCCTGGTTGCAACAAGTAAACCCGCTCCAGACCCGCATCCACCTGCAAGCGGTAGAGACCGTCCGGCGCAATGGGGTCGCCATGGATGTCGGTATTCAGCGCGAAGCCATAACCGAGATCATCGAGCAGTCGCCATTCGAAGGAGCGCAGCAATGGTTCCAGTGGTCGACCTTCGGCCAGGGCAAGCAAGGTCGCGGCGTAGTGATCGAAAACCGCGGGATGAGGATCTTCGGCGGGCAGCAAGCGGATCAGCAATTCGTTGAGGTAGAGACCACTGAACAGCGCTTCGCCATTGAGCCAGGTGGAAACGCCGGCGCTTTCCATGCGGCCGACATTCTTCAGTTCGCCCCGGCCACGGAACTCGACTTCCAGCGGCACGAACGGCCGCGCCAACGTCCCGGCCTTGCCCCGCGCACTGCGCAACACCGCCCGCAGCCGACCTTGCGGCGTGAGGAAATCCACCAGCGCACTGCTTTCGCGGTAGGCGCGGGAATGGAGCACGTAGGCGGGTTGGCCGATGGGCGGGCTGGATGACATCAGTTTCCGAATCTCTGGAGATCCACTGTGGCGAGGGAGCTTGTCGGAACGCCGCACCGTCCCGCTGGACTGCGAAGCGGCCCCAAAACCATGCACCTCAGTGTTTCAGGTAAAACCGCGATGCCAGGATTTACGACTGCTTCGCCCGGGCGCGGATCGGCCGAACGGGAGCAAGCTCCCTCGCCACAAAAGCTCGCTCCTACAATTGAATCGATGTGCTGCTGGACGATTTACAGGTCGCCGTAACCCAGCGAACGCAAGGCGCGCTCGTCGTCAGACCAGCCACCTTTCACCTTGACCCACAGATTGAGCATGATCTTGGAGTCGAACAGCAGCTCCATGTCCTTGCGCGCTTCGGTGCCGATGCGCTTGATGCGCTCGCCCTTGTCGCCAATGATGATTTTCTTCTGACCGTCACGTTCAACGAGGATCAAAGCGTGAATGTGCAGGGTTTTGCCCTGCTGCTTGAACTCTTCGATTTCCACGGTGATCTGGTACGGCAGCTCGGCGCCCATCTGACGCATGATTTTTTCGCGTACCAGTTCCGCCGCAAGGAAGCGGCTGCTGCGGTCGGTGATCTGATCTTCCGGGAAGAAGTGATCGTTTTCCGGCAGGTGCTCGGCGATCACTCGCTCCAGCGTGTCAAGGTTGTGCCCGTGCTGGGCCGAGATCGGCATGATCTGCGCGTTCGGCAGCTGTTCCTGCAACCAGGTCAGGTGCGGCATCAGCTCGGATTTGTCTTCGATGCGGTCGGTCTTGTTCAGCGCCACGATCAGCGGACCGGTCACGTACTGAACGCGCTCGAGGACCATCTGGTCTTCGTCGGTCCACTTGGTACGGTCAACCACGAAGATCACCACGTCGACGTCTTTCAACGCCGCCGAAGCGGTCTTGTTCATGTAACGGTTCAGGGCCTTTTCGCCGCCCTTGTGCATACCCGGGGTGTCGACGTAGATCGCCTGAACGTCGCCTTCGGTCTTGATGCCCAGCATGTTGTGGCGGGTGGTCTGCGGCTTGCGTGAGGTGATCGCCAGTTTCTGACCCAGAATGTGGTTCAGCAGCGTGGACTTGCCCACGTTGGGACGGCCGACGATGGCAACATAGCCACAGCGAGTTGCGATTGAATCAGTCATTGCCATTCTCCACACCCAGGGCAATCAGTGCTGCGGCGGCCGCTACCTGTTCGGCAATACGACGACTCACACCCTGACCTCGGCTTTTTTCATTCAGTAAGATGATTTCACATTCGACGAAGAACGTCCGGCAATGCGGCTCACCCTGGATATCCACCACTTCGTAACGCGGCAGCTCACAACCACGGGACTGCAGGAATTCCTGCAGGCGGGTTTTCGGATCTTTGTTGGTGTCGACCAGCGTCAGGCCTTCGAACTCTCCGGCCAGCCAGGCCAGCACGCGTTCGCGCGCCACCTCCATGCCAGCGTCCAGGTAGATCGCACCGATCAGCGCTTCGAGGGCATCGGCCAGAATCGACTCGCGACGGAAACCGCCGCTTTTCAATTCGCCGGAGCCCAGGCGCAGGTATTCACCCAGGTCGAAGCCACGAGCCAGTACGGCCAGGGTCTCACCTTTCACCAGGCGTGCGCGCAAACGCGACAACTGGCCTTCACGGGCCAGCGGGAAGCGATCGAACAGCGCCTCGCCGGCGACGAAATTGAGGATGGCATCGCCGAGGAATTCCAGGCGTTCGTTGTTGCGCCCGGCAAAACTGCGGTGAGTCAGGGCCAGGACCATCAGTTCCTGATCCTTGAAGGTGTAACCGAGCTGACGCTCGAGACGGCTTAAGGAGACGCTCACGGTTTACCCACGCTGAGTTCGTGGTTGGATTCCACCGCCAGGGCCTTGATGCGGCGCAGGCTTGGGACAATTAACGCTGTGTTCAAAAATAACGTCCTGAATATCGTTGTTTTCATGCTCCTGTCGCCGATTGTGCCGACTCCAGAAATGCATTCGGCGCTGTGTTCAACAGCGCCGTGTGTGATTACTTGATCAGACCAACCCGCGAGAAATTCGGCAGGTGACCGAGTTTGGGTTCCGGCCAGCTCATCCAGACTGCGAAGGCCTTGCCGACGATATTCTTGTCGGGAACCATGCCCAGCAGATCCTTGGGAATGCTCGGATCATCCCAGTAGCGACTGTCGTTCGAGTTGTCGCGGTTGTCGCCCATCATGAAGTAGTGCCCGGCCGGCACGGTCCACGAATGGTCCGGCGTTGCGCGGTAGCGGCTCATTTCCTTGCGGATCAGGTGCTCGGCGGCGCCAAGTTTTTCCTTGTAGAGCTCGGCGCTACCCAACGTGCCCGGCTCGGAGCCGACCAGTTGTTCGGCAATCGACTCACCGTTGACGAACAGGCGCTTGTCGGCGGTGTAGCGAATCTGGTCGCCCGGCAGGCCCACTACACGCTTGATGTAGTTGACGTTCGGGTCGCTCGGGTAGCGGAACACCATCACATCGCCGCGCTGCGGATCACCGACTTCGATGACTTTCTTGTCGATCACCGGCAAGCGGATCCCGTAAGAAAACTTGTTCACCAGAATGAAGTCACCGACATCCAGGGTTGGTTTCATCGAGCCGGAAGGAATCTGGAACGGTTCCACCAGGAACGAACGCAGCACCAGCACGATGAACAACACCGGGAAGAACGACTTGCCGTATTCGACCAGCAGCGGCTCTTTGTTCAGTTTCTCGATCACTACCATGTCAGCCTGGCTGACGCTCCCCTGATAGGAGTTGATGGCAGCCCGGCGCCGTGGCGCCAGGAACAGCAGATCGAGCAACGCCAACAGGCCGCAGACGAACACGGCGATGACCAGCAACAGCGGGAAATTTAGTGACATAGGACCTAACTATCCAACCTGAGCACGGCAAGGAAGGCTTCTTGTGGAATTTCCACGTTACCGACCTGCTTCATGCGTTTTTTACCGGCCTTTTGCTTTTCCAGCAGCTTTTTCTTACGGCTGACGTCACCACCGTAGCATTTGGCCAATACGTTCTTTCTGAGTGCCTTGACGGTTGTACGCGCCACAATCTGACCGCCAATGGCGGCCTGGATTGCCACGTCGAACATCTGCCGCGGAATCAGGTCTTTCATCTTCTCGGTCAACTGGCGACCTTTGTAGTGCGAGTTGTCACGGTGCACGATCAGCGCCAGAGCGTCGACCTTGTCGCCGTTGATCAGCACGTCCAGTTTCACCAGGCTGGCCGATTGGTAACGATCGAAATGGTAGTCCAGAGAAGCATAGCCGCGACTGGTGGATTTCAAACGATCAAAGAAGTCCAGCACCACTTCGTTCATCGGCAGGTCGTAGGTCACTTGTACCTGGGAGCCGAGGAACAGCATATCGACCTGTACGCCACGTTTTTCGATACACAGGGTAATGACGTTACCCAAGTGCTCTTGCGGCACAAGAATATTGGCGCGCACGATTGGCTCGCGCATGTCTTCGATGGCAGACAGGTCTGGCAGCTTGGACGGGTTATCGACGTAGATCGTCTCGCCGGTCTTGAGCAACAGCTCGAAGATTACCGTCGGCGCCGTGGTGATCAGGTCCAGGTTGTATTCGCGCTCCAGGCGCTCCTGGATGATTTCCATGTGCAGCATGCCGAGGAAGCCGCAACGGAAGCCGAAGCCCAGTGCGTCTGAGCTTTCCGGTGTGTATTGCAGCGACGAATCGTTGAGGGTGAGCTTTTGCAGCGCCTCGCGGAAGTCTTCGAAGTCGTCGGAGCTGACCGGGAACAGGCCGGCGTACACCTGCGGCTGAATGCGTTTGAAACCTGGCAGCACATCGACGTCCGGCGTCGAGCTCAAGGTCAGGGTATCGCCCACTGGCGCACCGTGAATGTCCTTGATGCTGGCGATGATGAAGCCTACTTCACCGGCCTTCAGGTCGACGGTAGGGGTGTGCTTCGGGTTGAATACACCGACGCTGTCCACCAGGTGGATCTTGCCGGTGGACTTGACCAGAATCTTGTCGCCCTTCTTCACCCGACCGTGGCGCACACGAACCAGGGAAACAACGCCAAGGTAGTTGTCGAACCAGGAGTCGATGATCAACGCTTGCAACGGATCTTCGATGTTGCCGGTCGGCGCGGGAATGGTGTGAACCAGACGCTCGAGCACCTCATCGACGCCCAGGCCGGTCTTGGCACTGCACTCGACCGCGTCGGTGGCATCGATGCCGATGATTTTTTCGATTTCTTCCTTGACGCGCTCCGGATCGGCCTGTGGCAGGTCGATCTTGTTCAGCACCGGCATGACTTCCAGGCCCTGCTCGATCGCCGTGTAGCAGTTGGCAACCGACTGCGCCTCGACGCCCTGACCGGCATCGACCACCAGCAACGCACCTTCACAAGCCGCCAGCGACCGGCTGACTTCATAGGTGAAGTCGACGTGGCCCGGGGTATCAATGAAGTTCAGCTGGTAGTTAATGCCATCGCGGGCTTTGTAATACAGGGTGACGCTGTGGGCCTTGATGGTGATCCCGCGTTCACGTTCCAGGTCCATGGAATCCAGCACCTGGGCTTCCATTTCGCGCTCGGCAAGGCCGCCGCACATCTGGATGAAGCGATCGGCCAGCGTCGACTTGCCATGGTCAATGTGGGCGATGATGGAGAAATTGCGGATATGACTCAAATCACTCACGGATCAACACTCAAAAAGGCTGCAGGCATAGCCCGCCGAAAAATAGCCGGGAATTGTACCTGATCCACGGCGCAAGCGTCACGTTTGCAGGTCAGACGGCGCCTACAAAAACGCCCCGGTCTTGCGACAGGGGCGTTTTTGGCGACTTTTGTAGGAGCCGGCTTGCTGGCGATGGGGACGCCGCGGTGGGTCTGGATGACCGCAGCGATGCAATCGCCAGTAAGCCGGCTCCTACAATCAACCGGCCCGGCGAAGCAACCAGACCCCGGCCAGGGCGCAGACACCGGCCGGCACCAGCACCGCAAACAGCGGCGAGAAACCGAACACCAGGCTCGAAGGCCCGAGCAAATCCTGGACGATACGGAAAGTGAAGCCCACCAGTACGCCAGTGAAAACCCGCTGACCAAGGGTCACCGACCGCAGCGGACCGAAGATGAAGGAAATCGCCATCAACACCAATGCAGCGGTCACCAGCGGCTGCAACACCTTGACCCAAAACGCCAGCCAGTAACGACCGTTGCTCAGGCCCTGGTCAGCCAGATAGTGGATGTAATTCCACAGACCGCTGATCGATAACGACTCGGGAGCCATCACCACGGTACTCAGCAGTTGCGGGCTCAGGGCGATTTCCCAGCGTTCCACAGGGGCAGTAACCACTTCGGTACTTTTGTCATGGAACAGCGTGGTCGTGACATCGGTCAGTTGCCAGTGATCGGTATCGAATTCCGCACGTTTGGCGAAGCTCGAAGACAGCATGTGGCGTTGATCGTCAAAACGATAACGGGTCACGCCGTACAACAGACCGTTGGGTTGCACGGAGTTGACGTGAATGAACTCATCACCCTGACGGTGCCACAAACCGTGCTTGGCGCTTTGCGCATCGCCACTGCCCTGGGCCAGCGAGCGGTTGGCTTGAGCGGTGATTTCCGTGGCCGGCGCGACGTACTCGCCAATCACCAGCCCTACCACCATCAGGATCAGCATCGGCTTCATCACGGCCCAGACGATCCGACCAATGGACACACCGGCGGCACGCATGATGGTCAGCTCGCTGTGACTGGCCAGACTGCCGAGACCAATCAGGCAACCGATCAGCGCTGCCATCGGTAACATGTCGTACAGGCGGCGCGGCGCGGTCAGCAACACGTAACTCAGGACATCCATCAGCGTGTAGGTATCGCTGACTTCGCTCATCTCATCGATGAAGGCGAACAGCGTTGCCAAGCCCAGAATGATCCCCAGCACCGCCAGGATCGCGATGAACACGCTGCTACCAATATAGCGATCGAGCTTATCCACGGGCCACCTCCAGCGCGCTGCGGCGACTCGCCATCTTCAAGTTCAGCGACTCCCAGTACAGCAAGCCCAGACCGATGGCCAGGAAGATTGCATGCACCCACCACAAACCCAATGCCGGCGGGATCTTGCCCTTTTCAAGGGCGCCGCGAGCGGCAATCAGGATGGTCAGGTAAGCCATATAAAGAAGAATCGCCGGCAGCAGCTTGAGGAAACGGCCCTGGCGCGGATTGACCCGCGACAGCGGCACCGCCATCAGGGTCACGATGAAGACCAGCAACGGCAGGGACAGGCGCCATTGCAGTTCGGTACGCGAGCGGATGTCGTCGCTGCTCAGCAAGGAACTGGTGGTCATCGCATCGCGGTCGGTCACTTCGTCGCTGACGTCCGGCTTGGCCAGCAATACGCCGTACTCGTCGTACTTGATGGCGCGGTAGTCGGCCTGACCCGGATTACCGTCGTAGCGGTAGCCGTTGTCGAGGATCAGGTAACGGTTGCCATCGGGCCTGATTTCCTGATGGCCCTTCTCGGCTACCAGTACGGAAATCCCCCGATCCTTGTTGTCGGAACTGACATTCTTTTGCGAAATGAACACGCCGCCCAGATTGATGCGGTCATCCGACAGTTGCTCGGTGTAGGTCACCCGAGTGCCGTCGCGCAAGGCCTGGAAGCGACCCGGCTCGAGGGTGTCGAACTCGGTCAGTGCATCCTGCTTGTTCAACAGCAGCTGGAACTGGTTGGCACCTTGCGGTGCCAGGCTCAGGCTCAGCCACGCCACGATCAGGGCAACCAGGGTGGCCGGAAAAAGAGTCATGGCGAACAGACGCTGCTGGCTCATGCCAGTAGCAGACAACACGGTCATTTCGCTTTCGAGGTACAGACGACCGTAGGCCAGCAAGATCCCGAGAAACAGCCCCAAAGGCAGAATCAGCTGCAGGAAGCCCGGCAGGCGATAGCCCATGATCAGGAACAGCGAACCTGGATCCAGGAGCCCAGAGGCCGCCTGGGCGAGGTATTTGATGAAGCGTCCGCTCATGATGATGACCAGCAGCACGGCGCTGACGGCGCTCAAGGTCAACAGGACTTCGCGGGATAGATAACGGAAGACAATCAAACCAGACACTCCAGGGTTGTCAGGCTAAGCGGCCAAACAAGCAAACATATCAGTCGGCCCGCAGGGCAGAGCCGCCGAAAAAGATGCGCATTATCCTGTGATTGAGTGCGCCTGTCACTGCGCATGCTCAAGCAAGCACCTGAACCGCTGAAGTTCGCATAACCGAGGGTTGTCAGGCGCAGGCAGCGAGGTTCAAACTGCGGCCTTTGTCGCTGGCAACACACCGGCGCCTTTCTACTTATAGGCAAGCCTCTGCGCGTCGCGCAGTTTGACCATTAATTCAGGGACCCGGACATGGAACTGGTTGTAAAAAGCGTTAGCCCGGAAACGTTGAAGACCGCCACGTTGGTGGTCTCCGTCCGCGAAGGCCGCAAGCTCGGCACCGTTGCCAAACAACTCGACGAACTGAGCGGCGGCGCTATCAGCGCAGTGCTCAAGCGCGGCGACCTGGCTGGCAAAGTCGGCCAAAGCCTGTTGCTGCACAGCCTGCCCAACCTCAAGGCCGAACGCGTGCTGCTGGTGGGCGTGGGCAAGGATGAAGAACTGGGCGATCGCCCGTTCCGCAAAATCATCGCCGGCATCCTCAATACCCTGAAAGGCCTGGGCGGCAGCGATGCAGTGCTGGCCCTGGACGAAGTGGTGGTCAAGGGCCGTGACAGCTATGGCAAGACCCGCCTGCTGGCCGAAACCCTGGTGGACGGCGAGTACACCTTCGAACAGTTCAAGAGCCAGAAAGCCGACCCGCGCGCCCTGAAGAAAGTCACCCTGGTGACCATCAAGGCGGCACAGGCTGAAGTCGAACGCGCCGTGGTCCACGCTACCGCGATCGCCAATGGCATGGCCTTCACCCGTGACCTGGGCAACCTGCCGCCGAACATCTGCCACCCGACGTTCCTTGGTGAACAAGCCAAGAACCTGGGCAAAGAGTTCAAAAGCCTGAAGGTCGAAGTCCTCGATGAGAAGAAGATCAAGGACCTGGGCATGGGTTCGTTCTACGCCGTCGGCCAGGGCAGCGCCCAGCCACCGCGCCTGATCGTCATGCAATACAACGGCGGCAAGAAATCCGAGAAGCCGTACGCGCTGGTCGGCAAAGGCATCACCTTTGACACCGGCGGTATCAGCCTCAAGCCGGGTGCCGGCATGGATGAAATGAAGTACGACATGGGTGGCAGCGCCAGTGTATTCGGCACCCTGCGTGCAGTGCTTGAGCTGAAACTGCCGATCAACCTGGTGTGCATCCTGGCCTGCGCCGAGAACATGCCGAGCGGCAACGCTTCGCGTCCGGGCGACATCGTCACCACCATGAGCGGCCAGACAGTTGAAATCCTCAACACCGACGCCGAAGGCCGTCTGGTGCTGTGCGATGCCCTGACCTACTCCGAACGCTTCAAGCCGCAAGCGGTGATCGACATCGCCACCCTGACCGGTGCTTGTGTCGTGGCACTGGGCGCCCACACCTCGGGACTGCTGGGCAACAACGACGAACTGATCGGCCAGCTGCTGAGCGCCGGCCAAGCCGCCGACGACCGCGCCTGGCAACTGCCGCTGTTCGATGAGTATCAAGAGCAGCTGGACAGCCCGTTCGCCGACATCGCCAACATCGGCGGCCCGAAAGCCGGCACCATCACCGCCGCCTGCTTCCTGTCGCGCTTCACCAAGAACCTGAACTGGGCACACCTGGACATCGCCGGCACAGCCTGGACCAGCGGCGGCAAGGACAAGGGCGCCACTGGCCGTCCGGTTCCCCTGCTGACCCAATACCTGCTGGACCGCGCCAAAGCCTGAAACCGATGACTTGCAGCGGCGTCACTCTCGGGTGACGCCGCTTGCAACTCAGGAACCGCAATGACCAAAGTCGACTTCTATATCCTGCCCAGCGCCGATCCTTCGGCGCGGCTGGATTTCGCCTGCAAGCTCACCGAAAAAGCCTGGCGCATGGGCCACCGCATTTACCTGCATTGCAGCGATGCCGCCCAGCGTGATGCGCTCGATGCGCGGTTGTGGGCGTTCAAGGGCGAAAGCTTCGTGCCCCACGGTCCTGCCGAAAGCGAGCCGGACGGTTTGATTGTGTTGGGTCTTGGCGATGACTGCGGTCAGCATCAGGATCTGCTGGTCAATCTCGACCTGAAAGTCCCGGCCTTTGCCAGACAATTCGCCCGCGTGGCGGAAGTGGTGGTGGAAGACCCGGCGATTCGTGCGGCTGCGCGGGAGAGTTTTCGTTTCTACCGCGAACAGGGCTATCCTCTGCAAGATCACCGTTTACAGCG
This sequence comes from Pseudomonas sp. URMO17WK12:I6, assembly GCF_003253625.1. Lineage (NCBI taxonomy): Bacteria > Pseudomonadati > Pseudomonadota > Gammaproteobacteria > Pseudomonadales > Pseudomonadaceae > Pseudomonas > Pseudomonas sp. URMO17WK12:I6. Next base: position 161,417 of record NZ_QKYZ01000008.1, read on the forward strand.
ACTCTGAGCATTCCGATGGACACTCCAAAACCACCGCAAAAGTCCGTGCACCTGCTGGAAGACCTTGAGTCGATCCGCCAACTGCTCGGCGATGACAACCTGCAACCGCCGTTGCTGACCGACGCCGTCATTGAAGGCGACCAGGAACAGATTCCCATGCTGTTCGACACCGTCGGCCATGCGCCCCAGGTCGAACCGCCACCACCCGCCCCGGCCGCCCAGCCGGCTCCTGCCGCCAACAAGGGCCCCGATGCCCTGTTGCACCTGGATAGCGAGCTGCGCGCCGCCGCGCAATTGATCATGCAAGACGTGATCGACGACTTCGCCCCGCACATCGAAACCGAAATCAAACGCCGCCTTGATGCACGGATGGAACGGTTGCTTAGCCAGTACGAGTAACCTTGAGCCGAGCGGGCTTCTGTGGCGAGGGAGCTTGCTCCCGCTCGGCTGCGAAGCAGCCGCAAAACCCGAACACTCGGGTGTACCTGATACACCTGACTTTATGGTGCCGGGGCCCGCTTCGCGCCCCAACGGGAGCAAGCTCCCTCGCCACGGGTCCCTTTCACAATTTGATCTGCGCCCTGTCCGCCCCTGCTCGCCCTACGCCCCGTGCCCCGCTATACTTCCCGGCTTTTCCTGAATAAATGCCAATAGGGTCCCGCCGCGCATGGATAAGACCTACCAGCCGCACGCCATTGAAACTTCCTGGTACAACACCTGGGAGTCCGAGAACTACTTCGCCCCGCAAGGCGAGGGCGAGTCCTACACCATCATGATCCCGCCGCCGAACGTCACCGGCAGCCTGCACATGGGTCACGGCTTCAACAACGCGATCATGGACGCCCTGATCCGTTTCCGCCGTATGCAGGGTCGCAACACCCTGTGGCAGCCAGGCACCGACCACGCCGGTATCGCCACGCAAATGTTGGTGGAGCGTCAACTCGAAGCTCAGGGCCAGAATCGCCACGATCTGGGCCGTGAGAAATTCCTCGAGAAAGTCTGGGAATGGAAGGATCAGTCCGGCGGCAACATCAGCCGTCAGATCCGCCGCCTCGGCTCGTCCGTGGATTGGAGCCGTGAGCGCTTCACCATGGACGACGGCCTCTCGGAGGCGGTGAAAGAAGCCTTCGTGCGCCTGCACGAAGACGGTCTGATCTATCGCGGCAAGCGTCTGGTCAACTGGGACACCAAGCTGCACACGGCGATTTCCGACCTTGAAGTGGAAAACCACGACGAGAAAGGTTTCCTGTGGAACCTGAAGTACCCGCTGGCCGATGGCGCCAAAACCGCTGAAGGCAACGACTACCTGATCGTCGCGACCACGCGTCCGGAAACCATGCTCGGCGACGCCGCCGTGGCCGTTAACCCGAACGATGAACGCTACAAAGCCCTGATCGGCAAATTTGTCGAGCTGCCGCTGGTTGGCCGCCGCATCCCGATCATCGCCGACGATTACTGCGACCCTGAATTCGGCACCGGCTGCGTGAAAATCACCCCGGCCCACGATTTCAACGACTACGAAGTCGGCAAGCGCCACAACCTGCCGCTGCTGAACATCTTCGACAAAAACGCCCATGTGCTGCCTGCGGCCCAGGTGTTCAATCTCGACGGCACACTGAACGAGAGCATCGACGGCAAGATCCCGGCCGAATACGCCGGCCTCGACCGCTTCGAAGCGCGCAAGCAGATCGTGGCAGCGTTCGAAGCCGCCGGCCTGCTGGTCAGCGTCGACGACCACGCCCTGAAAGTGCCTAAAGGCGACCGCTCCGGCACCATCATCGAGCCGTGGCTGACCGACCAGTGGTACGTGTCCACCAAGCCATTGGCCGAGCCGGCCATCGCCGCGGTTGAAGACGGCCGCATTCAGTTCGTGCCAAAGCAGTACGAAAACATGTACTTCTCGTGGATGCGCGATATCCAGGACTGGTGCATCAGCCGTCAGCTGTGGTGGGGCCACCGGATTCCAGCCTGGTACGACGAGTCGGGCAAGGTCTACGTCGGTCGCGACGAAGCCGAAGTACGTGCCAAGCACAATCTCGGGCCGGATGTTGCGCTGCAACAAGACAACGACGTTCTGGATACCTGGTTCAGTTCGGGCCTGTGGACCTTCTCCACCCTCGGCTGGCCGGAGCAGACCGAATTCCTGAAGAAGTTCCACTCCACCGACGTGCTGGTGACCGGTTTCGACATCATTTTCTTCTGGGTTGCCCGGATGATCATGCTCACCATGCACCTGGTGAAAAACGAAGACGGCACGCCGCAGGTTCCATTCAAGACTGTTTATGTGCACGGCCTGGTGCGTGATGGCCAGGGCCAGAAGATGTCCAAGTCCAAGGGCAACGTCCTGGACCCGCTGGATATCATCGACGGTATCGAGCTGGAAGATCTGGTGCAGAAACGCACCTCCGGCATGATGCAGCCGAAACTGGCGAAGAAGATCGAAAAGCAGACCCGCGACGAGTTCGCCGAAGGCATCGCCAGCTATGGCACCGACGCCCTGCGCTTCACCTTCTGCTCGCTGGCGTCCACCGGTCGCGACATCAAGTTCGACATGGGCCGCGTCGAAGGCTATCGCAACTTCTGCAACAAGATCTGGAACGCCGCGCGCTACGTACTGGACAAGGGCGAAGACTGCGGCCAGAACGGCGAAGCCTACGAGCTCTCGCTGGCGGATCGCTGGATCATCTCGCAGTTGCAACGCACCGAAGTCGAAGTGACCCGTCAACTCGATCAGTTCCGTTTCGACCTGGCGGCACAAGCCTTGTATGAGTTCATCTGGAACCAGTATTGCGACTGGTACCTGGAACTGTCCAAGCCTGTGCTGTGGGACGAAAACGCGCCGGTCGAGCGTCAGCGCGGCACCCGTCGTACCCTGGTTCGGGTGCTGGAAGTCGCTCTGCGCCTGGCTCATCCGTTCATGCCGTTCATCACCGAAGAAATCTGGCAACGCGTCGCACCGCTGGCCGGTATCAAAGGCAAGACGATCATGCTGCAACCGTGGCCAGTGGCTAACGAGGAACGCATCGATCCGGCCGCCGAAGACGACATCGAATGGCTCAAGGGCCTGATGCTCGGCACCCGTAACATCCGCGGTGAAATGAACATCGGCCCAGGCAAGCCGCTGAACCTGTTCCTGAAAAACGTCAGCGCTGAAGATCAGCGTCGACTCACCGAGAACGAAGCCTTGCTGAAGAAGCTGGCGCGTCTGGAATCGATCACTGTGCTGAAGGCTGGCGAAGAAGCACCACTGTCCGCCACCGCACTGGTTGGCGAGATGGAAGTGCTGGTACCGATGGCCGGCCTGATCGACAAGGACGCCGAACTGGCGCGCCTGGACAAGGAAATCCTGCGTCTGCAGGGCGAAGTTCAGCGCGTCGGCGGCAAGCTGTCCAACGCCGGTTTCGTCGACAAGGCCCCGGCCGAAGTCATCGAGAAGGAACGCGCCAAACTGGCTGAAGCTGAACAGGCTTTGGGCAAGCTGGCCGAGCAACATGCGCGGATTGCCAGTTTGTAACGGCACATCGCAATGAAACAGGGAGGCCCCCAGCGGCCTCCCTTTTTTATGCCCGCTACATTCTCCCAAACACCCGCTGCCACAGGGACATGCGGCGATCTTCACAATTGGGTGACCAGCAGCTGGATGTGGGACAATACCCGCCACTTTTAGCCATACCCGAATCGACCTCGCCCATGACCGCCCCCAGCACACCCAAACCTGCGCGCAAAAAGCCTAAACCCGCGACCCCGGCCAAAGCCGTGGAGCCACGCGAGAAGGCCAGCCTGCACCCGCGCAATCGCCATCAGGGTCGTTACGACTTCCCGGCGCTGATCAAGAGCACGCCGGAACTGGCGAAGTTCGTGATCATCAATCCGTACGGCAAGGAGAGCATCGACTTCGCCAGCCCGGACGCGGTGCGAGTGTTCAACCGGGCGCTGCTCAAGGCGTTCTATGGCATCGCCCATTGGGACATCCCGGCCGACTACCTGTGCCCGCCGGTTCCGGGCCGTGCCGACTACGTGCACTTCCTGGCCGACCTGCTGGCCAGCGTCAACGACGGCGAGATCCCTCGCGGCGCGCCGGTCAAGGTGCTCGATATCGGCATGGGCGCCAACTGCGTCTATCCGCTGATCGGCTACAGCGACTACCGTTGGCACTTCCTCGGCTCGGAAATCGACCCGATAGCCGTAGCCTCAGCCAAAGCCATCGTGCAGTCCAACGGGCTGAACAAAGCCATCCAGCTTCGCCAGCAAACTAATCCCAAGCACATTCTGTTGGGCTTGCTCGAACCTGGCGAACGCTTTGACCTGACGATGTGCAACCCGCCGTTCCACGCCTCGATGGACGAGGCGACCAAGGGTAGCGTGCGTAAATGGCGCGCGCTGGGCCGCGCCGACCCAAAACGCAAACTGCCGGTGCTGAACTTTGGTGGGCAATCGGCCGAACTGTGGTGTGAAGGTGGCGAGGCACGGTTTGTGACGCAACTGATCGCCGAGAGCGCGCACTTTCAACACAAAGTGCTTTGGTTCAGCACCCTGGTCTCGAAAGCCTCGAACCTGCCGGCGATCCAGACGGCGCTGAAAAAGGCCGGCGTATTGGAAAGCCAGGTCGTGGAAATGTCCCAAGGGCAGAAGCAAAGTCGCTTCGTCGCCTGGACCTTCCAGACCAAATCCGAGCAACAGGTCTGGCGCGAGCGCTGGGCCCGCAAAAGCTGAGTAACAACCGAGACAGCGATTGAGCCTGATCAATCGCTGAATCGCAGACACAAAAAAACCGTGCCCGGATTGCTCCGGAGCACGGTTTTTTTAACAAGTCTTACTTGTTGACAGCGTCGGTCAGGCCTTTGGCCACAACCAGCTTGATCACTTTCTTGGCAGCGATTTCGATGGCAGCGCCAGTCGAAGGGTTGCGGCCGGTACGGGCAGGACGCTCAGTCACTTTCAGCTTGCCGATACCTGGCAGAGTGATTTCGCCGCCGTTTTCCAGCTGATCGGCAACGATTTGGCCCAGTTGGTCCAGAGCGTTACGCGCGGTGGTTTTTGGCGCGTCGATAGCTTCAGCGATGTCGGCGATCAGTTGGTCTTTAGTAAGAGCCATTGTAGTGTTCCTTCCCTATCAAATTCATATGGATTGCAGAGTGCAGTGTCAGCCATCGAGCCCGATCTTCTGGATCTGGCACCCTCGGCCATAACCACGACGAGTCGGGGTTATAGATACCGAAATCAGGGTTTGGTTCGACCTGACAAATGCTGAATGCACGCTTAACGCAGTGACTTCGCGTAAGACCGGGCAAAACTAGCACAGAGACGGGGAAATATCCGCCTCTAGCTACCCATTTGGTCAGCTTTATTGCTCTAAATCGGGAAAAAATCACATCAGGGTCGCCGCAGAGCTTCGAATTGCCCTTCGGACCACGCCAAAACCAGTGGTTGCGGTACACTGGGCGCTTTTTCGGGGGAGCACGCCCTCCTCTCTCCAATCAGCCGAGAAGCCCATGCCGATCCGTCATTGCATCGTCCACCTGATCGACAAAAAACCCGACGGCACACCCGCAGTTCTTCACGCCCGCGACTCTGAACTGGCTGAGTCCGCGGCCATCGAGAACATGCTCGCCGACTTGAACGAAAGCTATAACGCCAAACAGGGCAAAGCCTGGGGGCTGTTCCATCCGGAGTCCGGTGCATTTCCATTCAGCGGCTGGCTGAAGGAATACCTCGACGGTGGTCGTGACTTCACGGCCTTCAGCCGGGTGGCGGTCGAGCATCTGCAAAAGCTGATGGAAGAATCCAACCTCTCGGTCGGTGGCCATGTGCTGTTCGCGCATTACCAGCAAGGCATGACCGATTACCTGGCCATCGCCCTGCTGCACCACAGCGAAGGCGTGGCGGTGACCGATCAGCTGGACGTGACCCCTTCGCGACATCTGGACCTTGGCCAGTTGCACCTGGCGGCGCGGATAAACGTCTCCGAGTGGCAGAACAACAAGCAGTCCAAGCAGTACATCTCGTTCATCAAAGGCAAGAACGGCAAAAAGGTTTCGGAGTACTTCCGCGACTTCATCGGCTGCCAGGAAGGCGTCGACGGCCCCGGTGAAACCCGCACTCTGCTCAAGGCGTTCAGTGACTTCGTCGAAAGCGAAGACCTGCCGGAAGAGTCCGCGCGTGAGAAGACCAAGACCCTGGTGGATTACGCCAGCAGCCAGGCCAAAATGGGCGAGCCCATGGGCCTGGAAGAGTTGTCCGAACTGATCGACGAAGATCGCCCGAAAGCCTTCTACGATCACATCCGCAACAAGGACTACGGCCTGTCCCCGGAGATCCCGGCGGACAAGCGCACCCTGAACCAGTTCCGCCGCTTCACCGGCCGCGCCGAAGGCCTGTCGATCAGCTTCGAAGCGCACCTGCTGGGCTCGAAGATCGAATACGACGAAGAAGCCGGCACGTTGATCATCAAAGGCCTGCCGACCCAACTGACCGACCAGCTCAAGCGACGCAACTGATGCTCGGCGGCGTGTTGAAAAAATTCCTGCTGATCCTGCTGGTGGTCGTGGTTTACCAGAACTGGGGCAAGATCGAACGGGTACTTCACCCCTCGCAGGTGGTGTCCGAGCAGACCCAGGCCAAGGCCAACGTCGTGCTCTACGCCACTGACTGGTGCGGCTACTGCAAGCTGACCCGGCGCTTCCTCGATCAGAAAGGTATTCCGTACAAGGAATTCGATATCGAGAAGGATGCCGTGGCGCGCAAAGCCTATGAGGCACTCGGCGGACGCGGGATTCCGATCATCGATGTAAATGGAACGTTGATTCGCGGGTATGACCCGGACCAGGTGCTTGCTGCATTGAAATAACCATCAGCTTCAAACAATCCTGTGGCGAGGGGGCTTGCTCCCTCGCCACAGATCGTAACCAATCCCATCTTCGGTGATGCCAGGTTACTGCGCTTCGATACGAAATCCGAACCGCGGAAAGTGCACATGCACCACACCGGCCCGCTCGTCTTCACGGCGCAGAATCAACTCTTCGCTGCCGGCAAACATCAACTCACCCGCCACCGGATCAACCCCGTAATCGGTCGCTGCAATCACCACCTGCTGGCCAACCTCGAACCCGTTCGGCTCATCGAACTGCTCATCCGGCAACGGGGCCGGTATGGCATTGCGGGCAATCTCTAGCGCTTGCTCGGCCGTCATCTCGCTGAATGCGCCATGACCAAAACCCATCACGCGGCCAAACCACGCCGAAACGGCCGGATATGCATCCACTAACGGTGACGTCACGTGCGTCGCCTTGAGGAACCACAGCGAGTGAGCCAGGGCAAAGTCGGCAATCGACGGTTCGCCGAACAGGAAGTCCCCCTGCTCACGCTCAAGCTGCTGCTCCAGACGCGCCATGATCGTTGGCCACTGATGCTTTGCCTGCTCGGCCGACAACCGAGTGGCACTGCCACCGCTGAACAAGCCGGAGCGATCGGCCAGAAATGCCTTGATCGCTTCCGGCGACAATTTGCCGAAGCGCACCGCTACCGATTCTGGCTGGAACACCAGGCTGACCGCATGCTGGAACACCACCGAATCGGCCCACGCCGCAAAGGTCGCCGTGACCATTTCCTGGCCTTCCGGGAAAAACGCCGGTGAAGCTTTTTCCTGCTCCAGACGACGAGCGATCAACGCGGTGTCGCAATAGACATCAGCACCGATCTGCAACACCGGCGTCTTGCGGTAGCCGCCGGTCAGGGCCGTCAGGTCGGGTTTTGGCATCACCGGCGAGATCATCACAGAGCGCCAGGACAACCCCTTGAAGCCCAGCAGCAAGCGGGCCTTTTCGGCGAAAGGGGACGTCGGGTAATGATGCAGAATCAACTCGGACATGCTCGGCTCCGCCGCTCGGATAAGGAGCCCGCAGCTTAGCGCGCAATCGGCAGGCAGCCTACCCATCTGCCTGATGGGCACTTATCAGTCAGATTGATAAGCCCGCAGCCGCACTCGCCACCAGACATTCCTTGGCGCTTTTCTTGAGTTTCTTGATCAAACGCTCCTGGCGCAGCGCTTCGCCTTTATCGCGGCAGCGCTCGGTATAAACCAGCGCCACGGCCGGGCTCGACAGGAAGAAGCGCGCGCCCTTGCCACTCTGATGGGTGGCGAAGCGACGTACGGGATCGTCGCTGATCCCGCAGTAGAGCGAACCATTGGCCGCGCGAACGAGGTAGACGAACCAGGGTTTGCTGACAGGCACCGACGGTTCGGCGGCAATGACGGAAGATTCGCTCGAGGTGCTCACGTGACGATCAAGGCTTGAAAGAAAACAAGCCGCGATCTTATCAGCGACTGGCCTGGAATGCCTTCAGGCCCTTCAAGGCCTGAGCACGCACGGCGTTTCTCACCACCGGCGTCCAGCCCAGCAACAGCCCTTTGAAACCCAGCGCCTGACGCGACCAGCGCCACAGATCAAAACTGTCGTGGTGCTCGCAGATCTTGCCGTCGCGAAACACGAAACGCGCCTGAATGTCGTTGACCACGATATTGCCGGTCTGGCTGAACAGGTACGTCGCCACCCAATGGGCGCCGCCAGTGCGCTCATCGCTGCGCACGTTATCGAAGGTCAGGGAGAAGTCCTTGGCGCGGGTAGTGAGCATGCGCCACATATCGCCGGCATCGCGCCCGCGCAGCTCGCCGAACGCCGGATCACTGAACACCACGTCGTCGGTATAGCAGGCGCTCATGGCCTCGGCATCAAGCCGCTGGAAGGCTTGATAGAACCGGGTGATCAAGGCGTCGTGGGCGTCACTCATGGGCAGGCTCCGAAAAATAGGCAGATTGCCAGCACGATAATCTGCAAACGGACGAAACACCATCAGCATTCGCCCCCCGAATACCGACAGTGTGTGCGAATCAGATCTTTTCGCTTTCGACCTGCACATACAGCGAACGCCCTGCGCCGAGGCCGGCGATGATCGCGCCGAGACCGATGACACCGAAGATCCAGCCCAGCGCGGTCCAGCCGCCAGTCCAGTCATGCACCACACCGACTGCGAACGGCCCCATGGATGCCAGGGTGTAGCCGAAACCCTGGGCCATGCTCGACAGGTTGGCGGCGACATGGGCATCCCTCGAGCGCAACACGATCAGGGTCAATGCCAGGCTGAACGTAGCGCCCTGCCCCAGTCCCAGCAGGATTGCCCAGCCCCAAAGGCCGTCGATCGGCGCATACAGGCAACCGAACAAGCCGCCGAGGGTCATTGCCATGACGATCACGATCGCCAGCCGCTGATCCTTGCCACGGGTCGCCAGCCACGGTGCCGCCAACGAGCTGATCAACTGGACAATCACCGACCCCGACAGCACCAGACCGGCCTGGGTTGGCGTCAGACCGCGACCGATCAGAATCGACGGCAGCCAACCGAATACGATGTAGGCCAAAGACGATTGCAGGCCCATGTACAAGGTCACTTGCCAGGCCAGCGGATCGCGCAACAGGCCTCGGACCCGATAGGCAACGTTATGTGCGCCGTGTTTCTGACCGACTTGCGGCAGCCAGAACATCGCCGCGACCAAGGCCGGAACCACCCAGAAGCCAAGGCCCAGCGCCCAACTCTTGTCGAAATGTTCGCTCAACGGCACGGTCGCGCCGGCCGCCATGGCCGCGCCCAGGCACAGGGCCATGGTGTAGACGCCGGTCATGGTGCCGGCCTGTTTCGGGAAGTCGCGCTTGACGATGCCGGGCAGCAGCACGCCGATCACCCCGATGCTGGCGCCGGCCAGCACGCTGCCGGCGAAAAGGCCGATCTCGCCGAACGAGCTGCGCAGAATAATCCCGCCGGCCAACATCAGGAGAATCCCCAGCACCACCCGCTCGGCACCAAAACGTCGCGCAAGCACCGGCGCCAACGGCGCGAACAGACCAAGGCAAAGCACCGGCAAGGTGGTCAGCAAACCGGCCTGGGCAGCCGATAGCCCCAGTGTTTTCGAGACCTCGCTGAGCATCGGCGCCATGCTCGACAGCGCCGGACGCAAGTTCAGCGCCACCAGAATCAGCCCCAGCAGCAACAGCCACGGGCGCCGCAGGAGCGGGTGACTTCGCTGAACCTCTGCGTCATCGGCCTCGGCGTCGATCAACAGCTCTTCGAGCTCCGCCGTCCGCTTGAGCTCGGTGATGCGGCTGTGGCTCGCCTGCTGACTGGGCATCGGGTTCTCGGTTTCAAGGTTCATTGATCAATTGCCTCATCAGGGCTTTGGCCCGTTCCGGGTCGCGTTGTTCGACGGCATCGAGCAGCTCGATATGCAGGTCGAACACCGCTTGGCGTCGGGGGGTGACGTTCAGGGTCTGACGCAACTGCGCGCCCACGACACTGGAAAAGTAGCGATACAGCTCGCTGAGGGTCGGGTTGTGCGCCGCGTCCACCAGACGACGGTGAAACACCAGGTCACAGGCGATGTAGGTGTCGAGATCGCCGTGGTAGTGACTGCCGCTGACGCCCAGCGCCTCGCGCAACGCCACCAGGTCTTCATCGGTGCGGCGTAATGCAGCCAGACCGATGGCTTCGACTTCCAGAATGTGCCGGGTTTCCCGAGCCTGTTCCTGAGAGCAGCGGGACAGCGCCTTCATCGTATCCAATGGATCGACTACCGCCCGCAGGTAGCTGCCGTCGCCCTGGCGGATCTCGATCAACCCGGAAAACGCCAACACGCGCATGGCTTCGCGCACGGTGTTGCGACTGATGCCCAGCTCCGTCGCCAATTCCGGCTCGGTGGGCAAGCGCTGGCCGACCGTCCAGACACCTTGATTAATGCGCAGGCGCAACTGGTCCAGGGCCTGATCGACCAGAGATCGTTTAATTAATGGAGAAATATCTGACATAAGATTCGCCCTTTCATCCAATCATAGGATGAATTTTCTGACATGTTAGTCAGCTTCGTCCGACAAGGCAACGGGCTCACGCAAACCCTGTAGGAGCCGGCTTGCTGGCGATGGCGATCGTACCGACACATTCAGAACTGAACTTTGGCAATGCCCCTCACTATTGCGTACTAGCCTTCTGTTTCTCTCAAAACACAGGAGGGCAATGGAATGCTCGATCTTCCCCATGCCAATCGCTTACGCGCCGGACGTTATTCCCAAACCGGCCAAATCTACCTGCTGACAGCTGTCACCTGGAATCGCACCCCGTTTTTTACTGACTGGCGGGCATGACGTCTGGTGGTAGACCACTTTCGTCAGGCGCAGACAGAAGAATGGGTCGATTCCCTCGCCTGGGTGGTGATGCCCGACCATTTTCATTGGCTGGTCGAACTGAAGAACAACTCGTTGTCGGCGTTGGTGCTGGCAACCAAATCGCGCAGCGCGCGGGCGGTAAACGCGCGACTGGAGCGCAGAGGGATGGTATGGCAGAGAGGTTTCCATGATCGCGCGATTCGCCGTGAAGCGGATCTGCAAGCAGTCGCCCGATACATCGTTGCCAATCCATTGCGTGCGGGGCTTGTCACACGTGTGCACGATTACCCATTGTGGGATGCCAAATGGCTATAGCCGGGATACTCGGTGGCGTCTGGTATGCCGCCATCGCCAGCAAGCCGGCTCCTACAGGGTTCGCGGTCAGCAGGTGGAGCGTTTCATTGGAGCAAAAAAAACCCGGAACAGAGTCCGGGTTTATTTCACTGCCAAGCGTCTATCAATGCAGGATCTGGCTCAGGAACAACTTCGTCCGCTCGTTCTGCGGGTTGTCGAAGAAGTCGTTCGGCGCGGCCTGTTCGACGATTTCACCCTTGTCCATGAAGATCACGCGGTTGGCCACGGTACGGGCGAAGCCCATTTCGTGGGTCACGCAGAGCATGGTCATGCCGTCTTCGGCCAGGCCGATCATGGTGTCCAGAACCTCTTTCACCATCTCCGGGTCGAGTGCCGACGTCGGCTCGTCGAACAGCATGATTTTCGGTTTCATGCACAGGGCACGGGCAATCGCCACGCGCTGTTGCTGACCACCGGACAGTTGCCCCGGGTATTTATGCGCCTGCTCTGGAATGCGTACGCGTTCCAGGTAATGCATGGCGATTTCTTCGGCCTTGCGCTTGGGCATCTTGCGTACCCACATCGGCGCCAGGGTGCAGTTCTGCAGAATGGTCAGGTGCGGGAACAGGTTGAAGTGCTGGAACACCATGCCGACTTCACGACGGATCGCTTCGATCTGCTTGAGGTCGTTGGTCAGTTCCACGCCATCGACCACGATACGGCCCTGCTGGTGTTCTTCCAGGCGATTGAGGCAACGGATGGTGGTGGATTTGCCGGAACCCGACGGACCGCACAGCACGATACGCTCGCCCTGCTTGACGTTCAGATTGATGTCTTTCAACACGTGGAACTGGCCGTACCACTTGTTTACGCCCTGCATCTGAATAATGCCTTGAGGACTCACAGGCTGTTTGATCGCTTCACTCATAAACTACGCTCCTAACGCTTGTGGCCAGTGTCCAGCTTGCGTTCCAAATGCATGGAATAGCGGGACATACCAAAACAGAAAATCCAGAACACCAGGGCCGCGAACACATAGCCTTCAGTGGCCATGCCCAGCCATTTCGGGTCGGCGGCGGCTTGCTTGACGCTGTTGAGCAAGTCGAACAGGCCGATGATGATCACCAGGCTCGTGTCCTTGAACAGCGCAATGAAGGTGTTGACGATGCCAGGGATTACCAGCTTCAGGGCTTGCGGCAAAATCACCAGGCCCATGCTGCGCCAGTAACCGAGGCCCATTGCCGCAGCCGCTTCGTACTGACCTTTAGGGATCGCTTGCAGACCGCCACGCACCACCTCGGCGATGTAGGCCGACTGGAACAGGATCACGCCGATCAACGCCCGCAGCAATTTGTCGAAGTTCATGCCTTCGGGCAGGAACAACGGCAACATCACCGACGACATGAACAGCACCGTGATCAACGGCACACCGCGCCAGAACTCGATGAAGGTCACGCAGACCACCCGAATCGCCGGCATGTTCGAACGACGGCCCAGGGCCAGCACGATACCCAGCGGCAGTGCGCCGACGATACCAACGGTAGCGATCACCAGGGTCAGCATCAGGCCGCCCCACTGGCTGGTCGCCACCTGGCTCAGACCGAATACACCACCGTGCAGCAGGAGGTAGGCAATGATCGGATAGAGCACCAGAAAGCTCAGGCCGTAGATTGCCTTGTGCGGAACACGTGCGATGAACAACGGCGCCACGCCGATAACTGCCAGCCACACGGTCAGGTCCACGCGCCAGCGCAAGTCCACCGGGTAGTAGCCATACATGAACTGGCCGAAGCGCTGCTCAATGAACACCCAGCAGGCGCCGGCCTTGGTGCAATCGGCACGGGTGGTGCCGACCCAATTGGCGTCGAGAATCGCCCAGCTCACGAGAGGCGGAACTATCAGGTAAATCAGATAGAACGCGAACAGCGTCAGCAGGGTGTTGATCCAGCTGGAAAACATGTGCGCCCGCATCCACGCCACAACACCGATGCTACTGCTCGGTGGAGGCATGTCGGGTTTGAAAGTATGAGTCGTCATGCGCTCTTCCTTACCGCTCGATCAGCGCAATGCGCTTGTTGTACCAGTTCATCAGCAGGGAAATGCTGATACTGATCGCCAGGTACACGCTCATGGTGATGGCAATGACTTCGATCGCCTGTCCGGTCTGGTTCAGCACCGTACCGGCAAACAACGACACCATCTCCGGATAACCGATACCGGCCGCCAGCGAGGAGTTTTTCGCCAGGTTCAGGTATTGGCTGGTCAGCGGCGGAATGATCACGCGCAGGGCTTGCGGGATGATCACCTTGCGCAGGGTCGGACCGTTGCGCAGCCCCAGCGAGTGAGCCGCTTCGGTCTGGCCGTGGCTGACCGACTTGATCCCCGAACGCACGATTTCGGCGATGAACGCCGCGGTGTACACCGTCAGGGCCAGGGTCAGTGCCAGCAGTTCAGGGATCAGCACCCAGCCGCCTACAAAGTTGAAACCTTGCAGCTGTGGCATTTCCCAATGCAGCGGCGCGCCGAAGATCAATGCGCACAACGCAGGGATCACCAGGAACATCGCCAGGCCTACCCAGAATTTGTGGAACGGTACGCCGGTCTCTTCGAAACGCTTGTTGGCCCAGCGGCACATCAGCACGATCGCGACAATGGCCACGACGATGCTCGCCACAAACGGCCAGAAACCGTTCGCTATCAACGCTGCCGGCATGTTCAGGCCGCGGCTGCTGACGAAGAAGGTGTCGCCGAAGTTATGGCTATTGCGCGGCCCTGGCATGGTGAGAAACACCGCGAAGTACCAGAACAGGATTTGCAGCAGCGGGGGAATGTTACGGAAGACCTCGACATAAACCGTCGCCATCTTGGCAATGATCCAGTTCTTCGAGAGTCGTGCCACACCGACGATGAAACCGAGGATCGTCGCCAGGATCACGCCGATGAACGTCACCAGCAAGGTGTTGAGCAGGCCGATGACAAACACCCGGGCATAACTGTCCGATTCGGTGTAGTCGATCAGGTGCTGAGCGATGCCGAAACCGGCGCTGCGCTCAAGAAAGCTAAAACCGGAGGTAATGCCCCGGTGTTGCAGGTTGGTTTGAGTGTTGTCGAACAGGTACCAACCCATCCCGACCACGGCGAGAACCGTAATGATCTGAAACAGCCACGCACGCACTCGCGGATCGCTGAGGCTGAACCTCTGCTTTGGTGCGCCGATTGAATTTTGCATGAAGTGCCCCGGAAATAATGGAACAGAACATCACCCGGTGGTTGGCCCACCGGGCGATAGAACCATCAGCGCACTGGTGGTGCGTATTGAATGCCGCCGTTGGTCCACAGGGCGTTCAAGCCACGATCGATTTCCAGCGGAGTACCCTTGCCGAGGTTTCTCTCGAAGACTTCGCCGTAGTTACCGACCTGCTTGACGATTTTCACCACCCAGTCTTTCGGCAGCTTCAGATCCTTGCCGTACTCACCGTCGGCGCCCAGCAGACGAGCAACATCCGGGTTCTTGGTCGACTTGGCTTCTGCCTCGACGTTCTTCGAAGAGATACCGGCTTCTTCGGCGTTGAGCATCGCGTAGCCAACCCAACGAACGATTGCCAGCCACTCATCGTCGCCGTTACGCACGACCGGCCCCAAAGGCTCTTTGGAGATGGTTTCAGGCAGAACGATGTAATCTTTCGGCGAGGCCAGTTTGCTACGCTGTGCATACAACTGGGACTTGTCGGAGGTCAGCACGTCGCAACGACCGGATTCCAGCGACTTGGCGCTTTCATCGGAAGTGTCGAAGGTGATCGGGGTGTACTTCAGGCCGTTGGCGCGGAAGTAGTCGGACACGTTCAGCTCGGTGGTGGTACCGGCTTGAATACAGATGGTCGCGCCATCCAGTTCCTTGGCACTTTTCACGCCCAGCTTGCTGTTGGCCAGGAAGCCTACGCCGTCGTAATAGGTGATGAAGCCAGGAAACTTCAGGCCCATGCCAGCGTCACGGGAGCTGGTCATGGTGGAGTTGCGCGACAGCATGTCGATTTCGCCGGATTGCAGAGCAGTGAAACGCTCCTTGGCATTCAACTGGCTGAATTTGACCTTGGTCGCATCACCAAACACTGCAGCAGCTACAGCGCGGCAGAAGTCAGCATCGATGCCAACGATCTTGCCGGTAGAGTCCGGAACCGAGAAACCCGGCAAACCGTCACTCACACCGCACTGTACAAAACCTTTCTTCTGCACTGCATCCAGGGTTGCACCCGCCTGAGCGAACCCACTGACACCGAGCACTGCAGCTGCAGTCACGACGGCCAGGGTGGATTTCAACATCTTCATTCAAACCTCCAGTTTTGCTCTTGTTGTGTCGGAGCTTGAGCCCTGTCGCACCCTTTTGAGGCGTTGCTGACCCTTGTTGGCTTTTTTTAGGGTCAACCGACGTAAGGACCGTCGCTATGAGTCTAGTAGGAGAAAATCCACATCATGGATAACTCACTTCTCACCAATCGGCCGAACGGGCTGTAGCCCTTTCACGTTCGCGAAGCCCGTAGCGGCCACTGGCGAACATCCATCACCGGATTCTTTGCTATCCCACGACTAGCCATACACTGATAGTGTTACCGCCAGGCACGAGATTGGTTGCACAGGGTTCCCCATAGCAAAGCCCGTACCAGACCGCTCGCTAAAGCGATTCAGCGACAGGTCAATAGAAAAACTTTCAACCTTGCGACATCTTCTTAACTGATCAACCGATGGCGCACTCGAACCTCGCACACAATGAGAGCGCACGCACAACAATGGAGCAGACATGACCGAGCCCCTGATTCTTCAACCCGTCAAGCCCGCAGACGCCTGCGTAATCTGGCTGCATGGGCTGGGTGCCGACCGCTACGATTTTTTGCCGGTAGCTGAAGCGTTACAGGAAAACCTGCTCACTACCCGTTTCGTTTTGCCCCAGGCTCCGACCCGCGCCGTCACCATTAATGGTGGCTACGAGATGCCAAGCTGGTACGACATATTGGCCATGAGCCCGGCACGCGCCATCAGCCGCGAGCAGTTGGAGGAGTCCGCGCAACGGGTCGTGGATTTGATTGAAGCGCAGAAGGCCTGCGGAATAGACGCCTCGCGGATCTTTCTCGCCGGTTTTTCCCAGGGCGGCGCCGTGGTTTTGCACACAGCCTTCCTGAAATGGCAGGGACCGTTGGGCGGTGTACTTGCGCTCTCGACTTATGCCCCGACATTCAGCGATGAACTGGAGCTTTCCGCCAGCCAGCAGCGCATTCCCGTGTTGTCGTTGCATGGTCAGTATGATGACGTCGTGCAAAACTCCATGGGCCGGACCGCCTACGAGTATTTAAAGCAGCATGGTGTCACCGTGACATGGCAGGAATACCCAATGGGCCACGAAGTGTTACCCGAAGAAATTCGCGACATCGGCGTCTGGCTCGCCGAGCGTTTGCGCTAAAAGCTACCCTTTGATCCATCGCACTACGCCGCGCCCGATTCTTGCATTACACTGGCCGGCGTACATTCCTTAACCAATTGATGAGATGACCGTGCTCAAAGCACTCAAGAAAATGTTCGGTAAAAGCGAGGCTGAGCAGCTCGCGCCAGGCTCCAGCGCTCCTTCTCATACCCCCAGCCACCGTACCGACGGTAATCAGCCTGGCCGGACCGCAACCGTAGCGGCACCGAAACACGAGCCGGTGACCACACCGACCGCCCCCTCTGCTCCGGCCATTGCCTCTGAACAGCCGCGCAGCGAAGCCCCGAAACCGGCAAAACCACGCCGCGAACCGAAGCCAAAGGCGCCGGTCATCCCCTGGAAACTCGAAGACTTCGTCGTCGAACCGCAGGAAGGCAAAACCCGCTTCCACGATTTCAAACTCGCCCCCGAGCTGATGCACGCCATTCAGGACCTGGGCTTTCCTTATTGCACGCCGATCCAGGCGCAGGTGCTTGGCTTCACCCTCGCGGGCAAAGACGCCATCGGTCGCGCCCAGACCGGTACCGGCAAAACCGCCGCGTTCCTGATTTCGATCATCACGCAGCTGCTGCAAACCCCGCCGCCCAAAGAACGCTACATGGGTGAACCGCGAGCACTGATCATCGCCCCGACCCGGGAACTGGTGGTGCAAATCGCCAAGGACGCGGCCGACCTGACCAAGTACACCGGCCTCAACGTCATGACGTTTGTCGGCGGCATGGACTTCGACAAGCAGCTCAAGCACCTCGAAGCCCGTCACTGCGACATCCTCGTGGCCACTCCGGGCCGCTTGCTCGACTTCAACCAGCGCGGCGACGTGCACCTGGACATGGTCGAAGTCATGGTGCTGGACGAAGCCGACCGGATGCTCGACATGGGTTTCATCCCGCAAGTGCGTCAGATCATTCGCCAGACTCCACCGAAGAACGAACGTCAGACTCTGCTGTTCTCCGCGACCTTCACCGACGACGTGATGAACCTGGCCAAGCAATGGACCACCGACCCGTCGATCGTCGAGATCGAAGCGCAGAACGTGGCCAGCGAAAACGTCGAGCAACACATCTACGCAGTGGCCGGCGCCGACAAGTACAAACTGCTCTATAACCTGGTCAACGATAACGGCTGGGAACGGGTGATGGTCTTCGCCAACCGCAAGGACGAAGTGCGGCGCATCGAAGAACGCCTGGTGCGCGATGGCGTCAACGCCGCGCAACTGTCCGGCGATGTGCCGCAGCACAAGCGCATCAAAACCCTGGAAGGTTTCCGCGAAGGCAAGATACGGGTTTTGGTCGCCACCGATGTGGCCGGTCGCGGCATTCACATCGACGGCATCAGCCACGTGATCAACTTCACCCTGCCAGAAGTCCCGGACGACTACGTGCACCGCATCGGTCGTACTGGCCGTGCCGGCGCCGATGGTGTGTCCATCAGCTTTGCCGGTGAAGACGACTCCTACCAGCTACCGTCCATCGAGGCGCTGCTGGGTCGCAAGATCAGTTGTGAAACGCCACCGACGCATCTGCTGCGGGCGGTTGAGCGCAAGCGCCCATAACACGGGTCGCAGAATAAAAGGCGCAGCCGGAAACGGACTGCGCTTTTTTTTCGTCCGGTTTTTTCAACAGGAGCTTGCTCGACACAACTAAAAGTCCATAATGGACAAATTAGTTTACTTTCCGAACCCGGAGCCGACCATGCCCAGCACGCCTTACATGATCACCCAACCCCAGGCCTGCGAACTGCTGGCGCAAGTCGACGTGCCGCAGATCCTGCGCAAGCTGTTCCGCGACCTGGCCGCCGGGCAAGCCGTGCAACCGGCCCAGCAGTTGGTGGAATTCCCGAAAGGTGCCGGGGACTTCATCAACTACTTGGGCGTGCTGGCCGAAGATGGCGTGTATGGCGTCAAGACATCGCCCTACATCGTGCGTGAACAAGGCCCATTGGTGACCGCCTGGACGCTGTTGATGTCGATGCAGACCGGCCAGCCGCTGCTGCTCTGCGATGCCGGTGAACTGACCACCGCACGCACCGCGGCGACGACGGCGGTGGCGGTCGATGCCCTCGCACCGCTGAAGGCCCAACGCCTGGCGATCATCGGCAGCGGCAAGGTGGCCCAGGCGCACCTGCACTACGTGAAGAACCTGCGAGACTGGCAAAGCATCAGCCTGTATTCACCGAGCTTGCGCGGCAAGAACGCCGAGGCGCTGGCGCAACTCGAAAGCCTCGATCCACGGCTGACCCTCGCCGACAGTTGCGAAACCGCGATTCAAGACGCCGATGTGATCATGCTTTGTACTTCGTCCGCCGGCCCGGTGATCGACCCGTCCATGTTGAGCAAACCGGCACTGATCACGTCCATCAGCACCAATGCTCCGCGTGCCCATGAAGTGCCGCCACAGAGCCTCAATGACATGCAGGTATTCTGCGACTATCGCCAGACCACCCCGGGCTCGGCCGGCGAAATGCTGATCGCCGGTGAACAGCATGGCTGGGACAAGCGCTCGATAGTCGGCGACCTGCCCGACTTGCTCAGCGGAAAAGTGCAGCGCCCGGACTACGACCGACCTGTGTTCTTCCGCTCCATCGGCCTGGGCCTGGAAGACATCGCACTGGCCAATGCCATTTACCGCCTACTGGGCTAACACCCGTTCCCACAGGGATCCCCAACAATTTCGGCATTTACGCCCCATCAGGAGACGTTCATGAGCCAGGCAGACTTCATCATTATCGGCGGCGGGATTGCCGGTGCTTCCACCGGTTTCTGGCTGTCGCAGCACGGACGGGTGATTGTGCTCGAGCGCGAATCCCATCCGGCCTATCACTCCACCGGACGCTCGGCGGCGCTCTACACCGCCGCCTACGGCACGCCCCAGGTTCGGGCATTGACCCTGGCCAGCCGCGATTTCTTCGATGCACCACCGCCCGGTTTCTGCGAACACCCGCTGCTGACCCCGCGCGGTGAGATGACCGTCGACTTCACGGGCGATCCGGCCGAGCTGAACAATCAATACCTGAGCGCCAAAGCCACCGTGCCGCAGATGCAACTGCTCAGCGCCGACGAAGCCTGTGCGCGTCTGCCGATCCTGCGTCGGGAAAAAGTCCATGGCGCGATCTACGACCCAACCGCCAGCGACATCGATACCGATGCCCTGCACCAAGGCTATCTGCGCGGTATCCGGCGCAATAAAGGCGAGGTGCATACCGACAGTGAAGTGCTGAGCCTGGCCCGGGATACCGAAGGGCTATGGCAGGTTCAAACCGCCACTCAGACCTTCAGCGCCCCGATCATCATCAACGCCGCCGGCGCCTGGGCCGACAAGGTTGGCGAGCTGGCCGGTGCACGGCCTCTGGGCCTGCAACCCAAGCGCCGGGCAGCCTTTATCTTCGCCGGCCCCGAGGGCCTGGATAGCCATGACTGGCCAATGCTGGTCAGCCTCGATGAATCGTTCTACATGAAACCCGACGCCGGCATGTTCCTCGGCTCACCGGCCAACGCCGACCCGGTGGAGCCGCACGACGTGCAGCCCGAAGAACTGGACATCGCCATGGGCATCTACCAGATCGAAGAGGCCACCACCCTGACCATCCGCCGCCCGACCCGCACCTGGGCCGGCTTGCGCAGTTTCGTGCACGACGGGGATTTGCTGTCCGGCTTCGATCAACACGTACCGGGCCTGTTCTGGGTGGCGGGACAAGGCGGCTACGGCATCCAGACGTCACCGGCCATGGGCCAGGCCAGTGCTGCACTGGTACGCGGCGAAGCCTTGCCCGAACAGCTCACCCGTTTCGGTCTGGACGCCGCGATGCTCTCCCCCGCCCGCCTGGGTTGATCCTGATCCTCAGGTGACGTGCCCACACGATTGCGGCAAACTTCCAGTGCCCCTTTTTAAAGGGGCACTGACGCTGGCCTGGAGCTCCACTGTATGAACGCACCTGAAAAAAACTCGGCCCTGGACAATGTGTCCATGGACAACTTCCGCGCGATTGCCGATGCCATCGCCACGTTGTTCTTCCCTCACGCCGAGGTGGTGCTGCACGACCTGCGCACACAAAAGGTCGACTACATCGCCAACAACCTGTCCAAACGGGAAATTGGAGACGACTCGTCGCTGGAGGACATGCTCAGCGAAGAGGTCAGTGAACGAAACATCGGGCCGTACGAAAAGCTCAACTGGGACGGCCAGAAGATTCGCAGCCTCAGCAGCGTGCTGCGCGACAGCGAAGGGCAACCGCTGGCAGTGCTGTGCATCAACCTGAATATCTCGTTGTTCGAGAACGCGAAGGCGGCGCTGGATTTGTTCCTGTCGCCGACCAAGCTGATTCCGCAACCGGACTCACTGTTTCGCGATGACTGGCAGGAACGGATCAACACTTTTCTGCATGCCTGGCTGCGCGAGCGCCAGTTGAGCCTGAATGTGCTGACCCGCGACCACAAACGCGAACTGGTGCTGGCGCTGCACGCCGAAGGCGCCTTCAAAGGCAAAAGCGCCTCCAACTACGTGGCCAATGTGCTGAACATGGGCCGGGCGACGGTGTACAAGCATTTGAAGGAATTGAAGGGCTGAAAATCAAAAGATCGCAGGCTGCGCCAGCTCCGACAGAGAAATGTGGTCCTCTTTAGGAGCTGCCGAAGGCTGCGATCTTTTTCCGATCAATCGCCGTAGATGTCGGACTTGAAGTACTTCTCCGAAATCTTCTGGTATTCGCCATTGGCGCGAATGCCGTCGATGGCCGCGTTCAGTTCACTGACCAACTCGGTGTTGCCCTTGCGCACGGCAATCCCGGCGCCCTCACCCACGTATTTCGGATCCTTGAGTTCCGGCCCGACAAAGGCGTAACCCTTGCCGCGCGGCATGGACAGGAAATCACTCAATGGAATGGTGTCGGCAAAAATGGCATCGAGGCGACCTGCCGCCAGGTCCATGTAGATTTCTTCGTTGTTGCCGTAACGCTTGACGTTGATGCCCTTCGGTTCGAAAACCTCGGTGGCGTAACGGTCGGTAGTGGTTGCGCGTTGAACGCCGACTGTCTTGCCCTTGAGGCTGGCGTACTGGTCATCGACCGCCGCGCCTTCCTTCATCACCAGTCGCGATGAGGTGAAGTAGTACTTGTGGGTGAAATCCACCGACTTCTTACGGTCTTCATTGATGGTCATGGACGACAGCGCCATGTCGATTTTCTTCACTTTGAGGGAAGGAATCAGACCGTCGAATTCGCCTTCGACCCATACACACTTGACCTTCATCTGCGCGCACAGGGCGTTGCCGATGTCGTAGTCGAAACCGACAATTTCACCTTTGTCGGTTTTCGATGCGAACGGCGGATAAGCCGCTTCAATACCGATACGCAGGCTTTTCTCGGCAGCGAACACGCTACTGCACGCCAACAGGCTCAGGGCCAGACCGGTGATGAGGGGGAATTTCTTCATGTTCGTTCTCTCGCGGGTTGTTGTTGGTTTGGCAAGACAGAAGAAAAAGCTGAAACAGGGAACGCCTTTTTTGTACTTATAAATCCATACTGGACTTTTATGTATTAACCGTCAATCGGGCGCATACAGATCTTCCAGCCTCTGGTCGGGAGGGGAATCAGTGGATTTTTGGGTGATGCAGAAGGCCTCTTCGCGGACAAGTCGGACCGCGAAGGCGTATTCGAAAGCACTGGAGGAATTACTGCTTCCAGCGATCCGCCGCCGCATGATCGCTGTCACGCCCTTCAACCCAGCGCGCGCCATCACTGGTGTTTTCTTTCTTCCAGAATGGCGCGCGGGTTTTCAGGTAGTCCATGACAAAGGCGCAGGCATCGAACGCTGCCTGACGGTGGGCGCTGGCGGCACCGACGAAGACGATCGGCTCGCCCGGCTCCAGCGCGCCGATGCGATGCAGCACTTCCAGCTTCAACAGCGGCCAGCGCTGCTCGGCCTCCGCGGCAATCTTGCCCAGGGCTTTTTCGGTCATGCCCGGGTAGTGCTCCAGAAACATCCCGGCGACGTCGAGGCCGTCATTGAAGTCGCGTACGTAGCCGACAAAACTCACCACCGCACCGACGCCCACATTGGCTGCGTGCATGGCGTTGACCTCAGCGCCCGGGTCGAACGGCGTGGGCTGCACACGAATCGCCATGGCTCAGCCCCCGGTCACGGTTGGAAAGAAAGCCACTTCATCGCCATCGCCGACTGGCTCATCGAGCTGGCAGAGGTCTTCATTGCGGGCGCACATCAGGTTCTGCTCGCTCAACACTTCGGCGCCTTCACGTTGGGCCAGCAGTGCACGCACATCGTCGACCGTGGCGAAATCACCTTCAACCTTCACCGAATCCACGCCGAGCGCCTCACGGTAGCGGGCAAAAAACTTCACGGTCACGTTCATGGCTGCTCCGCCTGAAAATGGCCGCTCTTGCCGCCGAGTTTTTCCAGCAGCCGCACGCTCTCGATGGTCATGCCGCGGTCCACGGCCTTGCACATGTCATAGATGGTCAACGCCGCGACACTGGCGGCGGTCAGCGCTTCCATCTCGACACCGGTCTGCCCGGACAACTTGCAGCGCGCCACGATGCGCACGGTGTCGTCGCCTTCGGCACTGAGTTCGACCTTGACGCCGGTGAGCATCAACGGATGGCACAGAGGAATCAGATCGCTGGTTTTCTTCGCCGCCTGGATGCCGGCGATCCGCGCCACGGCGAACACATCACCCTTGGGATGACCGCCGCTGACGATCAACTGCAGGGTTTCGGGCAGCATGCGCACCAGCGCTTGGGCCGTCGCTTCGCGGAACGTCACGGCTTTTTCGGTGACGTCGACCATATGGGCGCGACCTTGGGAATCGAGATGAGTCAGCACAGCGTTACTCCTGATCAGGAGCATCGATTGTAAACCTGCGGGTCAATTTTCCGCACGCACGATTATCCGATCACCACAGGGGAAAGTGTTGCTCATAAAAAAACCGGGCGACTTTGAGGTCGCCCGGTTCTGTGGTGAGGGTTACAGATGCGATTCGGCGTATTCGGCCAGAATCGAACGTGGCACCCCTTGCAGGGTGATGTGTACACCGTTGGGGAAGTCTTTGAAGCGTTCGGTCAGGTACGTCAGCCCGGAGCTGGTCGCGGACAGGTAAGGGGTGTCGATCTGCGCCAGGTTGCCCAGGCACACCACTTTGGAACCGGCGCCAGCACGGGTGATGATGGTTTTCATCTGGTGCGGCGTGAGGTTCTGGCATTCATCGATCAGGATCAGGCTCTGCTGGAAGCTACGGCCTCGAATGTAGTTGAGGGATTTGAACTGCAACGGCACTTTGCTGAGGATGTAGTCGACGCTGCCATGGGTGTTTTCGTCATCCATGTGCAAGGCTTCGAGGTTGTCGGTGATGGCGCCCAGCCAAGGCTCCATCTTTTCCGCTTCGGTGCCGGGCAGGAAACCAATTTCCTGGTCGAGCCCCTGCACGCTGCGGGTGGCAATGATGCGCCGGTAGCGTTTGCTGACCATGGTCTGCTCGATGGCCGCCGCCAGGGCCAGGATGGTTTTACCGGAACCGGCCGCGCCGGACAGGTTCACCAGATGAATGTCCGGATCGAGCAAGGCGTACAGCGCCAGGCTTTGATAGATGTCACGCGGTTTCAGGCCCCAGGCTTCCTGGTGCAACAGAGGCTCCTGATGCAGGTCGAGGATCAACAATTTGTCGACCTGGATTTCCTTGATCCAGCCGACAAAGCCCTGTTCGTCGATGATGAACTCGTTAACGTGCACGGCAGGCAGGTTGTCGATCAGCTGCACCTGATGCCAGGTGCGACCATGATCCTGCCGGGTTTCGACTTTACTCACCCGGTCCCAGAAGGAGCCGGTCATGTTGTGGTAACCGTTGGGCAGCAACGAAACGTCGTCGACCAGTTGGTCGGTACTGTAGTCCTCGGCCGCGATCCCACAAGCCCGGGCCTTGAGGCGCATGTTGATGTCTTTTGTGACCAGCACCACGGGCAGTTTTGCATCACGCGCGCGCAGGTCGATCAGCTGGTTGATGATGATGTTGTCGTTCAGGTGCTCGGGCAGAATGATGTTCGGCTCGGCACGCTTGCTCATCAGAATTGACAGCAAGCCCTTGGGCCCGCCCTTGCCACGCTGGATCGGAACGCCGAGTTCGACGTCTTCGGGGCTGGCATCGCCCAGGGTCTTGTCGATCAGCCGAATGGCCTGGCGGCATTCCGCTGCAACGCTGTGAGGCCCGCTCTTGAGCTTGTCCAGCTCTTCAAGCACGGTCATCGGGATCGCGACGTGGTGTTCTTCGAAGTTAAGCAGGGCGTTTGGATCGTGAATCAATACGTTGGTATCGAGTACATAAAGGATTGGCTGGTTGGAAGGGCTACGTCCGTGATCATCCATACTCGGTCACCTTTGTGGGAGCCAGTCGACGCAATACCATGACAGTGCTGCGCCTCGAAGTGGCCACCGAAATCACCTGCTCAGACTCAAGTGATTGCAACCCAAACGGAGTCTTGGAAGACGCCACCTGTGTTGCAGGTTTCGGCGGTCTGTCTTCGTAATACTCCAAAACACATGACAGAAAAAAGCACTTTGACGTTTTTTTGAAGTTTATTTTTCAGAATGACCAATAGCACTTGGCGGACTGCCAGCACCCCGCTAAAGTCGGAAGTCCGCCTGCATCGAAATCTCCTCCAAAAACGTCCCTGCCCCAATGTTTACGGGCTTTCCCCGTTTCAGCGAAACGCGTCCTGACAGTTTTCCCAACCGATCCCGCTTGGCGCCGTTTGCGTGATGAGCCAGGGCATCGCGGTTTTCAGCGCGTCCTGCTTCACATTGAAGTTGATCACCCCGTGCCGCCACAGCAGCATCAGGGTCAGCACCCGTTGCGCACTCTGGCTGCCCTTGAGCTTGCCGGCGCCGTCCTGGGCATCGATGTCCCACAGTGCCACCTGCAAACCCTGAGACCTGAAGAAGCCTTCAGCATCGGACCGACGCTGGCCATCGGGCGGACGAAACAGCGGCACGTAATTCTCCGGCAGCTTGCCCTTGACCAGCTCGGCGCTGCGCCGCACCGAGTCCTGCCAGTCTTGCCAGTGGCTGTGGGAACGGAACTCCCAACCCTGCACACCAACGCATTGCTGCGAATAGGTCCCTTGCAGGCTGGTCGCCGAACCTTCAGCCAGACGGGCCTGGATGTCCTTGCCGAGGACGAAGAACGTCGCGCTCATGTTCGATTTGCGCAGGTACTCGGTGACCCAGGCAGTGTTATCCGGCACGGCATTGGCAGCGCTGTCGAAAGTCAGCAGGAACAGGCGATCATTCATGGCATCGCCATTGCGCTCATAGTCGCCAAAACGATCGACTTCGCTGCTGGTCTGCGGGAACAGCGCGGCCTTGCGCAATTGCTCGTCCAGATACTGGGCGTGGAACAACCGGCTCGGCTCGGCCCACTTGATGTAGTAGCTGTCGTTGCTGATCTGAAACTTGGCCGCTTGCTCACGCAAGGTATCCATGTCCTCGACGAGGAAACAGAAAGAGGCATCCTGATCGCAACTCTGCTGGGCGAAGTTGTAGTTGCTCAGCAACCGCTGCCACATGCGCTGGCGCAGCTGGTTGACCGACTCCAGATTGACGGTGCGCAGGCCCAGGCGTTGAGCCAGGCTTGCTTCATCGAGCGATTCGCTGGCGAGCAGGACGCGGGCGAACATGAGGATTTCGGCCCGGGAGGCAACGTCGAACAGGGTCGGGTTGCTGAGCCGCTCAGGCCAGGTGCTGCGATCCAGCGTCGCCACATCGCCCGGCGCCGCCTGGGCGACGAAACTCAACAGCGAGGCGAAGAATAGAAAAACGATACGCAATGGGATGTCTCCATAACAAAACCCGCGCGGCACTATAGCCGATCCC
This sequence comes from Pseudomonas sp. URMO17WK12:I6, assembly GCF_003253625.1. NCBI lineage: Bacteria > Pseudomonadati > Pseudomonadota > Gammaproteobacteria > Pseudomonadales > Pseudomonadaceae > Pseudomonas > Pseudomonas sp. URMO17WK12:I6. Next base: position 188,262 of record NZ_QKYZ01000008.1, read on the forward strand.
GCTCACATTCCCGCAGCGGCTCCTACAGCGCATAGCCACCGATCACCTATGGACTTGATAGCTGGAGTCAACAAGGACAACCCCCTAGAATCGCCCCCACGATTAAAGGAGACGACTTCATGCTGATGGTGATTTCCCCCGCCAAGACCCTCGATTACGAAACACCGCCGGCGACCCAGCGCTTCACTCAGCCGCAATACCTCGACCACTCCCAGGAACTGATCCTGCAACTGCGCGACCTGACACCGGCGCAGATCAGCGAGCTGATGCACGTCTCCGACAAGATTGGCGGCCTCAATGCCGCACGTTTCGGCAGCTGGACCCCGGCCTTCACCCCTGCCAACGCCAAGCAGGCCTTGCTGGCATTCAAGGGTGACGTGTACACCGGCCTGAATGCACAAACCTTCAGCGAAGCCGACTTCGATTACGCCCAGCAGCACTTGCGCATGCTCTCCGGCCTGTACGGCCTGCTTCGCCCTCTGGACCTGATGCAGCCCTATCGGCTGGAGATGGGCACCAAGCTGGCCAATGCCCGTGGCAAGGATCTGTATGCCTTCTGGGGCACGCGGATCAGCGAATGGCTGAACGAAGCGCTGGCCGATCAGGGCGACGATGTGCTGCTGAACCTGGCCTCCAACGAATACTTCTCGGCGGTCAAACGCAGCGCCTTGAACGCGCGCATCATCAATACCGAGTTCAAGGATTTGAAGAACGGCCAGTACAAAATCATCAGCTTCTACGCGAAAAAGGCCCGCGGGATGATGAGCCGCTTCGTCATCGAAGAACGCATCAATGACCCGGTCGCCCTCAAGCAGTTCGATGTTCAGGGTTATCGCTACAGCAACGAACAGTCTAAACCGGACAATCTGGTGTTCCTGCGCGATCACGCACCGGAGTAACCAGACCCGCACTCAATTCGCGCACGACACCAACAACTTCGTCGTGCGCTACCCCTTCGATCCTCGAACAATCCCCGCCCTTTTCGCCGACTTATTGGCGCCAAAAAACAAGCACTCGATTTTCTAACTTTTGTTTCACTCGACTTTGCTGATTTTTTTCAGTAGTGGCACTGAAAATTTTTGTGAGTAGTGGCAAAAAAGTACCCAAGGCAATAATCACCCTATATATAAAGGGCGAAACGGCAAGTGCTATCAATATGAAAGCAGTGCCATCTTTTTCAATATTTCAAGAAATTCCAGAAATCGCGATGGGTGGACTGGAACTATGTCCAAATGCGTCGCTCATACCACCCGTAACGATTCTCTCGGCGAACGTACGAGATAACTTACACAGAGAAGCGGTCCCGATAGCGAAGTTGTCATATTAACTTGAACTTATGGATCACTTGTTTGGGCAACACATGAAGGACAGGAGATAACGCATCATTAATATCCCCTACAAGGCCACGGCTGCGCCCCTATAAACGTGCTCACCCGAGCACCCAACCGCTTGATTTACGGGCTTCTGGCCTGGCATTGAGCGCGCAAGACCTTTGCACGAACGTCCTCTGATTAGAGGGTCGGCTGCATAACAGGGCACGTCATAACAATAAGGCCTGGTTGCGCACTTCTTGAGTGCACTTATTTAGACACTCGGAACTTAGTATGCCTGCACCCGGCATTGTGACGCCTTTAAGGCCGCACTTGCGAGTGCATTATGACCGCTGAACACCATTAACTCCGGCCATGTAATGGCTTGTTGAACACAGTCTTGATTAACTGAGAGGTAAATGCGATGCGCATCAGCATATTTGGTTTGGGTTACGTCGGTGCAGTCTGTGCCGGTTGCCTGTCTGCACGGGGCCATGACGTCGTTGGCGTCGATGTTGCCAAAGACAAGATCGATATGATCAACGCCGGTCGTTCGCCGATCGTTGAACCTGGCCTGGGCGAACTTCTGAAACAGGGCATCGAGACTGGCCGCCTGCGCGGCACGACCAACTTCGCCGAGGCGATTCGCGACACCGACCTGTCGATGATCTGCGTCGGCACGCCGAGCAAAAAGAACGGCGACCTGGAACTGAACTACATCGAGGCTGTGTGCCGCGAAATCGGTTTTGTTCTGCGTGACAAAACCACCCGCCACACCATCGTCGTGCGCAGCACCGTATTGCCGGGCACCGTGGCAAACGTGGTCATCCCGATTCTCGAAGACTGCTCCGGCAAGAAAGCAGGCGTCGACTTCGGCGTTGCCGTGAACCCTGAGTTCCTGCGTGAAAGCACCGCGATCGCCGACTACGACCAGCCGCCAATGACCGTCATCGGCGAGTTCGACAAGGCTTCGGGCGACGTTCTGCAATCGCTGTACGAAGAACTCGACGCACCGATCATCCGCAAGGACATCGCCGTTGCCGAGATGATCAAGTACACCTGCAACGTGTGGCACGCCACCAAGGTGACCTTCGCCAACGAGATCGGCAACATCGCCAAGGCTGTCGGCGTCGATGGTCGTGAAGTGATGGAAGTGGTCTGCCAGGACAAGACACTGAACCTGTCCCAGTACTACATGCGTCCTGGCTTCGCATTCGGCGGCTCCTGCCTGCCGAAAGATGTGCGCGCCCTGACCTACCGCGCCGGTTCCCTGGACGTCGAAGCACCACTGCTCAACTCGCTGATGCGCAGTAACGAGTCCCAGGTGCAGAACGCGTTCGACATCGTCTCCAGCCACGACAAACGCAAAGTCGCCCTGCTGGGCCTGAGCTTCAAGGCCGGCACCGACGACCTGCGCGAAAGCCCGCTGGTCGATCTGGCGGAAATGTTGATCGGCAAGGGCTACGACCTGAGCATCTACGACAGCAACGTCGAGTACGCCCGTGTCCACGGTGCGAACAAGGATTACATTGAGTCGAAGATCCCTCACGTCTCGTCCTTGCTCAACTCGAACTTCGAGGAAGTGATCAACAACTCCGACGTGATCATCCTTGGCAACCGTGATGAGAAATTCCGCGCCCTGGCACTGGAAGCACCGCACGGCAAGCAAGTGGTCGACCTGGTCGGCTTCATGTCTCAAGCCACCAGCGTCAGCAAGCGCACCGAAGGTATCTGCTGGTAACACGCCTGTAGGAGCTGTCGAGTGAAACGAGGCTGCGATCTTTCCCAGCTCACTTGAATCCCAAGCGAAAGATCAAAAGATCGCAGGCTTCGCCAGCTCCTACAGGGATTCTGGCGTTATCCAAACCGGGTGGCGCCAGTTTTCACAAGCCTGCCTTAACCCAATCGGGCTCCGCCCGAGATCGAGACGGATGCAGATTATGCACAGGCTAAAGCACGGCCTACTTCAGGCCGCCGGTTGGCTGTTTTACCTAAGTTTATTAATGGGCATCGCCCTGGCGTTGCCTCCGTCCACGTTCGACTCCGAGTCGAAGGACTTCATCTTCCTGATCGGTATCGTCGGTATCTGGCGCTACTCGATGGGTGCCACGCACTTTTTGCGCGGCATGCTGTTTCTGTACGTGGTCTACCCGCACCTGCGGCGCAAAGTGCGCAAGCTGGGCAAAGAGGCAGACCCGTCCCACGTGTTCCTGATGGTCACCAGCTTCCGTATCGACGCGCTGACCACCGCGCAGGTCTACAGCTCGGTGATCCGCGAGGCCATCGACTGCGGCCTGCCGACTACCGTGGTGTGCTCCATCGTCGAAATGTCCGATGAGCTGCTGGTCAAGAGCCTCTGGAAACGCATGAACCCACCGACACGGGTCAAGCTCGACTTCGTGCGCATTCCCGGCACCGGCAAGCGCGATGGGCTGGCCTATGGTTTCCGCGCCATCTCCCGCCACCTGCCGGACGACCGTGCCGTGGTTGCAGTGATCGATGGCGACACCGTGCTGGCCGAAGGCGTCGTGCTCAAGACCGTGCCGTGGTTCCAGCTGTTCGGCAATGTCGGCGGCCTGACCACCAACGAGTTCTGCGAAGTGCGCGGCGGCTACATCATGAGCGAATGGCACAAACTGCGATTCGCCCAGCGCCACATCAACATGTGCTCCATGGCCCTGTCCAAGCGCGTGCTGACCATGACTGGCCGGATGTCGGTGTTCCGCGCCACCGTGGTCACCAACCCGGACTTCATCGCCGACGTGGAAAGCGACTCGCTGCAACACTGGCGCCTGGGCCGCTTCAAGTTCCTGACCGGTGACGACAAGTCGAGCTGGTTCAGCCTGATGCGCCTGGGTTACGACACGTTCTACGTGCCCGACGCCGCGATCCATACCGTGGAACACCCGCCGGAAAAGAGCTTCATCAAGGCCAGTCGCAAACTGATGTTCCGTTGGTACGGCAACAACCTGCGGCAGAACTCCCGCGCCCTGGGCCTGGGGATGAAACGCCTCGGCCTGTTCACGTCAGTGGTGCTGTTCGATCAGCGCGTGTCGATGTGGACGTCCCTGCTGGGCCTGACGGTGGCGCTCATCGCCACCTTCAAGTACGGCACCGCGTTCATCCTGGTTTACCTGCTGTGGATCGGCATCACCCGCCTGATCCTGACCCTGTTGCTGTCCTGTTCCGGTCACCGGATCGGCCCGGCATACCCGGCCATTCTCTATTACAACCAGATCGTCGGCGCGCTGGTGAAGATCTACGTGTTCTTCCGCCTCGATCAACAATCCTGGACTCGCCAGCCCACTTCTCTGACCCGTGATCTCGCCAGCTTTCAACGTTGGTTCAACACCTGGTCGTCTCGGACCATGACCTTCTCCGCCGGCAGCATCTTTGTCGCCGTGCTGCTGATGATGGTCTGACCGAACTCGCCTGAATTAACTAGGAAATCGCCCATATGAATACCGCCGTCAACAGCAACGTAGTGCACGAATCCGAAGCCCAGCGCCAACACGCCCGCGTGAAAATTCCGGCCAAGCTGCGTTTCTTCGGCCCTGACCGTACCCCGGTCGAAGCCCGGGTCATCGACCTTTCCGCCGGCGGCCTGGCGTTCAACGCCGGTCAGTTGCCGCTGAAGGTCGGCGATGTGCACAAGGCCCGCCTGCAATTCGTCATCGACAACCTCGGTCTGGCCATGGACGTGGAATTGCAGATCCGCTCCGTCGACCGCCAGACCGGCCGCGTAGGTTGCCAGTTCCAGAACCTGGAACCCCGGGACATTTCCACCCTGCGCCACCTGATTACTTCGCACCTGGCCGGTGACATCGTCAGCGTGGGTGAAATGCTCGCAACCCTGCAACGCGACAACTTCACCAAGGCGCGCAAGGTCAAGGACGGCGGCCACGGCATGACCGCGCTCGGCCGTCTGAAAGCGGTGACCTTCAGCGCCGGTATCTTCGTGGTCGGCCTGGTGGCGTTCGGTTTTATCTTCAAATCGGTGTACGGCATGTACTTCGTCAGCCACGCCCAGGCTGGTCTGGTCAGCGTGCAAGGCATGAACATCACCATGCCGCGCGACGGCACCGTGCAGAGCCTGATCAAGGCTGACGGCGTTGCCGCCAAAGGCGCCCCGCTGGCGACCTTCAGCACCAGCATGCTCGACGTACTCAAAGGCCATCTGGACGAAAACCAACTGCAACCGTCCAAGGTTGAAGAGCTCTTCGGCAAGCAAATGACCGGCACCCTGACCTCTCCGTGCGATTGCACCGTGGCCCAGCAACTGGTGGCTAACGGTCAATACGCCAACAAAGGTGACGTGATCTTCCAACTGGTGCCACGCAATACCGAAGCCAACGTTGAAGCACGCTTCTCCTATCGCCAGTTCGGCGACGTGCGCCCAGGCACCACGGTCAGCTTCCAGATCGCCGGCGAAGACCAGACCCGTACCGGCAAGATCGTCAGCAGCACCAGCCTGAAAAGCGAAGACCTGTCATCCGATATCCGCGTGCAGATCAAACCTGACGAGCCGCTGGACAGCGCACTCGCCGGTCGCCCGGCGGAAGTGAACAGCACCCGTGGCCCGAACCTGAACTGGCTGATCAACAAAGCCATGGCCGCCGGTCTTTAAACAGAGGACATGCCCGTGACGACTCCACAAATCCTCAGAACACCGCGCACCCACATAGGATCACTGTGTGCAGTTGCACTGGCCGTAAGCCTGGCCGGTTGCGCCGGCCTGCCCGACCAGCGCCTGGCCAATGAAGCCCTCAAGCGCGGTGATACCACGCTGGCGGCGCAGAACTATCAGCAACTGGCCGACCTGGGTTACAGCGAAGCCCAGGTTGGGCTGGCCGACATTCAGGTCGACAGCCGCGACCCGGCACAGATCAAAAAGGCCGAGGCGACTTACCGCGCCGCAGCCAGCGTCTCGCCGCGGGCTCAGGCTCGCCTGGGTCGCCTGCTGGTGGCCAAACCTGGCGCCACCGAAGCCGAACACCACGAAGCCGAGGCACTGTTGAAGAAAGCCGCGACCAACGGCGAAGGCAACACCCTGATCCCGTTGGCGATGCTGTATCTGCAATTCCCACACAGCTTCCCCAACGTCAACGCGCAGCAGCAGATCAGCCAATGGCGCGCCGAAGGCAAACCGGAAGCAGGTCTGGCCCAGGTGCTGCTCTATCGCACCCAGGGCACTTACGACCAACACCTGAATGACGTGGAAAAGATCTGCAAAGCGGCGTTGAACACCACCGACATCTGCTACGTCGAACTGGCCACGGTCTATCAGAAACGTGGCCAGCCCGAACAACAGGCCGAGTTGATCAAGCAGATGCAGGCTGCTCACAGCCGTGGCACCGTCTCCGCGCAACGGGTCGACAGCGTGGCCCGCGTGCTGGGCGATGCGAGCCTGGGCAAGACCGACGAAAAAACCGCTCAGTCGCTGCTCGAAGGCATCGCCCCGGGCTACCCGGCGTCCTGGGTCAGCCTGGCGCAATTGCTCTACGACTTCCCTGAACTGGGCGACGTCGACACGATGATGAAGTACCTGGACAACGGCCGCGCCGCCGACCAGCCGCGCGCCGAACTGTTGCTGGGCAAGCTCTACTACGAAGGCAAGATGGTGCCGGCCGACGCCAAGGTCGCCGAAGAGCACTTCAAGAAAGCCCTCGGCCGGGAAGTCGCCGCCGATTACTACCTCGGCCAAATTTACCGTCGCGGTTACCTGGGCAAGGTCTATCCGCAGAAAGCCCTGGATCACCTGCTGACCGCTGCGCGCAACGGCCAGAACAGCGCCGATTTCGCCATCGCCCAACTGTTCTCCCAAGGCAAGGGCACCCGGCCCGACCCGGTCAACGCTTACGTCTTCAGCCAATTGGCCAAGGCTCAAGACACCCCGCAAGCCACTGAGCTTGCGCAAACACTCGAAGCGCAACTGCCGCCTGACCGGCTGGCCGAGGCCCAACGCCTGCTCAAACAAGAGCAAGCCATTCGTAGCACCGTGAGTCCGGACACGCTGGAACTGCACGCTTTGCAAGAAGAAGACGGCGAGGAATCCCTATGAAACTCAATCCATTCGTGCAGGCCGGTATTGGCCTGACATTCGCCCTGCTGTGGTCGTGCCCGACCCTGGCGGCCCTGACCGAAGACAAGAACTTCGGTCTCGAAGTCAAAGTTACCGGCCAGTCCGAAAACGACAGTGACCTGGGCACCGCCGGTGGCGGCGACGTTAACGGCGTCGGCCTCGACCTGCGCCCTTGGGTCTATGGCGAAAGCGGCGCGTGGAGCGCCTACGCGATGGGTCAGGCCGTGACGTCCACCGACATCATCGAAACCGACACCCTGCAACAGTCCGACAACAGCGGCACCCAGACCACCGACAGCGGTGATCGCAAGACCAGGAAAAACTACCTGGCGATGCGCGAGTTCTGGGTCGGTTACAAGGGCCTCACGCCTTACCCTGGCGAGATCCTCAAGTTCGGTCGCCAACGCCTGCGTAACGACGACGGCCAATGGCGCGACACCAACATCGAAGCCCTGAACTGGACCTTCGACACCACCCTGTTGCGCGCCAACGTCGGTGTTGCCGAACGCTTCAGCGAATACCGCACCGACCTGAAAGAACTGTCCCCCAAAGACAAGGATCGCCTGCACGCCTACGCCGATGCGGCGTATCAGTGGACACCCGGTAACTGGGTCGGCATTCGCGGTCATCACACCCACGATAACGGCAAGCTCGACTATCCGGAGCCGGGCGTGGCTGGCGATACCCTGGACAAGAAACAGAACGGCGACATCAGCTGGCTCGGCCTCACCGCCGACAGTGATGCCTACAACTGGCGCAACACCAACACCGTCAATTACTGGGGCAGCATCACCGGCATGAACGGCGACCGTGACACGGTCAACCCGTTGAATGCCGACGGCACTCGCCCGGCAGAAGCCAAGCGTGGTGAAGACCTGAACGGCTGGGCTACTGACCTGGGTGTTCGTCTGCGTCTCGATCCGCAGTGGCAAGTCGGTGCAGCCTATGCCCGCGCCAGCGCCGAGTACCAACAGAACGGCCTGGAAAGCAACCGCTCGAACTACACCGGTACTCGCTCGCGGGTTCACCGTTTCGGCGAAGCCTTCCGTGGCGAAATGAACAACATGCAGACCGCTACGCTGTTCGGCTCCTGGATGCTCAACGACGAATACGACGCCAGCCTGATCTACCACAAGTTCTGGCGTGTGGACGGCAACAAGCCGGTGGGCAACAACGGCATCAACGCTGTTGAAAACAACACCGACGACGCGACCGGCGCGATCCTCTCCAGCACCTCCCTGCCGCTGGAAGATGGCAACAAGGACCTCGGTCAGGAAATGGACCTGGTGGTCACCAAGTACTTCAAGCAAGGCCTGTTGCCGGCAGCGTTGAGCCAGTCGATCGATGAGCCTTCGGCCCTGGTGCGATTCCGTGGCGGTGTGTTCAAGCCCGGCGATGCCTATGGCAAAGAAGTCGACTCGTACATGCACCGTGCGTTTATCGACGTGATCTGGCGCTTCTGATGCAAACCGCGAAGGGAGTGCCCGACATGAACAGCGCCAAGAAAGGCTCGATCAGCCTGCTGGCCGGCGCGCTGCTGCTGGCCAGCACAGCCGCCTTCGCCACCGTCGAACCGGTCAAGGCTGTGCACCAGCCTGAACAGCAGAGCAAGCCGACGACCATAGCCAAAGGACTGCAACAGGCCAAGACCTACACCGTCAGCAGCGCACCCACCGCGCCGCTGGACTTGGCCAAGCCGAAACTGCCGGACACTTCTGGCTACACCGCCCAAGCTATTGCCGCGAAAATCGTGCGCACCAAACCCGGCAAGATCAGCGTGCGCCGGATGATGCAGGAAGACGCCCTGAAGGACTTCATCGGCGGCGACAACAAGATGGCCGAGTGGGTGGTGCGTCAGCACGGCATCCCGCAGGCGATCTTCGTCGACGACGGCTACATGAACCTCAAGGACCTGACCAAGAAGCTGCCCAAGCAGTACCTCAGCGAAACGTCGCCAGGTGTGTTCCTGGCGAAGTTGCCGATCGTGGTGGGCAGACACGGCATTCTGGAAATCGACAAACAGACCCAGGAATTGCGCCTGTCCCAAGAGGCCGGCTCATTCCTGGTCAACGACGGTCAGCTGTTTGTGCGTGATACCAAGATCACCGGTTGGAGCGAGAAGGCCAACGGCCCGGCGGCCTTCTCGTCGCCCAAGGAATTCCGGCCGTTCCTGTTGTCCTGGGGCGGCACTGAGACCTACATCGCCAACAGCAAGATCGCCAGTTTCGGTTACGCCAACAGTAAGTCCTACGGCGTGAGTATTTCCCAGTACACGCCGAACATGGCCAAGGTGCTCAAGCGCCCTGAACCGACCGGCTGGATCGTCGGCTCCGAGTTCTCGGACATGTGGTACGGCTTCTACTGCTACGAAACCCGCGACTTCGTGGTCAAGGGCAACACCTACAAAGACAACATCGTCTACGGCATCGACCCCCATGACCGTTCCCACGGCCTGATCATCGCCGACAACACGGTGTACGGTACCAAGAAGAAGCACGGGATCATTATTTCCCGTGAGGTCAACGACAGCTTCATCTTCAACAACCGCAGCTACGACAACCACCTGTCGGGCCTGGTGATCGACCGTAACAGCGTGAACAACCTGATCGCCTACAACGAGATCTACAAGAACCACACCGACGGCATCACCCTCTACGAGAGTGCTGACAACCTGTTGTGGGGCAACAAGGTGATCAGCAATAAGCGTCACGGCATCCGGATTCGTAACAGCGTGAACATTCGCCTGTACGAAAACGTCTCGATGGCCAACGGCCTGACCGGTGTCTACGGGCACATCAAAGACCTGAGCGACACCGACCGGGACATCAAGCTCGACCCGTTCGATGCCGAAGTGTCGCTGATCGTGGTCGGTGGTGAACTGGCTGCCAACGGCAGCGGACCGCTGTCGATCGACTCGCCGCTGAGCGTGGAGTTGTATCGCGTGTCGATGCTCGCACCGACCAAAACCAGCGGCATCAGCTTCTCGGGAATTCTCGGCGAGCGTCAGGATGAAATTCTCGACCTGCTGGTGCGCCAGCAGAAAGCCGTGCTGATCGACCCTGTCGAACGCCAGACCGAAATGCGGGACTGAGGATAATTTTATGCACCCACACTTGATCAAATTACTCAGCCTGTCGGCCCTGACCGCGGGTATTCTCGCGGCCAGCACTGGCGTGCGTGCCGAAGACGCCAAGGCACCGAGCTTCAGCGCCGAGCCGTGCTGCAGCCTGTGCCCGGCAGCCCACGACCCGAAGAACTACACCACCCGCTATCAGCAGAACTTCACCACGCTGGTGCAGGCCCAGGGCGACTGGCTGTTCCGTACCCAAGAAGACTTGCGCACCGAGTTCGACACCACACCCGCCGGCTACAAACGCCTGAAACAACTGCACGATGCGTTCAAGAGCAAAGGCGTGGAGCTGGTCATCGTTTACCAGCCGACCCGTGGCCTGGTGAACCGCAACAAGCTGAACCCGGAAGAAAAAGCCAAATACGATTTCGACAAGGCCCTGACCAACTACAAGACCATGCTCGGGCGCTTCGCGCAGATGGGCTACGTGGTCCCCGACCTGTCACCACTGACCAACGAATCGCTGCCCGACACCCTGCCCGCCCACGATTTCTACTTCCGCGGCGACCAGCACTGGACCCCGTATGGCGCCCAGCGCACCGCGAAGATCGTCGCCGAGAAGGTCAAGCAGTTGCCGGCCTTCGCCGACATTCCCAAGCGTGAATTCGAGACCCATAAGTCGGGTCGCATGGGCAAGACCGGAACGTTACACAACATGGCGGGTCAACTCTGTGGCACCAGCTACGCGATCCAGTACATGGATCAGTTCACCACCGAGCCCAAGGGCGAAGCGGCGGATGGCGATCTGTTCGGTGAATCCGGCAACCCGGAAATCACCCTGGTCGGCACCAGCCACAGTGGCAAGAACTACAACTTCGCCGGTTTCCTCGAAGAGGCCATCGGCGCCGACATCCTCAACGTGGCATTCCCCGGCGGTGGCCTGGAAGGTTCGATGCTGCAGTACCTGGGCAGCCAGGAGTTCCAGACCAAACCACCGAAGATTCTCATCTGGGAGTTCTCACCGCTTTATCGCCTCGACCAGGAAACCATCTACCGCCAGATGATGGCGCTGCTCGACAACGGTTGCGAAGGCAAGGATGCACAGATGAGCAGCAGCGCCATGGTGAAGCCGGGCAAAAACGAACTGTTGGTCAACAGCAAGAACCTGGACCTGCGCAACAGCGACCACCAGGTCGACATCCGCTTCGCCGATACGTCGGTGAAAACCTTGCATGCCACCCTCTGGTACATGAATGGGCGTCATGAGGACATCAAGATCGAGAAACCGGAAACCTCCGAAACCGACGGGCGTTTCGCCTTCGAGTTGCGCACGGACGAAGACTGGGCCTCGCAGAATCTGCTGGCCGTTGAAGTCCAGGGGCCTGAAACACCAGGTGCCGCGCCGCAGAAAGTCGAAGCGAAAATCTGCAAACGTAACGTGTTCTCCGGCACCGGGCAGCGTACTGCTCAAGCCGGGCAATGAGGCTACCTCTTATGAACTGCATGCAAACCCGAGCTTTGAAACAGTTACTCGCGCCTTCCCTGCTGGCTCTGGCGATGTTCGCTGGCGCCACCCAGGCCGCCGCGCCACTGCGCCCGCCTCAGGGGTATTTTGCGCCAGTGGATAAATTCAAGACCGGCGACAAGAGCGAAGGCTGCGACGCAATGCCGACGCCCTACACCGGCGCCCTGCAGTTTCGCAGCAAATACGAAGGCTCCGACAAGGCCCGTTCGACTCTGAACGAGGAGTCGGAAAAGGCCTTCCGCGATACCACCGCCGACATCACCAAGATCGAGCGCGGCACCAGCAAGCGAGTGATGCAGTTCATGCGTGACGGTCGCCCGGAACAACTGGAATGCACCCTCGACTGGTTGACCGCCTGGGCCAAGGCCGATGCATTGATGTCCAAGGACTTCAACCACACCGGCAAGTCCATGCGCAAATGGGCATTGGGCAGCATGGCTTCGTCCTATATCCGCCTGAAATTCTCTGACTCGCATCCCCTGGCCACCCACCAGGAACAAGCGCAGGTGATTGAAGCCTGGTTCAGCAAAATGGCCGATCAGGTGGTCAGCGATTGGGACAACCTGCCGCTTGAACAGACCAACAACCACTCGTATTGGGCCGCCTGGTCGGTGATGGCCACGTCGGTCGCCATCAACCGCCGCGACCTGTTCGACTGGGCCGTGAAGGAATTCAAGGTCGGCGCCAATCAGATCGATGCCCAAGGCTTCCTGCCTAACGAACTCAAGCGCCAGCAACGCGCCCTCGCCTACCACAACTATGCCCTGCCGCCGCTGGCGATGATCGCCAGTTTCGCCCAGGCCAACGGTGTGGATTTGCGTCAGGAAAACAACGGTGCCTTGAAACGCCTGGGTGATCGCGTGCTGGCCGGCGTGGACGACCCGGATCAATTCGAGAAGAAAAACGGTAAAGGCCAGGACATGACCGATCTCAAGATCGACTCGAAATTCGCCTGGCTCGAACCGTTCTGCTCGCTCTACACCTGCGCGCCGAATGTGCTGGAACTCAAGCACAAGATGCAGCCGTTCAAGTCTTTCCGCCTCGGCGGGGACTTGACCAAGGTCTACGACCCGGCCAACGAGAAAGGCAAAGGTTCTTAAAGCTGACTGTATTCCCCTGTGGCGAGGGAGCTTGCTCCCGCTCGGCTGCGAAGCAGTCGTAACCCAGTGAACGCGGATTGATTGAGACACCGCGTCATCAGGTTTCAGGGGCGCTTCGCACCCCAGCGGGAGCAAGCTCCCTCGCCACAGGTAAGTGCACAGCATGCAATACAACCACCCCGGTTTTCAGTGGGGGGTTTGGGGGGGCCGTTGGCCCTTGACTGTTGGTTAAACATGGAGAGATCAGGATGGTATTTTCATCCAACGTGTTCCTGTTTCTGTTCTTGCCGATCTTTCTCGGCTTGTACTACTTGAGCGGGCAACGCTATCGCAACTTGCTGCTGCTGATCGCCAGCTACGTGTTCTACGCCTGGTGGCGTGTGGACTTCCTTGCGTTGTTCGCAGCCGTCACGCTGTGGAACTACTGGATCGGCCTGAAAGTTGGCGCCGCTGGTGTCCGGACCAAACCGGCCCAGCGCTGGCTGCTGCTCGGCGTCGCGGTGGACTTGTGCATCCTGGGCTACTTCAAGTACGCCAACTTCGGCGTGGAGAGCATCAACGCGATGATGACCTCGGTCGGTCTGTCGCCGTTCATCCTGACCCACGTACTGTTGCCGATCGGGATCTCGTTCTACATCTTCGAGTCCATCAGCTACATCATCGACGTTTACCGCGGCGATACCCCGGCCACCCGCAACCTGATCGACTTTGCGGCATTCGTAGCGATCTTCCCGCACTTGATCGCGGGCCCCGTGCTGCGTTTCCGCGACCTGGCCGACCAGTTCAACAACCGCACCCACACCCTCGACAAGTTCTCCGAAGGTGCCACGCGGTTCATGCAGGGTTTCATCAAGAAAGTGTTCATCGCCGACACCCTGGCGGTGGTCGCCGACCATTGCTTCGCCTTGCAGAACCCGACCACGGGCGATGCCTGGCTCGGCGCCCTGGCCTACACCGCACAGCTGTACTTCGACTTCTCCGGCTACAGCGACATGGCGATTGGCCTGGGCTTGATGATGGGTTTCCGCTTCATGGAGAACTTCAAACAGCCGTACGTCAGCCAGTCGATCACCGAGTTCTGGCGGCGCTGGCACATCAGCCTCTCCACCTGGCTGCGTGACTACCTGTACATCACCCTCGGCGGTAACCGTAAAGGCACGCTGATGACCTATCGCAACCTGTTCCTGACCATGCTGCTCGGTGGTCTGTGGCACGGCGCGAACATCACCTACATCGTCTGGGGCGCCTGGCACGGCATGTGGCTGGCAATCGAAAAAGCCATCGGCCTGAACACTTCGCCGCGCAGCTTCAACCCGATCCGCTGGGTCCTGACCTTCCTGCTGGTGGTGATGGGCTGGGTGATCTTCCGCGCAGAGAACCTGCACGTCGCCGGTCGCATGTACGGCGCAATGTTCAGCTTCGGCGAATGGTCGCTGTCGGAACTCAACCAGGCCAGCCTCACCGGTCTGCAAGTGGCAACCCTGGTGGTGGCTTACGTGACCCTGGCGTTCTTCGGCCTGCGTGATTTCTACACCAACCAGCCGCCGGTCAAGACCAAACCTGCGGTGAACATCGAAACCGACGGCCCGGCCGCGGCGACGCCTGGAATGATCAAAGCCGTACCGGGCGACAACCCGGCCAGCATCCACGAGCCGGGTTACACCGTCGGCGTTGAAGCGACTGTGCAACCGGCCTATTGGACCGCCGATTGGTCCCGTTACGTGATGCGCGCCCTGGTACTGCTGCTGTTCATCGCCTCGATTCTCAAACTCTCGGCGCAAAGCTTCTCGCCGTTCCTTTACTTCCAGTTCTGAGGGATCTGACCATGACCCGCTCATTACGCATCTTCTACATCGCGCTGTTCCTGGTGACCTTGCTGGTCCTGGGCGTGTGGTCGGTACGCAGCTTCTTCGGCTTCAGTACCAACGCCGATGCCACCGTGCTCAACGGGCGCTGGACCAAAGCCGTCGAGACACACTATGACGACGAGTTCCCGATCAAGCGCCTGGGCACCAACCTTTGGGCCGCGCTGGATTTCAAACTGTTCAACGAAGGTCGTCCGGGCGTGGTGCTCGGTCGCGATCAGTGGCTCTACAGCGATGAAGAGTTCCACCCGATCGTCAACGAAGAGTTGAACTTGCAAGGCAACTACGCGCTGGTCGAAGGCGTGCGCCAGGAACTGAAAAAGCGAGGCGTGCAACTGGTGATGGCAATTGTTCCGGCCAAGACGCGTCTGTACCCGGAGCACCTGGGTGAAGTGAAGCCGGCGAGTATCCACACCAATCTGTACAAGGACTTCCACGCTCGCGTGGCGGCCGACAAGATCCTCGCCCCTGACCTGCTCGGCCCGCTGCAACAAGCCAAGCGCAACGGTCAGCAAGTGTTCTTGCGTACCGACACCCACTGGACCCCGGAAGGCGCACAAGTCGCTGCCCAGACCCTGGCCAAAACCATCGCCGACAAGGCTCCGCTCAGCGGCGAACCGCAAAACTTCGTCACTGAACCTGCCGAGAAGGTGACGCACAAGGGCGACCTGCGGTTGTTCCTGCCGCTGGACCCGCTGTTCGAAAACCTGATGCCGGCGCCAGAACCTTTGCAGAAGCGCAACACCGTGGCGGCCCAGGATCAACCGACCGGTGATGACGCGTTGTTCGCCAACACGGAAGTGCCGGTGGCCCTGATCGGCACCAGCTACAGCGCCAACCCTAACTGGAACTTCGTCGGTGCGCTGAAAGAAGCGCTGCACAGCGACGTGGTCAATTACGCCGAAGACGGCCATGGCCCGATTCTGCCGATGCTCAACTACCTGAAAAGCGATGCCTTCAAGAACAGCCCGCCACAAGTGCTGATCTGGGAATTCCCTGAACGATATCTGCCTGTGAACAACGAAATCGGTGACGCCGACCCGCAGTGGGTCGCAGAGCTTAAACAAGCCGGCGCGCGCCAACAAAACGTAGCTGTAAACACCAAATCCGAGACGCCCGACCGGGCGCAAAACTGAAAGAGAGGTACACCCATGACTTTCACTACTACTCCTCGCCGTCTCGCCAAGACCTTCGCTCTCGTTGCCGGCATGAGCGTGCTCTCGATGCAGGCTTTTGCCGGTGGCGACGCCGCCCTCTACGGCCCGACCGCACCGAAAGGCTCCACCTTCGTGCGGGTCTACAACGCCGGTAACGCTGAAGTCAGTGCTACAGTCGGCACCACCAACCTGAACGAAGTCGCGCCGCTGTCCAGCACTGACTTCAGCTTCATGCCGGGCGGCGACTACAGCGCCAAGGTCGGTAGCCAGACCTTGCCGGTGAAACTGGCCGGCGATCACTATTACACTCTGGTCAACAACGCCAGCGGCGCGCCACAACTGATCGAAGAGCCGCCGTTCAAGAACAAACAGAAATCCCTGGTACGCGTGCAGAACCTCAGCGACAAGGCCCTGACCCTGAAAACCGCCGACGGCAAGACCGATGTGGTGCCGAACGTGGCCGCCAAGGGCCGTGGCGAGCGTGAAATCAACCCGGTGAAAGTCAGCCTGGCGCTGTACGAAGGCGACAAGAAAGTCGGCGACGTGAAGCCGGTTGCCCTGGAGCGCGGTGAAGCGGCGGTGCTGTACGTCACCGGCAACGGCAGCAGCCTGTCGCCAGTCTGGGTCAAGCGCCCGGTCTCGACGCGCTGATTAATTCATCAGGACGGTGATCACCCTGTAGCAGCTGGCGAAGCCTGCGTCCGACTGCGAAGCAGTCGCAATCCAAGCAACTCGGTCTTTCTGAATGACCGCATTGACGGGATTCACGACGACTACGTCGCCGAACGCAGCCTCGCAGGCTCGGCAGCTGCTACAGAATCGGTGAGCCGATCTGATTACGGAACAAAAACAAGAGTGAAACGACAGAACGTTCGTGGCTCTAACCAATCGATTTAAGGGAGTAACAACATGATTCCGGTGATCTTGTCAGGTGGTAGCGGCTCACGTCTTTGGCCGCTTTCCCGAAAGCAATTCCCCAAGCAATTCCTCGCCCTGACCGGCGAACACACGCTGTTCCAGCAAACCCTGGAACGCCTGGTGTTCGAAGGCATGGATACCCCGATCGTGGTCTGCAACAAGGATCACCGCTTCATCGTCAACGAGCAGCTGAGCGCCCGTAAACTGGAAACCCAGCGCATCCTGATGGAACCGTTCGGCCGTAACACCGCGCCGGCCGTGGCCCTGACCGCGATGATGCTGGTCAATGAAGGTCGCGACGAGTTGATGCTGGTGCTGCCGGCCGACCACGTCCTGGAAGACCAGAAAGCCCTGCAACGCGCCCTGGCCCTGGCCACTGTGGCGGCCGAGCGTGGCGAAATGGTGCTGTTCGGCGTGCCGGCGACCAAACCGGAAACCGGTTACGGCTACATCAAATCCACCAACGATGCCCTGCTGCCGGAAGGCGTCAGCCGTGTCTCGCACTTCGTCGAAAAACCCGACGTGAAACGCGCCACCGAGTTCGTCCAGTCCGGCGGTTATTTCTGGAACAGCGGCATGTTCCTGTTCCGCGCCAGCCGCTTCCTCGAAGAGCTGAAAAAGCACGATCCGGACATCTACGACACCTGCGTACTGACCCTGGAACGTAGCGTGCAGGATGCCGACACCATCGACATCGACTCCGCCACCTTTGCCTGCTGCCCGGACAATTCCATTGACTATTCGGTGATGGAAAAAACCCAGCGCGCCTGCGTCGTACCGCTGACCGCGGGCTGGAGCGATGTCGGTTGCTGGTCGTCGCTGTGGGAAGTCAATGAAAAGGACGCCAACGGCAACGTCACCAAAGGCGACGTGGTCATCCAGGACAGCAAAAACTGCATGATCCACGGCAACGGCAAACTGGTGTCGGTGATCGGCCTGGAAAACATCGTGGTGGTCGAAACCAAGGACGCCATGATGATCGTCCACAAGGACAAGGTCCAAGGCGTCAAACAGATGGTCAACACCCTCAACGAACAGGGCCGCAGCGAAACCCAGAACCACTGCGAAGTCTATCGTCCGTGGGGTTCCTACGACTCGGTGGATATGGGCGGTCGTTTCCAGGTCAAGCACATCTCGGTCAAGCCGGGCGCGTGCCTGTCGCTGCAGATGCACCATCACCGCGCCGAACACTGGATCGTGGTCAGCGGCACCGCTGAAGTGACCTGCGACGAAAACGTGTTCCTGCTCTGTGAAAACCAGTCGACCTACATCCCGATCGCCTCGGTACACCGTCTGCGCAACCCGGGCAAGATTCCACTCGAGATCATCGAAGTGCAATCGGGCAGCTACCTGGGCGAAGACGATATCGAGCGGTTTGAAGATATCTACGGTCGCTCCACCCCGATCGAGCGCGGCGTGTCGGTGAAAACCATCGCGCAGTAATCAATCAGCAAATCAAAAAGCCCTCGTCCAGCCCGCTGCGTTCCCTATCCGCAGCGGGTTGGGCGGGGGCTTTTTTACACATTCATGCAGCCTTACGGGTTGTGGCTGGTTTTCTATGCCAGCCACTGACCTTTATTGATCCTGGTATTTTGATCTCAAGTGTTCCATGAAACGCACTATCGATACTGTCAAGTAATGCTCGTGAACTCATTCTTCCCACCTGAACCGGACTGATTCCCGAGTTGCCTAACAGCAGCGCCTTCAATTCTTTCAGTGGGCCTTTAACCATTGGCACCGCGCTCAGGTCCGAAGAGTGTTTGGGATCGAGTACATCGGGAGAAGCAAAAAACTCTACCTTATCGAAATCTTTACCCAAGGCTGCCTCCAGCGCCTTGTCATCCTCAAGATCGTATTCGGCAAAGTGTGTCATCGAGCCGAGAAACTTGCGTTCATTCACTTCTCCATTTATCGCCAGAAGAAAGAAGGTGAAGCCCATGTTTCCGGCCTTGGTCCAATCCTTTTCATTGGTATTGCCGCCCTTTCCGCCCAACGTCTTCAAGTTCTTGTGAACCAAAGAAAAGTTAGACGCGATTTCCATAAAGGGAGGTGTTTCGCCGCTGCTCCCGTAGACCGTGTAATGGCGCAAGGTAAAGTTCTGGGGCTTGGTCTTTTCAAGCACCGCAGGTGTTGCCTTTGCTGTTTTGAACTTCAGTTTGCCCTGAGTGATTGTGTTCATCATGTTGTAAGGAGTCATTCTGTCCGTATCGCTGTAATTGTCCTTATACGATTCAAAAATCTCGATCGCGGTACGCACTGCCGAGTTGGATTTTGAGTTTTCACCCTGCTCGTCAAAGAACGTTAACGGGTTGTTTCGAACCATCCGATACAGGTTCAAGCCATCCACAGCGCCTGCCGGATCGGTACTCGCCCATCGCTGCAACCACGGTATGTAGTACCGGAAGCCATAGCAATAAAGCCCCGTGGCATCCTGTTCCTTGCCCGAATAACGAATGGTTTTATAGTCCACTTCAATCGCGTCGTACCACGCGGTCTCGCCAAAGGGATAAAAAATTTCCCGGCTGATGATTTGCGCGTCATCGGCCAGTTCCACGGTGCAGGAGCTCAGGTGATCGACCAGGGTGTAGCGGTACTGATCGTTGACACCGGACGGTGGCTCGCTGTCCCAATGCAACACCCGCACGGTGTTGAGGCCAGCCTGCGCGGTGATGACCTGCAACACCACCCCGGTGCCACTGTCGGTACGAAGTTCCAAACCCTGCAAGTAACGCACTTCAGCTATCACGGTGCGAGCCCTGGTCTGCAACGCGCGGATTTTGCGCACCCGCTGGCCAGCGCCATCGTAAAAATAGCACTCACCGTCATTGCGCCGGGAGGCGCGCTCCACCGGGCTGACCGAGCGCAATTGATTGCGCAGATCCCAGGTCAACAACCGTCCCTGGTCCAACTCCAGCAAATTACCTTTGGCGTCGAATGCGGCGGCGATGTCCTCTTCAGTGGGCGGCACGCCGTTGCGCCAGGGCAGGCAGCGATTGCTGTAGCGGGCAGCTTTCAAATCGCGCCCATGTTTTTGCGCGCCGATGTGGGTCACCTTCAGCAGATTGCTGCCCTCGTCATAGTGGTAAATCTGCCGATAGTTGCTAACCGCCGCCGGATCGGTGCGACCAACCGACTCGGGTCCTTGATCGGGACCGCCCGCCTCCCAGCCAAAGGCTTCGATCAACTCGTACAGGCTGTTGTAGATGAAGCGACTGATCGGGTCGATGCGCTGGTTGGCGAAGTAGCGCACGGGCAGGGCCTTGTCCTCGATGCTCAAGACATTGCCCATCCGGTCATAGTCGTAGATCAGATGCTGCAACATTCGGGCACTGGCATCCTGTGCCCGACGCTCCATCAACAAACCGTCTTCGGGTCGATAGGCCAGCGTCGTCCGCACCCCGTTACCCGCGACCTCCTCTTCGACTTGCCCTTGGGCGCTGTAGCGGATCTCGCTGACCAACGTTTGCCAAATGGATTGATCCTTCAATTGCAGTCGGCTTTCGCGCAATCGGCCATCGACGGTCAGACCGAAAGTCTGACGATTACCCTTGGCATCGGTCTGTTCCAGCACATCACCCAACGGGCCGAAACGCCACCTGGACGTCGCCCCAGTCCCCGGTTCGAGCAGCCGTCGGCGATCATCAATCGATTCCGGCCAATCGGGGGTTACCGGCTCAAGGGTGAAGTGGCGGGTGTTTTCGATGCCTTCACCGCTGATCGCAAACGAGTCGAACAGTACGCTGCCCGCCGGGTCGTCATGGCGAATCAGTTTGCCGTACTGGTTAAGGTCCTGATTACCCTGGCCCGGGTAGCCATAAGTAAAGCGCTCGACACAGCGACGGGGCTCCACGGCGCCCTGTTCGAACACCGCCACGGGCCGCAGCAAATCGTCATATTCGACCTCGCGACGTGTTTGGCGGCTGTCCCAGTCCGACAACACTTCGTCGGCCAGACCGCGCAGGGTGATCTGCGTTCCGGCATCAACGCTGTCCGTGCGCAACGCGTTCCCGGACAGCGAATACACCGTGATCAGATTGGGAGGGGTCAGGGGATCGCCTTCTTGCAGCGCCCATAACCGCGGATCCCACTGTTTGACTGCACGTCCTGCGCCATTGTGAGCAGTGCGATTGATGCGGACCTCAGCGGGCAGGTTTTCGATGCCGCGCCAGTAATCTACCAAGCGAATCGACAGGCCGCGCGGATCGAAGATCCTCAGTGTGGGCGTCTTGTGGTGCATTTCCATCGCCTCTGTCCATTGAATAACAGCCCCGTCGGCCAATGTCTTCTAACGTTTCAAGAACATGGCTGGCTACTGTCAGAAATTACAGTACCGACCAACGGTACAACCCCTTGCTCACCGAATATCCATTCTCGTGCCCCTTCGGTAGGATGTCGGTTATCCGTTCATGGAGCGTTCAAACATGTTCATCGGCGTCCTGCTGGTCATCACCTGGCTGATCCTGCTGCTGCGCTACCCGACCAAGGCCGTGCCGGTTTCCGTGGCGGCCGCTGTCGGATTGGGCCTGGTGGCGACGTGGGTGTTCTGGATGGACAATCGCGAAATCAAGCAACTGGCACGCCTTGAGCTGCGCATCACTTACGCACCCGAGCACTGTCCCGCAGACCGGCCGTTGAAGTTGACAATGAAAAACGGCAACGACGTGCCGCTGACCGAGTTGCGCTGGCGCATCGCGGCGTATGCGCCGGGCGATACGGTGAACCTGGCCGACAATCAATACGCTGCGCCACGTTATCGCGGCCCCGGTGAATTGCAGGCCGGCGGCAGTTGGGAAGACTGCTTGCCGCTACCACCCTTGCGCCCCGGCTACCGCCCGCAAACCCTGGAATTTCGCGCTGAACGGTTGCAGGGTAGTTTCTCCGACTGATCCCCCTTTTTCTTTTGCACAAGGACCGCGCCATGCCTGTTGCGTTGATTACCGGTTGCTCCAGCGGCATTGGCCGCGCCCTCGCCGACACCTTCAAAAATGCCGGTTACGAAGTCTGGGCCAGTGCCCGCAAGGCTGAAGACGTGGCAGCCCTCACCGCCGCCGGTTTCACCGCCGTGCAGCTGGACGTTAACGATGGCCCGGCCCTCGAACAGCTGAGCGAGCGGATCAACCAGCAACGCGGCGGTCTCGATGTGCTGATCAACAATGCCGGTTATGGCGCCATGGGGCCGCTGCTCGATGGCGGCGTGCCGGCCATGCAGCGCCAGTTCGAAACCAACGTGTTTGCGATTGTCGGCGTCACTCGCGCGATGTTCCCGGTACTGCGTAGCGCCCGGGGGCTGGTGATAAACATCGGCAGCGTTTCCGGGGTTCTGGTCACGCCGTTTGCCGGGGCCTACTGCGCCTCGAAAGCCGCCGTGCATGCCTTGAGCGATGCGCTGCGCATGGAGCTGGCGCCGTTCGGCGTGCGGGTCATGGAAGTTCAGCCTGGGGCCATCGCCTCCAGCTTCGCGAAGAATGCCGGCCACGAAGCCGAGCAACTGATCACCGAACAATCACCGTGGTTTCCGCTGCGTGAAGGTATTCGTGCACGGGCCAAGGCCTCTCAAGATAAACCAACGCCGGCCAGTGAATTTGCCGCCGGTTTGCTCAAGGCTGTGCAGCAGAGCAAACCACCGCGTCTGGTGCGTTTGGGTAACGGCAGCCGGGCGTTGCCGTTGATGGCGGGGTTATTGCCAAAAGGGTTGCTGGAGTCAGGGTTGATGAAGCGGTTCGGGTTGCGCGGGCAGCTCTGAGACCGCGAAGGCGTCAAAACACACTTTCAGACTTTCAGGAAACAGCATGACCGACTACACCGAATACTTTGACGAAGTGATCCAGGCCCACGTAGCCATCGAGCAATGGTTGGCCGAGGAACGGGACGAGGCCGAGCTTGAGCAATTGCTGACGCGTTTTTCACCGCAGTTTTCCATGGTCTCGCCGTTGGGCCGGGTACTGGATTTCGCGGCGTTGAATGAATTGTTTCTGCTGGCGGGCGGGAAGAAGCTCGGGTTCAGGATTGAGCTCAGCGAGTTGCGAGGTGTCGCGCTGTATGACAGTGGCGCAGTGGTCAGTTACCGCGAGCAACAGACCGATGCGATGGGGCTGCATTCTGATCGGCGGTCCTCGGCGGTGTTTGAGAAACAGGCCGATGGCAAGGTGGTTTGGCGGCATTTGCATGAGACGTTTTGCCAAGGCTGACACGGCCACTTTTTGTGGCGAGGGGGGCTTGCCCCCTCGCCACAGGTTATTCGCCAGCCGGGGGGTTCACCACCACCGTACACGTAATCCCCGCCGCCAACAGCACGCCCTCCGGCACTTCATCAATGTGAATCCTTACTGGCACCCGCTGCGCCAGACGCACCCAGTTAAAGGTCGGGTTCACATCAGCGATCAGCTCGCGACTCTCCGGGTTATCGCGGTCGTAGATGCCGCGAGAAATACTTTCCACGTGGCCCTTGAGCACTTCGCCGCTCATCAGTTGCATGTCGGCTTTATCGCCCACGCGAACATGCGGCAGTTTGGTTTCTTCGAAGAAGCCATAAACCCAGAACGAATTCATGTCGACCACCGCCATTTTCGCTTCGCCGATGCGCGCGTAGTCACCGCGATGGACGTTGAGGTTGGTGACGTAGCCGTCCACCGCCGCCCGCACTTCGGTGCGTTGGAGGTTCAGTTCGGCGGCCTCCAGTTGCGCTTGTGCGTTCTGGTAATCGGCCAGGGCCGAGTCGGCGATGTTGGTGGCGTCGTCGCGGTTTTCCCTGGAGATCACCAGGTTGTCGAGGTCGGCGCGGCGATGGGCGTTGACCTTGCGCATCTCCCACGTGGCCTTGCGCGAGGCCACCAGGCTCTGCGCCTGTTTTACCGCGAGACGGTAGTGCTCGGGGTCGATGCGCATCAGCAAGTCGCCCTTTTTCACCAACTGGTTGTCGCGTACCGGCACCTCCACCACCTCACCGGTCACGTCGGCGGCGACATTGATGATGTCGGCGCGCACCCGGCCGTCACGGGTCCAGGGCGTGTTCATGTAATGCACCCACAAGGTCCGGCCGATCCACAGGGCAAGGGCCAGCACCAGCAGGGTCGCGAGCAGGCTGAAAAGCTTTTTCATCAAAGTGTTCTCAACGGTAGACAGTCAGCGCCAAGGCGCCGAACAGACAGGTAAACAGGCTCAGGCGCAGCAGCGCCGGGTGCCAGAAGAAGCGGTACAGATCGAACCCGGACAAGAACCGGTCAAGCGCCCAGGCCAGCGCCGCCGCAATGAAAAACATCAGGGTCATGGTCGGCATGTACACGCCGTGGAAGGCGATTTCACGAGGCATGTTCAAGTCCTTGGGGCTTGGCAGTGGTGTATGAAGCCAGCGGCGATTGCGGGCCGAGCAACGAGGTGCGGATGAAGTGCAGGTAACTCTTCACCCGGCGTAATGCGGAGGTATCAAAGTGCGGCGCAAAGGGTTCGTCGGTGGCCTGCACGCGGCCGATCGCGTGGTCGACGGCGACCAGCGCCCGCTCCAGATTGCTCTGGCCCGGTTGCAGAAACAGCCGCACCAGCGAACGCCCCATCACCCGGATGGACTGGCGCCACGGCTGGGATTCGGCATACGCCGGGTGCACCGGCAGAATCGCTTGTTCCTTACGCAGTTCGATAATCGCGTGGCCAACTTCCAGCACCACCAACATCCAGCGCAACAAGTCCCGCTGCACCTGCGGCTGCCCTGCGGCGAGGCCATAGGCCTGATGCAGCAAGTCCCGCGTGCGACTTTCGAAACTCGACGCCAGCCCTTTGAGTTTGCCGCTGATGGCGTACACCACTTGCCCGCGCAAGTCCTGCTCCAGCCGCCGCCACAGCCAGCGGCTGTTGGGCGGCAAAATGATTGCCCCGGCCGCCGCGCACACCAGCATGCCCATGACCATGGCGATGTAGTCGTTGATGAAGGCGTAAGGGTTGTAGACCGTAAGGTTGTCCGGCACCGAACCGGTGCTGAAGAAGATCAGCAACCCCAGGCCGACACCGGCGTATTGCGGCCGAGAAGTGAGGAACGAGCCGAGCACGATCACCGGCGCGAGCATCACGCAAAGCAATGGAAAACCGTCGATCCAGGGAAAGATGAAAAACATCTCGACGAAGCCGATCAGCGCCCCGAGCAAGGTCCCGCAGGCCATCTGAAAGGCCATGCGCTTGGGGTTCGGCGTCGCGGCCGACAGGCCGACTGTGGCGGCGGCGATCAGGGTCATGGTCGCCCCGCTCGGCCACGCGGTGGCCACCCAATAGCTGCCGAGCACCACAAGGATGAACGCGGCGCGAATCCCCGACGCGGCCGAGGCCAGCCAATTGGTTTGCGGGGTGAAGGGTTCGTCCCAACGCTCCCGTTCGTGGCTGTGATCGGCGAGCGACGCGTGGGTCTGTGCATAACTGTGCAGGTCGTCGACGAAGCGATAAAGCAGTTCGTAGGCAGTGTGAAAATCCAGCTGCTCGGCGTCGCTCGGATCGCTCTCCTGAAAGCTCGCCCGCAGCTTGCGCACCCGCGCCGGCAAGTTGTCCTTATAGGTCGCCAAGGCGCTGGCCAGGCGAGCGGCATCAGGGCTGGTCAGCGCACGGCCGCTGAAACCGTCGAGCACTTCGGCCAGGTCCTGCAACCCTGGTTTGATCGCCGCGACAACATGATCGGCGCCGCTGCCGCGCAGGCGCTCGAGCAACTGATGCAGGGCATTGAAGCGTGTGGTGACGCCCATGAACTCGCTGTTCAAACGACTGAGTCGCCCGTTGCGTCGACGCATGTGCGGGTCTTCGAACACCGTAACGCTGCGCAGTCCTTCCAGGCCCACCGCTTCGGCGATGAACCGAACGTTGCTTGCTTCAAACGCTTCGCGCCGACTGCGACCGCGCAAGCCATCAGTGACGAACAACGCAAACACACCGAAGCGTTGATACAACGCATTGCGCATTGCGGCGCTGGCGGTTTGCGGCAGGATCGCGGCGCTGACCAGCGTCGAGCAGAGAATCCCCAGGGAGATTTCCAGCACTCGCCAGACCGCAGCCATGAATGCGCCGTCCGGGTGAGCCAGAGCGGGCAGCCCAACCATCGCCGCCGTATAACCGGCGAGCACAAATCCATAGGCGCGAAAGTTGCGACAACGCGCTGCGCCAGCCGTGCACAGGCCGACCCAGATCGCCAGCGAGCCGAGGAACAGTTCGGTGTTCTGCGCGAACAAGGCAATCAGCGCGACCATCACCGCCGACCCGGCCAACGTGCCGAGAAAGCGATAGAAACTCTTGGCGAACACCTGGCCGCTTTGCGGTTGCATGACGATGAACACGGTGATCATCGCGGTGCGCGGTTGCGGCAATTCAAGACGCATGGCCAGCCACAGCGTGAGGAATGCGGCGAACAGCACCTTGAAAATGTAGACCCAGGTCACGCCGTCGCTGCGCGCCCAGTCGAAGAACCCCCGGCGCCATTCAAGGGAATACAGCCAGCGCAAAGGTGCGGGCAAGGGAGTCATGAAATTTTGCTCAATGGTCTAGGGCTTGAGGAACTGTGGGTGTGCCTGAAACGTCGTGCTCACTTCAAAAGGCTCGGGGTTTTCGGGGGCAGGGTTTTCTCGGCACTCGGGACGTCGTCGCCCGCATCGAGTCCGCCGCCGAGCGCCGTCACCAACTCCGCATGAGCACTCAACCGCGCAGCCTGAACCTGCTGCTGCACTTGCTGTTGCTTGAACAGCAAGGTCTGCGCATTGAGTACATTGAGGTAATCGGTGAGCCCACGTTGATAGGCGATCATCGCGATGTCGTAGGTCTTCTGCGCCGTGGCCACCGATTCGGCGGCGAACGTTTGCTGCTTGTCCATCGACTCGCGGCGGATCAACTGGTCGGAGATGTTCTTCAGCGCATTGACCAGCGTCTGGTTGTATTTGGCCACGGCGATGTCATAACCGGCCGAGGCTTCACCCAGCTCGGAACGCAAGCGGCCTCCATCGAAAATCGGCAGCGAGATCGCAGGCCCCACGCTGTAGTTGAGCTTCTTGCCGGTCAGGAACTCCAGCGCACCGCCGCCAGTGGCCATGTAACCGAGGCTGCCGACCAGATCGACGTTGGGGTAGAAGCCTGCGTGAGCGACATCGATGCCCCGCGCCTGGGCCGCCACTCGCCAGCGACTGGCAACCACGTCCGGGCGTTGACCGAGCAATTGCGCCGGCAGCGACGACGGTAACTTCAGCGCCGCCCCCAACGACAACGTCGGCCGTTGCAACTGCGCGCCCTCCCCCGGGCCCTTACCGGCCAAGGCTGCGAGCTGATTACGGCTGAGGGCGATTTCTTCGTCCAGCGCATCGAGTTGGCGATGGGTTTCCGGTAGCGGCGTTTCGGCCTGGCTGACTTCGAAGTGCGTGCCGATGCCACCGTCCAGGCGTTTTTGCGCCAGGTCGAGGATTTGTTGTTGCTGCTTCAAGGTCGCCGCGACGATGTCCCGTTGCGCGTAATGCAACGAGAGCTCGATGTAGGCGCGCACGATGTTGTTCTGCAATTCGAGCTGGGCCTGCCGTGCTTCGGCAGCGCTCATGTGCGCCATGTCCACCGCTCGCTCGGTGGCGTTGCTTTCGCGCCCCCAGAGGTCGAGGGCATAGCTGAAGCCCAGCGCGGCGTTGTTGTCCCAAGTGGTGGTGTTGGCCAACTCACCGGGCCCGTAGAACTGATCGGTGGGCCAGTTGTGGCGTTTGAGGGTCGACTGGCCATTGATCTGCAGCGACTCGGCGGACTCGGCAATACCCGCCATGGACCGGGCCTGACGCACCCGCGCGGCGGCCATGGCCATGTTCGGACTGTCTTGCAGGGCGAGGGAGATCCAGCGGTTCAGTTGCGGGTCGCCGTAGGCCTGCCACCATTGGGCGGTGGGCCAGTGAGCGTCCCGGGCGGCGCTCTGGATGGCTTCGTCGGTGGCCAATGAATTGGCCTCCAGCGCCTTGCCCTGTGGGGCAATACCTCCGGTTCCGATGCAGCCGTTGATTGCCAGGGTTAAAGCCAAAACACTGAGCGTCTTGAGCGCTCTGTTGATGCGACGCGGCACTGCTGCAAATTCCTGAAAGGGGGAGAGTCACGAGATCCTGTAGGAGCCGGCTTGCTGGCGATGGGAACGCCGCGGTCTATCTGAAGACCGCAGTGATGCCATCGCCAGCAAGCCGGCTCCTACAGTCGGCGCAATTCTAGGGGTGGGCCTTGTTGGCGATAAGTCGGGAATCTTGTGAATCTTTGTTACCGTTAACGAGATAATCCCTTGGTCGGGGTCTCAGTCTCTGAAACTTCGTGTCACAATTTGCCATCCGCCAAGAGAGCACCCCATGGACACTTTGCAAAACATGCGCGCCTTCAGTTACGTGGCCGAGGCCGGCAGCTTCACCGCCGCCGCCGTACAACTGGACACCACCACGGCCAACGTCTCGCGCGCGGTCTCCAACCTGGAGGCCCACCTGCAAACCCGCCTGCTCAACCGCACCACCCGGCGCATTGCCTTGACCGAAGCGGGCAAGCGCTATCTGTTGCGCTGCGAGCAGATCCTGGCCTATGTCGAAGAAGCCGAAGCCGAGGCCAGCGACGCCCACGCGCGCCCGGCCGGGCAACTCAAGGTGCACACCATGACCGGCATCGGTCAGCACTTCGTCATCGACGCCATCGCTCGCTACCGCAAGACCCACCCCGACGTGACCTTCGACCTGACCATGGCCAACCGTGTGCCGGACTTGCTCGACGAGGGCTACGACGTGTCCATCGTGCTCGCCAGCGAACTGCCCGACTCGGGCTTCGTCTCCCAGCGTTTGGGCATCACCTACAGCATCGTTTGCGCATCGCCCGCCTATGTAAAAGCCAACGGCTGCGCGCAGAAGCCCAGCGACTTGCTCAATCACATGTGCTTGCGCCTGGTGAGCCCGGTGATCCCGCTGGAAAAGTGGGCTTTCGATGGCCCCGAAGGCCAGGAAATGGTCACCATCAACAGCTCACCGTTCTTGGTGAACTCCGCTGACGCGATGAAGACAGCGATCACCAGCGGCATGGGGGTTGGGGTGTTGCCGGTGTATGCGGCGATTGAAGGGCTGCGCAACGGTACGCTGGTGCGGGTGATGCCAAAGTACCGCTCGCAGGAATTGAATCTGTATGCGATTTACCCGTCGCGGCAGTATCTGGACGCGAAGATCAAGACCTGGGTCGAATACTTGCGTGGGTCGTTGCCGGAGATTCTGGCGGCGCATCAGGCGGAATTGGCGGCGTATGAATTGAGCGGCAGCTTGGGCGGGGCTCGGCTGGCGAACTGATTTCACGGTCCTACAGACGCGGTGATTTTGGGGGATGTTTCCGACGAGTTCTGTCGGTTGTTGGGTCGGAAGCGAAGTGGGTAGGCTTTGTGGGTCGCTGCAAAATCAGCGATCAGGTCTGGAAAACCTGGCGAACACTGACCACACCCCATGGCATACTGCGGCGCTTTTTACTGCACGCAATCCTTGTTATGGCGGCTGTGCGCGGGAGACCTTCGGGTCTGCCGGGTTTTGGTGGGTGTTCCGGTTTTTCCAGTCCGCGCACAGCTGCCACCCTTTCGTCTGGAAAACGAAAGATGGCAGTTCCACTTCATCTGCCAATGAGTAACTTCCGCATGATTAAAGAAACACCGAACCCTCCGGAAACCGACGACGTTTCCCCCTACGAATCTCTCGATTCGAAAAAACTCAACGAAGCCGCCGAACGAGCGCTCGATCACTACCTCAAGCCCACTCCGAAAAAACCAGAAGGCCGCAAGCCAAGCAGGATGTTTCAGGTCGCGCCGGACATGGACAACGAGAGCCTGCTGGCCCATGTCTGCGAATCCCTGGCCTCGGCCAGCGTCATGACCAGCGACATCGCCGCCTATGTCGACGCCCCGCAGCGGCACACGCTCCTGGCGATCCAGCAAGTCATCATGCTGGCCGAACTGGCGGTGAACCGGGTGCTGGATAACGTCGACGTACCGAAGCCCGCGCCACATAGCTGATCCCTTGTGGGAGTGAGCCACAACCTCACTCCCACAATTTTGGATGGCGTACACCCGGGCAATCCGAGCACTCGCATAATGTCCGCGAAGAATGTTAGCTTGCTTGGCAATCTCCACGCCCGACGAGCCCCTCTCCAATGAAAAAAACCGTCCTCGCCTTCAGCCGCATCACCCCGCCCATGATCGAACGCCTGCAACAGGATTTCGATGTGATCGTGCCGAACCCGAAAAACGGCGACATCGCCGCCCAGTTCAACGAAGCCCTGCCCCACGCCCATGGCCTGATCGGCGTTGGTCGCAAACTCGGCCGGGCGCAACTGGAAAACGCCAGCAAACTGGAAGTGGTGTCCAGCGTCTCCGTCGGCTACGACAACTATGACCTCGCCTACTTCAACGAACGCGGGATCATGCTCACCAACACCCCCGACGTGCTCACCGAAAGCACCGCCGACCTGGCCTTCGCCCTGCTCATGAGCAGCGCCCGCCGCGTCGCCGAACTGGACGCCTGGACCAAGGCTGGCCAATGGCAAGCCACCGTCGGTGCACCGTTGTTCGGAAGCGATGTGCATGGCAAAACCTTAGGGATAGTCGGCATGGGCAACATCGGCGCGGCCATCGCCCGTCGTGGTCGACTGGGCTTCAACATGCCGGTCATCTACAGCGGCAACAGCCGCAAGACCGCACTGGAACAGGAACTCGGCGCACAGTTCCGTAGCCTGGATCAACTGCTGGCCGAAGCCGATTTCGTCTGCCTGGTGGTGCCGCTCAGCGAAAAAACCAGGCACCTGATCAGCCACCGCGAACTGGCACTGATGAAACCGAGCGCCATTCTGGTGAACATCGCCCGTGGCCCGGTGGTAGACGAGCCGGCGCTGGTCGAAGCGCTGCAAAACAACCGGATTCGTGGCGCCGGGCTGGACGTTTACGAGAAAGAACCACTGGCTGAATCACCGCTGTTCCAACTGAAAAACGCCGTGACCCTGCCGCATATCGGCTCGGCCACGCACGAAACCCGCGAAGCCATGGCGAACCGTGCGTTGGCCAACTTGCGCAGTGCCTTGTTGGGTGAAAGACCGCAGGATCTGGTGAACCCACAAGTGTGGAAAGGCTGATCAAAAAGGGCGGGTGTTTTAAACACCTGCCCGCTCTCGGCATATTGTCGACTTCATATTGCCGTTGCTGATTTATATCGCTATCAGAATCGAGCGCTGAGTTGTTCAGCGCTCGGTCAAAGCATCAGGCCAATTTGCCGCTTCCCTGCACCATCGGTGCCTTGGGCTTACGAAACACCAGCACATTGCCCAACATCACCAGCACCAACCCCACCAATGCCGGCGCCGTCCATTGATAGCCCTCGGCAAACGCCGACACATTCAGCGCCACCACCGGGAATAACACGGTGCAATACGCCGCCCGCTCCGGCCCCATGCGCCCGACCAGCGTCAGGTAGGCGGTGAAGCCGATCACCGAGCCCGGAATCACCAGGTACAGCAACGAGCCGATGTAACGGGCGTTCCATTCCATGTCGAACGGGATGCCTTTGACCAGGCACCACACCGACAACATCGCTGCGCCATAAGCCATGCCCCAGGCATTGGTGGTCAGGGGTTTCAGGCCGGCCCTCTGCTGCAGACTCGACAGCATGTTGCCCGCCGAGAAGCACAAGGTTCCGAGCAACGCCAGAGCCAACCCGAGCAAGGTTTCCGGGCTGGCGGTATGACCGGCCAGCTCCGGCCAGAACAACAGGCCCAAGCCGAGCAAGCCCAACGCACCGCCCATCAACACGTTGCGGGCGATTTTCTGGCCGAAGAACACCCGCGCATTGAAGGCGTTCCACAACGTGGCGGTGGAAAACACCACGGCGACCAGACCGCTGGGGATCCACTGGCTGGCGGTGAGGAAGCACATGAAATTGATACAGAACAGGCACAGCCCCTGCGCCAGGCAAATCAGATGCCCGCGACGGTTCATCACTTGCAGACGCCGGCTAAGCAACAACATCACGAACAGCACCAGCGCGGCGAGGCCGAAGCGATAGACGATCGACACCGGAATCGCCACCACGCCCAATTGCCATTTCAAGGCAATCCAGGTGGTGCCCCAGATCAATACGGTCAGCAGGTATAACGAGAGGTTCATGGTGAAGACTCCTGAATAGGCCTTCAGTGTTCGGCGCGCCCCCCTTTTTCACTTGCATAAACTTGCGCTTTTGTCGGCCCGCAGGCTGGCAGGCCAGCGTCTACGGAGTAGGATGCAAGGCGTTGGAGAGAACCGATCATGGCCGCACTGGAAACGTTGCAAGTCTTTCAAGCCCTCAACCGCTCGCCCAATGCTCGCCTGGAGCACAGCGCCGAGCTCGGTGACGGCATGGCTGCGGCTTTGTGGAGCAACCACCATGACGCCCAGGACTACGAAGCGCCGAGCCATCACACTTTGTCGTGCTACATCGCCGGCGGCACCGGCACCTTTCGCCGCGACCAGCCCGGCACCAAGGGCGGCCCGGACAAGCTGTGCATTCTGCCGGCCGACCATCAGTCAGGCTGGGTGATCAACGGCGACATTCGCCTGGCCCACCTGTATTTCAGCCCCGAACAATTTGCCCTTGGTTGCGTCACGTTGCTGGATCGCGAGCCACGGGAATTGCAGTTGCGCGAGCGCACGTTCCTCGAAGACCCGCAGCAAGTACGGCACTTTCGGCAGTTGATCAGCCTCAACTGGGACGAACCCGGCGAACGCCTGCTCACCAGCAGCCTGGCCCACGAGATGCTCAGCCACGCCTTGCTCAGCCAGGTCGGTGTGCGTCAGGGCCTGCGCCTCAAGGGTGGATTGGCGGCGCATCAGCGGCGGCAACTGGTGGAGTTCATCGACAGTCAGTTGGCGGAGGCGATCAGCCTTGGGCAATTGGCGAGCTTGTGCGCGCTGTCGGAATATCACTTTGCGCGGATGTTTCGTGTGAGCTTCGGCTTGCCACCGCATCAGTATGTGTTGGCGCGGCGTCTGAGCCGCGCGCGGGAGTTGTTGCGCGCATCGTCGCAGCCGTTGGGGGAGATTGCGCTGGCGTGCGGGTTTGCCAGTGCGAGCCATTTCACCAACCGGTTTCGACAGGCGTTGGGTGGGACGCCTGGGGAGTATCGGCAGGCGTTTTTACGCTAGAACAAAGAGTAAAAGATCACAGCCTTCGGCAGCTCTCGCGCCAGAAACAAAACGGGCCTGCAATCGCAGGCCCGTTTTAATCAGGAAGGTAAAAGGTGAATCAGGCCTCAGCCATTGAGCGCAGCCTGTTCGTTCTCGAGAAACTCATCCTCAAGCAGCGCATCGGCATGAGCGCCCCTATCGAACGGCACCACAGCGGCGCGTGGTTTGCCGCGTAATTTGCCAAACATATGCTCCAGCGCATGTTCAAGTTTTTCGGCTGCCCCGTCGATCGCCAGTTCCAGGGAGTCAGCTTTATGGGTGACGGAAATCGGTTGATGACCTTTTGGCCGCGCTTCCAGCTGGCAGCGCATGTCATGGGGACCAGGCTTGTCGCCGTTCTCGTCCCGCAGATGGACCTCGACGCGGGTCAGGTCCTCTTCATAACGTTCGAGCGTGCTCTCAATGGTAGTACGTACCCACTCCTCCAGTCGTTTACTGCTTTGAATATGGTTATCGCTATTGACTTGGATTTGCATAGTTCTTCCCTTATTTCAGCTAGCTCGCAAGAGGCGCATCGGCTGGCCCTTGGGCGTCATCACCGCAACCTCTTGGTTACACAATCGGTGTGTGCGCGGAACATTTCAAGCCCTAAAAAAAGATAAATATTCATACGCAAAAAAAGCCGGACAACGAGCAAAAGCGCTGTTAATGTCGGGAGTTGGGTCGGCCCTGTCTTCAGTCACAAATGGTCACATCTGCCGCGCCCCCCAACGGATGCAGGTCACGAAAAATCCCCGCCTCTTCCACCAGCCAGTCATGCACCGCGCGCACGCCCGGATGGCTCAGCGCACCCGGCGCGTAGAGCAGCACGTAGCGCTTGTGATTAGGCACCGCCAGGCCAAACGGCACGATCAGCGTGCCCCGTTCCAGCTCATCGTTAAGCAGCGTTCGCCGCGCAATCGCCACGCCCATCCCGGCAATCGCCGCTTCGATGGTCAGGTGATTGCGGTTGAAGGTGTGCCCGCGCCGCACGTCCGCGCCTTCGAAACCGATAGCATTGAGGTAAAATTCCCATTCCGCGTACTCGTAGCTACCGCGCCACGCGGTGATGTCATGCAACAACGGGAAGTGCATCAAGTCTGCCGGGCCGTGCAGCGGCGGACGCCCTCGCAACAGGCTCGGGGCGCACACCGGAAATATCTGCTCGTCGAGCAAGGCTGTGGATAACAATCCGGGATAGCTGCCGTCATTCAGATCGATCGCCAGGTCGAAATCTCCTTCGTGCAACGGCACGCTGCTGTCCTCCGCCACCAGGCGCAATTGAATGTCCGGAAAACGCTGCTGTAAACGCGGCAAACGCGGGGTCAGCCATTTGCTCAGGAACGAGGGAATCGAACGCACCCGCAAAATCCCGCTGATCATTCCCGCATCCAGTCGTCGCAATTCTGCGTCGATGCTGCCGTAAGCCTCGTTGACCGTAATGGCCAGGCGCTGGCCTTGCGCACTCAATTCCACGCCACGAGCGCGACGGTGGAACAGGCGAAAACCCAGCCGCTCTTCCAGTTGCCGAATTTGCTGACTGACCGCACCCGGCGTGATGTGCAGTTCTTCGGCACAACGGGTAAACGACAGGTGCCGCGCGGCACAGGAAAACACGTGCAGCCAGACATAAGTCTGGGCGTGCAATTGACGACTCATCGTTTAGTCCTGCTAAAGGCTGTCTTAGGAAGTTTCGTTGGTCACGTAGGACCGAGGTAGGCAGTATCGCCGACATTGCGCTTGGCCTACAAAAATGGCGGCGATTTCTCTTCCATTGCTTGCATAGGCTTTAGCATGGCTATCAGTGTTTTCGATCTCTTCAAAGTCGGCATCGGTCCGTCCAGTTCCCACACCGTCGGCCCGATGCGCGCTGCAGCGACCTTTGCCCAAGCACTGATTGAGCAGAATTTGCTGGCCGCCGTCCGTCGGGTCGAAATCCGGCTTTACGGTTCGCTTTCAGCCACCGGCGTCGGCCATGCCACCGACCGCGCCTGTGTCATGGGCCTGATGGGCGAATGGCCGGATAGCATCGACCCGACCACCATCGATTCGCGTATCCAGCACCTGCGGGAAACCGGCAAGCTGTCCCTGGCCGGCAAAGCGACCATCGCCTTCAACTGGCAGCACGATCTCCTGCTGCTCGATGAGAGCCTGCCCTACCACCCTAACGCCATGTCCCTGACAGCCTTCGGCGAAACCGGTGAGCTGTTCGAGCAGACGTACTACTCGGTGGGCGGCGGTTTCATCATCGACGCGGCCGAAGCCGAGTCCGGCATTGCGCCGGCCAGCGACGTTGTGCTGCCGTACGATTTCTCCAGCGCCGCCGAGTTGCTCAAGCTCTGCAAACAGCACGGTCTACGGGTGTCCGAATTGATGATGGCCAATGAATTGGCCTGGCGCAGCGAAGCCGAAGTCCGTCAGGGCCTGTTGCACATCTGGTCGGTAATGCGCGAGTGCGTCGAGCAAGGCTTGCGTCACGAAGGCATCCTTCCCGGCGGTCTGAATGTTCCCCGCCGCGCCGCGAAATTGCATCGCAGCCTGTTGGAAATCGGCAAACCGAACGTCATCAGCTCCACCCTGTCGGCCATGGAGTGGGTGAACCTGTTCGCCCTCGCCGTGAACGAAGAAAACGCCGCGGGCGGACGGATGGTCACCGCGCCTACAAACGGGGCGGCGGGGATCATTCCGGCCGTGCTGCACTACTACATGAAATTCAACCCGGACGCGTCGGACGATGACGTCGTGGCGTTCTTTTTGGGCGCGGCTGCCGTAGGCATTCTTTGTAAGAAAAACGCCTCGATTTCTGGCGCCGAAGTCGGCTGCCAAGGCGAGGTCGGCTCCGCCTGTGCCATGGCCGCCGCCGGTTTGGCCGACGTGCTCGGCGCCACCCCGGAACAACTGGAAAACGCCGCTGAAATCGGCCTGGAACACAACCTCGGCCTGACCTGCGATCCGGTCGGCGGTCTGGTGCAAGTGCCGTGCATCGAGCGCAACGCGATTGCCGCGGTGAAGGCGATCAACGCCACGCAAATGGCCCTGCGCGGCGACGGCAAACACTTCATTTCCCTGGACCGGGTGATCCGCACCATGCGCGATACCGGCGCCGATATGCACGACAAATACAAAGAAACTTCACGGGGCGGCCTGGCGGTTAGCTGGGTGGAGTGCTGAGGAGCATTTCCTGACCGTTCGCAACACGTGAGCCCGAGTAATAATAATAACGAGGCGAAAACGATGACCGATGTACGTACACCTGCTGCCGATAATCCCGCTGTAGACCTCACACGCAATAACGAAATAACCCACAAAGGCTGGAGTAAACACGACACCACCTGGATGCTTGGCCTCTATGGCACAGCGATTGGCGCCGGCACGCTGTTTTTGCCGATCAACGCCGGCGTGGGTGGTTTCTGGCCGCTGCTGATCCTGGCAGTGCTGGCGTTTCCGATGACATTCTTTGCACACCGCGGTCTGACTCGTTTCGTGTTGTCCGGCCGTTCCGGGGACATCACTGAAGTGGTGGAAGAACACTTCGGCATCGGTGCCGGCAAGCTGATCACGTTGCTGTATTTCTTCGCGATTTTCCCGATTCTGCTGGTGTACAGCGTAGCGCTGACCAATACCCTGAGCAGCCTCATGGAGCACCAGTTGCACATGACGCCACCGCCTCGGGCGATCCTGTCACTGGGGCTGATTCTAGGCCTGATGGCCATCGTCCGTTGTGGTCAGGGCGTCATCGTCAAATGCATGAGTGTGCTGGTTTACCCGTTCGTCGCGGCATTGCTGCTACTGGGCATCAGCCTGATCCCGAACTGGAACGGCGCGTTCTTCGCCACCGCCAGTGAAGGCATGCCGCTGCCGCTGTTCTTCAAGACCTTGTGGCTGGCAATCCCGGTGATGGTGTTCTCGTTCAACCATTCGCCGATCATTTCCGCTTTCGCCGTCGATCAGAAGCAGCGTTACGGCAAGCAAGCCGAACGCAAAAGCAGCGGCATTCTGGCGATCGCTCACGCCATGATGGTCGTCACGGTGATGTTCTTTTGCTTCAGCTGCGTGCTGGCGTTGTCCCCGGCTGATTTGGCCGCGGCGAAGGCGCAGAACATTTCGATCCTGTCGTACCTGGCCAACCACTTCCAGACGCCGGTCATCGCTTACGCCGCGCCGCTGATTGCACTGGTGGCAATCACCAAATCCTTCCTGGGCCATTACATCGGCGCCAGCGAAGGCTTTCAGGGCCTGATCGTGAAAAGCCTGCGTGGCCGTGGTCGAGTCGTCTCCGCCGGCTGGCTGAACCGCCTCACTGCGCTGTTCATGATCCTCAGTTGCTGGGCCGTGGCGACCTTCAACCCGAGCATCCTGGGCATGATCGAAACCCTCGGCGGGCCGATCATCGCCTGCCTGTTGTTCCTGATGCCGATGTACGCCATCCGCCGCGCGCCGGCCTTGCGCCAGTACTCGGGCCAGGCCTCGAACGTGTTCGTGGTGTTGGTCGGTCTGATTGCACTGTCTGCGATCATCTATTCATTTATGCCCTGAAACGGGCAGGCAAAAAGAAGGCGGGCCAGAGTGCCCGCCGTTTTTTTGCCGTAAACATTGTCCGACAGTTTTTCCGGCATGCCCCTTGCTATCTCCCTTGTGCGGCACGGAAGAAAGCGCATGAACATGGAAGGCCGGTGGTCTGGTATTGCGAACTAATCCCGATCATGGCCGTCAACAACTGCACGTTCAATCAGGCGGTGACGCATTATGGACAACCCTTTTCAGCTCATTACCGATGCTTTTGCAGCGGATTATCAAATCAACCTGAGCATCCAGGGCCTGGACGGCAGCATCATGCTGACCCTCTCCAACGCTGGCCGCGTGGTGGCCAAACGGATGATCAGCGCCGAACAACGCAATGACCCCAAGCGCCTCAAACGCCTGGTGCAAAGCATTCAATTCGGCATCGCCATCGAACAGGGTCAATGCGCCGTGGCCATCCTCGAAGCCATGACCGACGGCGACAACCGTAAGCTGCCGCCGCCACAGGCCAAAGCCCGGCCCCGACCTGAAATCGGGTATTAAAGTTCGCCCTTCTCCACTTCGGGATGCTCACCGGAACCCGCACCGATCTTGCGCTGCGGGTGTTCGATCTTCACCGAAGGAAATTGCGACGAGGCATAACGCACCACCAGAATCGAAAACGCCAGCAGCAGGATCCCGCCGCACAGGTAGATGATCCCCAGGTCCGGCGGATTGTGGTGCGAGACGTTGGAGATCAGCAGCCGTGTCAGCGCGGTGATCGCCACGTAGATCAGGAACCGCACCGGCATGTGATTGGTCTTGAAGTAAATCCCGACCATCGCCCCCAGTTCCAAGTAGATGAACAGCAACAGGATGTCATCGATCTTGATGTGCCCCTGTTCCAGCATCCCGATGAACTCCATGACCGCCGCCCAGGCAGTCACCGCACCGATGGCGAACAGCGCCAGGTAGTGGAAGGTCTCGACGAACAGGTTGCCCAGGGACTCGGCCAGTTGGTGCACGTTCTGCCGCAGGTTCTCGGCCCAGTTGATTTTCACGATGATTGTTCCTTAGCTCGGTTCGAGCGGATGATGCGGGTTGGACGTGACGGTTGTTCTGCATGCAGAAAAAAGGCCAGGGGTTGCCTGCCACATGATGGCGAGGTGCTTTAAAACACGCTCCGTGGCGTTTGGTCGCAGGTCAACACCAAACCTGTAGCCGCGAATGGAGCGCCACCGTTCACCTGACAAACCCCGAATCCGGTCTACATTAAAAAGCCACTACCCAAAGCGCAGGGATTCGCTTATCCTTTTCGCTGTATATAGATACAGTAGTCGCAAAGACAACTAAATGTGAAGGCATGTGAGGTGGTGAATGGCCGTCGAAGTGGTATACCGCAGCAGCCGAGATCTGGAGCGCTTGTTCATGGATAAAGCCGAAGCTGACCGTCATGACAAAATGCTCGAACTGGCCGAATTGCTGGCTGAAGTGTTGCAAAAAGCCGTTCCGTCCCTGACCGAGCAGCAAGTGGAAGAAGCCGGGATCTACATGGCGAAGAACCGCGATGTGTTCGCCAAGGCGTTCAAGAGCCAACCGGACGCGCTGTCCGAATTGCTCAACGTGCCGGCTGAAGTCGCTAAACCTGTTGAAGTGGCTGCACCTGTTGAAGTGGAGCAAGCTGAGCCGACCAAGCCAGCCAAAGCCGCCAAGACGCCGAAGTAAGCAATGCCCGAATTGAATAGGCCCTGAGTCCAATGGCTCAGGGCCTTTTTCATGCTCGCAGAAAATCAGGCGTCAGGCTGCTCCAGTGCGTCGACCAACGCCTTGAAGAACCGCGCCGCCTCGCCGCCGGTGACCACGCGGTGATCGAAGGTCAGGGACAGCGGCAGGATCGGATGCACCGCCACCGCCCCCTCGACCGCCACCGGTTCATCGCGGATCGCCCCGGCGGCGAGGATCGCCACTTGTGGCGGCACCACCACCGGGTTGGCGTAGCGACCGAACAAGGTGCCGAAATTCGACAGAGTCAGGGTCGCACCCATCATTTCCTTGGGCGGAATCGAACGCGCCTGCACATCGGCGCGCAGGCGCATCACACCTTCTTTCAAATCCGCCGACGTGCGATTGCCGACATCGCGCAGCACCGGCACGAACAAACCGTCCGGTGTATCCACGGCAATGCCCAGGTCGAGCCGTTCGTGTTGTTTGAGCGACAGGGTTTTGCCATCGAAGCCGCTATTGAGCACTGGCTCCACCGCGCAGGCCGCCGCCATGGCTTTGGCCAGACGAATCAGTGGTTCTCGCGCCTGCCCCCAGCGATGCAGATCGGCATCGCCGAAAATCGTCACCGGCACCACTTCGGCATGGGACCTGGCCATGTTCAGCGCCATGCTGCGCCGCACACCGCGCAGCTTCTCACCGCCGAAACGCTCGCGTTCCGTCTGGGCCGCATTTTCCACATCGCTGCGGGTGATCTGACCGTCCTGGCCGGAGCCGACCAAGGCGCTCAGTTCAACGCCCAGTTGTCGCGCCAATTGACGCACTGCTGGCGTGGCGCGGTTCGCCAGGTATTCGCGGGTCGAAGGCGCGGTGCCGATAAAAAAGGCATCCTCCTGATTCGTGCCGCCGCCCTCAAGCCGTCCGACCACGGTGCCCGCATCCGCTTCGCCTTCGTAACCGAGCAACGGCTCCCCCACATGCAGGATGTCGCCCTCGCCGCCGAAGGTTTTCGCCACCACGCCGTCGTAAGGCGCGGGAATGTCCACCAGCGCCTTGGCGGTTTCCACCGACACCAGCAATTGGTCAGCCTTGACGGTATCGCCGACCTTGACGTGCCAGCGGACGATTTCCGCCTCCTGCAAGCCTTCGCCCAGATCCGGCAGTTTGAAATATTTCATCGCAATCTCCTCGGCCTCTGGCGTTTCTTCAAGAGCTTCTTCAGGCGTGGCGCAACACGGTGTCACAGGCGTGAAGAATGTCCTCGACGCCAGGCATGTACAGCGATTCCAGTCGATACAGCGGTGGCGGGATGTCCGGCGCGGTGACTCGCTGGATCGGTGCCTGCAACTGCAGAAACACCCGTTCGTAGAGACTGGCGGCGATTTCCGCGCCGACCCCGCAGGAGCGCGGCGCCTCATGCACGATCACGCAGCGACCGGTCTTGCGAACCGAGGCCTCCATCGTGTCGAGGTCCAACGGTTTGATGCTGGCGACATCGATCACTTCCGCCGAGATGCCCTGCTCGGCCAACGCCGTGGCGGCTTGCAGGGTTTCCATCACACTGGCGCCCCAACTGATCAAGGTGATGTCGCTGCCTTCGCGCAGGGTGAAACAGCTGTCCAGCGGCAGGCGTTTGCCGTCATCCAACAACGGTTGCGGGTTCATGCGATAGAGTCGGGTCGGTTCGAGAAAGATCACCGGGTCCGGGTCGTCGATGGCCGCGAGCAACAAACCATAGGCCCGAGCCGGCGAGGACGGGATCACCACCCGCAACCCCGGAATGTGCGCGAACAGTGCTTCGGTGCTTTCGCTGTGATGTTCCGGCGCACGAATCCCTGCACCCATCGGCGAGCGCAGCACCATCGGGCAGGTGAGCCGCCCGCGCGTGCGGTTGCGCATGCGACTGGCGTGGGACACCAGGTGCTCCATGGTGGCGTAGATAAACCCCATGAACTGGATTTCCACCACCGGTTTCAAGCCTTGGGCCGCCATGCCCACCGCCAGCCCGCCGATCATGGTTTCGGCCAGCGGCGAATCGATTACCCGCTTGAAACCAAAGCTGTCGCGCAGGCCCAGCGTGGCGCGAAACACGCCACCGTTCACCCCGACGTCTTCACCGAGGATGATAACGTTCTCGTCCTCGCGCATGGCCCGATGCAACGCCAGATTCACCGCCTCCAGCAGCGTTACCTTGCCGTTACTCATGGCCCGAACCTCCCGTCCGGCGCGCCACTCGTTCGAGGAAGTCTTCACGCTGCTCGGCCAGGGCTTGTGGCCACTGGGCGTAGACATGATCGATCACTGATGCCGGCGCCTGCAGGCCCGCCGCTTCGAAGTTATCCACAGCAACCTGCACCAACCCCTGGCATTCGCTGATCAGCGCCTGCTCGCGACTTTCATCCCACACGCCCTGCCCGACCATGAAACGCTGCAGACGTTTGATCGGTTCTTCGAGCCAGGCTTGCTTGACTTCGTCCGCCGACCGGTAGCGTGTGGCATCGTCGGCCGTGGTGTGATCGCCGAGGCGATAACTCAGGCATTCGAGCAACACCGGGCCTTTGCCGTGGCGCGCCCGTTCGAGGGCCGCTTGCACGCGGTCATACACGGCGAGTATGTCATTGCCGTCGACTTGCTCGCCGTGGAACCCGGCGCCAATGGCTTTCTGCGCCAACGTGGGAGCACCGCACTGAATGCGTCGCGGTACCGAAATCGCCCATTGGTTGTTGTTGATCATGAACACCACCGGCAACTGCCAGGCGCCAGCGACATTGAGGGCCTCGAGAAAATCACCTTTGCTGGTGCCGCCATCGCCGCAGGTGGTGACGGCAACCCGATGCTCGCCACGGATCTTGAATGCGCTGGCGACGCCGCAGGCATGCAGGGCCTGGGTGGCAATCGGCACACAGATCGGGAAATCCTGCGCCACCGCCGGGTCGACAAAGTCGCTGCCACGCTCATCGCCGCCCCAATACAACAGGATTTCTTCCATGCGCACGCCACGCATCAGTTGCACGGCGGTGTCGCGGTAATACGGGATCAGCACGTCTTCGGCGTGCATCAGGCTGCCGACCGCAACGCCAATGGCTTCCTGGCCCAGGGTCGGCGCGTAGGTACCGATGCGCCCGGTGCGTTGCAGGGCGACCGCTTTCTGGTCAAAAAGGCGGGTCAGGACCATCTGCCGATACAAGCGTGTCAACAGATTGAAGTCGTCGGCCCAGGGAGGGAGATCGCAGAGCACCTGGCCGTCAGGGGATAAAAAACGGGTGTAGGGCAGCTCAACCTTGTGAAGCATCACAGGGCTCCTGGCACGCGGGGTCGGCGTGCGATTGTCAGGCCCGACGTTTGTGGCGCAGGGCTTGGGGAGCAAGTTGGCCGGATAGGCACTCACTCCTTTATCGATTCAAACGTTTACCGGTACAGCACTTTCTCTGCCAACTCATCCGCTACCCTGGCCGGAGAACGTTTTTCCGCCTGGGCATGGGCAAAGACTTCGGTCAGCCGTGAACTGATTTTCGACAGGTGCGCGGTGATGGTCGTCAGCTCTTCCCCACGGTGTTTGAGCGACACGTAGATCAGCCCGCCGGCGTTGATCACGTAATCCGGCGCATACAGAATGCCCCGGCGTTCCAGCTGATCGGCGACTTCCAGATGGGTCAGTTGGTTGTTGGCCGAACCTGCGACCGCCGAGCAGCGCAGTTGCGTTACGCTGGTCCTGTTAAGCACACCGCCCAAGCCACAAGGCGCGAGAATGTCGCAAGGGGTGCTGAGCAGCGCTTCGTTGGCGATCGGATGAGCGCCCAACTGCTCCATGGCCAGTTGTACTTTGCCGTGATCGATGTCGCTGACCAGCAGCTCGGCGCCGGCAGCGTGCAGCTGCTCGGCCAGGGCATAACCAACATTGCCCAGGCCTTGAACGGCAATGCGCAGCCCTTCCAGATTATCGCTGCCCAAGCGGGCCATGGCGGTGCTGCGGATGCCGGCGAATACGCCCATGGCGGCATGCGGTGCTGGGTCCCCCGCAGCGGTGGTGCTGGTGACGAATTGCGTATGTTGGGCGATGCAGTCCATGTCCGCCACCGAGGTGCCGGCGTCGATGGCAGTGATGTAGCGACCGTCGAGCTGATTGATCCAGCGCCCGAACGCTTCGAATACAGCGGCGCGGTTTTCCACATGGGCCGGGCGAATAATCACCGCAACGCCACCGCCCTGAGCCAGGCCAGCCAGGGCCGCCTTGTAACTCATGCCTTGGGCGAGGCGCACAGCATCCTCGATCGCGGATTCATCGCTGGGGTAGGCAAGGTAACGACACCCGCCCAAGGCAGGTCCCAGGCGGCTGTTATGGATGGCAATCACCGCCTTCAACCCGGTGACCGGATCGACGCTCAGGTGCAGCGATTCAAGGCGAGTGCTTTGCATGAGAGCGAACATCGTAGGGCTCCCGAATCACTTCTTGTAGTCGCCAGTATAGGCTTGCGCACAAAAATTGCAGAAGCGCACAGGAATAAGCAGCGCGGCTTTAAAGGTTTTCGGACATAACCTGTTACGGCCTGTGTTCAGCACTGGACGAAAGCCTGCGACGGGGCTAAAACGAGGCATTCCCCGGAGATTTTGATGACCCCGCGCCAACGCTTTTTCGACTGTCTGCAACGATCACCGCCCGCGCTGTTCGAGGCGGCGTTGTGGATCGCCGCCGAACACGATAAAGAGCTGAATCCCGAAACTGTGCTGGCGGACTTCAAGGACCTGCAACAGAGGGTCAGTTACGGATTACCGATGCTGCCAGTAAATGAGTTGGCGCAACCGTTGTTGCGGCGCATGAATGACCTGGGGTTCGCCCAGGACGACTTCACGCCCTTGCGCCCGCAAGTGGCGTTGCTCCATAAAGTGCTGGAACGCCGGCGCGGTCAGCCGTTGGCGCTGGGCCTGATTGCCCTGGAGCTGGCCAGAAGACTGGAAATCCCCATGGTCGGGGTCAACTTCCCCGGGCATTTCCTGCTGCGGGTGCAAGGCGCCGATCACCTGCTCGACCCGTGCGGCGGGCGCCGGCTGTACCCCAACGATTGCCGTGAGCTGCTGCAACGCCAGTACGGCCCGAACATGCAGCTCAGCGCCGAGCATTTGCAGACCGCCGAACCTGCGCAGATGCTGCAACGGCTGTCACGCAACCTGCGCCAGTTGTACCTCACGAATGATGACTACATCGACGCCCTGAT
This sequence comes from Pseudomonas sp. URMO17WK12:I6, assembly GCF_003253625.1. Classification (NCBI taxonomy): domain Bacteria; kingdom Pseudomonadati; phylum Pseudomonadota; class Gammaproteobacteria; order Pseudomonadales; family Pseudomonadaceae; genus Pseudomonas; species Pseudomonas sp. URMO17WK12:I6. Next base: position 232,898 of record NZ_QKYZ01000008.1, read on the forward strand.
CGACGCCGAGCGCGTGCTGGAGCTGGGCAACGCTAACGCCTCCGACTACCTGGCCCGGGCCAGCCTCTATCAACGGCTGGATTGCCCGAATGCCGAGCGTTTTGACCTGGAACACGCGCTGCTGCTCTGCGACGACCCGATCCAGCGGATTCGCCTGACAGAAAGGTTGGGGCACTTGCCGCCCAACGCCATCGTCCACTGATCCCACAGGGGGCACTGTGACGCCATCAAGGGGTATCGGGCTGGTTCGCCGGATGCGCCTTGATGAACGCCGGATGTTGCGCCGCCAACGCTGCCACTCGACGAATACGCGGGTAGGCGTCCAGTGAAATATTGAAACGCTCGGCCGCATACAGCTGCGGGATCAGGTAAACGTCCGCCAGCCCCGGTCGATCGCCGAAGCAGTAACCGGCATCACCGATCAACTGCTCCACCGTCGCCAACCCTTGGCTGATCCAGTGACCGATCCACTCGACCACCTGCGGCTCATCGTGCCCCAACTGCCGCAGCTTATTGAGCACGCTGACGTTATGCAGCGGGTGAACGTCGCAGCCGATCACCGCCGCCACGCCACGCTCGTGGGCGCGGGCGGCGAGGTCTTTGGACAGCAGCGGCACCTGTGGATAACGTTCCTCCAGGTACTCGATGATCGCCGGTGACTGGATCAGCAATTCGCCTTCATCGGTGCGCAAGGCCGGCACCCGGCCTTGCGGGTTGATGCCCAGATACGCCGGCTGGCGATGTTCGCCCCCCTGCGGCGCGATCAGGTTGACCGGCAGTGCCTGGTAATCCAGCCCCTTCAACGCCAGCGCAATGCGTACCCGGAAAGACGAGGTCGAACGGTAATAGGTATAGAGTTCCATGGGCCGATCCTCTTAGCGCGCCGGCAGCACTTTGCCGCGGCACTCGCCGAAACCGATGGAAGCAAAACCCTCACGGCTGCAACGTCCCCGCAGGATGATTTCGTCGCCATCCTCGAGGAATTTACGCACCTCACCCGAGGCCAGTTCGATCGGCTTTTTACCGCCCTCGGTGATTTCCAGCAGGCTGCCGAACTGACCGCTTTCAGGGCCGGACAACGTGCCCGAACCGAACAGGTCGCCGGCCTGCAACTGGCAGCCGTTGACGCTGTGATGCGCCACCATCTGCGCAACGGTCCAGTACATGTGTTGGGTGTTGCTGAGGGTCAGGCGATGGGCCGGCAGATTCTGTTCGCGCATCGATTCGGTCAGCAGCAGCACTTCGAGTTCGATGTCGAAGGCACCGGCCGCCTGATCACGTTTGTCGAACAGGTAAGGCAGCGGCTGCGGGTCGCCTTCCGGGCGCGCCGGCTGCGCACGACGGAACGGTTCCAGCGCTTCGGCCGTCACCACCCACGGCGAAATGCTGGTGATGAAACTCTTGGACAGGAACGGCCCCAGCGGCTGGTATTCCCAGGCCTGGATATCCCGCGCCGACCAGTCGTTGAGCAGGCAGAAACCGGCGATGTGATCGGCGGCGTCACCGATGGCGATCGAGTCACCCATGGCATTGCCCGGACCGATCCAGATACCCAGTTCCAGTTCGTAATCCAGGCGTGCGCACGGGCCAAACGTCGGCTCGGTCTGGCCGGCCGGCAGGGTCTGGCCTTTCGGACGCCGCACGTCGGTGCCGGACGGGCGAATGGTCGAGGCGCGGCCGTGGTAACCGATCGGCACGTACTTGTAGTTCGGCAGCAACGGGTTATCCGGGCGGAACAGTTTGCCGACATTTTGCGCGTGCTCGATGCCGACGTAGAAGTCGGTGTAGTCGTTGATCTTCGCCGGCAGGTGCATCTGGCAATCCGCCGCCAGCGGCAGCAGTTTTGCGCCTTGGGCTTCGATCTTGCCGTGCAGGGTGCTGCCTTCCTTGAACAACTCGATCAAGCGTTCACGCAGGGCGACGCGAGCCTCGCGACCCAGCTCGAAAAACGCATTCAACTGGCCGCCACGGGTGGCTTCGACGGCGGTCCGCGCGGCACCGTCGTCGAACAGCCCGGCATCGAGTGCCGCTCCCAGATCAAAGATATGGTCGCCGATCGCCACGCCACTGCGCGGCGCTCCGCCCTTCACGCTGAACACACCCAACGGCAGGTTTTGCAGCGGGAAATCCGCGTGGCCGTTGGCGGAGGCAACCCAGCTACGAGTGATGGAAGTCTGAGTCATGGATTATCTCCGTGTCGGGTCGAAAGTGGCGGGCAACGAAGCCCAGCAGGCGTCGTAATCGTTTTGCAGCTGTGGACAATCCAGGGCGAACCGGCTCGGGCGCAGCACCTGGCTGGTCTCGAACATGAAAGCCATGGTGTTGTCGATTTTAGCCGGCGCCAGTTCAGCGTTGATCGCCTTGGTGCAGGTCTCACCATCGGGGCCGTGAGCACTCATGCAGCTGTGCAACGAGGCGCCGCCCGGCACGAAACCTTCGGCTTTGGCATCGTACTCGCCCTTGATCAGGCCCATATATTCGTTCATCAGGTTGCGGTGGAACCACGGCGGACGGAAGGTTTTCTCGGCCACCATCCAGCGTGGCGGGAAGATCACGAAGTCGAGGTTGGCCAGACCGTGCACGCTGGTCGGCGAGGTCAGGACGGTGAAAATCGACGGATCCGGGTGATCGAAACTCACCGTGCCAATGGTGTTGAAGCGACGCAGGTCATATTTGTAGGGCACGTTATTGCCGTGCCAGGCGACCACGTTCAGCGGCGAATGATCGAGCTCGCAGCCCCACAACTGGCCGAGGAATTTCTGCACCAGGGTGGTCGGTTGCTTGAGGTTTTCGTAATGCGCCACCGGAGTCAGGAAGTCGCGAGGGTTGGCCAGACCGTTGCTGCCGATCGGCCCCAGGTCCGGCAGGCGCAGTGGCGCGCCGTGGTTTTCGGCCACGTAGCCCCGCGCTTGCGGATCGAGCAGTTCGATGCGGAATTTCAGCCCGCGAGGCAGCACGGCGATTTCCAGCGGTTCCAGATCCAGCACGCCCAGTTCAGTGGCGATGCGCAGGCGGCCCAGTTCCGGGACCAACAGCAGTTCGCCGTCGGCGTTGAAGAACACCCGCTCCATGGACCGGTTGGCGCGGTAGTTGTAGATGCTGATCCCGGCCGGTTTATCCGCGCCCGAATTGGCGGCCATGCTCACCAGCCCGTCGATGAAATCGGTGGGCTCGGTCGGAATGTCCAAGGGGTTCCAGCGCAGGCGATTGGGGGTCACTTCACCCAACGGACCACCGGCCAGTTGCCGATCCAGTTTGACGAATGCCGGGTGATTGGCCGATGGCTGAATGCGGTACATCCAGGTCCGGCGTGCTTCGCTGCGGGCCATGGTGAACGCGGTGCCGGAGAACAGTTCGGTATACAGGCCGTAAGGGGCTTTTTGCGGGGAGTTCTGGCCGACAGGCAGTGCGCCGGGCAATGCTTCGCTGCTGAATTCGTTGCCAAAGCCTGACTGATAAGCCAGCGCTGGCGCCGTTGAATCGAGGTTCATGGAGCCTCCTGAACGGGTAGTTATTTTTATCGTAATTCAATTACGCATAACGTAATTTGATTGGTATTGACCGTCAAGCTATAAAGACGCCCATTCGTCCCGGGATCACACCGCCTCCATGACCAGCGAAAGCAACGGTAAACAGAAAGTCCGCTCGGCCGAAGTCGGCACCGATATCCTCAAGGCCCTCGCCGAGCTGTCGCCCTCGACCTCGTTGTCGCGCTTGGCCGAACACGTGCAGATGCCGGCGAGCAAGGTTCACCGTTATCTACAGGCATTGATCGCCAGCGGTTTTGCCGAGCAGAACCCCGCCACCAACCATTACGGCCTGGGCCGTGAAGCGCTGCGAGTCGGCCTGGCTGCCCTGAACAGTATGGACGTGCTGAAAGTCGCCGCCCTGCCCTTGGCCGAACTGCGCGACGATCTGAACGAAACCTGTTTTTTGGCGGTATGGGGTAATCAGGGCGCGACGGTCGTGCACATCGAACCGGCGGTGCGGTCGGTGACGGTGGTCACGCAATTGGGCTCGGTATTGCCGTTGCTCAGTTCATCCACTGGCCTGGTATTTGGCGCTTACCTACCAAAGCGGGAAACCGTGGACTTGCGCGATCAGGAACTTCACAACGCCACTGACCACATCTTGGCGGACGATCAGACCTATGCGGCCTTATGCGAACAGATCCGCGTACGCGGCCTGCATCATGTGCATGGGTTGCTGATGCCGGGAGTGGATGCGTTGTCGGCACCGGTATTCAACGCAGCAGGGAATGTAGCGGCGGTCATGACCATCGTCGGTCCGACCTCACTGTTTCACGCTGACGAAAACGGCCCGGCGGCGCAGCGATTGCTGGCAGCGACGCGGGCCGTGAGTTGGCGGATGGGTTACCAGGTTGAACCGTGACGTAATAAAGCGGAAATATCACCGCCCGCTATTCATCCACTCTTTTCCCTGCTCAGCGAATAGAGGTTGTTACCGAACCGGTTGTACTCGCGAGAGACCGACCCGCCACATAGGTCAGATAATTTACGCCGACCTCAACACCGGTAACGGTTGAAACAATTCCGGCAAAATCGTTGATTCTGGAAAGGTGACTCAAGCCGGCATTTGCACCGCCAATGCCCGCAACGGTACCCACATAGAGAGAAATCAACCCGACCCATGCAGCTGAAAAATGCCCGTTTGCCTGTTTTTCATACCCGTTGTGGTGAGCGATTACCCCCAGCACAATTGATCGCGTTGCCTTCAATAACGTGGCTGCGACCCCGACCGGTGGAATTAAGAGCGAAACAATGTCCACCGCAAATTCGGCAACAATCAGCGTGTCGCGCCAGAATGCTTCGGAAAGACTGGTCGTCTGGTCATCCGTCTCGGCGATGAAAAGCTCGATCATCGGCGCGTAGTCATCCGAGAAGCGGATAGGCCGTCCGAGTGTTAGCGTGAAATCATGATATCCCTTCAGAACTTCGAACAAATAATTGCGCACAACCTCTTGATCTCTACTCCGGACACTTTTAACAATATCCCATCGCGCATGCATCTTCAGTTCCGCGGCATAAGATTCCAGTGAAACAAAATTCTTGCCATCGTAAGCCGCTGGCAGATAAATAATTTTTTCAGTTGTGCCTTTGCGAGCAAAGACATATCCACCTTCAACTCGCTTGCCGTTAACGACAAACCTGTAGACTTCGCCATTGGCAGTACTTGCAGTAATGTGCAACTCTTCCAGCACCGCATTCAGCCAGGTATATTGCTCCACGCTCAAATTGCCTTGCATTCTCTGAGTCAGAGCATCGAACTGGAGTTTGTTTTGCTTGAGCTTGCCATACACCTCAGGTCTTGTTGACAGATCTCCGCCCCCGGGATTGAGGAAAGTGCTCTTCAAATAATCGATGTATTGATCCCCTGGCAACACTCCAATCAAGTCGTTGATCACTGCCGCACTCAGCCTTCCCACCGAAGTGCCGTCTCTTGACCTGAACGTAGCCGTTCTCAATAGATCATGAACATTGACCAGACTTTTGACCACCGTGTCAAACCACGCAAGAGCCTTCACAAAAGAACTGGTGTCGCTGCGCCAGATTTCCCAATTAATAAACAGCTGAGTCAGGGTCATTGGCTGATGACCTGCAATTGTGATCTCAACCTGGTCCGGATCAATTTCCGGGTGTGGCCCCGAGCGAAGTAAATAGTCATTAACTCGCTTTTTCACCAATTCCCGAGCAAACACCTGAAACGGCTGTACATTAACCTTATCTTTCGCCAGCTCATAAATGGCGCTTTGTTCAGTACTCAGTCGAGCCAGGCATTGCCGTTCAGACAGCTTCGCTTGCCTGAACCAACCAGGCGTAACAAATTCGACCTCGTACTCCGCCCATGCCAGTAGCTGCCGGACACTGTCTTCAAAGCGTCTCTGGGGAAGAGACATCCATGTAACGCTATTGATTCGTGACGATTGACCAGCTATGACCGCTGCTCCGGATTTATTTATTTCGTCAACCAGCTTGCCGCGATCCTTCAAGTGGCATTGATCGATCAAGTAATCCTTACCGCCTGGAACAAGCACCCATTTCGCAACGTGCTCCTTGAGCAACCAAACATTATCGAATTCAAACCAGTCTTTACCTCCCGGCGCGCCTGGCGCATATAACACACAAGGAACAAGCGCACCATTGCTTTTAGAGGTATAAACGGTGAGATCCTTGAATGCCTGATAATCATCACGAAAGGAAAGACCATGAGTAATTAATGATGTATCGCCAAGATTGCAACGTTTCACCATATCCAGACTTTGTGCCTTCAAATGACCTTGCAGCCCGGCGGCGAATACCGACAAGGCCGTCACTCTTGCCAGGTTTTCATGGATAGCGTCTTGTACTTCGGGCTCTTTATAGGCAGCGTTCCGCAGCGCTGCGTACTTCATCCGCACATCGAGCGTTTCGATGGCTGACTCGATGAATGAAGGGGTCAAATCCCGCGCATGTTCGCCGTTGATCTTGAGCTGATAGCGGGCGGCTTTATCATGCAAACCGTACATAAAAAGTTCGGTTAACGTTTTCGTTTCTTGATGCCTGATTTCCTTCACGCCCATACGGAAATTGTAGTTCAAGGTCACGAGGACAAAATCAGGATCGACATGCAGTGCAGCACGCCGAAAAATAAAGTCTTGAACACTGTTTCGTGTATAGGCTTTCAGCGACGCGACATGACCCACTCGTCGATGCAGATCTACTTCACTTTGAAGCAGGGTGCGCTCCAGATCGACATAAATCTTCTGGTCCCTTTCGCTACTGCGCTTCAACCATTCAGGCCACGCATTTTTACTGATCAACTTGATCAGCGCGGCTGTGCGATGTTTCGCATTCTCAAGCAGCTCCTTCAAGGGCAGGAGGGCGTTAACTTCTCGGATCACATTCTCCTTGTCCGTGCGCGAGCCACTCAACCCCTTGAGTTGACGACTGATGTCAGCACGTTGTTTTGCCAACAGCGCGTCTGTGCCAACACCGAATACATCCGTATCAATTCGTGGATAACGAATCCCTGGATCAGCCTCGACCTTCAGCGCGTTTTCAACTGCCAAGTCCTTCAGCAATTCGCCACGACTCGCTGGCGTACTCAGGCGTTTCCGGACTTCTTGATGCAGCGCTGCCGACGTAGCGAACTTTTCCACCCCTGCGTTCGCCGTATATAAAATCATGGCGCTGTCCGCCGCAGGAACAATTGCCCCTGACGACTGACCATCCAGACGCATGACAAAAGCCGAAGCCAATGTTTTGAAGACGCCATCGTGCAGTTGGACAGCAACGCCATAAAATGCGCTGGGAACCAGAGGACTGGTCAACGCGTGAATCTTTTTTTCGTCTTCCGGTGTGACACCGCCCTCTTGCGTTACGTTATTCAATTCCTGCCAGAAGAGTTTGACAGCATAACTTCGCAGAAGGCCTTTACGCATCACGTTGTTGCCCGTATTACGTGCCCAGTACTGATCCAGCGCCACGACAAACTTTGCAGGCAACGTCCGGAGCAATTCGGCGATAAATTGACTCACTGTCCCAACATCCAGATCAGCGTATCGGGCGCTTTCGTCCGTATCGTTCAGCCAATCGTACACACCATATTGGTCTGGATTATAATTCGGTGCACTTCCGCGCAGCAGACACTCCATCAATACATCATTCAGTGAACCTGTCGGCTCTTGGGCAGTCGCAGCACCGCGATAATTGATAAACACCTTGGAAATATAGAGTTCCGGCACCAAACGCCACATGTCCTCCGCCAGGCAATCTTGTAGCAAAGACGCAAATGACGGGATAAACTTCAATTGCCCGGACAACTGTTCAACGGCCTCGTTTACGCCGGTGAATTTATTTAAAACCGATTCGAGCTTATTACTTTCCATAAATACATAATCCTGACTTAGCCAATTAAAAGCGGTGCACTTGCACACACCAACTTCCAGCGAAACTAAATCAAAGATAACCAACAATACAGTCGGATTTCTTTTCGACTTATGTTGCAGCAACAATAACGCCGCGCCACAAACAGCCGATCAATTGTTACATCACGCCAACAGCCCAAGCAGTCGCGCCTGGGCAACTGCGTGAGTTCTGCGCTCAACGCCCAACTTACCGTGAATGCGTCGAGCGTGCGTTTTGACCGTATGTAACGAGATGAATAATTGCTCGGCAATCTGTTGATTCGAATTACCCAACGCAATCAACTTTAGTACTTCGACCTCGCGCTGACTAAGCGGATTATTACCTCCTGTATATGCCACGCCTTCAATATTCGGCTCCGTCATTCCCAGTGCCGACAGCAGGTCAGGCTGGCGTAATTGAAGTTCACGCAGCGCCTGCCGCAAACCACATCGCTCCACCAGATTTAATCCACTGCGTAAAAACTCGTTGGCACTGACCAGGTCACTATTCAACCAGGCGACTTCGGCCCTGGCGAACAACAGTTCCACCTCCAGCGTCAACTGAGCGGAGCGCTTCGACTGATCAAGCAGGCGAGCGAGGATGTTCAATGGGGCCTCGCTCCGGCGCAAATAGACTTGGGCCAACACCAGCAGGTACTCAATCCGGGCAATCAGCAGCAAAGTTGCCGGAGGTGCTTGCCGCGCCTGGCCCAGATAGTGGCGCAAGACGCGACTCAGCGCCTCACAGGCGAGTTCTGGCCGGCCCTGCTGCAGCCAGAAATGGCTGCTGACTTGCAGCAGTACGCCACGATAAACGGTGTCAGGACTCTGCCGCTGCTGCATCAACCGTTCAGCATCGCGCAGATGAGCAAATGCCAAGTCATAGTCACGTTGATTGGCCGCCAATTGCGCAAGCCCCAGAAAACCGTACAGCACCCGCTTGTCGTGATTGCGCAGGCAGATCCGCAAGCCACTTTCAAACAACTCGCTCGCCTGTGCATCGCGTCCCAGAGACAGATTCAAACGGCCACGCTGCAACGCCAGTCGTCCGAGCAAAGGTTCGGCATCGCGTTGCTGCCTGGTGAACATGGCGTGAACATTGGCAAGCAAGTCCTCGGCACGTTGGAGAGCACCACGCTGCTCCAGCAATTGCGCATGATCCAGTTCCAGCAGTCCTTCGAAAACCAGTGAACCTTGCGCACGCGCCAGGCACAACGCTTCACGATTCATTGCCTGGGCGACTTCCAGCTCCCCACGCAGCAATGCTTGCTGGGTCAGCCCCGACAAGCACATCACACGTACAGTCCAGAGTTCGGGACCAAGGTCCTTCAGCGCATCGAGAAAATGCGCACGCGAGCCCTCCATCCGCCCCTGCAGATGCAACAGCCACCCCTGCTGGGCCTGCCACCGTGCGATCAGTTGCCGTTGCAGAATCGCCGACGGCTGCGGGACGAATCGTGACAACTGCTCGATACAGGCTCCGGCTTGCTCAAACCGCCCCGCAAACAGCGATGCCGCCGTGATCAGCCCGATCAGTTGCGGCGAGCCGAGCATCAGCTCCTCGCCTTGTTGCTCATGCAGACGCAACAACAGCACCACTGTCTGCTCCTCGAACAGATGCTCGAAACTGAAGTGCTGCAACAGGCTGACCGCCACTTCGTATTCCTCGGCGAGCAATGCCTGTTCGAAGGCTGATTTCCAGTCCTGCTCGGCGCAGAACCACTGGCAGGCCCGCCGATGCCAGGAGCGTCCGGCCGACCATTGCTCATCGCGCAGCAATTGGGTGAACGGGGTGAAAACCTGCAGCCAGTCGGTGGAGTCGCGCCAGGGTTCGATAAAACAACCCAGTGCTTGCAAGGTCCTCAAGTACTGCGCGCCCTCCCCGGCCCCAAACAGGTGATCGCACAGTCGGGCATTGAAGCGTGGCAAGTGGGCCAGCACGCGCCAGGCCTCGCTCAACTCAGGCGTCAGCGAGCTGAACAACTCGTGCTCCAGATAATCGAGCAAGGTGTCCGCCCGTCCCTGGGGAGTGTCCTGACGCGACCAGTCGCACTTCTGCAACAGCGCGATCCGCACACCGGCACACCAGCCGCCGGTGCGCTGGATGACCCGACTGGCCACCTTGTTGGCCTGATCCCGCACCCAGGGACGCAACAGCTGCTCCACTTCACCTGAAGTAAAAGCCAGCGAAGCGCTCTCGCATTCGTACAATTCATCATCAAGCAACAGCCGTGGCCAGTTGCATTGCGGCCGGCGACGAGTGCCGAGCCACCAGGTCAGCATCGGGCTGCCGATCGCCAACATGCGATCCAGCAACGAGTCCAGCTCCGGGTTCGGCAGACGGCAGTAGTCATCGAGGAACAGCCAGGTCGGCGTCTGCAATCGCGCCAGATTGCTCAGCAATTCGGTTTCACCCGACGAGGCCAACCCCAGCGCCTCTGCCAGACGATGACGAAAATCGGCCGCGCTCGACACCACGCCAGACAAGGGCAGCCAATGCACCCGGCACCGGGATGGCGCCCGCAACAGGCACTCGGCGAGCAGCGCACTCTTGCCGCTGCCGGCGGGGGCGCAGAGTAATTTCACCCGGGCCGTTGAGGTCAGTAGCGGCTCGGTCAAGCGAGCCCGCGACAAGTGATGAGAGGACAGGCGGGGCAGGAATCCAGAATGGTCCAGACACGGGGTCATGGCGGTCATTGCAGCGTGCCTTTTTATAATTGTCCGACAACCCTAACCCTCTCCCACCCGCTTGTTGAGAGGTATTCAGCGCGCTGATTGGCGCCCATAAAAAAGGCGACCCACCGGTCGCCTTTCGTGATGCCAATGTATCAAAACCCTTACCGAACGCCCTCGGCGCGCAGAGCCGACGGTGTGTAGTCGGCAGCCTTGGCGTCAAAGCCAAATATGAAACTGTGCTTCTCTTCGTTCTTCATTCCCAGGGCAATGTATCGGCCAGCGATGATGTCGTAGAGCGCCTCGAGGGTGTAGGCCGGAGTCTGGTGATCGTAGTAGTACTGGGCGTGACCTTCGGCCACTCGCCACAGTTGGCCGCGACCGTCGTAGTGGTCCACCAGCGCCACTTGCCAGCTGTCTTCGTCGAGGTACATGTGGCGTTTGGCGTAGATGTGCCGCTCACTCGGCTTGACCGTGCCGACCACTTCCCAGACCCGGTGCAACTCGTAGCGGGTCAGGTCCTGGTTGATGTGCCCGGCTTTCACCACGTCATCGTACTTGAGGCTCGGCGAATCGAGTTTGTAGCTGTTGTAGGGAATGTACATTTCCTTTTTGCCGATCAGTTTCCAGTCGTAGCGATCTGGCGCACCGGAGAACATATCGAAGTTATCCGAAGTCCGCAGGCCGTCAGCGGCGGTGCCTGGTCCGTCGTAGGCCACTTGCGGTGCACGGCGCACTCGACGTTGACCGGCGTTGTAGATCCACGCCAGTCGCGGCTCTTTCACCTGGTCGAGGGTTTCATGCACCAGCAATACGTTACCCGCCAGCCGCGCCGGCGCGGTTACCGACTGTTTGAAGAAGGTCAGCACGTTGGCGGCTTTGTCCGGGTCCAGGTCCTTCATCAGTTGCGGTACGGCGATCTCTTCCTCGAAGCGAATCGGCGTGTAGCTGCCGTTGGTCTGCGGGGTCACCTGGGTGATGATCCGTCGCAGATTACCGCCGTGGTAACGGGTGATGTGGTTCCACAGCACTTCGACGCCATTCTTCGGAATCGGGAACGCGTAATAGCGATTGCCGGTGAAATTGGCCAGGCCGTTACCGTCGTTGATGCTGGTTACGTTCAGCGCGCTGCGCTTGGCCGACTCGTAGATTTCCGGCGGCACGGCCACGGTGCGATGGGTTGGGTAGACCGGAATCTTGTAGGTTTCCGGGTAGCGCTTGAACATCGCCACCTGACCGTCCGAAAGCTTGTCCTTGTACTTGTCGACCGTTGCGGCGGTGATGGTGAACAGCGGCTTTTCACTGGCGAACGGGTCAGCCAGGAAGCCTTTGCTGTCGACCGCGCCAGCGTTTTTCGGGATGCCACCGGTCCAGGCCGGGATCGACCCATCGGCGTTGCCGGCCTTCTCGGCGCCCAGCGGCGTGAGGGTGGTGCCGAGCTTATTGGCCTCTTCCGGCGAGACCGCAGCCATCACGTTGGCGGCCAACAGACTCAGTGCCAGGGCGCCGCATTGCAGAATCATCTTGCGCATTAACATCATCCTTCTCAGCCAGATCAGAAGTTCACGCCGAAGCTCAGCGCCAGGAAGTCGCGGTCGGTCAGGGTGTTGTAATTCCCGCCGAAAAAGTCGGTGTAACTCAAGCTTGCGGTATAGGTGTTGCGGTAGTCGGCATCGACACCAACGCTGACCGCCTTGGCGCCTTCGTTGAACAGCCCGTTGGGGCCGTAGCCGGCGACGTCATGGGACCAGGACAGGTTGGGTTTGAGGTTGATCCCGCCAATCACGTTGGCGTAATCGAGGATCGCCCGGGCGCGATAGCCCCAGGAGGTCGAGGTGACGAAGCCGTCGGTATCGCCACCGAAACCGTACTGGCCGTAGACCGAATCACGGCCGTAACGCAGCTTGCTCCGCGGCTCAAGACCACCGACATGGACCATCGCCGCTTCACCGACCAGGGTCAGCCGTTGGGCGCCCAGCACTTGATCGAAGAAGTGCGTCAGGGTGCTTTGCACCTGGGTCACTTCCTTGCGGCGGTAACCGGTATTGTCGGCGCCAGGCCGGGTCGCAACAGGCGATGCCGCGCCGCCGGCGATCGGGTTGAGCAACGCCAGGGTCAGGTCGTTGGTGTTGACCTGCACCGGAGCGTTAGGCCGGTAGCTGATTTCGCCGGTCCAGGCAGTGCCGGTGGGCAACGTGGTGGAGAAACTCGCACCGTACAGGCGAATGTCTTCCGGGTATTCGAGGTAGTACTGGCCGCGCCCGAGCATTACGCTTTGCGCCAGGCCCGAACCGCTGCCCGGGGCCAGACGGTTGGCAGTGCTGACCATGCCCGGCAGGCTGGCCAATGTGGACAGCCCGGCGGTGGTGGTGCCGACGGTCGGTGTGCGACTGTGGTAGTTCATGAAGTAGAGGCCGTATTCGGTGTCGTCACCGAGCCAGCGCAAAGCCGCGCCCCACTGCCCCGAATCCCGTGCATCGCGGTCACCGCCACGGGGCACGATCACGCCCTCACGGGTGACCTGGATAGGTTGGCCAAAGGCTGCCGCCAGTGGTGCAAGCGGTGCAATCGCCGGGCTGCCGACGGTGTAGTTGTTGTTGCAACCGTCCGCCACCACGTCGTTACCGAAGAAGGTGCCGCAGTTGTCTACGACGGTCTGGTCCCACTCCAGTTGGTAGAAACCTTCCACCGTGAGTTGATCGGTCAAGCCCTGGGAAGCGAACAACATGTTGACCGGAATCAGGCCTTCCTTGATCTCAGCGCCGGGACGCCGGAACGCCGAAACGTCGACCGGGTTGATGCTGTTGATCGAGTTACCGATGAAGGTGCTTTCACCCCAGCTGACCACCTGTTTACCGGCACGCACGGTGCCCGGCAGATCGGCGATGGAATAGTTGTGATAAACGAAGGCATCGAGAAGCTCCGCCCCGGAAGACTTGGCGCCTTCCTTGCGACCGCTGTCGCTGATCTGCTTGAACTCGCGGTCTTCGTCTTTGAGCTCGAAGTCGTACCAGTACTTGCCACGGACGAACACGCCGGTGTCGCCGTACTTCAATTCGAGGTCGTGGATGCCCTTGAAGATCTTGGAGAAGGTTTCGCCTTTCTTGAAGTTCAGGCGTCCGTCATCACCGGTCGAAGACTGGCCTGTCCCGCCATTGACGGTACCCACCAGCGACTTGTCGGCATCACGCATGCCCCAGCTCGCGCCGACGGACAACGAGGAATCAAACTGCCCCTCGATTTCGCCGATGTTGAATGAAACAGCCTGCGCCTGGGCACAGCAGCCCAAGGCCACCGCAGCGGCCAGCGCTTGCGGTTTGAAGATGGCGCGCATTGTTGTTTTTGTCATGCGTCTTCCCCGGTGAGTGACAGAAGCCCCCACCCTACTGCCGCTCGCCGGGAGCGATAAGCGCACCAAGGAGGTATTCGCGATGTACCTCCAAAGGATGAAGGCCCGCATGGGGCGGGGTTTTGCGCGGGGTATGGATGGGCTGGATGGAGGGTTATCAGTGCAGTGCATGGGACATGTTTGAAGTTGGATGTGTAACAGCTGGCGCAGCTAGCGGCAGCTGTTACAAAAGGTCAGCCGAAGACTGTTGCCAAGACTGTAACAGTGCATGTCAGAAATCGCTATTTTTCCTTTGTGATCAATACCTTATTCTTGCCTGGCTTTCACGGAAAACGGCCCGAAAGCACAAAGAACGGGGACGATAGACCACCCCATTAGCGACAGAATCCAGATGATTCGAAGCGTATTTTTTCGACTCATCGCCCTGTGTTCACTGACGTTGATTTGTAGCTCCTGGATCCACGTCTTACTTTGGCCGCTGCGTTTGCAGCGGCCTTTTTTATGGGCGAAAGGTTTTCAGGCAGGGAGTAGTCGGGAGGGGATGACGGGGCTCAGGCAAGCCCCGCCAGATGTCGCGCAATCAGCGTCAGAGGGAATACTTCTGCAAGTTCTGCATCATTTCCTTCAGCGCCTCAATGTTGTCCTTCGGATGCGCCGCGCCTTCGAAATCGCAGATCTGCTGCCAATGCGCCGCCACATCCTCCGGCGAGAAACCGACCCGCGGATCGAACCCGGCGCCCAGGCTGCGCTCCCAGCGCACCTTGCCCATCCAGCCGCCACCGACCTCGAACAGCCCCGACGTTTCCTGGCATTGCTCGCTGGCCAGGTACACCACCAATGGGCTGACCAGTTCCGGTTTGAGTTGCTCGAATACTTGCGGCGGGATCAGGCCTTCGGTCATGCGGGTGCCACCCGTGGGGGCGATGGCATTGACCAGGATATTGTTCTTGCGGCCCTCGATAGCCAGTGTGCGGGTCAGGCCGTAGAGGCCGAGTTTGGCCATGCCATAGTTTGACTGCCCGAAGTTGCCATAGATGCCCGAGGTCGACGCGGTGAAGATCACGCGGCCATAGTTTTGCTCACGCATGTGTGGCCAGGCGGCGCGAGTGACCTTGTAGGCGCCTTCGACGTGAACGCGGTAAACCAGGTCCCAATCGCTGTCGTCCATTTTGTGAAAGGTCTTGTCGCGCAGGATGCCGGCGTTGTTCACCACGACATCGATACGACCGAACGTATCAAGGGCATGCTGGACGATTTTGTCTCCGTCGGTGACAGAGTCATGATTAGCCTCGGCGATGCCACCCGCTTCACGAATTTCCGCCACCACCCGATCAGCCGCCGATGCATTGGCGCCTTCACCCTGAGCCGAGCCGCCGAGATCATTGACCAGCACTCTGGCACCCTGTTTGGCGAACAGCAATGCATGCGCTCGCCCCAAGCCGCCGCCTGCACCGGTGACAATCACGACTTTATCTTCGAAGCGCACAGACTCATTCATGGGGAACTCCAGCAGACCAGGGACTATGAGTGCGAGTGTCGGGCACGGGGCTGCCGGTCACAATGAACACGGGGGCGGCTGAATGGTGCGCGATAAGGCAGCGGGATAGTCAGGAACACGCCAACTTGAGCGGCGGTGAAATCAACTGATCGCGAAATTCCAGATAGTGCTTGAGCACCTGCGCCGGCGCTTCGATCTGTGGGTAATGGCCGATCTCGGACAGCAGGACAGTGTCCGGGGTGGGAATCAGTTGCCGATAGCGCGCCACCATGTGCGCACCGGAAACCGGATCGACCTCACCATCGATAACGCGCAGCGGCACCTCGCCGCGCTGCATGGCGCTGACCCAACGCTCACGCTGGACCCGCCGCTGCGGAATATAACCGATCAATTTATGCATGATCCGCTGCCCGTGATTGCTATCGACCAGACTCCAGAAATCATCCAGCTCACTTTCGGTGGGCCGGGTCTGCGGACCGAAAATCTGCTTGAAACTCTTCACCAGAGCGTCACGGGTAAAAGCTAGCCCGATCATCCAGCCCAAGGGGCTTAGCAGGAGTTTTTGCATCAACACCGGGCGATGGGTTTCGGGAAACAACCCGCCATTGAGGAACACGCAACTGGCGATATGAGCACGTGCTTCGTAGTGCCGGGCCAAGAGCTCCTGGGCCACGCTGTCGCCATAATCGTGTGCCAACACGTGAACGGGTTGCTCGACGTTCAAGTGCGCCAATAACGCTTGTTGCAGATCGGCCTGCTCCAGCAGGCTGTAGTTGTGGTTCACCGGTTTGGCCGAATCGCCGAAGCCAAGCATGTCGCAGGCAATCACCCGATAGCGCTGCGCCAGCGGCTGCCACAGGTAATGCCAGTCCCAACTGGCGGTCGGGAAGCCATGGATCAACAACAGCGGCTCGCCCTGCCCCGCCGCCCAATAGCGGATGGTCTGACCGCGGAAGACGAACGTCTGGCCGCGTTTACGCCAGACACACAGAGGAATTTCGGCGAGTGCCATTTAGAGTTTATAACCCGGGTCTTGTTTATCGAGTTTGCGCAGCAGCGCCGGCCAGGCCAGCGCGCCACCCATCCCTTGAGCACTTTTGGTGACGCCGGCGATCATCGCCTTGGCGCCCGCCAGAATCTGCGGTTCGATGGCAATCAGCTCCGCGCCACCGTTCTGAGCCAGCACCTGAATCTCGCAGGCGCGCTGAAAGGTAAACATCATCAGGAACGTGTCGGCGATGGTGCCGCCACAGGTCAGCAGACCGTGGTTGTGCAGCATCAGAAAGTTGTTTTCACCCAGGTCGGCTTGCAGCCGCGCCTTCTCTTCATGGTTCAGTGCCACGCCTTCGTAGGCGTGATAAGCCAGGCTGGACAGCACGAACAATGACTGCTGACTGATCGGCAAAATGCCCTGTTTCTGCGCCGATACCGCCACCCCCGCCGCCGTGTGGGTATGCAGTACACACACGACGTCATGCCGGACTTCATGCACCGCGCTGTGGATGGTGTAACCCGCCGGGTTGATCTCGTAGGGGCTGTCCATCAATTTGTTGCCGGCCTGATCGACCTTGACCAGGCTCGACGCGGTGATTTCATGGAACATCATCCCGAACGGGTTGATCAGGAAGTCTTCAGTGCCTGGCACCTTGGCTGAAATGTGCGTGAAGATCAGATCGTCCCAGCCGTGGAGGGCGACCAGACGATAACAGGCCGCCAGGTCGACGCGGGTCTGCCACTCGGCGGCACTGACTTTATCCTGGAGACTGTGTGGCGACTGGATGGGGGTTACGCTCACGGCAAGGATCTCTTTTTATTGTTCTGGGTTCTTAATGTTCACTGACGTTACAGCAGTCTAGTCAGCCCCCGGAGATCGGCTAGTTGCATTGGCAGCCAGCTTGGTGGCCGAGCGAGTCAGTGCGTGGGGGAGCCTGGATCCATGTCAGAACACTGCCGCCAATAAAAGCCGGTCAGCCCCGCAGAGCGCTGACCAGGTCCGCCAGCCAAGGCTCGGCGTCGGTTTCCGGCGTTACCGTTTCACTGGCGTCCAGACGCAACATCGGCAGCACTTCATGCACGCCCAGTTCGCCGAACAACTCACGCATTTGCTCACCGCCACCGCAGAACGTATCGCCGTAACTCGAGTCGCCCAACCCGATAACGGCACCCGGCAAGCCACGCCAGGCGGCGGGCAATTGATCGCGGATCATCGAATACAATGGTTGCAGGTTGTCCGGCAACTCACCCATGCCGGTGGTCGAAGTCACCGCCAGAAAGGCTTCCGGGCCAAAGGCCTGAACATCGGCAAGTGTCGCGCGCGGGTTGTGCCAGGTTTCAAAACCGGCGGCGTTCAATAGACTTGCGGCGTGGCGGGCGACTTCTTCAGCCGTGCCGTACACCGAGCCGGAAAGGATGGCGACTTTCATCAATCTGATCCTGAAGCTGAGTAAAAGGCCAAGATATTAACAGCACAGCCCTCATTGATCTTTTAGAATGCAGCGTACCCATCAATACGCAAAGGACTCTGCGATGATCAATGCCTCGCTGCTGCAAATGGTGATCGACGCGTCCAACGACGGCATCGTGATTGCCGAAAAGGAAGGCGAACAGGACAATATCCTGATTTACGTAAACCCAGCGTTCGAACGCCTGACGGGCTATACCAGCGAAGAAATCCTCTACCAGGATTGCCGCTTTTTGCAGGCAGGAGACCGGGATCAGCCCGCCCTCGCATTGATTCGCCAGGCGTTGGGCAATGGCGGTTCCTGCCGGGAAATTCTCAGGAATTACCGCAAGGACGGCACCCCGTTCTGGAACGAACTGTCGCTTTCCACGGTAAAAAACCCGCACGACGGACAAACCTATTTTGTCGGGGTGCAGAAAGACGTCACGGTTCAGGTCAAGGCACAGCAGCGAGTTGCACAGCTGGAAGCGCAATTGGCCGAGGTACAGGCAGAACTTGCTGATCTCAAGTCGACGAACGGATCAAACCAATCTGCGAATTAGTGGTCATTTACTACAATCACCGATGACTTTGTAATTATTTCTTTCGAGCAAATCATGCAGCGCGACGCACTCCTGACCCAGGATGAGCTGGATTTTATCCAGACCATGCAACACAACCCGCAACTCAATGTGCGGGATGCGACGTCGAGTTTGCTGGTCAATGGCGGCTCGCAGATCCGTGATTTGCTCACACGCCTGGCCGCTCATGAGCAAGTCACCATCCAGGCCACTTTCGAAAATCAGCAAATGACCTTCCCGCTGCACCTGGTGGAAGATGAGTTTCACGCAATGCATCTACGCCTCGGTGTCCCCAGCATTTATGAAGACGGGCCAATGATTCGGCCATGGCGCCTGCCGCTCGAAGAGCCAGTGGCGCTGGAAAATGCCAAGGGGCAACCCGGCACGATGTGGGTGCACGAAATATCGTTCAAAGGGGTTTTGCTGGAAGTTCGCAACAAGACCAAAGCACCAAAGCACTTCGCGTTGTGGTTCAGCCCGTCAGGCTATGAGCGGATTGCGTTGCGCGGCACCCTGGAGCGTGAGACCGAGCAAGGTTTCTACGCCTACGAGTTGAGCCAGAGTGACAAGGACGAAACCGAGCGTCTGCGTCAGTACATCCTTCAGCAACATCGCCTGACCCATCCTGCTTTGCATATTTGAATCTCAGGTATCCAGGTTTCCCGCCAGGAACTGTTTCAGACGCTGGCGCATCACCCCTCCCTCGTTTCCAAGGCAACCCACCGACGACCCGGCCAGACTTTCTTGCGCCAGGTCGGACGCATCCCCGGCCAGAAACAGCTGACAATCCAGGCCCATGGCCAGACGGTTCAAACGTCGAGGCAGTTCGGCAGCCGGCGCGTGATTGGAAATCAGCACCAGCGCCCTTGGCTTGATCTTCTCACAGACCAGGATCAACTCATCAAAGGGCTGCCCGATCGCCAACAACTGAATAGCCGAATCGACGCTGCTCAGATACAGCGCCGTGACCAATACTTCGAGCTCACGACATTGGTCGGCCAAGGCGCAGACAATCACTCGTCGCGGCTGCATGACACGCACCAGCAGCAGGCGTTGCAATACTCGAGACCGCAGAAAGCCATCCAGAAAAAGCCACTCGCTGGTCTGACCGAACGCATCTTGGCGTTGTAGCAATAGCTTCCAGATCGGAATCAGGATGTCCTGAAACACAACTGTCAGCGGATAACTGGAAAAGATCTGACCGTAGACGTGTTCCAGCTGAACTTCGTCAAAAACACTCACTGCCGCCTTGACCTGCTGCTGCCATTGGCTGTAGTCGGCTTGAACGAGCTCGTCGGGAATGATCCGCTCCAGCACCTGGAGCGGTTCGGTCTTGGCCAGTATCTTGCCAACCTTGCTTACCGCGACACCGCGCTCGATCCAGCCGAGGATGCTGCGGACACGCTCGATATCGGTCATCGAATACAAGCGGTGCCCGCTTTCGGTGCGGGTGGGCTGTATCAGCCCGTAGCGTCGCTCCCAGGCTCGGAGCGTGACCGGGTTGACCCCTGTCATCCGCGCGACCTCACGAATCGGGAACAGCTCCTCTCGAATCAGGGAGGTAATGGGGGGCAAGCCAGGCGCAATGTCGGTCAGCACAGGGATTTTGGATCCATATTAGTATTTTGATACATTTTTACTCTCATACCCCAGTGATATTCAACACGTCGTTGAACTAATTGGAACGAAAGTTCCAGACACAATCAGGAATAATCCTTGCTTGTCCCAAGACGCAGCCCACTACCCCGGCGCTGTGCCTGGCGAAACTCCTATCCGGAGCGACGCGTTTGCCTTACGGAGATACACAATGTCTACTTCACCCGTCACGTTGATGGTTGCGCGTCGTGTCGCCGATGGGCGTTATCAGGACCTGATGGCCTGGTTGCGCGAAGGCGAGCAACTGGCCACCGACTTCCCCGGCTATCTCGGTTCTGGCGTGCTCGCTCCGCCGCCCGAGGATGACGAATTCCAGATTATTTTCCGCTTCGCCGACGAGCAGACCCTGCACGCCTGGGAGCATTCCGCGTCGCGTACCGCTTGGCTGGGACGCGGCAGCAATCTGTTTGCCCATCCTTCGGAGTATCGGGTCAGTGGCATCGATGGCTGGTTCGGTGCGGTAGGGCAACGCCCGCCACGCTGGAAGCAGGCCGTGGCGATCTGGCTGGCGTTCTTTCCGGTGTCCCTGCTGTTCAACTTTGTGCTGGGACCGTTATTGGCTGAAACGGGATTGCTGGCCCGGGTGTTCGTCAGCACCCTGTGCCTGACACCACTGATGGTTTATTTCTTCATTCCATTGTCGACCCATCTGTTGGCCGGCTGGCTGAACACCGCACCGCAACAACCGTTGCCCGCAACGCCTACTACCCAAAATCAGTAACTCTTGCAGGAGCGTAGGTGCACGACTCCCGTCGCTGGTATAGTTTTGCTCTAACCGCGACGCGAGCCGTTCATGACCTCTTCCGCAGCCCCCATCCTCATCACCGGTGCCGGCCAGCGTGTCGGCCTGCACTGTGCGCAGCGTTTGCTCGAAGACGGCCATCCGGTCATTTTCAGCTACCGCAGCGAACGCCCCGGCGTAAAGACCCTGCGCGATCTGGGAGCAACAGCGGTGTTCGCGGACTTTTCCAGCGAGGCCGGGATTCTCGCGTTCATCGGTGAATTGAAGAACCACACCGACAGCCTGCGGGCGATAGTCCACAACGCCTCCGAATGGCTGGCCGAAACCCCGGGCGCCGAAGCCAATGCCTTCACCCGCATGTTCAGCGTGCACATGCTGGCGCCCTACCTGATCAACCTGCACTGTGCCGATTTACTCAGACGCTCAAGCCCCGCCGACATCGTGCACATCAGCGATGACGTGACCCGAAAGGGCAGCAGCAAGCACATCGGCTACTGCGCCAGCAAAGCCGGGCTCGACAGCCTGACCCTGTCCTTTGCCGCCAAGTACGCGCCAGATATCAAGGTCAACGGTATCGCGCCAGCCCTGCTACTGTTCAATCCCGACGACGACGCGGCGTACCGCGCCAGGGTCCTGGCCAAATCCGCACTGGGCATCGAGCCCGGCAGCGAAGTGATCTACCAGAGCCTGCGCTATTTGCTCGACAACCCTTATGTCACCGGCACGACCCTGACCGTCAATGGCGGACGGCACGTCAAATAAGCCGCCCCCGCGAGGATGTCCCCATGACGTTATCCCTGCCCCACAGCGCCCTGTCCCAGAGCTATCGCGAGATCCTTATCGGCCTGGGTGAAAACCCCGACCGCGAAGGGCTGCAAGACACCCCGTTGCGCGCCGCCAAGGCCATGCAATACCTGTGTCACGGTTACGAACAGAGCGTCGAAGAGATCGTCAACGGCGCACTGTTCGCCTCCGACAACGATGAAATGATCATTGTCGACAACATCGAGTTGTACTCGCTGTGTGAACATCACATGTTGCCCTTCATCGGCAAGGCGCATGTGGCTTATATTCCAACGGGCAAGGTGCTGGGCCTGTCGAAGATTGCACGGCTTGTGGATATGTTCGCCCGCCGCCTGCAAATCCAGGAGAACCTCACCCGGCAAATCGCCGAGGCCGTGCAGCAAGTGACCGATGCCGCCGGTGTCGCGGTGGTCATCGAAGCCCAGCACATGTGCATGATGATGCGCGGCGTCGAGAAACAGAATTCGACCATGAACACCTCGGTGATGCTCGGTGCCTTCCGCGAGTCGAGCAACACCCGCCAGGAGTTCCTGCAATTGATTGGACGGAGCAAGTAGCAATGCCACAACTTCAACCAGGAATGGCACGCATCCGGGTCAAGGACCTGTGTTTGCGAACTTTCATCGGGATCAACGAGGACGAAATCCTCAACAAGCAGGATGTGCTGATCAACCTGACCATCCTGTATGCCGCCCAGGACGCCGTGCGTGACAACGACATCGATCACGCGCTGAACTACCGCACCATCACCAAGGCGATCATTGCCCACGTGGAAGGCAATCGCTTTGCCCTGCTCGAGCGCCTGACCCAGGAGCTGCTGGACCTGATCATGGCCAACGAGTCGGTACTGTATGCCGAAGTCGAAGTCGACAAGCCCCACGCCCTGCGCTTCGCCGAGTCGGTGTCGATTACCCTGGCCGCAAGCCGCTGACCGCGTCTGGCGCATCGCTCGCCAGGCTTTTATCATCCGCGCCACGATTTGATTGCACAGAGCCCATCATGAACGATCAACAACGCCTGGAACTTGAAGCCGCCGCCTTTCGCCGGCTGGTTGCCCACCTGGACAGCCGCAAGGACGTGCAGAACATCGACCTGATGAACCTCTCGGGTTTCTGCCGCAACTGCCTGTCCAAGTGGTACAAGGCCGCCGCTGACGAACGCCAGATCGACGTCAGCCTCGATGAAGCCCGCGAAGTGGTTTACGGCATGCCGTACGCCGAGTGGAAAGCCCAATACCAGAAAGAAGCCAGCGCCGACCAACAAGCGGCGTTCGCCAAAGGAAAACCCAATGAGTGATTTGAACACCCTGCGCGCCAGCCTCAAGAGTGGCGAACACGTTTTCGCCGACACCCTGGCGTTCATTGCCGCCGGTTATGACTACCAGCCCCAGGCTTTCAACAACGGTGGCGTGGAAAACGCAGCCGGGCAGAACGAAGGCTCGTGCAAGACCCTGGGCCTGGCGCTGCTGGAAGGTCTGAGCGATGAAGAAGCGCTGTTGGCGTTTGGCGAGCATTATCGCTCGGTGGTAGCTACGCCCGAAGGCAGCGACCACGGCAATATCCGGGCGTTGATTGCCCATGGCTTGGCGGGTGTGAAGTTCGCTCAGCAGCCACTGACTCGTCGCTAAACCTGTGGCGAGGGAGCTTGCTCCCTCGCCACAGATTATGCGTCGCCATCGATCGGTATCAGGGCACATCCCGACTTTTAAGATTGACCCGGCAACTTTATTTCGTTTGCCGGACACCTCTGCTCGCGGCTTAGATAAAAAGAAGCATCCCTTCTTCAGAGTCAGCCATTCATGCGCAGCGAAACCATCAGTCAGTCGATTTCCATTGTTCACCCCATCAGTCTCAGCCACGGAAAAAATGCCGAAGTCTGGGACACCGATGGCAAGCGCTACATCGACTTTGTCGGGGGAATCGGCGTACTGAACCTCGGCCATTGCCATCCACGCATCGTCGAGGCCATTCGTGAACAAGCCACCCGCCTGACCCACTACGCGTTCAACGCGGCTCCCCATGTGCCTTACATCGAACTCATGGATCGCCTGGCCGCGTTTATTCCAGTGGATTACCCGGTCAGCGGCATGCTCACCAACAGCGGCGCGGAAGCGGCGGAAAACGCCCTGAAGATCGTCCGCGGCGCCACCGGCCGCACCGCGATCATTGCCTTTGACGGCGCCTTCCACGGCCGCACGCTGGCCACCCTCAACCTCAACGGCAAGGTCGCGCCTTACAAGCAGAAAGTCGGCGTGCTGCCGGGGCCGGTGTACCACCTGCCCTTCCCCAGCAAAGACAATGACGTGACCTGCGCCGAGGCCCTGAAGGCGATGGATCGGCTGTTCAGCGTCGAGATCGACGTGAATGACGTGGCCTGTTTTATCGTCGAACCGGTACAGGGCGAAGGCGGGTTTCTGGCGATGGATGTGGAATTCGCCCAGGCGCTGCGGCGTTTCTGTGATGACAAAGGCATTTTGCTGATTGCCGATGAAATCCAGTCCGGCTTCGGCCGCACCGGCCAGCGGTTTGCGTTTTCGCGACTGGGCATTGAGCCGGACCTGATCCTGCTGGGTAAAAGCATTGCCGGTGGCGTGCCGCTGGGTGCGGTTGTCGGGCGCAAGTCGCTAGTCGACAACTTGCCCAAGGGCGGATTGGGCGGCACCTACTCAGGCAATCCCATCGCCTGCGCCGCCGCGCTGGCGACCCTGAACGAAATGAGTGATGCACATCTGCATGCCTGGGGCACGCAGCAGGAAGAAGCGATTGTCAGCCGCTACGAAGCCTGGCGGGCACGCGGACTGTCACCGTATCTGGGCCGTTTGACCGGCGTGGGTGCGATGCGCGGCATCGAACTGATCAATGCCGACGGCACACCGGCTTCGGCGCAATTGACACAACTGCTGGCGCTGGCCCGAGACTCGGGCTTGCTGCTGATGCCCAGCGGCAAGTCGCGCCACATCATTCGGCTGCTCGCGCCATTGACCACTGAGGCCGCCGTGCTGGAAGAAGGGCTGGATATTCTTGAGGCGTGCCTGGCGAAATTGTCCTGAGGCAGAATCGTCTGCCCACAAAAAAACCGGCCAAGGCCGGTTTTTTTGTTTTCTACGGAATCAGAACGAAACGTTCTGCAGGCCGTCGAGGTAACGCTCTGTGTCCAGTGCCGCCATGCAGCCGGCGCCGGCCGAGGTGATGGCTTGACGATAAACGTGGTCGGCCACGTCACCGGCAGCAAAGATACCTTCGACGCTGGTGGCAGTGGCGTTGCCGTCACGGCCGCCCTGTACAACCAGGTAGCCGTCTTTCAACGTCAGCTGACCTTCGAACAACGACGTGTTCGGGGTGTGGCCAATGGCGATGAACACGCCGTCGACTTTGATTTCGTCGAAGCTGCCATCGTTGTTCTTCAGGCGAGCACCGGTCACGCCCATGTTGTCGCCCAACACTTCGTCCAGGGTCGCGTTCAACTTCAGGATGATCTTGCCTTCGGCAACCCGGGCATTGAGCTTGTCGATCAGGATCTTCTCGGCGCGGAACGTTTCGCGACGGTGAATCAGGGTCACGGTGCTGGCGATGTTGGCCAGGTACAGCGCTTCTTCGACAGCGGTATTACCGCCACCGACCACAGCCACTGGCTTGTTGCGATAGAAGAAACCGTCACAGGTCGCGCAGGCCGAAACGCCTTTGCCCATGAACGTTTCTTCCGACGGCAGGCCCAGGTAACGAGCGCTGGCACCGGTAGCGATGATCAGGGCGTCGCAGGTGTAAGTCGCGCTGTCGCCAATCAGGGTGTACGGCTTGGCAGCGAAGTCCACGGCATTGATGTGATCAAACACGATCTCGGTTTCAAAGCGCTCGGCGTGCTCTTTCATCCGTTCCATCAGCGCCGGGCCGGTCAGGCCGTGGACGTCGCCCGGCCAGTTGTCGACTTCGGTGGTGGTGGTCAGTTGACCGCCGGCTTGCATGCCGGTGATCAGCAGTGGCTTGAGGTTGGCACGGGCCGCATAGACAGCAGCGCTGTAACCGGCAGGGCCGGAACCGAGAATAATCACTCGCGAATGACGAACTTCAGACATGACCTGCTCCTGTTGACCGGCCCGAAACACTGGGCGCGGAACGCCGGATTGCCGGCGGGAATAAAAAAGGACCGTTGAAAGCACTTGGGGAAGGCTTGGGCTCGACAGTCCTGTAAAAGAATGGGTGCAGCGTATCGAGGGGGCGAAGATTAAGGAAATACGGTTTAACAATCCAGCTCATAGGCGGTCTCTATTCCGTTGCAGTGAATGTATAGACGCCTTTGTTACAGTTAATGTCGATGCCGCTACCGCGCTTTCGCACCTCAGGCAAAGCCGGTAAGGTCGGCGCGTTTCCCTCTTGTTCGGAGCACGTTATGCCCGCCCCCGTTCTGTCCGGCCCGCAATACCTGCGCGAAGGCCTCAATCTGGTCCTGAGCCCAAGTCTGCGTCTGTTCGTGTTGCTGCCGCTGGCGATCAACCTGGTGCTGTTCGTCGGATTGATCTATCTGGCCGGTCATCAGTTCAGCCTATGGGTCGATACGCTGATGCCGTCCCTGCCCGATTGGCTGAGCTTCCTCAGCTATATCCTCTGGCCGATATTCGTGGTGTTGGTGGTGTTGATGGTGTTCTTCACCTTCACAATGCTCGCCAACGTTATTGCAGCACCGTTCAACGGCTTCCTCGCGGAGAAAGTCGAAGTGGTGGTGCGCGGCACCGACGATTTCCCGACCTTCAGCTGGGGCGAACTGATCGCCATGATCCCCCGTACCCTGACCCGGGAAATGCGCAAGCTCGGCTACTTCCTGCCAAGGGCCATCGGGCTGTTCATCCTGTCGTTCATCCCGGTGGTCAACATCATTGCCGCACCTCTGTGGCTGCTGTTCGGGGTGTGGATGATGGCGATCCAGTACATCGACTACCCGGCGGACAACCACAAGCTGGGCTGGAACGAGATGCTCGCCTGGCTGCGCAAGAAGCGCTGGCAGAGCATGAGTTTTGGCGGGATCGTTTATCTGGTGCTGCTGATTCCGGTGGTGAACATTTTGATGATGCCGGCGGCCGTGGCTGGCGCGACGCTGTTCTGGGTGCGTGAGCGTGGCGCGGAGAATCTGGTGGCGGAACGCAGTTAATCGCGTCATATATCCATCATCCCACCGTCACAATGACGACATGGCCTCAGCCGACACTGAGGTCATGACGACAGCTCTGCATATCACTCTGATCACCGAAACCTTCCCCCCGGAAATCAACGGCGTGGCCAATACCCTTGGCCGCTTGTTCGACGGTTTGCGCGCGCGCGGGCATCAGGTCGAGTTGGTGCGGCCACGTCAGGGCGGCGACCCGCTGACGGGCAGCAATGATGAGTTGCTGCTGTGTCGGGGCTGGCCGCTGCCGGGTTATCCCGGCCTGCAATGGGGCCAGTCGTCGATGCACAAGCTGCTGCGGCGCTGGAAGCGCCATCGCCCGGACGTGTTGTACATCGCCACCGAAGGACCGCTGGGGTTGTCGGCGTTACGCGCGGCACGGCGTTTGGGGATTTCGGTGGTCAGCGGCTTTCATACCAATTTTCAGCAGTATTCCAGCCAGTATGGGCTCGGGTTGCTGACGCGCTTGCTGACCCACTACCTGC
Source organism: Pseudomonas sp. URMO17WK12:I6 (assembly GCF_003253625.1). Classification (NCBI taxonomy): domain Bacteria; kingdom Pseudomonadati; phylum Pseudomonadota; class Gammaproteobacteria; order Pseudomonadales; family Pseudomonadaceae; genus Pseudomonas; species Pseudomonas sp. URMO17WK12:I6. The sequence continues at coordinate 260,189 of NZ_QKYZ01000008.1, forward strand.
GCTGGTTTCACAATCGCTCGACCCTGACCCTGGTGCCCAGCGCCAGCCAGCGACTGGAGCTGGAGCGGCGCAGTTTCGAGCGTCTGGCGTTACTCTCTCGAGGCGTCGACAGCCAGTTGTTTCATCCGGTCAAACGACTGAAACCGCTGCGTGAGCAATGGGGACTGGCCGAGGATGACATCGCCTTCATCCACGTAGGACGCCTGGCCCAGGAGAAGAATCTTGGCCTGCTCAAGCGCAGTTTCGACGCGCTGAAAACCACTTATCCACAGCGCAACATGAAATTGATTGTGGTCGGTGACGGTCCGCAACGATCGGCGCTGGAAAAGGAATTGCCCGAGGCGATTTTTTGCGGCTCACAACGCGGCGAAGCGCTGGCCAGTCACTATGCCTCGGGGGATGTGTTTCTGTTTCCGAGCCTGACCGAAACCTTCGGCAATGTGGTACTTGAGGCATTGGCCTCAGGGCTGGGGGTGGTGGCGTACGATCAGGCTGCGGCGGCTCAGCATATTCGCCATGGCTACAACGGCGTATTGGCCATGCCCGGGGATGAACAGGCGTTCTGCGATGCGGCACGTTGGCTGCTGGAGGAGCGCGAAACCTTGCGCTGCATGCGGCTCAATGCCCGCCAGCATGCAAGCCGTCAGGGCTGGGCGGCGATTATCGAGCAGTTCGAGGGGCAGTTGCGGGGGGCTTGCGCGCAGGAACAAGTTCTATCCGATGCGGCGTTGTTACCTTAAAAGCTTCGCGGGCAAGCCTCGCCCTTGGAGCGAGGCTTGCCCGCGATATAGGCCTTTCCTGACGCCGCTTAAACCAGCGTCATTAACGCATCACGGCTGAACGGCAGGATGTCCTGCTCACGACCGTCACGCACTTTCTGCGCCCAGTCCGGGTCCACCAACAGCGCACGACCCACCGCCACCAGGTCGAACTCATCGTTATTCAACCGCTCCAGCAGTTTTTCCAGGCTGGCCGGCTGTGCGATCTTGTCGGTGTTGACCATGAATTGCAGGAACTCGCCATCCAGGCCGACGCTGCCAACGGTGATGGTCGGCTTGCCGGTGAGCTTGCGTGTCCAGCCGGCCAGGTTCAGTTCGGAGCCGTCGAACTCCGGCTCCCAGAAACGGCGTGTCGAGCAGTGGAAAATATCCACGCCGGCATCGGACAACGGCTTGAGAAATTCGCCCAACGCCTCTGGCGTCTGCACCAGACGCGCGGTGTAGTCCTGCTGCTTCCACTGGGAGAAACGGAAGATGATCGGGAATCCCTCGCCGACTGCTGCACGCACCGCCTGAATCAATTCGATGGCGAAGCGCGAACGGTTGGCCAGGCTGCCACCGTATTCGTCGGTGCGCTGGTTGCTGCCTTCCCAGAAGAACTGGTCCACCAGATAACCATGGGCACCGTGGATTTCCACGCCGTCCATGCCGATGCTCTGGGCGTCTTTGGCGGCTTGGGCGAACGCAGCGATCACCTCCTGGATATCCTGCTGGGTCATGCCGTGAACCACGACCTGTCCGTCTTTCAGTTTTTCCGACGGACCATAACCCGGCACGCTGGCATCCGGCTCGGTGCCGATACGGCGCACGCTGCCCACATGCCACAGCTGCGGAACGATCTTGCCGCCTTCGGCATGCACTGCATCGACGACTTTTTTCCAGCCGGCCAGTGCGGCTTCACCGTAGAAGTGCGGCACGTTCGGGTAACCGTTGGAGGCCTTGTGACCGACCGTGGTGCCTTCGGTGATGATCAGGCCAACTCCGGCGGCAGCGCGGCGACGGTAGTATTCAATCACTTTGGAGTTGGGCACGCCGCCCGGCGAAAACGAGCGGGTCATCGGTGCCATGACGACGCGGGTCGGCAGTTCGAGAGCGCCGAGGTGAAAAGGCTTGAACAGGGCTTTGACAGGCATTGGACGCTCCACGGGACATAGGCTTTATGACGGCGATAATATGGAGGGCGCCCTGCCTTGAACAGCACTATTGATTTGAGTGATTAAGGATTAGAAACGAAAAGATCGCAGCCTTCGGCAGCTTCTACAGAGGAATGTGAATACCTGTAGCTGCCGAAGGCTGCGATCTTTTGATCTTGATCTGCGCTTTTAACTCAGAGCTTTTTCAATCGCCTGGATAACAGAAGGATCATCCGGCGCCGTACGCGGCGAGAACCGCGCCAATACGCGACCGTCCTTGCCCAACAGGAATTTTTCGAAGTTCCAGGTGATGTCGCCCGGAAACTCCGCACCCTCGCCCGCCAGCAGGCGGTACAGCTGATGACGTTCGTGACCGTTGACTTCCAGCTTGCTGGACAACGGAAAGGTCACGCCATAGTTGAGGCTGCAGAACGCCTGGATTTCCTGCTCTGTGCCCGGTTCCTGCCCGGCAAACTGGTTGCACGGCAAGCCCAGCACGCTGAAACCCTTGCCCTTGTATTGCTGGTAGAGGTTTTCCAGAGCAGCGTACTGTGGGGTCAAGCCACATTTGGAGGCGACGTTGACCACCAGCACGACGTGCCCTTTGAAGGGCGCCAGAGGTAACTCCTGGCCATCCAAAGCTTTCAATGTAAGGTCGTGAAAAGCACTCATGACGGACTCCAAATTTCCCGTGTTCTTCTCGAAACAGCCACTTGGTCATGTCGCCAAGGACAGCCGCGGACTAAAAAGGCGCCCTCGGGCGCCTCTCCAGTTCTCGAAAGCTTAGCGCAGAAAATCAGTGGTGATGGCCACCTTCGCCATGGACGTGACCATGAGCGATTTCTTCCTGGCTGGCATCACGGATGGCAACGATCTTGACCTGGAAATTCAGGCGCTGACCGGCCAGCGGGTGGTTGCCGTCGACGGTGACATCGTCGCCGTCCAGATCGCGAATGGTGACGATCTGCATCTGGCCGTCCGGAGCGGAAGCGTGGAACTGCATGCCCACTTCCAGTTCGTCGACGCCTTCGAACATGCTGCGGCTCAGGGTGCTGACCAGTTCGGCTGCGTATTCGCCGTAGGCATCTTCAGGTTCTACGGCAACAGTCAGTTCGTCACCGACTGCTTTGCCTTCCAGTGCCTTTTCCAGGCCCGGGATGATGTTACCTGCGCCTTGCAGGTAGACCAGCGGCGCGCCGCCGGCGGAGCTGTCGATGACCTCACCAGCGTCGTTGGTCAGGGTATAGTCGATGGAGACAGCCTTATTGGCGGCGATCAGCATGGGGCGAGACCTTTTGCATAAGAATGATGAATGTCCAAGTTTAGCGAAGCAATCGCCCGAAAGCGAACACAACCCGGACAAACGGGGTGCGATGAAACCCTCGACCATTACAGGCTTCCATCAGGACGAGGACGGGCACTGGGTGGCCGAGCTGTCCTGCGGCCATACCCAACACCTGCGGCACCAGCCGCCGTGGCAATCCCGGGCCTGGGTGCTGGACCCTGCGCTACGCAATGAAAAAATAGGCCAGCCCTTTGATTGCGGTTGGTGCGCACAAGGCTCGGTTAGCGATAACCTTGACCACTGAATATCGGTAGAACGCCAGCCATAGGCGTTCACCATTGCCATGCACCCTTAGAGAATCCGCATGCAAACTTTTTTTATCGCGCCCACCGATTTTGGTGTGGGTCTGACCTCCATCAGCCTCGGGCTGGTGCGTACCCTTGAGCGGGCCGGCCTCAAAGTCGGCTTTTTCAAACCGATTGCCCAACCGCACCCGGGCGACACCGGCCCTGAACGCTCCACCGAACTGGTGGCCCGCACCCACGGCTTGAAACCGCCCCAGCCGCTGGGCCTGGCCCATGTCGAGCGGATGCTCGGCGACGGTCAGCTGGACGAATTGCTCGAAGAAATCATCACCCTTTACCAGCAAGCCGCTATCGGCAAGGACGTGCTGATTGTCGAAGGCATGGTCCCGACCCGCAGCGCCAGCTACGCCGCGCGGGTCAACCTGCACTTGGCCAAGAGCCTCGACGCCGACGTGATTCTGGTTTCGGCGCCGGAAAACGAAGTGCTGACCGAATTGTCCGGCCGGGTGGAGTTGCAGGCGCAATTGTTCGGCGGGCCGAAAGACCCGAAAGTGCTGGGCGTGATCCTCAACAAGGTCAAGACCGACGAAAGCATGGACGTCTTCGCCTCGCGCCTGAGAGAGCACTCGCCGTTGCTGCGCAGTGGCGACTTCCGTCTGCTCGGCTGCATCCCGTTTCAACCGGAGCTGAACGCGCCGCGCACCCGTGACGTGGCCGAGCTGATGGGCGCTCAGGTGCTCAATGCCGGTGACTACGAAACCCGGCGCATGACCAAAATCATCATTTGCGCCCGCACCGTGCGCAACACCGTGGAGCTGCTCAAGCCCGGCGTGCTGGTGGTGACCCCCGGCGATCGCGACGACATCATCCTCGCGGTCAGCCTCGCGGCGATGAACGGCGTGCCCCTGGCCGGCCTGCTGCTGACCAGCGACACCCTGCCCGACCCACGCATCATGGAGCTGTGCCGTGGCGCCTTGCAGGCCGGTCTGCCGGTGTTGTCGGTGAGTACCGGTTCCTACGACACCGCCAACCAGTTGAACGGTTTGAACAAGGAAATCCCGATCGACGACCGCGAGCGCGCGGAGATCATCACCGATTTCGTCGCCAGCCACCTCGACGCCAACTGGCTGCACCAACGCTGCGGCACGCCGCGGGAAATGCGCCTGTCGCCCGCGGTGTTCCGCTATCAACTGATCCAGCGCGCCCAGGCCGCCAACAAGCGCATCGTGTTGCCCGAGGGCAGCGAGCCGTTGACCGTGCAGGCCGCCGCGATCTGCCAGGCCCGGGGCATTGCCCGTTGTGTATTGCTGGCCAAACCGGCAGACGTCGAGGCGGTCGCCCGCGCCCAAGGCATCGAGTTGCCACCGGGGCTGGAAATCCTCGACCCGGACCTGATTCGCGAGCGTTATGTCGAGCCGATGGTTGCGCTGCGCAAGACCAAAAGCCTCAACGCGCCGATGGCCGAGCAGCAACTGGAAGACACCGTGGTGATCGGCACCATGATGCTGGCGCTGGATGAAGTCGACGGGCTGGTGTCCGGGGTCATTCACTCCACCGCCAACACCATCCGCCCGGCCCTGCAACTGATCAAGACCGCGCCGGGTTGCACCCTGGTGTCGTCGGTGTTCTTCATGCTGTTCCCCGAAGAAGTGCTGATCTACGGCGACTGCGTGATGAACCCGCACCCGAGCGCCAGCGAACTGGCCGAGATCGCCTTGCAAAGCGCCGACTCGGCAGCGGCGTTCGGCATCACTCCGCGAGTGGCGATGATCAGCTACTCCAGCGGTGAATCGGCCAGCGGCGAAGAAGTCGAGAAGGTTCGCGAGGCCACCTTGCTCGCCCACGAACAGCAACACTCACTGCTGATCGACGGCCCGTTGCAATACGATGCCGCTGCCAACGAAACCGTGGCCCGGCAACTGGCGCCGAACAGTCAGGTGGCCGGTCGTGCCACGGTGTTCGTGTTCCCCGACCTGAACACCGGCAATACCACCCACAAAGCCGTGCAACGCAGCGCCGACTGCGTCAGCCTCGGGCCAATGCTGCAAGGCCTGCGCAAACCGGTGAACGACCTGCCGCGTGGCGCGCAAGTCGACGACATCGTGTACACCATCGCGTTGACCGCGATTCAAGCGGCCAACCGACCTATGGATATTTAAATGCTGGATTTTCTACCTGCACCCGTGCGCGGCGTGATCGCCTCGCTGCTGTTGGCGCTGAATACGATTCTGCTCTGCTCGTTTCTGTTCTGTGTGGCGCTGTTCAAAGTGTTGCCGTTCGCCCTCACCCAACGTTTCGCGCGTTGGCTGATGAGTCATACCCACGAAGCGTGGATCAGTAACAACAAGGGCTGGATGAATCTGGTTTGCCGCACACGCTGGCACCTCAGCGGCTTGCAAGACCTGGACTATCGGCACTCCTATCTGATCACCAGCAACCACCAGAGCTGGGTCGACATCATGGTGCTGCAGTACGTGCTCAACCGTCGCATCCGCCCGCTGAAGTTCTTCCTCAAACAGGAACTGATCTGGGTACCGGTGATTGGCCTGGCGTGGTGGGCGTTGGGTTTTCCGTTCATGAAGCGTTACTCCAAGGCCTATCTGGAAAAGCATCCGCAGAAGAAAGGCAAAGACCTGGAGACCACCCGCAAGACCTGCGACAAGTTCCGCAATAACCCGGTGGGGATTTTCAACTTCGTCGAAGGCACACGCTTTACCGAGGGCAAACACGCCCAGCAGAGTTCACCGTTCCGCTACCTGCTGAAGCCGAAAGCGGGCGGCATTGCCTTTGTGCTGGATGCCATGGGCGACCAGCTGGAAGCCATCGTCAACGTGACCATCCACTACCCGGCCGGGCGTCCAGGCTATTGGGATTTGCTCTGCGGCAATGTGAAGGATGTAGTGGTGCACTTTCAGGAGCTGAAGATTCCACCACAGTTCGTTGGCAAGAACTACGACCAGGACGGGGTGTATCGCCTGGAGTTTCAGGGCTGGATCAATCAGTTGTGGAATGACAAGGATGCGCTGTTGGGACAAATGCACCGGGAGTATCCAGTGAATTCTTGAGGTGCCCGCGAAGGTGTCCTCCCGGACACAAAAAAGCCCGCAGATGATCACTCATCTGCGGGCTTTTTGTTTTCAGCTAATGCTTAGATCGCGCCACGCTTGCGCAGCAGATCCAGCACTTGCTTGACGCTTTCTTCCAGCGACAGCGACTGGGTGTCGATCACCAGATCGGCATCCAGCGGCACGTCGTACGGGAAGGATTCGCCCGGGATGTTGTCGCCACCCGCCGCGTACAGGCCTTGCGGATCACGCTCGGCGCAGACCGTCGGCGAGGCCTGGACGTAGACCGTCAGCAGACGCTCCTTGCCGATCAGGTCCTTGGCCTGCTCACGACCTTCGGCACTCGGGGCAACGAACGCCGCCAGTGTCAGCAGGCCGGCTTCGTTGAACTGACGCGCAACGTGCGCCGCACGACGCCAATTCTCGGTGCGCCCGGCGCGATCCTGCGGCAGACCTTTGTTCAGGTCATGACGCAGGTTCTGGCCATCGAGTACAAACACCGCGCGCCCCATGTCGAACAGCTTGCGTTCAACCGCATACGCCAGGGTGCTTTTGCCAGCGCCCGACAGGCCGCTGAACAACACGGTGGCCGGTTGCTGACCGAAGCGCTGGGCGCGTTCTTCGGTGGCTACATGGGCCAGTTTGCCGTGGTGGGAGCTGCTGCCATGCGCCAGCGGCTGAGCGATGATCATGCCGGCCGCGACCGTGCCGTTGGTCAAACGGTCGATGACGATGAACGAACCCGTGGTGCGGTTGCTGTCGTAACCGTCCAGCGCAATGGCCGCGTCGAGGCTGATCTTGACCCGACCGATCTCGTTCAGCTGCAACGAGCTGGCAGGGCCTTCGGCCAAGGTGTTCACGTCCACGCGATTGACGATGCTGGTGATCGAGCCCGGCACGTAAGTCGTGGCGCGCTTGATGTCGTACTTCTTGCCCGGCAGCATCGGCTCTTCGGCCATCCACACCAGCATGGCGTCGAAGGCGTCGGTCACTTGCGGCTGGTTATCGGCGTGCACCAGCAAGTCGCCACGGGAAATGTCGATCTCGTCTTCCATGGTCAGCGTCACCGCTTGACCAGGGCCTGCATGCTCCAGCTCACCTTCGAAGGTGACAATGGATTTCACGCGGCTGCTCTTGCCCGACGGCAACACGACGACTTCGTCGCCCTTGTGCACGATGCCGCTGGCCAGGGTGCCGGCGAAACCACGGAAGTTCAGGTTCGGACGGTTGACGTACTGCACCGGGAAACGCAGGTCGGTGTAGTTGCGGTCGCTGGCGATTTCGACGGTTTCGAGGATTTCCATCAGCGACTGGCCGGTGTACCACGGCGAGCGCTCGGACTTGTTCACCACGTTGTCGCCCTTGAGCGCGGACATCGGCACGAATGCCATGGTGCTCGGCTTGAACGCGATGCCTTCGGCGAACTTCAGGTAATCGGCCTTGATCGACTCAAATACGCTTTCGTCGAAGCCGTTGAGGTCCATCTTGTTGATGGCGACCACGATGTGCTTGATGCCCAGCAACGAGGCGATAAAGCTGTGGCGACGGGTCTGGGTCTGCACGCCGTAACGGGCGTCGACCAGGATGATCGCTAGGTCACAGGTGGATGCACCGGTGGCCATGTTGCGGGTGTACTGCTCATGGCCGGGGGTATCGGCGATGATGAATTTGCGCTTGGCGGTAGAGAAATAGCGGTAGGCGACATCGATGGTGATGCCCTGCTCACGCTCGGCCTGCAAGCCGTCGACCAGCAACGCCAGGTCGATGTCTTCGCCGGTGGTGCCGACTTTTTTCGAGTCGCGTGTAATGGCTTCCAGATGATCTTCGTAAATCATTTTGGAGTCGTGCAGCAGGCGCCCGATCAAGGTGCTCTTGCCGTCGTCGACGTTGCCACAAGTCAGAAAGCGCAGCATTTCCTTGCGTTCATGCTGGCCCAGGTAGGCGAGGATGTCCTCGCTGATCAAATCAGATGCGTGCGACATGACAACCCCTTAGAAATAACCCTGACGTTTCTTTTCTTCCATGGAACCGGCGCCATCGTGATCGATGACTCGGCCCTGGCGTTCGGAAGTTCGCGTCAGGAGCATTTCCTGAATGATGTCGGTCAGGCTGGTGGCCTCAGACTCGACAGCACCGGTCAACGGGTAGTCGCCCAGTGTACGGAAACGGACCTTCTTCTTGACGATGCGCGCCTTGTCTTCGTCGCTCAGGTGATTGAGCAGGCGTTCGTCGTCGATCATGATCCAGGTGCCGTTCATCTCGATGACATCACGCTCGGCTGCGAAATACAGCGGTACGATCGGGATGCCTTCCAGGTAGATGTACTGCCAGATGTCCAGTTCGGTCCAGTTCGACAACGGGAATACGCGGATCGATTCACCCTTGTTGACCTTGCCGTTGTAGACGTTCCACAGCTCCGGGCGCTGGTTTTTCGGGTCCCAGCGGTGCTTGCTGTCACGGAAGGAATACACGCGCTCTTTGGCACGGGACTTCTCTTCGTCGCGACGGGCGCCACCGAATGCGGCGTCGAAGCCATACTTGTCGAGGGCCTGCTTGAGGCCTTCGGTCTTCATGATGTCGGTGTGCTTGGCACTGCCGTGGGTCAGCGGGTTGATACCCTGCGCAACACCCTCGGGGTTGACGTGTACCAGCAGGTCCAGGCCGAGCTCTTCGACCATGCGGTCGCGGAACGCGTACATTTCCTTGAACTTCCACTGGGTGTCGACGTGCATCACCGGAAACGGAAGTTTGCCCGGGAAGAATGCCTTGCGCGCAAGGTGCAGCATCACGGCGGAGTCTTTACCGACGGAGTACAGCATCACCGGGTTATCGAACTCGGCGGCGACCTCGCGGATGATGTGGATGCTTTCGGCCTCCAGCTGTTTCAGATGCGTCAGTTTGTCGACCATGGCTACTCACGAAAACGATCTTATGGACGGCCTGCGGGCCGTGTTCGAGCGGGGAATCCTAGCACAGCGCCCTCTTCTAATCAGGACGGTGGCTAGATCGAAAGGGTATATGAATATACCCCCTCGTTTGGGCTCCAGCCCTGTAGTCAAATCGGGTTCGGGCAATCGATGAAGATGTGCTCGAGGGCGAAACGTCGCGCCAGGTAATCACCCAAAGCCTGTACACCGTAACGCTCGGTGGCATGGTGGCCGGCGGCGATGAAACTGATGTCGTTTTCCCGGGCGCTGTGGAACGTCTGCTCGGAGGCCTCGCCGCTAAGGTACAGATCGACACCGGCCAACACCGCCTGGTCAATGTAACCCTGGGCACCACCGGTGCACCAGCCGACCCGACGAATCATCTCGCTGCCTTCGATCAGTAACGGCTCGCGCCCCATGACTTCCTGTACTCGGCGGGCGAAATCGCGGGGGGTCATCGGTTCGCTCAACGAGCCGACCAGGCCGACGATTTTCAGGTTGTCCGGATCCAGCGGGCCTTCGATGGTAATGTCCAACTGCCGGGCGAGCTGTACGTTGTTGCCGACTTCCGGGTGCAGGTCCAGCGGCAAGTGATAGGACAGCAGGCTGATGTCGTGCTTGAGCAGGGTTTTCAACCGGCGCTGCTTCATGCCGGTGATGCACGGGTTCTCGCCTTTCCAGAAATAGCCGTGATGCACCAGCACCAGATCGGCCTGGGCCTCCACTGCGGCGTCCAGCAACGCCTGGCTGGCGGTGACGCCGCTGACGATGCGCATTACTTGCGGCCGGCCTTCGACCTGCAAGCCGTTGGGGCAGTAATCGGCGATCTTGGCACTTGCCAGGTAACGGTCGGCTTCTTCGACCAGGGTGCTCAGGGCGACGGCCATAAAAGACTCCTAAATATCCCGTTCAGAGGCGCGCGCGGCCTCGTATAATGCGCGACATTATGGGCAGTCTCATACCGCCTGCAACCTCTCAGGACGTGCTTAATGCTCAAGGCGCTGCGTTTTTCCGGCTGGCCGCTGTTGGCCGGCGTGCTTGTCGCTCTACTGATTATTCAGCGTTACCCGCAGTGGGTCGGGCTGCCAAGCCTCGACGTCAATCTGCAACAAGCCCCGCAAACCCTTGGTGTGCAGCAGGGCCCGGTGTCCTATGCCGATGCGGTGACCACGGCTGCGCCGTCGGTGGTCAACCTTTACACCACCAAAGTGGTCAACAAACCCAGCCATCCGCTGTTTGAAGACCCGCAGTTCCGCCGCTTCTTCGGCGACAACTCGCCCAAGCAGAAGCGCATGGAGTCGAGCCTCGGTTCGGGCGTGATCATGAGCCCGGAAGGTTACCTGCTGACCAACAACCACGTGACCAGCGGTGCCGACCAGATTGTGGTGGCGCTCAAGGATGGTCGTGAAACCCTGGCCCGGGTCATCGGCAGCGACCCGGAAACCGACCTCGCGGTATTGAAGATCGACCTGAAAAACCTGCCGTCGATCACCGTCGGCCGTTCCGACAACCTGCGCATCGGCGACGTGGCCCTGGCCATCGGCAACCCGTTCGGCGTCGGCCAGACCGTGACCATGGGGATCATCAGCGCCACCGGGCGCAATCAGTTGGGCCTGAACAACTACGAAGACTTCATCCAGACCGATGCCGCGATCAACCCCGGCAACTCCGGCGGTGCACTGGTGGACGCCAACGGTAACCTGACCGGCATCAACACGGCGATCTTCTCCAAGTCCGGTGGCTCGCAAGGCATCGGCTTCGCGATCCCGGTCAAACTGGCGATGGAGGTGATGAAGTCGATCATCGAGCACGGCCAGGTGATTCGCGGCTGGCTCGGCATCGAAGTGCAACCGTTGAGTCAGGAACTGGCGGAATCGTTTGGCCTGTCGGGACGCCCGGGAATTGTGGTCGCGGGGATTTTCCGTGACGGCCCGGCGCAAAAGGCCGGCCTGCAATTGGGCGACGTGATCCTCAGCATCGACGGTGAACCGGCTGGCGATGGTCGCAAGTCAATGAACCAGGTGGCGCGCATCAAACCGACCGACAAGGTCACGATTCAGGTGATGCGCAACGGTAAAGAACTCAAGCTCACCGCAGAAATCGGTCTGCGTCCGCCGCCGGCGCCGATCCAGGAAAAAGAAGAAGAGTAAGCGGGACCCTGTGGGAACGAGCCGCACCGCTCGCTCCCACAGGAACAGTTTTGGTCTAGAGGTCGCCAAGGCCGTCGATCAGTGCCTGATTCTGCTCCGGCGTGCCGATGGAAATCCGCAGGAACTGGGCAATCCGCTCTTGCTTGAAGTGCCGAACAATCACGCCCTGTTCGCGCAACTTCGCCGCCAACCCCGCAGCATCGTGCTTCGGATGACGGGCGAAAATGAAGTTCGCCGCCGACGGCAACACTTCAAACCCTTTCGCTTCCAGTTGCGCGACCACTTGCTCCCGACTCTCGATGACCAACCGGCAAGTCTTGTCGAAATACTCGCGATCTTCGAACGCCGCCGCAGCCCCCACAATCGCCAGACGATCCAGCGGGTAGGAGTTGAAGCTGTTCTTGATCCGCTCCAGTGCCTCGATCAGATCCGGGTGCCCCACGGCCAGACCAACCCGCAGGCCGGCCAGGGAACGGGACTTGGACAGGGTCTGCGTCACCAACAGGTTCGGATAACGGTCCACCAGCGTGATCGCCGTTTCACCGCCGAAGTCGACGTAAGCCTCATCCACCACGACCACCGAATCCGGGCTGGCCTTGAGGATTTGCTCAACAGCGTCCAGCGCCAACAGGCAACCGGTCGGCGCATTCGGGTTCGGGAAGATGATCCCGCCGTTCGGCTTGGCATAGTCCGCCGGATTGATCTGGAACTGCTCGTCCAGCGCAACCGCATCGAACTTGATGCCATACAACCCGCAGTAAACCGGGTAGAAGCTGTAGCTGATGTCCGGGAACAGCAGCGGCTTATCGTGTTGCAACAAACCATGAAAGATGTGCGCCAGGACTTCATCGGAACCGTTACCGAGGAACACCTGATTGCCCTGCACGCCGTAGTACTTGGCAACGGCTTGCTTGAGCAGGTCGCTGTTCGGGTCCGGGTACAGACGCAGGTTGTCGTTCAGTTCGGTTTGCATCGCCGCCAGGGCTTTTGGCGATGGACCGTACGGGTTTTCGTTGGTGTTGAGCTTCACCAGTTTGGCCAGTTTCGGCTGCTCGCCCGGCACATAAGGCACCAGATTCTTGACGAACGGGCTCCAGAATTTACTCATGTTCAGTTCCCCTGCTTGTCATCAAGAATGCGGTATTCAGCACTGCGAGCGTGAGCGCTCAGCGATTCGCCACGGGCCAGTACGGAGGCGGTCTTGCCCAGTTCGGAGGCACCCTGCTCGGAGCAGAAGATGATCGACGAACGTTTCTGGAAGTCGTAAACACCCAGCGGCGAAGAGAAGCGCGCAGTGCCGGAGGTCGGCAATACGTGGTTCGGACCTGCGCAGTAGTCGCCCAGGGCTTCGGAAGTGTGGCGGCCCATGAAGATCGCGCCGGCGTGACGGATCTGCGGCAGCCAGGCCTGTGGATCGGCGACCGACAGTTCCAGGTGCTCTGGGGCAATGCGGTTGGCCACTTCGATGGCCTGTTCCATGTCGCGAACCTTGATCAGCGCACCACGGCCATTGATCGAGGTTTCGATGATCTCGGCGCGCTCCATGGTTGGCAGCAGTTTGGCGATGCTTGCCGCGACCTTGTCGAGGAACTCGGCGTCCGGGCTGACCAGAATCGCCTGGGCGTCTTCGTCGTGCTCGGCCTGGGAGAACAGGTCCATGGCGATCCAGTCCGGATCGGTCTGGCCGTCGCACACCACCAGAATCTCCGACGGACCGGCGATCATGTCGATGCCAACCTGGCCGAACACGTGGCGCTTGGCGGTGGCGACATAGATGTTGCCCGGGCCAACCACTTTGTCGACCTTCGGCACGCTTTCGGTGCCGTAAGCCAGCGCCGCAACTGCCTGCGCGCCGCCGATGGTGAACACCCGGTCGACGCCGGCGATGCAGGCTGCGGCCAGCACCAGTTCGTTGACTTCACCGCGCGGGGTCGGCACGACCATGACCACTTCGGTCACGCCCGCCACCTTGGCCGGAATCGCGTTCATCAGCACCGAGGACGGGTAGGACGCCTTGCCGCCCGGCACGTACAGACCGGCGCGATCCAGTGGCGTGACCTTCTGGCCCAGCACCGTGCCATCGGCTTCGGTGTAGCTCCAGGAGTCCTGTTTCTGCTTTTCGTGGTAGCTGCGCACACGGGTCGCGGCTTTTTCCAGGGCTTCGCGCTGAGGCACGGTGATGCGGGTCAATGCCAGTTCCAGGCGTTCGCGCGGCAGGATCAAGTCCGCCATGGACGCCACTTGCAGGCCATCGAACTTCTGGGTGAACTCGACCACCGCCGCATCGCCACGCTCGCGCACGGCCTTGATGATGTCCAGCACCCGCTGATTGACCGAGTCGTCAGACACACTTTCCCAGCTCAGCAGATGATCCAGATGATGTGCGAAATCCGGGTCAGCAGCGTTGAGTCGGCGAATTGCAGTCGGTGCGGTCATAGCGAGAGCCTCATAGGATTGGCAAAAACTCGGGCGCCCTAAGCTAGCCGTTGATCCGCTTGGGCACCCGAGAATTCTGGCTATGAGGCGGATAGACGGGCGCGACTCAAGGTCGCGCAGGTGAATCAGCCGCGGTGTCGAGACTCCACTGCCTTGCGCAGGGTGTCGATCAACGCCTGGATACGGGCATGCTGCATTTTCATCGACGCCTTGTTGACGATCAGACGTGAGCTGATGGCAGCGATGAAATCCTGTGGCTCCAGGCCATTGGCCCGCAGCGTGTTACCGGTGTCGACCACGTCGATGATCTTGTCCGCCAGGCCGATCAGCGGCGCCAGTTCCATCGAGCCGTAGAGCTTGATGATGTCGACCTGACGACCCTGTTCGGCATAGTAGCGCTTGGCGACGTTGACGAACTTGGTGGCAATGCGCAGGCGGCCCTTGGGCTCGACTGCGCCGACTTTACCGGCCGTCATCAGTTTGCACTGGGCGATTTGCAGGTCCAGTGGTTCGTACAGACCCTGGCCGCCGTATTCCATCAGCACGTCTTTACCGGCGACGCCCAGATCGGCGGCACCATGCTCGACATAGGTCGGCACATCGGTGGCACGCACGATCAGCAAGCGCACATCGGCCTGGGTCGTGGGGATGATCAGCTTGCGGCTCTTGTCCGGATTCTCGGTCGGCACGATGCCCGCTTCAGCCAGAAGCGGCAGGGTGTCGTCAAGGATGCGGCCCTTGGACAGTGCGATAGTCAACATGGGAAACGTCAGTCCTTATCAAGGTACTCATGCCCGGTCGCAAACGGCGCCGGACACACATCGAGCCGGAAACCGGCTCGACTTCAACAAATCAACGGACGCGTCCCTGCGCCCATGCAGCAGGAACTAGCCCGGTACGCGGCGGATCTTGGCGCCGAGCATCTGCAGCTTCTCTTCGATGCACTCATAACCACGGTCGATGTGGTAGATGCGATCGATCAGGGTATCGCCTTCGGCGATCAGCGCCGAGATCACCAGGCTGGCCGAAGCACGCAAGTCGGTGGCCATGACTGGCGCGCCCTTGAGCTTTTCGATGCCGGTGACGATGGCGGTATTGCCTTCAACCTGAATGTGCGCGCCCATGCGGTGCAGTTCGTAAACGTGCATGAAACGGTTTTCGAAGATCGTCTCGATCACAGCACCAGTGCCTTCGGCAATGGCGTTGAGGGAGATGAATTGCGCTTGCATGTCGGTCGGGAACGCCGGGTATGGAGCGGTCCGCACGTTGACGGCTTTCGGCCGCTTGCCGTGCATGTTCAGCTCGATCCAGTCTTCACCGGTGGTGATTTCGGCGCCGGATTCACGAAGTTTTTCCAGAACGGCTTCGAGTATGGTCGGATCGGTGTCCTTGACCTTCACACGCCCGCCGGTGACCGCTGCCGCCACCAGATAGGTGCCGGTCTCGATACGGTCAGGCATCACTTTGTAAGTGGTCGTGTGCAGACGCTCGACGCCATCGATGGTGATGGTGTCGGTGCCGGCGCCGGAAACCTTCGCGCCCATGGCGTTCAGGAAGTTCGCCAGGTCGACGACTTCAGGCTCGCGAGCGGCGTTGGCCAGAACGCTGCGGCCCTTGGCCAGAGCGGCCGCCATCATGATGTTCTCGGTACCGGTCACGCTGACGGTGTCGAAGAAGAAGTGCGCACCGCGCAGGCCGCCTTCAGGGGCCTTGGCCTTGATGTAGCCGCCTTCGACATCGATGACCGCGCCCATGGCTTCAAGACCACGGATGTGCAGGTCAACCGGACGCGAACCGATGGCGCAACCGCCAGGCAGTGCAACTTCGGCTTCACCGAAACGGGCAACCATCGGGCCCAGCACCAGGATCGAGGCGCGCATGGTTTTAACCAGTTCGTACGGCGCGATCAGGGTCTTGATGGTGCGTGGGTCGATTTCGACGCTGAGCTTCTCGTCGATCACCGGCTCAATGCCCATGCGACCGAACAGCTCGATCATGGTGGTGATGTCGTGCAGGTGCGGCAGGTTGGCCACGGTCACCGGGCCATCGCACAGCAAGGTGGCAGCCAGGATCGGCAAGGCCGAGTTCTTTGCCCCGGAGATGCGGATCTCGCCATCAAGACGAGCGCCACCAGTAATAATCAATTTATCCATAAGAATCTCGACGCCCTTGGGCTCAGGTGCGCTCGGCCCAGGCCGCGCTGCTGAAAAATTTCATAGTGACCGCATGGATGCTGCCATCGACAATCCACGGGTTCAAATGGGCATAGACCTGCTGCTGACGCTTCACCGGGCTCAACGCCGCCAGTTCATCGCTAATCACGTTAAGCTGGAAATTGCAGCCTTCGCCTTCAACTTCCACCTTCGTGTTTGGCAGCTTTCCTTCAAGGAAGCTCTTCACTTCTACGGCCTGCATGCTCAACCTCAATCGGCGCCCTGTGCGCGCGGGTCGGACATCATACAAAAAAGCCCCGCGCCTGCGAACCCCGCGAAGCAGGACTCTGACGGGGGGCTTCTTTATAGATGCGGTTCAGGGGTGCGCCAACAGCTCGGTCAATTCGCTGACCTGAGCGATTTTGCGCATGTCTTCGGGCATCGCGCGAATGCTCACGGCCTTGCCGGCCACCTGGGCATCGCGCATGAAGCACAGCAGCAGCGACAAGCCGACACTGCTGGACTTCTCCACTGCGGAGCAATCGACCACCAGCGCAGGCGCCTTGCTGGACTTGATCAGTACCTGCCCCTGCTTGCGCAAGTTCGGGCCGGTCCGGTAATCCAGCACACCGCTGAGCAGCAGCTCGCCGGTTTCGCTCATGCGAATGGCCGACTCACTCATTGGGCTTTCTTCTCGACAGCTTTTTCGGTGTTTTCCTTGGCTTTGGCGACTTCCCCGGCCCAACCATTGATGGTCTTGTCCAGGTCGTTGCCATTGCGCTGCATCGCATCAGCGAACTGATCGCGGAATAGCTTGCCGATATTGATGCCGTTGATGATGACGTTACGCAGCTTCCATTCGCCGTTGATCTTTTCGAGTGTGTAAGACACGGGATAGATCGCGCCGCTGCTGCCTTTGACCGTCATGCCAACGCTGGTACGGTCTCCCGATTCATCCTTGGCAGGCTCAACAGTAATGCCCTGGTTGTTGTATTCGAGCAATGCGTTGCCATAAAACTGGAACAGACCTTTTTTGAAGTTTTCTTCAAACGTCTTCATTTGCTCGGGCGTTGCTTTGCGCGAGTATTTGACGGTCATGATGCTTTTGGAAATGCCCTCGGCATCCACCACAGGACCGACGATGGTGTTCAACGCCGTATAAAAGTCTTGTGGATCCTGCTTGTACTTCTCTTTATTGGCCGACAGGTCGGCGAGCATCCGGGTCGTGGTGTCCTGAACCAGATCGTGCGCCGACTGCGCCGCCATGGCGTTAGCCATCAACGGCAAGGCTGCGAGCAATATCAACAGGCCACGTCGCAAGATAGAGATCATTGAAAAGCTCCTCATTTGGCGTCTTTGCTAACGGTATTGAGCAGAAATTTACCGATCAGGTCCTCGAGCACCAGCGACGACTGCGTGTCGTGGATGGTTCCACCATCCTTGAGCAGGGCTTGTTCCCCACCCACACTGATACCGATGTATTTCTCACCCAACAGGCCAGCGGTCAGGATAGATGCAGTGGAGTCAGTCGGCAGGTTATCTACGCGCTTTTCCAGTTGCATGGTCACCCGACCGGTGAAGCTGTCGCGATCCAGATCGATCGCAGTGACCTTGCCAATGGTCACACCGGCCATGGTCACTTTAGCTCTGACAGTCAAACCGGCGATATTATCGAAATATGCATAAAGTTTATAAGTATCGGTGCTCGGGCTCGGGGACAGGCCACTGACCCGCAACGCAAGCAACAGCAAAGCCAGGATGCCAGCCAGCAAGAAAAGGCCGACACCGATTTCCAGGGTGCGGTTTTGCATCAGAAATCTCCAAACATCAAGGCGGTCAGAATAAAGTCCAGGCCGAGTACCGCCAAAGAGGCGTACACCACGGTCTTGGTAGTGGCACGACTGATCCCCTCGGAAGTGGGCTCGCAGTCATAGCCTTGGAATACGGCGATCCAGGTCACGACGAAGGCAAAAACGATGCTTTTGATAATGCCGTTGAGCACATCGTCGACAAACGTCACGCTGTTTTGCATGTTCGACCAGTAGGAGCCTTCATAGACACCCAGCCAGTCGACGGCCACCCACGAACCGCCCCAGATACCCACCACGCTGAAAATCATTGCCAGCACCGGCAGGGAAATGAAGCCGGCCCACAGGCGCGGAGCAATAATGTACTTGAGCGGGTCAACCCCGATCATTTCCAGACTGGACAGTTGCTCGGTGGATTTCATGTTGCCGATTTCGGCGGTCAGCGCCGAACCCGCACGCCCGGCGAACAGCAAGGCCGTGACGACCGGCCCCAGTTCACGCAGCAGTGTCAGCGCAACCATCTGCCCGACAGCCTGCTCCGAGCCATAGCTGGACAGGATATTGAAGCCCTGCAGCGCCAGCACCATACCGATGAACACCCCGGAGACCACGATGATCACCAGGGACATCACGCCAACCGAATGCAGTTGCTTGACCAGCAGGCCAAAACTGCCGCCGATGCCACCGCGACCGAGCAAGGCATGAAACAGGAACAGCGCCGAACGCCCGAATACCGCCAGCACATCGATGCCGGCGTGGCCGAAACGGCGCACTCTTTCTATTAATGAAATCTTGCGCATCAGCGCTTCCCCAGAAGATCTGCGCGGTAATCCGTCGCTGGAAAGTGGTATGCGACCGGGCCGTCGGGTTCGCCAGTCATGAACTGGCGAATCCGTGGTTCCTGCGAAGTCATCAATTCCTTGGGTGTGCCCTGCCCCAACACTTGCCCGTCACCCACCACAATGATGTAGTCGGCGATGCTCGCGGTCTCGGCCAGATCGTGGGAGACCACGATGCTGGTGATGCCCAGCGCATCGTTGAGCAGGCGGATCAGGCGCACCAGCACGCCCATGGCGATCGGGTCCTGGCCGACAAAAGGCTCGTCGTACATGAGAATTTGCGGATCGAGGGCAATCGCCCGGGCCAGCGCGACTCGACGCTTCATACCGCCGGACAATTCGTCAGGCATCAGGTCAATGGCGCCACGCAAGCCCACGGCCTGCAATTTGAGCAGGACAATATCGCGAATCATCTCTTCCGGCAGTGTGGTATGAACACGCAGCGGAAAGGCGACGTTCTCGAATACATCGAGATCGGTAAACAGCGCGCCGCTCTGAAACAGCACGCCCATGTGCTTGCGCGCATCGAACAAATCGCTGCGCGACAACGTCGGCAGGTTCTGGCCATTGACCCAGACTTCGCCGCTGGTGGGGCGCAATTGGGCCCCCATCAACCGCAACAGCGTGGTCTTGCCACACCCGGAAGGCCCCATGATGCCGGTGACTTTGCCGCGTGGTATGCGGATATCGATGTTATTGAAAATGCTGCGCGCACCGCGCTTGAAGGTCAGTCCCTTCAGCTCGACCGCGTAGGCGTTATCGGCACTCATCTAAACTCCTTGCGATGCAGCCTCTCACTCGGACGCCTGGCTTTCTGACGAAAGCACATACCTTCCCGGGCAGGCCGAACTGGCGGCGAACTATATCACTGCAAATGCCAAGCGCCCAAGGCCCAAGCCGGGCACGTTCAGCAACATGACCACCTGAAATCATCTATTTAGAGGGTCTCGGTAACAAGGAATGACAAACCGCGACGAACTTGCGTGAGGGTTTTGATCATTACCGTTATAATCGCCGCCTTTTCATCAGGCTATACGATTTCTGACATGAGCCAATCCAGCGACCTGATTCAATCTGCACAACGCACCATCCGTCTCGAACTGGAAGCCGTGCAAGGCTTGTTACCCCATATCGACGCGGATTTCGTACGCGCTTGCGAGATGATTCTGGCCAGCAAAGGCCGCGTAGTCGTGGTCGGCATGGGCAAATCGGGGCACATCGGCAACAAGATTGCCGCCACCCTGGCCAGCACCGGCACCACGGCGTTCTTCGTGCATCCAGCCGAAGCCAGCCACGGCGACATGGGTATGATCACGCGTGACGACATCATCCTGGCACTGTCGAACTCCGGTTCCACCAATGAAATCGTTACCCTGCTGCCACTGATCAAGCGCCTGGGCATCAAATTGATCAGCGTCACCGGCAATCCCGACTCGGCACTGGCCAAGGCTGCCGAGGTCAACCTCAACGTTCACGTCGAGCACGAAGCCTGCCCGCTGAACCTGGCGCCAACCTCATCGACCACCGCCGCTCTGGTGATGGGCGATGCCCTGGCGGTGGCGCTGCTGGAAGCCCGCGGTTTTACCGCTGAAGATTTCGCCTTTTCCCACCCAGGCGGCGCACTTGGTCGACGCCTGCTGTTGAAAGTGGAAAACGTCATGCACGCCGGGCAAGAGCTGCCGCAGGTTAAGCGCGGCACCCTGCTCAAGGACGCATTGATGGAAATGACCCGCAAGGGCCTGGGCATGACCGTGATTCTGGAAGCCAACGGTAAACTTGCCGGGATCTTCACCGACGGCGATCTGCGTCGCACCCTGGACCGCAGCATCGACATCCACAGCGCCACCATCGAGCAGGTGATGACTGCCCACGGCAAGACCGCACGTGCCGAGATGCTGGCTGCCGAGGCGTTGAAAATCATGGAAGACCACAAGATCAATGCACTGGTCGTTGTCGACAGCGAAGACCGCCCGGTCGGCGCCCTGAACATGCACGATTTGCTGCGCGCTGGAGTAATGTAATGAGCACGGACCTGCTGCAACGCGGCAAACAGATCAAACTGGCGGTATTCGACGTCGACGGCGTGCTGACCGACGGGCGCCTGTACTTCCTCGAAGACGGCAGCGAATTCAAGACTTTCAACACCCTCGACGGCCAAGGCATCAAGATGTTGATGGCAGCCGGCGTGCAGACCGCTATCATCAGCGGACGCAAGACCCCGGTGGTCGAACGACGAGCCAGGAACCTCGGCATTCCACACCTGTACCAGGGTCGCGAAGACAAACTGGTGGTGCTCGACGAGCTCCTTGCCCAACTCAACCTGAACTATGAACAAGTGGCCTACCTCGGCGACGACCTGCCGGACCTGCCGGTGATTCGCCGCGTCGGTCTGGGCATGGCCGTGGCCAACGCCGCCAGCTTCGTGCGCGAACACGCCCACGGCATCACCCAGGCCCGTGGCGGCGAGGGTGCCGCGCGCGAATTCTGCGAATTGATCCTGCGCGCCCAGGGCCGCCTCGATGCGGCCAACGCCGCGTACCTGTGAGCCCATCATGCTGAGCAAAAAGATTCGCAACATCCTGATATTCGGTTGCATCGCGGCGCTATTCGCTGCGGTCGGCTATTGGAACATCAGCCCGGAACGCTTCCTCGACAAGCCAGTGGCGCATGTCGATGAAGCCATGATCGACTATTACGCAACCAACGCCCACAGCGTGCAGTACCTGCCGGACGGCAAACTGCAGTATGAAATGACGTCCGACAAGGTCGAACACCTGAAGGCGACGGAAGTGACGTTGCTGTCCAACCCTGACCTGAACATGTTTCGTGGCACCGAATTCCCTTGGCACGTCCAGAGCGAACGCGGCGAAGTCAACCCGGACGGCACCCAGGTCGAGCTGATCGACTCGGTACGTATCACGCGTTTCGACGAAAAAAACCGTAAAACCCTGATTACCACCACCCGTATGACAGTGTTCCCGCAGCAGCAATATGCGCAGACCGATCAACCCGTTAGAATCGACGGCGCCGGCGGTGTATCGACAGGCAACGGAATGAAAGCGTACTTGAAAGAAAGCAGGATACACCTGCTATCGAACGTAAGAGGACAGTATGAGGCTCGTTAAAACCCTCCCTATTTTGCTCAGTCTGAGCGCAGCACTGGGAAGCGTGAGCGCCTGGGCTCTGCCGACCGATCAAGCGCAGCCTATCCGCATCCAGGCCGACGACGCCCAACTGGACGACAAGAACGGTGTTGCCACCTATAAAGGTGATGTGATCATCACTCAGGGCTCGATGATCGTTAAGGGCAACACCGTGACCATCACCCGCACGCCAACAGGCGAGATCGATGTGGTGACCTCGGTGGGCAACCTCGCCTACTTCGAGCAACTGCAGACCGCTGGCGACACCAAGCCTGTTCAGGGCTGGGGCGTAACCATCCAGTACCACGCAGCGCAAAACCGCGTCGTACTGATCGACAAGGCCAAAGTTGTCGACAAGGACAACAACGTCACCCAGGGCGAAAAAATCGTCTATGACACGGTCAAGAAACTCGCCAGCGCCGGTCGCGCCACGGGCAGCAAGGTCACCGAGACACGTCCGCGTATCGACATGGTGATCCAGCCGAAGAAGAAAACCGACGAGAAAACCCAGTAATGGCAACTCTGAAAGCTCAGCATCTGGCCAAGAGCTACAAGAGCCGCCAGGTCGTGCGTGACGTCAGCCTGTCCATCGACAGCGGCCAGATCGTCGGCCTGCTTGGCCCCAACGGCGCCGGCAAAACCACCTGTTTTTACATGATCGTGGGTCTGGTACAGGCCGATCAGGGTCGCGTACTGATCGATGACCTGGACGTCAGCCACCAGCCGATGCACGGTCGCGCGAAGGCCGGTATCGGCTATCTTCCGCAAGAAGCGTCGATCTTCCGCAAGCTGTCGGTGACCGACAATATCATGGCCATCCTCGAGACCCGCAAGGAGCTCGACAAGGCCGGTCGCCGCAAAGAGCTGGAAAGCCTGCTGCAGGAATTTCACATCCACCACATTCGTGACAGCCTTGGCATGAGCCTGTCCGGTGGTGAACGCCGTCGGGTGGAAATCGCCCGGGCACTGGCCACCAACCCGAAATTCATCCTCCTCGACGAACCCTTCGCCGGCGTGGACCCGATCTCGGTGGGCGACATCAAGCAGATCATCCACCACCTCAAGGCCAAAGGCATTGGCGTGCTGATCACTGACCACAACGTCCGTGAAACCCTGGACATCTGCGAAACCGCCTACATCGTCAACGATGGCCAGCTGATCGCTGAAGGCGACTCCGCCACCATCCTGGCCAACGAACTGGTCAAGGAAGTGTATCTGGGCCATGAGTTCCGCCTGTAAGCGCTGAGGTGCCTGGCCAGTCGCCTTGGTGCTCATATCAATAAAAAATCAATAGTTTTTTATTGTTACAGCGCTCTAGGCAAACACTTCAGTTTCAGGCATATAATTTGCTTATGTTTGGCGCTTCGGCGCCCTGTAGTGGATGGCGCATGTGCGCCGGCGAATAAGGTGTTAAGCCCCTGCCATGAAACCATCGCTAGTCTTGAGAATGGGCCAGCAGCTGACGATGACACCGCAGCTGCAACAGGCCATCCGCCTGCTCCAATTGTCGACCCTGGACCTGCAACAGGAAATCCAGGAGGCCCTGGAGTCCAATCCGATGCTCGAACGCCAGGAAGAAGGCGACGACTTCGATAACGCAGACCCCTTGGCCGACAAAGCCGAACAGCAACCCAACACCGACATTCAGGAACCCTCCTACCAGGAAACCGCCCCGACGGTGGATAACCTTGAGGAAGGCGACTGGAACGAGCGCATTCCCAACGAATTACCTGTCGATACCGCCTGGGAAGACGTCTACCAGACCAGCGCCAGCAGCCTGCCGAGCAACGATGACGACGAGTGGGATTTCACCACCCGTACTTCGGCCGGTGAAAGCCTGCAAAGCCATTTGCTCTGGCAACTGAACCTGGCACCGATGTCCGACACCGATCGCCTGATCGCCGTGACCCTGATCGACTGCATCAACAATCAGGGCTATCTGGACGAAACCCTCGAGGAAATCCTCGAGGCCTTCGATCCGGAACTGGACATCGAACTGGACGAAATCGAAGCCGTCCTGCACCGCATCCAGCAATTCGAGCCCGCCGGTATCGGCGCCCGCAACCTCGGTGAATGCCTGCTGCTGCAACTGCGCCAACTGCCCGCCAAGACCCCTTGGCTGACCGAGGCCAAGCGCCTGGTCACCGATTACATCGACTTGCTCGGCAGCCGCGACTACAGCCAGCTGATGCGCCGCATGAAGCTCAAGGAAGATGAACTGCGCCAGGTGATCGAACTGGTCCAGAGCCTCAACCCGCGCCCGGGTTCGCAAATCGAGTCCACCGAAGCCGAATACGTCGTTCCCGACGTGATCGTGCGCAAGGACAACGAGCGCTGGCTGGTGGAACTGAACCAGGAGTCGGTGCCGCGCCTGCGGGTCAACGCCCAATACGCCGGCTTCGTACGCCGCGCCGATACCAGCGCTGACAACACCTTCATGCGTAATCAACTGCAGGAGGCTCGCTGGTTCATCAAGAGCCTGCAAAGCCGCAACGAAACCCTGATGAAAGTGGCCACCCAGATCGTCGAGCATCAACGCGGCTTCCTGGAGTACGGCGACGAGGCCATGAAACCGTTGGTGCTGCATGACATCGCCGAAGCGGTGGGCATGCACGAATCGACGATTTCACGGGTGACCACGCAAAAATTCATGCATACCCCACGGGGCATCTATGAACTGAAATACTTTTTTTCCAGCCACGTCAGCACCTCCGAAGGCGGTGAATGCTCGTCTACGGCGATCCGCGCGATCATCAAAAAACTGGTTGCCGCGGAAAATCAGAAAAAGCCGTTGAGTGACAGCAAGATCGCTGGTTTACTGGAGGCACAAGGCATTCAGGTGGCTCGCCGCACCGTCGCCAAGTACCGCGAATCCCTGGGAATCGCGCCTTCGAGCGAACGCAAGCGGTTGATGTAGAGCCACGCCACAGCGTTCCAGTGGTAGATCATCGGATCTACCGCTTTATGCACTGGCAACGAAGGAGAAGCTGTATGCAAGTCAACATCAGTGGACACCAACTGGAAGTGACCGAACCTCTTCGCACCTACATCGGCGAAAAACTCGAACGATTAGAGAGGCATTTCGACAAGATCACCAACGTGCAGGTCACGATGACGGTCGAGAAGCTCAAGCAGAAAATCGAAGCCACGCTGCATATTCCCGGCAATGAGGTGGTCGCTAACGCGGAACATACCGATATGTACGCAGCGATCGACGCACTGACCGACAAGCTGGATAAACAACTCAAAAAGCATAAGGAAAAGACCCAGAGCCTCCTCCAGGGCGCGACCGGTCGTTAACACTCCCAACCCATGATCCGACTTGAAAGCATCCTGACCCCCGGCCGTTCCCTGGTGAACGTGCCGGGCGGCAGTAAAAAGAAAGCCCTCGAGCAAATTGCCAACCTCATCCATCGCGAAGTGCCGGATCTGGCCATGCAGGATGTCTTCGAGAGTCTGGTCGCCCGTGAAAAACTCGGTTCCACCGGCTTTGGCAACGGTATCGCCATCCCCCACTGCCGTCTCAAGGGCTGCGGATCGCCCATCAGTGCCTTGATGCACCTGGATGCACCCATCGATTTCGACGCCATCGACGGTGCCCCGGTTGACCTGCTGTTTGTACTGCTGGTCCCCGAAGCCGCCACCGATGCGCACCTGGAGTTGCTGCGCCAGATCGCCAGCATGCTTGATCGCAAGGAAGTGCGTGAAAAACTGCGCAGCGCCCCGAGCAACGAAGCCTTGTATCAGGTTGTCCTGGACGAGCAAAACGGTCACTAATCATGCGCCTGATCATCGTCAGCGGCCGCTCCGGCTCAGGTAAAAGCACTGCCCTCGATGTTCTCGAGGACAACGGCTACTACTGCATCGACAACCTGCCGGCCGGTCTGTTGCCGGAACTGGCCGAACGCGCACTGATTCACACCGAACTGGCACAACCTCTGGTGGCCGTGTCCATCGATGCACGCAACTTGCCGAGCCACCTGTCACGGTTTCCCGAATTGCTGGAAGAAGTCCGCAGCCGGCATATCCAGTGCGATGTGCTGTATCTGGACGCCGATGAAGAGACCCTGCTCAAACGATTTTCGGAAACCCGCCGCCGTCACCCGCTGAGCAGTGCCAATCGCTCGCTGGCGGAGGCGATAGAGGACGAAACCAATCTGCTGGGGCCGATCGCCGATCTGGCCGACCTCAAGGTCAACACCACCAATCTGAACCTGTATCAGCTGCGCGATACCATCAAGCTGCGCCTGCTGAATCAGCCGGAGCCCGGTACTGCGTTTCTGGTGGAGTCTTTCGGGTTCAAGCGTGGCATGCCGGTGGACGCCGATCTGGTGTTCGACGTGCGCTGCCTGCCTAACCCTTACTGGAAACCGGAGCTGCGGGCACAGTCCGGGCTCGATCAACCGGTGGCCGACTACCTGGCGGCGCAGCCGGATGTCGAAGAGATGTTCCAGGACATTTCCTCCTACCTGCTCAAGTGGCTGCCCCGCTTTGCCGCCAGCAACCGCGCCTATGTCACCATTGCCATTGGCTGCACCGGCGGGCATCACCGCTCTGTCTACCTGACCGAACTTCTGGGCCAGGTCCTGCAACAATCCCTGAAGAACGTCCAGGTTCGCCACCGCGACCTCAGCTAAAGGATTCACATCGCGATGCCTGCTCTGGAAATCGAAATCATCAACAAGCTGGGCCTGCATGCCCGCGCGTCTGCAAAATTCGTTGGCGTCGCCGGGCAGTTCCCTTGCCAGATCAGAGCTGGCCGTACACCGGAAACGATGGTCGATGGCAAAAGCATCATGGCCATGATGATGCTCGCAGCCGGCAAGGGCACCAAAATCCACCTGAAAACCGAAGGTGAACAAGAGCAGGAAGCTATGGATGCACTGGTGGCGCTGATCAACAACTTCTTCGACGAAGGCGAATAAAGATCAATGGATTTCGGCTTTCGGTTGCGCCCACAGATGCGTAGGCGCTGACGAAGCTGCGATATTTTGATCCAAAAAAAAAGCGCCACCCAATCGGGTGGCGCATTTTTTTGTGCAGCAACCGCAGCTTAACTACCTGCCACCGTCATCCGCTCGATCAACACCGAACCTGTGCGAATGTTGCTGCGCAATTCCAGGTCATTACCGACCGCAATGATCTGCTTGAACATGTTGCGCATGTTGCCGGCAATAGTCACTTCCTGGACCGCGAACTGGATTTCGCCGTTCTCGACCCAGAAACCCGCTGCGCCACGGGAGTAATCGCCGGTGACCATGTTCAGGCCCTGCCCCATCAATTCAGTGACCAGCAGGCCACGACCCATGCGGCGCAACAGGGCTGCCTGATCTTCGTCGCCATGGGTGACGAACAGGTTGTGCACGCCGCCCGCATTCGCGGTGCTCGGCATGCCCAGCTTACGGCCGGAATAGGTGCCAAGCACATAGGACACCAGCTCGCCGTTTTCCACGAACGGCTTGGCGTAGGTCGCCAGGCCATCGCCGTCGAAGGCAGAGCTGCCCAAAGCGCGCATCAAGTGCGGACGCTCATCGATGGTCAGCCATTGCGGGAACAGTTTCTGCCCCAGCGTGCCTTCGAGGAACGAAGACTTGCGATACAGACTGCCGCCGGAAATCGCCGAGAGGAAACTGCCGAACAAACCGCCGGCCAGTTCCGCAGAAAACAGCACCGGCACTTCGCAGGTCGGTACCGGGCGTGCGCCCAAGCGGCTCGCCGCCCGTTGCGCGGCACGCTGGCCGATGCTCTCCGGGCTGGCCAACAAATTGCCCTGCCGGTTCACGTCGTACCAGTAATCACGCTGCATCTGGCCATCGGCTTCGGCGATCATCACGCAGCTGAGGCTGTGACGGGTCGAGGCGTAACCGCCGATAAAACCGTGGCTGTTGCCGTACACACGGCAACCCTGATGAGTGCTGAGAGTGGTGCCGTCGGCGTTCTTGATCCGAATGTCGGCGGCAAACGCCGCTGCTTCACAGGCCAGGGCCTGCTCGATGGCTCGCTCCGGTGTGATACTCCATTGGTGGAACAGGTCGAAATCCTGCAGCTCCTTGGCCATCAGCGCGGCATCCGCCAAGCCTGCGGCTTCGTCTTCGGACGTGTGCTTGGCAATCGCCAGCGCAGCAGCGACGGTTTCGCGAATCGCTTCCGAACCGCTGGCCGAGGTGCTGGCCGAGCCTTTGCGCTGCCCTACGTACAATGTGATGCCAAAGCCCTGGTCGCGGTTAAACTCAACGGTTTCGACTTCCCGCTGACGCACCGTGGTCGACAGGCCCTGCTCCAGCGACACCGCCACTTCACAGGCACTGGCGCCCTGGCGCTTGGCTTCAGCAATGATCTGCTCGACTTGCTCTTGCAGTGCCGGCAACGCTTGTGGGCCGACGCTTTCAACTGCACTCATGCTGTTCTCCACTCAAATTCTGCTTTCGGTAACGGTCATCGAGCGACCGGGCCGGACAAGCGGCCCCCGACTGGTTATCATGGCGGCGTTTCTTTGCGGACGGCCACCATGGTTGATTCTTACGACGACTCCCTCGATACGGGAGAAAAAAGCAAATCCCAGGTCAAACGCGAGCTGCATGCTCTGGTTGACCTCGGCGAGCGCCTTACAACACTCAAGCCTGACCTGCTGGCAAAACTGCCGTTGACCGACGCTTTGCGCCGGGCTCTGGCCGATGCGCCCAAGCACACCGCGAACATCGCGCGTAAACGGCACCTTCAGTTTATCGGCAAGCTGATGCGCGATCAGGACACTGGCGCCATTCTCACCCTGCTCGATCAACTCGATGCCTCCACCCGGCAGTACAACGAACGTTTCCACGGCCTGGAACGCTGGCGCGATCGCTTGATCGCAGGCGACGACGCCGTCCTGGAGAAGTTCGTCGTCGATTACCCGGAGGCCGATCGTCAACAATTGCGCTCCCTGATCCGTCAGGCCCAGCACGAACTGGCGACCAACAAGCCACCGGCTTCGAGCCGTAAAATCTTCAAGTACATCCGTGAGCTGGACGAGACTCAACGCGGTTTGCGTTAAGTCCCGAATCGGGTGAGTTGCCTCGCAACTCACCCGAAGCTTCACGTTTTCAAGAGCCCCTTACGATCCTGTGCCACCCACGGTGATCGCATCGATTTTCAGCGTTGGCTGGCCGACACCCACCGGCACCGACTGCCCATCCTTGCCACACGTTCCCACACCGCTGTCCAGCGCCAGATCATTACCAACCATAGACACCCGGCTCATGGCTTCCGGCCCGTTGCCGATCAACGTCGCGCCTTTGACCGGTGCAGTAATCTTGCCGTCTTCGATCAGGTACGCCTCGCTGGTGGAGAACACGAACTTGCCACTGGTGATATCCACCTGACCGCCGCCGAGGTTGGCGCAGTAGATGCCTTTTTTCACCGAGGCGATGATTTCCGCCGGGTCGCTTTCGCCACCGAGCATGTAAGTGTTGGTCATGCGCGGCATCGGCAGGTGCGCGTAGGATTCGCGACGACCGTTGCCGGTGCGGGCCACGCCCATCAGGCGCGCGTTGAGCTTGTCCTGCATATAACCCTTGAGCACGCCGTTTTCGATCAGCGTTGTGCACTCGGTCGGCGTGCCTTCGTCGTCGACGCTCAGCGAACCTCGGCGGCCGGCGAGGGTGCCGTCATCGACGATGGTACAAAGCTTCGATGCAACCATCTCGCCCATGCGCCCGCTGTAGGCCGAACTGCCCTTGCGGTTGAAATCGCCTTCCAGACCGTGACCGACGGCTTCGTGCAGCAACACGCCGGACCAACCCGAACCCAACACCACCGGCAACGTACCGGCCGGCGCCGGGATGGCTTCCAGATTCACCAGTGCCTGACGCAACGCTTCACGGGCATAACCCATGGCGCGGTCTTCGCTGAGGAAATAGCGGTAGTCGGTACGACCGCCACCGCCATGGCCGCCGCGCTCTCGACGACCGTTCTGCTCGACGATCACGCTGACGTTGAAACGCACCAGCGGCCGCACATCCGCCGCCAGGCCACCATCGGTGGAGGCGATCAGAATCCGCTCCCAGACCCCGGCCATGCTCACGGTGACTTGCTGAATACGCGGGTCGAGGGCGCGGGTCGCCACGTCGATGCGCTTGAGCAGCTCGACTTTCTCGGCGCGGGTCATTACTTCCAGCGGGTTGTCCGGCCCGTACAACTGAGCGACATCCTGGGTAGTGAACGCCTGCACGGTGCCATTCTGCCCGGCCCGGGAGATCGAACGGGCCGCACGGGCCGCTGCGCCCAGCGCTTCGAGGGTGATCGCATTGCTGTAGGCGAAACCGGTTTTTTCACCCGATTGCGCACGCACGCCTACACCCTGGTCGAGGTTGAAGCTGCCTTCCTTGACGATCCCGTCTTCCAGCGCCCAGGACTCGGAAATCTGCCCCTGGAAATACAGGTCGGCGGCATCGATGCCCGGGCCGGCCAGATCGCCGAGCACACCCTGCAGGCTCTCGATCGTTACGCCGCCGGGCGCCAGGAGGTGTTCACTGACAGAGGACAACAACTCGCTCATATGCTTTACGCCTTAAATTCGTCGTTCTGATGCAGGTCGCTGAGCGCCCTGCGAGAAAAAGCGCCGGTGAGTGGACACCGGCATCCGCGCCCTGATGGCCGCCTGTTCGCGGCTGTCGCGTTCGGCCAGCAGCACGGCCTCGCCCTGATCCTGTTGTGCCAGCACGCGCCCCCATGGATCGATTATCGCGGCATGACCAAAGGTTTCTCGCGGTCCCGGATGAGTGCCACCCTGGGCGGCCGCGAGCACGTAACATTGAGTCTCGATGGCCCGCGCGCGAATCAGCACGTCCCAATGGGCCGCGCCGGTCACCGCGGTAAAGGCCGACGGGGCGGTAATCAATTCCGCGCCGGCAGCACGCAATTCGCTGTACAGCTCCGGGAAGCGCAAGTCGTAACACACCGTCAGGCCGACTCGACCGACCGGCGTATCGGCAACCACCACGCCACTGCCATAAGCATAGTCATCGGATTCGCGATAACGCCCGCGATTGTCCGCCACGTCCACGTCGAACAGGTGCAGCTTGTCGTACCGCGCCACGGTCTCGCCCTGGTCATCCACCAGTAACGAGCATGCATGCGCTTTGGCCATCGGTTCATCCGCCGGCGGCAACGGCAACGTGCCGGCCACTATCCATAACTTGAGGTCGCGGGCGGTCTGTTTCAACCACGGCAGGATCGGGCCTTCGCCCAGCGCTTCGGCGCGGCCAATGTCGGCAATGTCGCGACGGCCCATGGCAGCGAAGTTTTCCGGCAGCACGGCAAGCCGCGCGCCACCGGACGCCGCCTGCTCAAGCAGACGACGGGCCTGGGACAGGTTGGCCAGCACGTCGCTCTGGCTGACCATTTGAATGACTGCTACAGACATGGCCATTTCCTTATCTGGAATCAACACATACCTGTAGGAGCCGCCTGCGGCAGCTCCTGCAGGGGACTTACGGCCATGCTACTCCATAGGCTTGGAAAGTGGCTTTTCAAAAAGGCTTGTCGAAGGTGATTTTCGGCTCTTTCCACGGGCCTTTGACGGTGTATGCGACGCTGGCAAAACGCGCCACGCGGTCACCGATCAACTTATCGATCAGGAACAGTGCCCCGCCGACGGCCGGAGCACCGACGATCAGCGCGGCAATCGGCAGATTGTTGGTCACCGGCAAGGTCACCAGCAACTTGGCATCGACCTGATCAGCCACCAGGTCCAGGGTGCCGTTGAGTTCCAGGTTGCTCGACGGGCCGGTCAGCCGGATCGGCTCACGGGTCACGTAGACCCCGTTGCTCGCGACCAACAGCCCTTTGACCCGGTCATAGCTCAAGCCTTTGCCGAACAGGTCGGAAAAGTCCAGGCGCAAGCGGCGGCCAATGGAGTTGAAGTTGAGCAGGCCAAATACCCGTAGAGCCTGGGCGCTGCCCTCGACTTCAACAAACTGACCTTTATTGAGCGACGCATCGAGGCTGCCGGAGAAGCGCTTGGTGGCCAGCCACGCCGGTGAGCCAGGCCAGCGACCGTCGACATCCATGTGAAACTCTTCACTGGTGACGCTCGGCGCAAAGCCCCAGCCCTTGAGCACGTCGGCGAGGTTCTTGCCACTGACCCGGCCCTTGTACCAACTGCTGGAATTGCCGGGCGCGCCTTCCCAACCGCCGCTGCCCTGCAGGAAGATGCCCTTGAGGCCCATATCCAGGGAGTTGAGGGCGATGCCCTTGCCGGTCGGGCGAACTTTCAATAGCCAGGCGCCCACCAGGTCCTGGCCCTGGAACAGTTGATTGATGGTGATATCCAGCGCCGGGATTTTCGTCGGGTCCACAGTGGCCAGCGGATCCGGCGAATTCTCGTCGGCCAGCACCGTCGGGTCTGGGGCCGGCAAACGTACGTACTGCAGATTGACCGCAATCGGTGTGGCTTTGGCGTCGGGAATACCGACGGTACCCTTGGCCTGCTGACTGTCGAGTTGCAGCCCCCAGGCGGCCGGCTTGCGCGTCAACTGCACCGACGCCTCATCAAGGGTGGTGCCGAAACCGCTGAGCTTGCCAACCTTGAAATCCGCGCCGCTGAGCAATTGCTTGGCGCTGCCGCCTGGATCCTGGCCAGCATACTTGCTGACAAGATCCTGCCAGGGAGACACATCCAGCTCGGACAGTACACCGCGTATGCGCAGGCCTTTGTTGCCGGGCAGCACAGCATCACCACCGCCGAGAAACAACTCACCGCGACCGTCGACGAAGTTGCCAGCCGGGGCCGCAAACGTGAAGTTCGCCAGCTCACCGTAGTTGACCCAGTAACGCCGCTCCGGTCCTTGCAGGGTCATGCGGAACACGGTGTCGCGGCCGACATCCGCCGCCACGCCGAACGGCGCCGGCAAATCCACCGCCACGCCTTTGAGATCGGAGCTGACTATCAATTGGCTGTCGGCGCCATCAAGGTTCAGTTGCAGCTGATAAGGGACCACACCAGACACCGGTAGCGGCTGAGTGACGTTTAGCCACTCGGTGAGTTTCTTGACCTCGACCTGACCCGCTGCGGTGACCCGAGTGTTGAGCTTGCCCGCACTGCCATCGGCAAAAATCTGCGCGGTCACGGGCTTGTCGAACGCTCGCGCGGTGATCTTCTGTCCGCTCAACCCCTTGGCGCTGTCGAAGCGGAAGTCGCCCTTGAGTTGTGTCAGTTCCAGGATGGGCTCGCGAAGTTTCAAGCGGGCCTTGTCGGTCTTGAAGTCGACGAGGATTTTCGGTTGCTCACCTTTGACCAGCGGTATATCCAGGTTGAGTTTGCCTTGCAGATCGCCCTCGCCCTCCCAGCCGGCGAACGTATCGGCGGTGCCGATCGGTGCTTCCTGCAGAATCTTCAGGCCATCGCCCAACCCGCCGGCGAACGCGCCATCGAGGAACAGGTGAGGATTCTGTCCGGCAGGCACATGGGGAATATTGACGTAGACGTCGTTGACCTGGGTGTCGAGCAATCGCCCCTTGTTCGCGAGAATCCGCACACCGCTGTCTTCAATGAATACATCGCCGCTGACCTTGCTGACATGCGGCCAACCCGGCTGAAACGCCAGCTCGGCATCGTGAACCTTGAAAAACAGGCTGATGCTGCGAGCCGTTTCCGGGGCGCCATGGTTCAGCGATCCCTGGTACTGGAAGAAACCTTCATCCACCGCACCTTTGAGAATCGCCGTACGCAGCCACTCGTCCAGCGCCGGGCTCAACACGGCCGGCAGGTACTTGGCGGTGTAGCGACCGTCGCCGTCGACCAGGCCGACCCGCAGGTCCATGTAGTCTTCCTGGGTGTGATCGAAATGCAGACGAATCAGGAAGTCGCCGGCAATCTTGCCCTCTTCGCCCAGCACCTTCAGGTACGGCGCGATCAGGGTGAAACCTTCTTTATCGAGCTTCCAGTTCAACCGCGCATTGGCCTGAATGTACTGCCATGGCTTGGCGAAAATCGGGTCCAGGTGCAGGGAGAAATCCTTGCTGTCCATGCGCAACTCACCCTGCCCGAGATCGCCGCTGATGCTGCCACTGACGTTTCGCGCCGCCGGTGCGCCGTGATAGGCGTCGAAGCCGACCCGCTCCAGATTGGCGGCAAAGCTGAACTTGCTGTCATCGGTAGCCGCGGGGCGCAAGTCGATCAGCACGTTGCGCAATACCCCGGTGACCTTGAGCCGCTCGACGGCCGTAGCGACACCTTCCGGAAGCGGCCCCAAAGCGTTCAGTAACGGGGTGAGCGGCGTGAGGTCGATGCGGTCGGCTTGCAGATGCAAAAGCTCTGGCGTCTCGTCGGTCGCCGCGGTTTGTTGAAATTGCAGTTTCGATTCCCAGCGAGTTTCACCCAGGCTCATCGCCAGGGAATCCAGGGTCACCAGCACACCCGTGGAGCTGCGCTGGAAATAGCCGTTAAGCGCCAGATTGTTGATCTGGATTGGCTTGCGCTCGGCGTAGGCGCCCTTGAGTTGCGGTGCGTTCAAACGGATCGCGGCGCTTTGCAGGGCGCCCTCGCTCCAGTTCACCCAGAGCTCGCCACCGGCCTTGATCTCGGAGAAATTCCATTGTTGGGTCAGACGCTCGGGCAACCATTTCGACCAATCGCTTTGCGGCAGGCTCAAGTAAGCCTCAACCTCGCCGTCCTGCCACTGGCTGGCGCGGATACGGGTACGCAGGCTCATCGCAACCGGCTGGCCATCGGGCAGGGTCAAACGGGCGTCGAGGCGCTGACGCGACACACCGGTTCTCAGATTGAGGCCAACGTAGGTCAGGGTCAGCGGCGGCTGATCCAGTGGCTGCAAGGTCACCTGACTGTCGAGCACCGACAATTGCTGGACCATCTGCATACTATTGAACAACTGCTCCGGGTCCAGCGGCTGATCCTGCCGCACCGGCAATCCTTCCAGCGCCCAATGACCGTCCTCGCCTTCCTTGAGGCTGATCTTCAAGCCGTTGAGCTCCAGATGTGCGATGCGTATTTCGCGCGCCAGCAGGCTGGCCCACAGATCCGGCACCGCGCGCACCTGGTCCAGGCGCAAGGCATTGGAGCCTTCGCCAACCATCACGTCATGAGCCAGCAGAACCGGGGCGAAGCCGCTCCAGTTGCCCTCCAGTTCGCCGATGTGCAGCGGCATGCCCAAGGCGGCGCTGGCTTTGGTTTCGACATCGGCACGGTATTCGGCCACCAGCGGTGTCAGCTCCCGGCCGAGACTGACAAACAGCGCCATCAACACCAAAACCAACGCACACAGGCCCAGACCCCAGCGGGTCAGTGCGGCCAAAATGCGTGTCAGACGCTCCATGTCAGTTGGCTCCCATGGCAAAAATACTGCAAAAAGCTGAGGCCAGCCGTTCTAGTGGAATTGAAATACAACGCTTCAGAGCAGCACCACGTCGTATTGTTCCTGGGAATACATGGTTTCTACCTGAAACCGAATGGTGCGCCCGATAAACCCTTCGAGCTCAGCGACATTGCCCGACTCTTCATCGAGCAAGCGGTCGACCACTTTCTGGTTCGCCAGCACGCGATAGCCTTCGGCCTGATAGGCACGGGCCTCACGCAGGATTTCGCGGAAGATCTCGTAGCAGACGGTTTCCGGGGTCTTGAGCTTGCCGCGCCCCTGGCAGCTGCTGCACGGTTCGCACAGCACTTGCTCGAGACTTTCGCGGGTGCGCTTGCGGGTCATCTGCACCAGGCCCAGCTCGGTGATGCCGATGATGTTGGTCTTGGCGTGATCGCGCTCCAGTTGCTTCTCGAGGGTGCGCAACACCTGACGCTGATGCTCTTCATCTTCCATGTCGATGAAGTCGATGATGATGATCCCGCCCAGGTTGCGCAGACGCAGTTGACGGGCAATGGCGGTGGCGGCTTCGAGGTTGGTCTTGAAGATGGTTTCTTCGAGATTGCGATGACCGACGAAGGCTCCGGTGTTGACGTCGATGGTGCTCATGGCTTCCGCCGGGTCGACCACCAGATAGCCGCCGGACTTGAGCGGCACTTTGCGCTCCAGGGCTTTCTGGATTTCGTCTTCGACGCCATACAGGTCGAAAATCGGCCGCTCGCCCGGATAATGCTCCAGACGGTCAGCGATTTCCGGCATCAGTTCGGCGACGAACTGTGTGGTTTTCTGGAAGGTTTCCCGGGAGTCGATGCGGATCTTTTCGATCTTCGGGCTCACCAGGTCGCGCAAGGTGCGCAACGCCAGGCCGAGGTCTTCGTAGATCACACTCGGTGCGCTGATGGTTTTGATCTGGGCGTTGATCTGGTCCCAAAGCCTGCGCAGGTAGCGGATATCCATGAGGATTTCATCGGCTCCGGCCCCTTCGGCAGCGGTACGCAGAATGAAACCGCCGGCTTCCTTGATACCTTCTTTCTCCACGCAGTCGGTGACCACTTGCTTGAGGCGTTCGCGCTCGGCTTCGTCTTCGATCTTCAGGGAAATACCGACGTGGGCAGTGCGCGGCATGTACACCAGATAGCGCGACGGGATCGACAGTTGCGTGGTCAGGCGTGCGCCTTTGGAGCCGATCGGGTCCTTGGTGACTTGCACCACCAGGCTTTGGCCTTCGTGAACCAGCGAGCTGATGCTCTCCACCGCCGGGCCTTCGCGCAGGGAAATTTCCGAGGCGTGAATGAATGCGGCGCGGTCTAGCCCGATATCGACGAAGGCGGCCTGCATGCCCGGCAATACCCGAACGACCTTGCCTTTGTAGATGTTGCCGACGATCCCGCGTTTTTGCGTGCGTTCGACATGGACCTCTTGCAGAACACCGTTTTCGACCACCGCCACGCGTGATTCCATCGGCGTGATGTTGATCAGGATCTCTTCACTCATGGCAGGGTCTCGTTCAGGCATGTTCACGATAATGGCCGCATCTTGTCAGTACGACGCTCAGTGCGCGTTAAGGGTTTGCCAACAGGGTATGCCGAAATGGCTGAGCAGTTCTGCGGTTTCGCACAGCGGCAAACCGACCACCGCCGAGTAGCTGCCATTGAGCCCGGTAACGAACACCGCGCCCAGCCCTTGAATCCCGTAGCCGCCCGCCTTGTCCCGGGGTTCGCCGCTGGCCCAATAGGCCGCCGCTTCATCGCGGCCGATGGTGCGAAAACGCACCAGACTGCGCACCACCAGAGACTCGCAACGTTCACCATCGTGCACCGCAATCGCCGTCAGCACTTCATGCTCATACCCGGACAACAGCATAAGCATGGCGCACGCTTCGGCTTCATCCACCGGTTTGCCGAGAATTTTCCCGTCCAGCACCACGGCAGTGTCGGCGCCCAGCACGCAGAAATCCGCATCGGACACGATCGCCCCGCGCCCGACCTCGGCCTTGCCGCGCGCCAGACGCTCGACATAGGCCGATGGGGATTCTTCAGGGAAAGGGGTTTCGTCGATGTCCGCGCTGATGGTGGTGAACGGCACACCGATCTGAGCGAGCAGTTCACGCCGACGCGGCGAGCCTGAGGCGAGGTACAGCTGTTTCATCAAGACATCTCCCTGTCTAGTGCCCTGTCTCACGAATACTGTTCCTTTTTGGCGAGACAGGGCACCGGGTGCGAGCACATGCCTGACCGAATTAATTGATTTTGTAGCGTCGACGCAAACCGCGCAAACCGAAGCTGATCCAAGGCCAGAGCAACGCACTGACCAGCGCTGGCAACACCAGCGCCAGGGTCGGCTGACGATTACCGGTCAGGGCGCTCAGCCACAACTGAACCAGTTGGGCGAGGCCGAAGATCACCAGGATCACCAGGCTCTGCTGCCACATCGGGAACATACGCAGGCGCTGTTGCAGCGACAGCACCAGGAATGTAATGAGCGTGAGGATCAATGCGTTCTGGCCCAGCAACGTGCCATACAGCACGTCTTCGGCCAACCCCAGGCACCAGGCCGTCACCATGCCGACTTTCTGCGGCATGGCCAACGCCCAGAAGGCCAACAGCAAGGCCAGCCACAAAGGACGCAGGATTTCCATGAATTGCGGCAGCGGTGAAACGCTGAGCAACATGCCGATGGCGAACGTCAGCCAGACCATCCAGCCGTTTCGGGAGGAAGTTGCACCGCCCATTATTCTGTTCCCCCAGTAGTGGCCGGCGCGGCGACAGGCGGTTTGGCAGCAGGCTTCACGGCCGCGGGTTTGGGTTTGGCGGCCGTCGCCGTGGGTGGCTTGGCGGCAGCAGGATGGGACGCAGCAGGTTTGACTGGGGTCGCGGCGGCAGGTGCGGCAGGTGCGGCAGCCGGAGTTGCAGCGGCAGCCGGTACCACCGACGCGGCCGGTTTCGGCACGGTTGCAGGAATGATCGGCCCGCCACCTTGCCGGTCCAGAGCCTCTTGAGCCTGGGCGGCTTCGTTGGCGCGCTCCTCGGCTGTGCGACCATCACTGAACACCAACAGCAAATAACGACTGCGGTTCAGCGCGGCAGTCGGCACCGCACGCACAATGGCAAACGGTTGACCGGAATCGTGGATCACTTCCTTGACCGTCGCTACCGGGTAACCCGCCGGGAAACGCTGACCGAGGCCGGAGCTGACCAGCAGATCGCCTTCCTTAATATCGGCAGTATCGGCCACATGACGCAGCTCAAGGCGTTCCGGGTTGCCGGTGCCGCTGGCAATCGCCCGCAGACCGTTACGGTTCACCTGCACCGGAATGCTGTGGGTGGTGTCGGTCAGCAACAGTACCCGAGAGGTGTACGGCATCAACTCGACCACCTGCCCCATCAGGCCGCGGGCATCGAGCACCGGCTGGCCGAGGATCACACCGTCGCGCTCACCTTTATTGATGATGATGCGATGGGTAAAGGGGTTGGGGTCCATGCCGATCAACTCGGCCACTTCGACCTTCTCGTTGACCAGCGCGGAAGAGTTGAGCAACTCGCGCAGCCGAACGTTCTGCTCGGTGAGGGCGGCAAGCTTTTGCATGCGGCCCTGCAACAGCAGGTTTTCGGTTTTGAGTTTTTCGTTTTCGGCGACCAGCTCGGTCCGGCTGCCGAATTGGCTGGCCACACCTTGCCATAGCCGCTGTGGCAGGTCGGTGATCCAGTAAGACTGCATCAGCACCAGCGACATTTGGCTACGCACTGGCTTGAGCAGTGTGAAGCGGGCATCGACCACCATCAGCGCGACCGATAGCACGACCAGCACCAACAAGCGCACGCCCAGTGAGGGGCCTTTGGTGAAAAGCGGTTTAATAAGCCGCTCCTCCCAGGCAAATGTTCTCTTTATTCATACGGCATCAAACCGGCCTGGATGCAGACTGACAGAAGATAAACGCCAACAGGCAGCACTGCAAAGTGCTGCCTGCGGGCTCACCAGCATAGATGCATCGGGCGAGATCACTCGCTCGACAGCAGGTCCATGGTGTGTTTATCCATCATTTCCAATGCACGGCCACCGCCGCGAGCAACGCAGGTCAGCGGGTCTTCGGCGACGATCACCGGCAGACCGGTTTCCTGGGCCAGCAACTTGTCGAGGTCGCGCAGCAAAGCGCCACCACCGGTCAGTACCAGACCACGCTCGGCGATATCGGAAGCCAGTTCCGGAGGCGATTGCTCCAGCGCACTTTTCACTGCCTGAACGATAGTGGCCAGCGACTCTTGCAGAGCTTCCAGCACTTCGTTGGAGTTCAGGGTGAATGCGCGTGGAACGCCTTCGGCCAGGTTACGGCCACGAACGTCGACTTCACGAACTTCGCCGCCCGGGTAGGCCGTACCGATTTCCTGTTTGATGCGCTCGGCGGTGGATTCGCCGATCAGGCTGCCGTAGTTGCGACGCACGTAGGTGATGATCGCTTCGTCGAAGCGGTCGCCGCCAACCCGTACGGATTCGGCATAGACCACACCGTTGAGGGAGATCAGCGCGATTTCAGTGGTACCGCCACCGATATCGACAACCATCGAACCGCGAGCTTCTTCAACCGGCAGGCCGGCACCGATTGCAGCAGCCATTGGCTCTTCAATCAGGAACACTTCACGGGCGCCGGCACCGAGGGCCGACTCACGGATGGCACGACGCTCAACCTGGGTGGATTTGCATGGAACGCAGATCAGCACACGAGGGCTAGGCTGCAAAAAGCTGTTTTCGTGAACCTTGTTGATAAAGTACTGCAGCATTTTTTCGCAAACGCTGAAGTCGGCGATCACGCCGTCCTTCATCGGACGAATGGCTGCAATATTGCCCGGCGTACGACCGAGCATGCGCTTGGCCTCGGTGCCGACAGCAACGACACTTTTCTGGTTACCGTGTGTCCGAATAGCCACAACCGATGGCTCATTCAGGACGATACCGCGCTCGCGCACGTAAATAAGGGTGTTGGCAGTGCCCAGGTCAATGGAAAGATCGCTGGAAAACATGCCACGCAGTTTCTTGAACATGGGAAAGGGACCCTAGGCAACGCGTGGGTAAAAAAGTGCGGCAAACTCTAACAACGACAGGGATTTTGGGCAAGGCGCCAATATGTTAAATTGGCTGCTTTTCTGTGCACCAAGCACCACAATCGCGGCCTTGAGACCGTAGATATGCGGTAGTGTTCCGACAATCTAACACACGGACGCGGTCCGTTTTGTTTTCCACTGGAGATTCCCATGGCGCTTGAACGCTCCGACGTGGAAAAAATCGCTCATCTGGCCTGCCTTGGCCTCAATGATGCCGATCTTCCACACATCACTTCGGCCCTGAACAGCATTCTCGGGCTGGTCGACGAAATGCAAGCGGTCAATACCGACGGTATCGAGCCGCTGGCCCACCCACTGGAAGCCAGCCAGCGCCTGCGTGCAGACGTCGTGACCGAGACCAATCATCGCGAGGCCTATCAGTCCATCGCACCAGCGGTCGAAAACGGCCTGTACCTGGTTCCGAAAGTCATCGACTAAAGGGAAAGAGCCTGCAATGCATCAATTGACTCTGGCCGAGATCGCCCGCGGACTCGCCGATAAAAAGTTTTCCTCCGAAGAGCTGACCAAAGTCCTGCTGGCGCGCATCGCCCAGCTCGACCCGCAGCTCAACAGTTTCATCAGCCTCACCGAAGACCTGGCACTGCAGCAGGCGAAAGCCGCTGACGCACGTCGGGCCAACGGTGAGAGCGGCGCCCTGCTCGGTGCGCCGATCGCCCACAAAGATCTGTTCTGCACCCAGGGCATCCGCACCAGCTGCGGCTCGAAGATGCTCGACAACTTCAAGGCGCCGTACGACGCCACCGTGGTCGCCAAACTGGCCGCTGCCGGGGCCGTGACTCTGGGCAAGACCAACATGGACGAATTCGCCATGGGGTCGGCCAACGAGTCGAGCTACTACGGCGCGGTGAAAAACCCGTGGAACCTGGAATATGTTCCGGGCGGTTCGTCCGGCGGTTCCGCGGCGGCGGTGGCCGCTCGTCTGTTGCCGGCGGCAACGGGCACCGACACCGGCGGCTCCATTCGTCAGCCCGCTGCGCTGACCAACCTAACCGGCCTGAAACCGACGTACGGTCGTGTTTCGCGCTGGGGCATGATCGCCTACGCATCCAGCCTCGATCAGGGCGGCCCGCTGGCCCGTACCGCCGAAGACTGCGCGATCCTGCTGCAAGGCATGGCCGGCTTCGACCCGCAGGACTCCACCAGCATCGACGAGCCCGTGCCTGATTACAGCGCCGGCCTCAACGGTTCGCTGCAAGGCCTGCGCATCGGCGTGCCGAAGGAATACTTCAGCGCAGGCCTGGACCCGCGCATCGCCGACCTGATCATGGCCAGCGTTGAAGAGCTGAAAAAGCTAGGCGCCGTGATCAAGGAAATCAGCCTGCCGAACATGCAGCACGCGATTCCTGCGTACTACGTGATCGCCCCGGCGGAAGCGTCCTCCAACCTGTCGCGCTTCGATGGCGTACGTTTCGGCTATCGCTGCGAAGACCCGAAAAACCTGGAAGACCTGTACAAGCGCTCCCGTGGCGAAGGTTTCGGCCCGGAAGTGCAGCGCCGGATCATGGTCGGTGCCTATGCACTGTCGGCCGGTTACTACGACGCCTACTACCTCAAGGCGCAGAAGATCCGTCGCTTGATCAAGAACGACTTCATGGCCGCCTTCAATGAGGTCGACATCATCCTCGGCCCAACCACGCCGAACCCGGCCTGGAAGCTCGGCGCCAAGAACAACGACCCGGTCGCCGCGTATCTGGAAGACGTCTACACCATCACCGCCAACCTCGCCGGTCTGCCGGGCTTGTCCATGCCTGCAGGTTTTGTCGATGGCCTGCCGGTCGGCGTGCAACTGCTCGCCCCGTATTTCCAGGAAGGTCGCCTGTTGAACGTTGCCCATCAGTATCAGCAAAACACTGACTGGCACACCCGCACCCCAACCGGCTTCTGAGGAGAAACACATGCAATGGGAAGTCGTGATCGGGCTGGAGATTCATACCCAGCTCACCACCCGGTCGAAAATCTTTTCCGGTAGTTCCACCACCTTCGGTTCCGAGCCGAACACCCAGGCCAGCCTGGTTGACCTCGGCATGCCCGGCGTATTGCCGGTGCTGAACCAGGAAGCAGTGCGCATGGCGGTGATGTTCGGCCTGGCCATCGATGCCGAGATCGGTCAGCACAACGTGTTCGCCCGCAAAAACTACTTCTACCCGGACCTGCCCAAGGGCTACCAGATCAGCCAGATGGAATTGCCGATCGTCGGCAAGGGCCACCTGGACATCGCCCTCGAAGACGGCACGGTCAAACGCGTCGGCATCACTCGCGCGCACCTGGAAGAAGACGCCGGTAAAAGCCTGCACGAAGAATTCAGCGGCGCCACTGGCATCGACCTGAACCGTGCTGGCACGCCGCTGCTGGAAATCGTTTCCGAACCAGACATGCGCAGCGCCAAGGAAGCCGTAGCTTACGTCAAGGCGATCCACGCGCTGGTACGCTACCTGGGCATCTGCGACGGCAACATGGCCGAAGGCTCGCTGCGTTGCGACTGCAACGTGTCGATCCGTCCGAAAGGCCAGGCCGAGTTCGGTACTCGCTGCGAGATCAAGAACGTTAACTCGTTCCGTTTCATCGAGAAGGCAATCAACAGCGAAGTACAGCGCCAGATCGAGCTGATCGAAGACGGCGGCAAGGTGATCCAGCAGACTCGCCTGTACGATCCGAACAAGGACGAAACCCGTCCAATGCGCAGCAAAGAGGAAGCCAACGACTACCGTTACTTCCCCGACCCTGACCTGCTGCCGGTAGTCATCGAGGACTCGTTCCTCAACGAGGTGCGCGCCACCCTGCCGGAACTGCCGCCGCAGAAACGCGAGCGTTTCCAGCAGCAGTTCGGTTTGTCGGTGTATGACGCCAGCGTCCTGGCCACCAGCCGCGAACAAGCCGATTACTTCGAGAAAGTCGTGAGCATCAGTGGCGACGCCAAACTGGCGGCCAACTGGGTCATGGTTGAACTGGGCAGCCTGCTGAACAAGCAAGGCCTGGACATCGACCAGTCGCCGGTTTCGGCCGAGCAACTGGGCGGCATGCTGTTGCGCATCAAGGACAACACTATCTCCGGCAAGATCGCCAAAGTGGTGTTTGAAGCCATGGCCAACGGCGAAGGCAGCGCGGACGAAATCATCGACAAACGCGGCCTCAAGCAAGTGACCGACACCGGCGCGATCTCGGCGGTACTGGACGAAATGCTCGCGGCCAACGCTGAACAGGTCGAACAATACCGCGCGGCAGACGAAGCCAAACGCGGCAAGATGTTCGGCTTCTTCGTCGGCCAGGCCATGAAAGCCTCCAAAGGCAAGGCCAACCCGCAACAGGTCA
Source organism: Pseudomonas sp. URMO17WK12:I6 (assembly GCF_003253625.1). NCBI lineage: Bacteria > Pseudomonadati > Pseudomonadota > Gammaproteobacteria > Pseudomonadales > Pseudomonadaceae > Pseudomonas > Pseudomonas sp. URMO17WK12:I6. The sequence goes on from NZ_QKYZ01000008.1 coordinate 303,990, forward strand.
ACGAACTGCTTAAAAGCAAGCTTGAAGGCTGATGAGAATGGAGCCAACTTTCAATATTGGCTCCATTCCTTGTGGCGAGGGAGCTTGCTCCCGCTGGTCTGCGAAGCAGGCCCAAATCGGCAACCGCACTCTTTCAGCGAGAATGCATCAGCCGATTTTGCGACCGTTTCTTGGTCGAGCGGGAGCAAGCGCCCTCGCCACATTTATTTTGGGAGCCGTCCAAATGAAACGTCTGCTCAGCGCGTGCGCCTTACTCTCTCTGCTGGCCGGTTGTGCCAGTACCGACACCATCGATCCACACGGCTACGACAAGACCGGCACGGCTTCGTATTACGGTGCCAAGCACCATGGCAAAAACACCGCCAGCGGTGAGCGTTTCAACCAGCATGGCCTGACCGCTGCCCATCGCCAGTTGCCATTCGGCACCCGGGTGAAGATTACCAACCTGAATAACGACAGATCCTGCGTGGTACGCATCAACGACCGTGGACCGTATTCTCGCGGGCGCCTGATCGACGTGTCCCGTGAAGCGGCCGAACAGTTGGGCATGCTGCGCAGTGGCACCGCGAAGGTTCGGGTGCAAGCCCTCGACGACTGATAGATGGAGCGCTGACTATTTTCGGACTGGCCGATTTACCCCTGATCAGCGTGATTGAATTGCTCTGCGGTCTGTTTTTATTGATCGCCGGCGCCGAACTGATGGTGCGCGCCGCGGTACGCCTGGCCGCGCGCCTGCATGTGCGGCCGCTGATCATCGGCCTGACCATCGTGGCCCTCGGCAGCAGCGCACCGCAGATGGCAGTCAGCTTGCAAGCCACCCTGGCGCAAAACGCCGACATCGCCGTCGGTAGCGTGATCGGCAGCAGCATCTTCAACATCCTCGTCACCCTCGGGCTCTCGGCGCTGATTACTCCATTGCGGGTTTCGCGACAATTGGTGCGTCTGGATATTCCACTGATGATCGGCGCCAGCCTGCTGGTGTTCATACTGGCGTGGAACAAAGAACTGAATCGGGTCGACGGCATGATGCTGCTGGCCGCGCTGGCGCTGTACCTGGGCTTGCTGCTGCGCCAGTCGCGGCACTCGACCCGTCCGCCATCAGGGGCTCATGAAGCGTCGCAGGCACCGTGGTTCAGCAGCCTGCTGATGATTGTCGCCGGGCTGGCGATGCTGGTGTTCGCCGGGCACTTGTTGCTCGGCGCCGCGGTGGCGGTCGCGACCGACCTGGGGTTGTCGGAGCGGATCATCGGCCTGACCATCGTCGCCGTCAGCACCTCCCTGCCGGAACTGGCCACTTCGTTGATCGCCGCGCTGCGCGGTCAGCGGGACATCGCGGTGGGCAACGTGATCGGCAGCAACCTGTTCAACCTCTTGGGCGTGCTCGGGCTGACCGCATTGATCGCGCCATCACCACTGTCGGTCTCGCCCAACGCGCTGGATTTCGATTTGCCGGTGATGCTTGGAGTCGCGCTGCTGTGCCTGCCTGTGTTCTATTCCGGCTACCGGGTGACCCGCGCCGAAGGCCTGCTGTTTTTGGGCTTGTACCTGGCCTATGGGCTGCACGTGGTGTCGTTCACCGCGGGCATGCCACTGGCCGGCAAGCTTGAACACCTGATGCTGTTTTTCGTCCTGCCAGCGCTGGTGGCGTTTTTGCTGTTCACCTCGCTTCGCGCCTGGCGTCGCCAACACCACAAGAGGGAAATGCCATGAGCACTGATAAGAAGCCTGGGGTTGAAATCCGCCGCCAAGTGATGGGCGACGCGTTCGTCGACCGCGCCCTGGGCAACGCCACCGAATTCACCCAGCCGTTGCAGGACTTCGTCAATGAGCACGCCTGGGGCGGCGTGTGGAACCGTGAAGGTTTGCCGCTGAAAACCCGCAGCCTGATCACTCTCGCTGCGCTGACCGCGTTGAAGTGCCCGCAAGAACTGAAAGGCCATGTGCGCGGTGCGTTGAACAACGGTTGCACGGTGGAAGAGATTCGCGAAGCGCTGCTGCATTGCGCGGTGTATGCCGGTGTGCCGGCGGCGATCGATGCATTTCGGGCGGCGCAGGAAGTGATCGACACCTATCAGAAGCCGGAGTAGGCGACCTGAAGAACACCGCAAATCCCGAGGTTAGATCCACCCACCCCACTGCAACAGAAAGATCCCGATGTTGGTGGTGACCGCCGCCATCAGTGTAGTAATCACGATGATCGCCGCCGCCAGTTCATGATTGCCATTGGCCTGCCGGGCCATGACGAAACTGGCCGCGGCGGTCGGGCTGCCGAAGTACAGAAACAGAATCCCCAACTCCGCCCCACGAAAGCCCCAGAGCCAGGCGCCGAGTGTCGCCAGCACCGGCAGGCCGATCATCTTCACCAGACTTGAACTCAGCGCCATCGTGCCGCTTTTGCGCATTGCCGCCAGCGACAACGTGCCACCGATGCAGATCAATGCCAATGGCAAGGTGGTTTGCGCCAAATATTGACCGGACCTCTCCAGCCACCCCGGCAAGCCGATCTGGAACCAGGCAAATGGTGCGGCTGCAATCACACTGATGACCAGCGGATTGGCCATCACACTTTTGCAGATACTCCACGGATCAGACTTGATCACCGGGCTATAGACCGCCAGCACAATGGTTGAGAGCGTGTTGTAAAACAGGATCACCAGCGCCGCGAGAATCGCCCCAAGGGAAATGCCATAGTCGCCGTACATGCTCGCCGCCAGGGCCAGGCCGATTACCCCGTTATTGCCGCGAAACGCGCCTTGGGTGTAAATGCCCCGATCTTCCCGCGGGCATTTCCAGATCGCCCAACCCCAGGCAATTGCAAAGCACATCAGGGTCGCGACCGAGAAGTAGATCAGCAGCGCCGGTTGCAACGCAGCGTGCAGGTCGGCATGCAAGATGCCCAGAAACAGCAACGCCGGCATGGTGACATTGAACACCAGGGCCGACGCAGTATGGATGAAGTTGTCGTTGATCCAGTCGATGCGCTTGAGCAGCACACCCAGAAACAGCATGGCAAACACCGGCGCAGTGATGTTCAGGGTTTCGAGGAAAATAGCCAGCATGCCGGGGGAACCTTGGGTGGGCGTCGTTAGGGGGCTAATGATAAGCCACCGGAGACGTCGGCGTCTGGTAGACCGTCTTCGCAGGCTTGCCCGCGAAGACGTCCTGATAAACGCCAAATTAACCTCAGGTTACTTACCGATAGAAATCTTCGGCGCCCAAGTCAGCCATTCATCTTCAAACTTGTCGAACAGCGGAAACGTTTGCTCGGGCCGCGCCGGGACACCCATGCGGTCGCCATCCGGTGTGGCAAAGGCGATACCGCCCTGGATCAGCGTCTCCAGCGATTCGGTGCGTATGGTTGCGCCTTTGAACAAGCCGTAGTCAAAACCAAAACCACTGGTGTTCCAGAACCGCGTGCCACTGCGCACCAATGGCGCGTACTTCGGCTCGATCAGGATGTGTACCAACACTCGATCCGCCGTCTGGCCCAGCTCATAGCCAGTCACCTTGCCCACCGTGATTTCGCGATAGGTGACGGGCACACCGGTCTTCAGCGAGCCTCGACGAGCAGCACTCAATACCAGGCTCAAACCGGCCTCTTCCTTGGCGGTTTCCGGAGGATTGGTCAGCGCTACGAAGTCCTTTTGCGGACCGAGATTCTTCGGCGCCGGTTGCACTTCGATGTACTGCCCGGTCACCAGCGTCTCAAGGTTGGACGTCTTGATCAGACCTAATTCAGGTTTGACCACCCAGAACTGACTGCCCACTCGAGCGATACGCTCCGGCACTTCCGTGATTCGCGCAGTCAGCAGCACCGATTGCAGGTCGTCGCTGAGGTCGACGTCTTCGACCTTGCCGACGTCGAGGCCTTTGAACCGGATCGGCGTGCCCGTGCGCAGACCATCGGCGCGATCGACCTTGATGGTCACCACGGCGCCTTTCTGGTTTGCCTCTTCATGACTGGCGAACAGACGGAAACGTGGAATGCGCTTCTGCAACGGCGCTTTGGCTTCCGGGGTTTCGAAAGCAATGCCGCCGGCCATCAGGCTTTGCAAAGACTCACTTTTGACCTGGATGCCGCCGGTCAGTCCACCCGTCAGCGTAATACCGCTGGCATTCCAGAAGCGCGTCGAGGCGTTGACCAGCCCCTCGTATTCCTTCTCGATGTGCACACCGATCATCAGCTGTTTTTTAGTGCGAGAGAACTGGTAGCTCTGCACCGAACCCACCTTGACCTGCTTGTAGAGAATCGGACTGCCGACTTCCAGTGAGCCGAGGTTTTCGGTGAACAGCACCAGATGCAGGCCCGGCGAACGCAGATCCAGCGGCGGAGCCTTGGCCCGTGCTTCGAACTCGCGCTGCGGTGCGCCACCCTTGTCGCCAGGGCGCACGGCGATGTAGTTACCTTTGACCAATGCTTCCAGACCGGTGATACCGGCAAGCGAAATTGATGGTTTGACCACCCAGAACTGTGTGCCGGTGACCAGGTAATCCTCAGCCAATGGGTCGAGCGTCAGCTCGGCGGTTGCGCTGGAGAGGTCCGGGTCAATCTTGAGCGCTTTCAGATTGCCGACCTGAATGCCTTTGTACATCACCGGTGTACGACCGGCCTGCAGGCCTTCGAAATCGCTGAGTTTGACCTTGACCCGAATACCGGCGGCGGCTGCATCGAAGTCTTCGTAGAGACGGAACGGCAGGCTTGGATCGGTGGGCGGGCTGTCCTTGCGGTTTTCCGGTGTAGCAAACGCAATACCACCAGCGACGATGCTGGCGAGGGACTCGCTACGCACTTTCACACCGGACAGGTTGGCATCGATGCTGATACCGCTGGCATTCCAGAAACGCGTGTGTTTGCGTACCAGGCTGGCGTAGGTCGGTTCGATGAAGACTTTGAGTTCAACGGTGTTCTGGTCCGCGGACAGCAAATAGCTTTTGATCTGACCGACCTGGATCTGCTTGTAGAACACCGGGCTGCCGCGATTCAGCGAACCGAGACGATCAGCCTTGATGGTCAGGTGCAGACCAGGCTTGGCGTCCGACAGCGGCGGCTCTTCGGCCAGGGCCTTGAACTTGCGGGTCGGTTCGCCCTCTCCCGGACTGACAGCCACATAGTTACCCGAGACCAGCGTCTCCAGGCCCGTGATACCGGCCAGGGTTACGCTCGGCTTGACCAGCCAGAAACGCGTGCTGGTTCTGAGGTATTGCTCCACGTCCTTATTCATCTCGATGGTGGCGATCACGCCTTTGGAGCTGCCTTCGTCATCGAGTGTGAGGGCTTTCACCTTACCGACCGACATACCTTTGTAAACGACTTCGGTCTTGTTGGCCTGAATACCTTCGCCGCTTTCGAAGCGCACATGGATCTCAATGCCTGTCTCGCTATAAGCACGCCAGGCGAGCCAACCGCCAATGAGCAAGGCGATCAGGGGCAATACCCAAATGGCAGACCAGTTAGAGGCCGGTCGGGTTTTCGCTGTAGGCAAATCAGTCATGGTCGTCGTCCGACTCCGTGTTATCCCAAATCAGTCGGGGATCGAAAGTTACTGCGGCAAGCATCGTCAGAATCACCACACTGGCGAAGGCGATGGCGCCAAGGTTGGCTTCGACGCTGGCTAGCCGTCCGAAATTCACAACCGCCACTAGGATAGCGATCACAAAAATATCGAGCATCGACCAGCGGCCGATGAACTCGATAAAGCGGTACATCCATATACGTTGGCGTGCGGAGAGTGGCTGGCGGCGCTGCACCGAAAACAGCAGCAACCCGATGCCCACCAGTTTGAACGTAGGAACCAGAATACTGGCGATAAAAACCACAGCAGCGATTGGAATCATGCCGTGCTGAACCAGTTGGATCACGCCGGACATGATGGTGCTCGGATCACCCTGCCCCAGGGAACTGACGGTCATGATCGGCAGCACATTGGCCGGGATGTAAATAATCGCAGCGGTGACCAGCAGCGCCCAGGTACGCATCAGGCTGTTCGGTCGGCGCGCATGAACCAACGCACCACAGCGGGTGCAGACCTGCTCGTCGGTGCCAGCTTCCTGCTTGCTCAACTCGTGGCATTCGGCACAAATCAGAATGCCCGCATCAATCGCCCGCATGGGCATCTTCTCCTGATAATGCCTGCCAGATCTGGTGCGGCGACATCACCACTTCCAGCCAGACCTGGACCAACAACAAACTGATGAAGCACGCCAAACCAAGACCTACGGTAATCGCCGCCATATCGGCCAATTTGACGATCGCGACCAGCACGCCCATGAGGTAAACCTCAAGCATCCCCCAATCCCGAAGATGGTGATAAATGCGGTAGAGCAGCAAACCGTAGCTGCGTCCGATATTGAATCGGATACTCAGCAGCACCACCAATTGGCAGAGCAGCTTGAGCAGCGGAATCCCCATGCTGCAGAGAAATACGACTGCTGCTACGCCCTGCATACCGGTATCGAACAAACCGAGAACACCGCTCCAGACAGTGTCATTCGATGACTGCCCGAGTAGATGGAGCTGCATGATGGGTAAAAAGTTCGCGGGGATATACAACAACAGTGCGGCAATGACCAAGGCGAGACTGCGCTGCACGACATTGTGCCGATGGGCATACAGCTCATAACCGCAGCGTGGACAAATGGCCTTCTCACCATGGGCGAGTTCAGGCTTGCGCATCAGCAAGTCGCACTCATGACACGCCACCAAACCGTCCAGTGGTAAATCTGACAGCCCAGGGGTGTCAACCGGATCTGGCATAAAGGCTCTGGCTCCAAAAATGTTGGACCTATTCTAGTGTCCTGACTCGAAAATAACTGTGCATTTTTGTGTTGCCAGAGAAGTAGACTTTTTCTGCGGGCAAAACAAAACCCCTACCTGCATACGCAGATAGGGGTTTCGGAATTTAATCTTGACGATGACCTACTCTCACATGGGGAAACCCCACACTACCATCGGCGATGCATCGTTTCACTTCTGAGTTCGGGATGGGATCAGGTGGTTCCAATGCTCTATGGTCGTCAAGAAATTCGGGTACCGAACCGTCTTTCGACGTTTCAGCAAATTGGGTATGCGATAGTTTGTGCGGCTTTTGTGAATGGTTGCGAACTTTCGGTTCATTGCGTCTTCACACACCGCAATC